>NZ_CP150248.1:0-600000 GCF_037975285.1 Ornithinibacillus sp. FSL M8-0202
TTTGTACTTTATCACAGCATAAGTGCGACATCTGCTCGAAAAAACCATCGCAGTGTCTACTTTACCGCCGGGCGGCTGCCTTAGCCTCCTCGTGCTACTTCTTTAGGGGTCTCAGGCAGTGCCCTTTCCCCGCAGGAGTCTACGTATATTTCCGGAGTTAGTATCGTGTATCATTCGGTTTTACTTTTAATTCTCTTGGTTATGTCCCAACCTCTTATTATACGTTGGTAAGCTATATACTTTTAGCAATTTAGACTCTTGACATAGCATAATTTATTGTACCAACTATTAGTAATACTAAAGTTCGCTTATAAATAGCGAACTTTAGGCTTCTACTATTTCATTAGTAAAAATAGTAGAACGTTACAAGTTTACACTTCCATAATTTCTTGTTCTTTTTGCTTCGCTAACTGATCAATTTCAGCTATATGCTTATTGGTTTGTTCTTGAACATCGTCCTGAGAAGTTCTCAGTTCATCCTCTGTAAGTTCGCCATTTTTTTCTGCTTTTTTCAAAGCATCATTTGTATCACGGCGAATATTCCTTACTTGAACACGATATTCTTCGGCATATTTTCCAACTACTTTCACAAGATCTTTTCTACGTTCCTCTGTAAGTGGTGGAATGTTAATACGGATTACATTTCCATCGTTGGATGGGGAAAGACCTAAGTCAGCCTTTTGAATAGCTTTTTCGATATCCCCCATTGCTGTTTTATCATAAGGAGTGATAACAAGTAAGCGAGCTTCAGGAGCAGATATAGTTGCTAACTGATTAAGTGGTGTGTTAGCACCATAATATTCTACAAATACACTGTCTAGAATAGCAGGATTCGCTCTGCCAGCTCTTACCGTTGCAAGATTTCTAGAAAATGCTTGTACAGCCTGCTTCATCTTATCTTGGCATTCATTCATAATTTGATCTGTCATGATTATTTCCCCCTTATTATCGTTCCGATTGTCTCACCTTGAACAACCTTTTTAATATTTCCTTCTTCTGTAATAGAGAATACAATTAGTGGAATATCATTTTCCATACATAATGTTGAAGCAGTGGAGTCCATGACCCCAAGGCCTTCATTTAACATTTCCATATACGAAATGTTCTCGTATTTTTTGGCATCTTTATTTAAGCGAGGATCATCTGAGTAAACACCGTCTACATTATTCTTAGCCATTAAGATTACTTCTGCTTCTATTTCAGCTGCTCTTAATGCTGCTGTGGTGTCTGTTGAAAAGTAAGGATTACCAGTACCAGCAGCGAAAATGACAACACGCTTTTTCTCTAGGTGGCGAATTGCTTTCCTCCGAATATAAGGTTCTGCTACCTGGCGCATTTCAATGGATGTTTGTACACGTGACGGTATATCGATTGTTTCTAGTGCATCTTGTAATGCAAGTGAATTCATCACGGTTGCAAGCATTCCCATATAATCAGCGGTTGCTCGATCCATTCCCATTTCACTACCAACTTTACCACGCCAGATGTTGCCACCACCGACAACAATAGCAACCTCTACACCAAGATTAACAACGTCTTTTACTTGTTCTGCAATAGACTGAATAATTTTAGGTTCAATGCCATATCCTTGGGTTCCACTTAACGCTTCACCACTTAATTTAAGTACAATTCTACGGTAACGAGCTGTTGTCATAATAACCTCCACTTGAAATAGATTTAAACATAGTACCATAATCTATGTGCTCATGGTGAAATAGGGAACATTAGATGTCCCCTATTGTTTTTCATCATTATTTTTTAACTTGGCTCATTACTTCTTCTGCGAAGTTTTCAGAACGTTTTTCCATTCCTTCTCCAACTTCATAACGAACAAACGTTTTAACTGAAGCACCTTTTGCTTCTACATATTTTTTAACTTTTTGATCTGGATCTTTAACGAAGCTTTGTTCAAGTAAGCAAATTTCTTCGAAGAATTTACCTAAGCGGCCTTCAACCATTTTTTCAACGATTTTTTCTGGTTTACCTTCGTTTAAAGCTTGTTGTTTTAATACTTCACGCTCATGGTTAATCACATCTTCAGATACTTCTTCGCGAGAAACATACTTAGGATTTACTGCTGCAACATGCATTGCCACGTCTTTAGCAACCGCTGAGTCAGTAGTTCCTTCTAATAGAGTTAGAACACCAATGCGTCCTCCCATATGAAGGTATTCACCAAATGCATCATTATCCGTTTTTGTTACAAGTTCAAAACGACGTAGAGAGATTTTTTCTCCGATTTTTGCAACAGCAGAGTTGATGTAAGTTTCTACTGTTTCGCCTTCGCCATTTAGCTTTTGTTGTAATGCTTCTTCAACAGTTGCTGGCTTTTGCGATAGTAAATGACTTCCTAGATCTACTAGTAGTTGCTGGAATTGTTCATTTTTTGTAACGAAGTCTGTTTCACAGTTCACTTCTAAAAGTACTGCTGTATTGCCTTCAGATGCAATGTATGTAGAACCTTCTGCTGCAATACGGTCAGCTTTTTTAGCTGCTTTAGCAATTCCTTTTTCACGTAGATAGTCAATTGCTTTCTCAATATCACCATTTGTTTCTGTTAGTGCTTTCTTACAATCCATCATTCCAGCACCTGTTTTTTCACGTAATTCTTTTACTAATTGTGCAGTTATAGCCATTGTGAATCCTCCTTATAATTGTCTCTATTAACATTATCTTTGTTATTGTTAATATGCTTTCGGTTTAGAAATTTACTTCTTTAAAAAAGGTGATAAAAGGCTTATCCTCTTATCACCTGACCTTTTCAGAAATTAAGCTTCTTCCGTTGCAACAGCTGTTTCTTCTTCTGGTTGAGCTTCTTCAGCTACTTCTAGTTCTTCACCTTGTTTTACTTCAAGGATAGCATCTGCGATTTTACCAGTTAGAAGTTTTACAGCGCGGATAGCATCATCATTTGCTGGGATCACATAATCAATTTCGTCTGGATCACAGTTCGTATCAACGATTCCGATAATTGGAATGTTTAATTTATGTGCTTCAGCAATTGCAATACGCTCTTTACGAGGGTCAATTACAAATAAAGCATCTGGAAGTTTTTTCATGTCTTTAATTCCACCAAGGAATTTAACAAGACGTTCTTTTTCTTTTAATAAACCGACAACTTCTTTTTTAGGAAGTACTTCAAACGTTCCATCTTCTTCCATTTTTTCAATTTCTACTAAACGGTTAATACGTTTACGAATTGTTTGGAAGTTTGTTAATGTACCACCTAACCAACGTTGGTTAACATAGTACATTCCAGAACGGATTGCTTCCTCTTTAACAGAATCTTGTGCTTGTTTTTTAGTACCTACGAAAAGAACAGTACCACCATTTGCAGCAAGTTCCTTCACATAGTTATAAGCTTCTTCAACCTTCTTAACTGTTTTTTGAAGATCGATGATATAAATGCCGTTACGCTCAGTGAAGATATATTTCTTCATTTTTGGGTTCCAACGGCGAGTCTGATGTCCAAAATGTACACCAGCTTCTAGTAATTGCTTCATAGAAATTACTGACATTATTTTTTCCTCCTTGGTTTTTTCCTCCGTTTGCATCATTTCTGTATAAAGACCTATTCGGCACCATTTTATACAAATCAACAAACGTGTGTGGTTATAAATAATTAGTTTGTATTTACACCAGAAATAAATATATCATACTGAATTATTGATATCAAGCTATATATTACTTTTTTCTTGAAACTTTATAATTAATTCTACTTCTGTTTTCCCACAGCCCAATTTTCGCGCTATTTCTTCGGCGTTTAACCCTTCTTTATATAGCTGTAGAATTCTGGAATGCTGGGATACTTCGACCTCATCTTTTACGGTATCGCTTCCTGGTACACTGATTGGTATTTCTTCATGTTCTTCTACTATTAAAGAAGGTTCATCCTCTACATTTATAGGGGGATCTACATTCTTGGCAGTGGGCTGGATATTGGCTAATTCCTTCTGCAAGCGTCTATTTTCTTCCTTGATTTCTTCTAGATAGTTTTCCATGAGACTTATAAATTCCGAGCTATCATTCGACTTATTCATGGATAGTTGTTTACTTAATGCATAGATAGCTACAATAGAAATAATATGTAATAAAAAGCTCACAATAAATAAAAATGATGTCATAAATTAATTAGCTCCTAATATCGAAGTTATTCCCAAGGTAAGGGTGTTTGAATGTAGGGTCTTGCTCTGTGTTATCCTCTTGATTATGTTGCTTCTTATCCCCTGGTATAGGACTACCCTTCTGGCCATCTTTTTGTAATTGGATATCATCAAACTCTTGTACTTTTTTTCGTTTTTGATTGTCTTGTTTTACTTGACTCTGGGCCAATGCTTCCTGAAAATGCTGATTTGATTTAAGCATTTGTTCTTGTAGTTTACCTGCATCTTGTGTTCTTGGAAGCGCAACCTGCATTTCAACAGATTTCCAACTCATCCTATATCACTTCCTTCACTATACAAACAAGCTATCAGTAAATTTTGGAACATTTGTTAAATAGAACGCATATAGATTTCATTTCGAAGAAGCTCAAATTCCACTTGTGCATGTTCCGTATTCATTACTCTAGTATATTTACCAAATGTAATGGTGGTATTACCATATAAATTTCCAGTGACAGTTAATTTAGCCTGATTCAAATCGGAGTTGCTAGCCATAGAACGTAGCTGTTCGTTTACTGAGTTTAACTGTGCTTGATTTTTATCATAGGATGCTTTTTGTCTTTTTAACGTCGCAACCAATTGGGGATTGGATTCAAGATTAGGAGTTTGGCTCAATTTATCACCAATTATAGATAATTTCTCCAGCGTATCTTCCAATTCCTTCTTTTCAGCCTCTAGTTTCTCTAACTTTTCTAATTCTTTATGACTTCTTCCAAGGACGAGAACTGTTTTGGTATTCATTTGATTTCCAACATGTTTCACTTGAATCGATTCCCCTGCTGATATTTGCCCACCGATAATACTACCTCGTTCACAAACTAATTCACGGCCAACCACACAATCACTATGAAGAATAGAGTTTTCAACATATAAATTTCCAGCCGTCTGAACCATTCCTTGGTTAATATAGCCAATATGAATATTCTCGCCGGCTTTCATAAATCCCTTATGGAGACCTGAAAATCCTTCTGAGATATAAACCGATCCGTTAGCTAAAATAGTAGCAGCTTCAACCATGCCATATATTTTTACGTCTCCCCCAGCATGTACCCTAAAACCTGAAGGGACATTTCCTCGAATGACAATGGTTCCAGGAAAGTCCAGGTTACCTTCTTTCATCGATAGCGTATCTGTTACTTCATATACAGGGTGAACCTGAATAAGGTTCCCATGCATACTTGCCTGACCAACTTCTTCAGCAAAGAAGGATTGACTTTCCTCCTCATATCGAACATTTTTACCGGGTTTCAGATTTATTGGTTTTCCGGGTCTGCTAGAAACTACCTTCCCATACACATCTATTCCCTCAACACCATTAGTCGGCATTGAAATTTCTACAAGCTTGTCTCCTTTTTCTACGGAAGGGATTTGCATAACATCCCGAAAGTTCCAATTATCCGTTTTCTCAATCTCAGGATGAAAATTAATCTTAAAATCTACTTTGCCATCTATTCCGTGAATCGGTTCTTTTCCTTTTGCAATCATTAACGGAAAATCATCAAGTGTAATATCGGAAAGCAATCGGTCTAAATTCGATTGTTGAATACCATATTTGATATTATATTCTGCTAGTAGTTTCATAACAGACTCAGCTGTAACTTCCAATTCTTGATTTGCTAGATACTCCTCAGTATATACGAGTTCGGCCATCATACGATCTGCTGAGATGTTTATATTGAAAAAATCACGAAGATCAATCATTACGTTATTGCTCCTTTAAATAGACATCAACCTTATAAAGCTTCTTGAAGCTTGTTTCTTAATTTAAAGATTGCCTTCTTATGAATTTGCGAGATTCTAGAAGTTGTTAAGCCAAGAACCTGTCCTATCTCGGTAAAGGTTAATCCATCTTGATAAAAAAGACTAATAATCATTTGTTCATTCTCTTTTAAACCTTTTATACCATCAGCTAAATCTTTGTATTGTTCATTCTTCACAACATGTTCATCAGGTTGAACCGATTTATTATCTGGAATGGCATAGCCGATCCCTTCTTTATGTTCGGATTTACCATCCTTTGGCTTATCCTCGATAGAAAGCATATTAGCAAAAAGCGAATCCCTTACGTACGTTTCAACTTCTTGAACAGACATATCTAGAGCATTGGCTAATTCCATTGAAGTTGGTTCTCGTTGATATAGCTGCTCAAGTTTTTGAGTAGCTTGTTCAATTTTTTTCGTTTTTTCCCGAATAGAACGTGGCAACCAATCTTCTTTTCTTAATCCATCTATAATGGCTCCTCGAATTCGAAAGGATGCATACGTATCAAATTTTAAATCCCTATCAAGATCAAACTTTTTTAATGCATCATATAATCCAAATAATGCTAAACTTTTTATATCATCTTTCATGACACTATTTGGCAAATGACTCATCGTTCTTTCTACATGGTAATGAACCAAATACATATACTGTTGGATTAGCTGATTTGCTGCATCGTCATCTTGATTATATTTCCATTTATTCCATAAATCTTGTTCTAGAGGAGAGATTTTTGTACCCAAAGGAAATGCTCCTCCCTGTCCTAGTTTTTGTCATCCGATCTTGTACGATTAAATAACGTGTTCACCTTTGGTAATCGTCCGTATTTTTAAAAGGCCCGTCTGTGGGTCAAACTCAATTGTACGACCAAAATTCCCGCCTACATCAGAGGAAATAACAGGAATTTTATGTTCTGCTAATTTATTCAAAACCGCCTCTACATTGCGTTTACCAATTCGCATCATGTCATTCCCTGTATTAATTTGGAACATCTGTGCACCACCAGCAATTTTCGCTTGTAATTGTGGCTTATGAACACCTCTACTCATTAGTTCTTCAACTAAGATATCAATAGCGGTATCTGCATATTTATATCGATTTATTGTCGCTTGTTTACCGAGATTAGAATCTGGTAGCATGACATGTGCCATGCCTGCTATTTGTTTATTTTTATTAAAAATGACTACTCCTACACAGGATCCTAATCCTGACGTTCTAATAACATCAGGCGCTGTTACAATATTTAAATCCGCTATTCCTACTTTTACGACAGACTGTTTGCTCATAATCCTTGAATTCCCAAAGCTTGAAAAATTTTGTTGAATGATTCCGGCGATGGAAGTAACAGCAACTGTCCATTTATACCTTTTTGTTCTTTCTCCGTATCATTCATTTTCGTGTTGATGATAATAGCATAATCATACACCTCGGATACCTGTAATAAGCCAACAGTCAAAATTGCACCAGCCATGTCTACACTAAAATGCGGCACAGATGGTTGCATATTAATATTAGTAAAGTCAGAAAGCGCGGATAAATAAGATCCAGCTATCATATTTCCTGCTTCTTGAAGAGCAGAGACAGCTAATTCATCTTGCTCACCTTCAGAAAATAACGTAAACTCACTATTGTTTGTCATTTCCTGTACAAGCGTCTCTGCTTCCTCCATAGAGAACAATAAATAAACCATTCCTGGTGCCTCGCCCAGTATTTGAAATAAAATACCTACGATGATTTTTTCGGCACCACCAACCATTTCCATCACTTCATCAAATGCGACAATATCAATACTTGGTACTTCCATGTCAACCTTTTTTTGTATCAGCTTTGACATGGAAGTTGCGGCATTACCTGCACCAATATTTCCAATTTCCTTTAATGCGTCTAGCTGTATATGGGAAAGCTGTTGATAATTCATATGATTTAACCTTCTACATTTTTCAACTCGTTAATTTCCTCGTTCGTTAGAACCTTTCTAAGGTCTAGCAAAATTAATAATCGGTTTTCTAGCTTAGCTACACCTTCGATATAATCTGCATTAACAGCACCAATTACTTCTGGTGCAGGTTCAATTGTTTCGGTTGAAATATCAATTACATCATTAGCTGCGTCTACAATCAATCCTACTTCCATATCTTCTAAATTAACGATGATAATACGAGTGGATTCCGTATATTCTGCCTCTTCTATTCCTAAACGAGAACGAAGATCAATGATTGGTGTCACAACACCTCTTAAGTTAATGACCCCTTTTACGAAGTGTGCCGTATTGGGCACGCGTGTAATGGTTTGGATACGCTCAATTGACCCAATTTGTTGTACAGATACTGCAAATTCTTCATCCTTTAATTGAAATACGATCACTTTCTTTTCCGTTACTGTTTCATTACTCATTTCTTTTCCCCCTCAATTTTAAATTCCTTATTTAATAATTGCGTTACTATCAATAATTAATGCCACTTCTCCATCTCCTAAAATAGTAGCTCCAGAGATGGCAAACGTATTACTTAATAATGATCCTAGTGATTTTAAGACGATTTCTTGCTGTCCAATGAATGAGTCAACGACTAGCGCTGCGATCTTTTCACCTTTTTTCACGAACACAATCGATGTATATTCATCTGGGGCTGCTTCTTGTTCAACACCAAAGATACCTTTTAAATCTACTAACGGAACTACTTTTCCTCTAAAATCAATAACTTTCTTATGATGTGCTGATAAAATCTGTTCTTTTGAGATAATTGCCGTTTCAATAATAGAAGACAACGGAATGGCATACTTTTCTTTATTTAATTCAACTAACAATGCCGAGATAATCGTTAGGGTAAGTGGTAATTGAATCGAGAACACCGAACCGTTATTATATTCTGAGTCAATGGAAATACGTCCACCTAGTGACTCAATTGTATTTTTCACAACATCAAGTCCGACACCACGACCCGAAATATCAGAGATTTTATCGGCAGTTGAAAATCCACTTTCTAGGATTAATTCATAAATTTGTTGTTCGGATAACCCTTCTGCAGCGGATTCTGTCAAAATGCCATTGTTAATCGCTTTTTGTAAGACCTTATCCTTATTTATTCCGGCACCATCATCTGAGATTTCGATGAAAACATGATTTCCGCTATGATATGCTTTTAATTCAATCGTACCTTTCTCAGGCTTCCCTTTACGAATTCTTTCCTCCGGAGATTCTACCCCATGGTCAATAGCGTTTCTTAGCAAGTGAACAATTGGATCACCGATTTCATCTATTACCGTTCGATCTAACTCTGTATCTGCACCGATAATTTCGATATCAATTTGTTTGTTTAAGTCTCTAGCTAGTTTACGAACCATTCTAGGGAATCTACTAAATACGGTATCAATTGGTACCATACGCATTGTAAGAATAATGTTTTGTAAATCACTTGATATTCTCGCCATGCGTTCCACTGTTTCTTTCAGATCAGCATTTTGTAAATCTACTGAAATTTGTTCTAATCTTCCACGGTCAATGATAAGCTCTTCAAATAAATTCATTAGTACATCTAATTTATCAATATTAACGCGAATCGTTTTATTATTGTGGGATGCTTTTTTCGTTTCTTGCTCCTTATCTTTCTTTTCAACCTTATTTTCCGTTACAGAAGTATTTTCCTCTTCTGTTGGTGTTGGTATTACTTCACTCTCATTTGTTTCTCGATAATCGCTAACAGAAAAATCAGATATCGAAACTTCCTCTATTTCGGATACTTTTTTTATCTTTTTCACGATTTCGTCTGCATCTTGATTACTTACTAAAATGACAGAAAATGTGTCATCAAAGTTCTCCTCTTCTAAATCATTAACAGAAGGCTCAGACTTGATTACTTCCCCTAGTTGCTCAAGGACTTCAAAAACCATGAAGACTCGTGCACCTTTTAATAAACAATCCTCGCGTAATCGAACTGTGATCTCGTAATTTTGGAATCCGCGTTCTTTTGACTCATTTAAAATAGATAACTCAAACGCATCTAAGTTTGTAAAAACATTGGATATTGCCGGAGATTCAACCTCCACCTTAATCTCTTTATTCGGTTCTGAAATAGGCGTACCTTTTTCAATCATTTCTAGTTTGCTAGCAATTTCCTTTACATCTAGTGAACCAGTTCCACCACTTGCAATATCTTCTACCATCGTATTTAAGTGATCTACCGTATCAACCAATAAATCAATCATATCAGACTGTACTTGAACACGGTCATAGCGTATTGCATCAAATGCATTTTCGAGTGTATGGGTCAACGTTGCTAAGTCATTATAACCCATTGTTGCGGACATACCTTTAAGCGTATGTGCGGCTCTGAAAATCTCTTCTATGATAGCTTTCTCGTTAGGGTCCTTCTCTAATTCTAATAACTTCTTATAGAGCACTTCTATATGCTCATTGCTTTCATCGATAAAAACATCTAAATATTGTGTAGTATCCATTTTACATCCCCCCAGATCTATTGGTTAACTTGTAAATCATTTCTCCCATTTGATGTAAGTGAACTATATAATTAACAGCATTTGTTTTAATTGCTGCTTTTGGCATTCCATAAATAATTGCTGATTCCTCGGATTCAGCTAATACAATGGCATCAGGATCATGATTTTTTAATCGTTCAATCCCTAATGAACCATCACTCCCCATTCCGGTCAGCACGACTGCAATTTTATTCATACGAGCTATTTCAGCCGCAGATTCAAAAAGCACATCAACTGCTGGGCGGTGCCCTGCTCTCTCCTTTTCTTGTGTCAGTTCAATAGCATGGGAAGTGCCTACTCTTCTAATTTTCATATGGTAATCGCCTGGTGCTATATAAACTGTTCTTTCTTTTATGATTTCTCCATGTGTTGCTTCCTTAATATGTAGTGCGGAGAGATTATTTAAACGTTCAGCTAATGACTTCGTAAATCCAGCTGGCATATGTTGTACGATAAGTACTGGACTAGAAAAATCATTGGGTAGGTCCATTATTAACCGCTGCAGTGCCCGTGGACCACCGGTCGATGCACCTATTAATACTAGTGTCTTGGCATATAATGGTTTCGTAGCAACTAGTTTAGGTGTTTCTGTAGTCTCACGTTTTTTGGTTACATCAACCTGTGAGGCAGCAATTACTTTTGTAATAATTTCCTGCTTAATCGTAGCGATATCTAAGGATATCGAACCTGATGGCTTCGTGATGAAATCTACAGCACCACTCGTAATCGCTTGTAATGTACTATTTGTTGCATCCTTTGTTAAACTAGATAGCATAACTACCGGTAATGGATTGGAATCCATGATTTGTGTCAGGGCAGTGATGCCATCCATGACTGGCATTTCAACATCTAGTGTTACGACATCTGGTGTTAACTCCTGTATTTTCTTCAGTCCGTCTTCCCCATTCCTAGCTGTTGCAATTACCTGTATACGACTATCACTTTCTAGTATATCGGTAATCATTTTCCTCATAAATGCCGAGTCATCGATTACGATTACGCGAATGGGAGTCACTATCCTCACCTTCCTTTTATAGTTAATAGACCCTTTAGTCTTTCAACAAAAGTAGAAGATTCCTTTATACTGGTTTCTACTTTTCTATTTAAATAGCTATCTACTAGCTGCTTAATAGATTTAGCAATAGATGATTTGTCATTGCTAATGGAAAAAGGAGTCTGCTGAATAACAGAAGCTGTCACTGATTTGTCCTCGGGTAATATGCCAAGTACTTTTACATCTATTTCAAGAAACTGCTCTATTAATTTCTGAAATCGAGTTACCGTTGTTTTGCCCTTCTTAAGATTATCTGAACGGTTTAGAACTACTTGTATTGGCAATGTTCTATTGTAACTTGCAATATATTTAATCATGCTATATGCATCTGTTATGGAAGTTGGTTCTGGTGTTGTAATGACAATACATTCATCTGATGCTAAAACAAAATCAATACTAGATTGAGTGGCACCCGCTCCCATATCAAATATAATATAATCAAATGATGCTAGAACACTGTTGTATTGCGCTAGAAAGTAGTTCATCTTATCCTGATCCACAGAAAAAATATCAGTCAGCCCTGCTCCTCCTGCAATAAACTTTAGATTATTTGGTCCTAGTTCCATAATATCATAAATAGGTAATTGGTCCTGAAGTAAATTTACAATGGTTCTCTTTGCTTGTAGACCAAGTAAAATCTCTACATTCCCCATCCCGATATCTAAATCGATTAATAGGACCTTTTTCCCCTGTTTACAAAGCTCTAAAGAGAAATTCACAGAAATATTGGTTTTTCCAACGCCACCCTTTCCACTTACAAAAGAAATTGTCTTTGCTTGTATTGGTTTATTTGATGCTTCCTCTAATTTTCTTCTTAAGCCTTCTGCTTGATCATGAATCAAATAAATCACCTACTAATAAGCCGCTAATGATTTCTTTTGTTGGATTCAAAATATTATCTGGAACTTCTTGGCCATTTGTTAGATAAGCAATTCCGATATTTTCTCCCAGAGGAATGTTGAGTAAGCTTCCATATTGTCTTGTTTCATCTATTTTCGTAAAAATTAGTCCTTCCATATTGATGTGGCGGAAGTTGTAATAAATATCAGAAATATCTTTCGGTTTAGACGTTAACGATAGTACTAAATAATGGGCGACGTTTTCTTGTTGCTTCAAGTTGGCGGATAATTCCTTCACATACTGTTCATCACGATAGTTTCTTCCTGCAGTATCAACTAAAATCAAATCATAGTTTTTTAACTTCTCCATTGCATTCTTATAATCTTCAACCGAGTATGCCACTTCAACAGGTGTATTTAAGATTTTGGCATACGTCTTCAATTGATCAATCGCTGCAATTCGGTATGTGTCCATGGTGATGAAAGCGACCTTCCTTTTGTCCTGTAAGATACTTTTGGCAGCTACTTTTGCTATGGTCGTCGTTTTTCCTACACCTGTTGGACCAACAAAGTGAACAATTTTCGCATTTTCAGAGATCCCCTTGAAGGAAAGACCAGCTAGCTTGGACTCTATTTCCTTTTTAACATCATTTATAATCGTTAGAGAATCTGGCAATACTTTGTTTTCTCTATGACGTTCTACCACATTCATCACAATCGAGCTAGCTAAGTCTTCTTTTACTTCTTGATCAAGTAAATGCTGATATACTACTTGATATTCTAACGGGAATAATGAAGGATTTTGCTGACTTGATTGGTTCTCTAGCATACGACGCATGTTCTTCATTTCCGAGATAAGTTCTGTCTCAATGGAAGTCTTCAGCTTAGATGGACGAGTAGGGCGTACTCCTAATTTCTCATTTGTTCTAGACTTTGAGACGATAGGATTATGATCCAGTGCTGCAACTACTTCAATTTTCCTTTTCTTAAAGAATCCTAAAAATCCACCATCTTGGATTTCCTTCGAGCTTAAAATAACCGCATCGGCTCCTAGTTCCTTCCGAATTTGCTTCATTGCCTCAGGCATTGTTGGTGCTACATATTTTTTTACCTTCATGCTATATTCACCACTCCAACACTTTGAACTTGTACAGTAGGTTCAAGCTCGTTATAGGATAATACGACAACTTGAGGTAGAAATCGGTCTAGTAATTGCTTTAAATACATTCGAATTGCTGGCGAACACAATATAACTGGATTCTCTTCTTGAAGTGCTAAATTCTCTACCTGTTCACTAATTGCTTTTATAATAGACTGTTGTGAATCAGGGTCTAATGCTAAATAATTACCATGTTCTGTCGTTTGAATATTATCCGCCATTATTTTTTCAACCTTACCAGAGACGGTGATTACCTTTAATGAATTATCTTGATTAGCATATTGCTTAGTCAACTGTGCAGATAATGCTTGTCTGACATATTCTCCTAGTAGCTCTGGATCATTCGTTAGCTTACTAAAGTCTGCTAATGTTTCAAAAATGATAGGCAAATTTCGTATCGATACATTTTCTCTAAGTAGTTTAGCTAACACCTTTTGTATATCTCCAATCGATAACGGATCCGGTGTAGTCTCTTCTACTAGTATTGGATAACTTTCTTTTAAGTGATCGACCAATTCTTTTGTTTCTTGTCTACCCAATAATGTATGTGCTTGACGTTTTATCACTTCGGTAATATGGGTCGATACAACAGAAGGAGGGTCTACCACGGTATAGCCAGACAATTCCGCTTCATCTTTATTTTCTTCACTAATCCACTTAGCTGGTAATCCGAAAGCAGGTTCCTGTGTTTCAATACCATCAATGACATCATTATCCATATCAGGTGTCATAGCTAAATAATGATCGAGTAAAATTTCGCCCGAAGCCACTTCATTCCCTTTAATTTTCAATCGATACTCATTCGGATTCAGTTGAATATTATCTCGTATTCGTACAACTGGAATAACAATACCTAATTCAATTGCTAATTGTCTACGAATCATAATCACTCTATCTAATAGGTCCCCTCCCTGTTTCGCATCAACTAAAGGGATAAGGGCATAGCCAAATTCGAACTCAATTGGATCCATGTTAAGTAGATTAATAACATTTTCTTGCGTTTTCATCGCAGTTCCTTCAGCTTGATCTTCTTCCTCCTCATCTTTCACAACTGGTATTTTTTGCTTACGCATCATAAGGTAAGCACCTAATGCCAGAACAAGAGCTATAATCGTTGTTAAGAAAAAGTTGATTGGAGTAAGACCTAATAAGAATATAGTACCTGCAGCGATTAGTAATAACTTAGGATATTGCAATAATTGCTCTGCAACATCACTACCTAAATTATTACCGGATGCAGAACTACGAGTCACCACGATACCTGTAGCAGTAGAGATTAATAGGGCAGGTATTTGACTAACTAATCCATCCCCTACTGTTAATCGCATATACGTATCAATCGCCTCTTGAAACGTGTAACCTTTGTCCATCATTCCAATTGTAATTCCGAATAAAATATTGATGAGAACAATAATGATACCAGCAATGGCATCACCTTTTACGAACTTACTTGCACCATCCATAGAACCATGAAAATCCGCTTCATTTTCTACCTTTTTCCTTCTATCTTTTGCTTCTTGCTCTGAAATAAGTCCCGCATTTAAATCTGCGTCAATACTCATTTGTTTTCCTGGCATCGCATCCAGTGAGAATCGAGCTGCAACTTCTGATACACGTTCTGAGCCTTTCGTAATAACTAAAAAGTTAATAATGACAAGAATGACGAACACGACAAATCCAACTAGTGGACTGTTTCCAATAACAAACGTACCGAACGTATCCACAACACCACCAGCCTCAGCATTACTTAGAATGGATCGTGTTGTAGAGACATTCAGCGCTAATCTAAACAAAGTTAGTAATAGTAAAAGGGTTGGAAATACCGAAAACTGCAGTGGCTCTTGCGTGTTCATGGAAACTAATAGAACGATTAGTGCCAGAATAATATTAATTAAGATAAGTACACTGAGTAGCCATCCAGGTAGTGGGATGACTAACATGATAATGACTACTATTACAGCTATTAAAACGGAAAAATCACGGGCTTTCATGGAAGTCTCTCCTTAAGGTTTAAACTTTTTTCTCCATGCGGTATACATATGCTAATACTTCAGCAACCGCTTGATAAAATTCTTCTGGAACTACCTCACCAATCTCTACCGAGGCATAAAGTGACCTTGCTAAAGGTCTATTTTCTACAGTGATCACATTATTTGCATTGGCAATCTCACGGATTTTAAATGCAATATGATCTACACCCTTTGCTACAACATAAGGAGCACTTGCTTTTTCTTCATCATATTTAATGGCAATTGCATAATGCGTAGGGTTTGTAATTACTACATCGGCATTAGGAATTTCACTCATCATACGACGCATCGATATCTGTTTTTGTTTTTCTTTTATTTTCGATTTTATCAAAGGGTCACCTTCGATATTTTTATATTCATCCTTAATGTCTTGCTTCGACATTCGGATGTTCTTCTCAAAGTCGTATTTTTGATAAGTATAATCAAATACCGCTAAGAACAGTAAGGCTATCGTTGCTGCAATTCCCATGATTAAAGTTGTCCTTCCGAAAAAGGCAAGTGCGTTCTCCGCATTTTTAAACGCAATCATGAGCATGTCGTCCTTAAATAGCCAAATAACAAAGAATGTGATAAAGCCTATAACAACTATTTTTAAAAATGACTTCAATAATTCTACAAGTGCACGTAATGAAAAAATGCGTTTTGCACCTTGAATGGGATCAATTTTCTTTAAATCGAATTTCAATGGCTCTGTTGTAAATAAAAACCCAATTTGCATTAGATTAGACCCAACACCAGCTACCACCGCTATAATCATTACTGGTCCCACTATTTTAGCGAATTCCAACATAATTTCTTTAAACAGCTGAAAGACGTTTTTTTCGGTAAGTTCCCAATGAATAAACTCAGTAAATGTATGTTGGAAGAGGGCAAGCATATTATCCTTCATAAAACTTCCAAATACCGCCATCATGATTAAAACAAATAGTAGTAAAAAGGCTGTATTTACATCTTGACTTTTTGCTACTCTCCCTTTCTTTCTCTCATCGTTTCGTTTCTTTGGAGTTGCTTTTTCTGTTTTTTCTCCAGCAAAAAATTGGAGATCCAATCGTAATTGCATATTAAGCACCTCCAAATAACATCATTAACCCTTGAATAACTTCAAACATATAACGAAATAGATTTTTTACTAGAACGATATAGAGACTTAAGAAAACTAGAATTGCAACAAAGCTTACTAATATTTTTAATGGTAATCCCACTACAAATACATTTAGTTGGGGTACCGTTCTAGAAATAATTCCTAAGGCAACATCTACTAAGAACAGACAGCCAACAATAGGAACCGCTATTTGGAAAGCTATAAGAAACATACTATTAAATGCCCTTATGACAAACTCTGCAATACTCCCGTTTTCAAACGGAATAAATGCATCTATTGGGATAAACGAATAGCTATTAACAATCCCATCTATTAAAATATGGTGACCATCAACCGATAATAAGAATAATAATGCGATAATATAGAAATATTGTCCTGTTATCGGGCTTTGTGCACCTGTTTGTGGATCCATGACATTTGCAATAGCAAACCCCATTTGAAAATCTATTAATCCACCAGCAACTTGAACAGCTGAAATGATAATATAGCCAATTAGTCCTATTAGAACCCCAACAAGTACCTCTTTTATAATCAAAAATAAATATAATTCATCGAACATAATTCCAGATGGATCAACCGTATAAAAAATGATAAAAGCTAAAAACACACTAATACCAATTCTAAATTGTACTGGAATGGTTCGATAAGAAAATAAAGGCATTGTAACAAAGAACCCTAATATACGGACTAATATAAGTAAAAAGACTGGAAAACTATTTATATTAATTAGCTCTAACATTATTTACCCTACAAACCGATTTAAATTTTGAAATAAATCCGCCGTGAATTCTACCAAGGTGGACAGCATCCAAGGACCGAAAAATAACAATCCAACTAAAACAGCTACAATTTTAGGAATAAAAGCAAGGGTCTGTTCCTGAATTTGTGTAGTTGCTTGGAATATACTAACTAGTAAACCAACAGCAAGTGCCAATATTAATAATGGACCTGTTATGAGAAGTATCGTATAAATGCCTTTTTCTGCTAGAGATAATACAAATTCACTACTCAAATCCATAACCCCTCCTTTCCCCTATTTTAAAGACGTCAGAAACCTGACAATAAAGAGTGCGTAATTAAATACCAACCATCAACCATTACGAATAAAAGTATTTTAAATGGTAATGAAATCATTACAGGTGGTAGCATCATCATCCCCATTGACATAAGAATACTGGCAACCGCCATATCAATGATAAGAAATGGGATAAAAATCATAAAGCCCATTTGAAATGCTGTTTTCAATTCACTAATCGCAAAAGCTGGCACTAAAGCGGTTAGTGGAATATCTTGTATAGTTTCCGGCGCTTCAATTTCGGCATAACTCAAAAAGAGTGCTAAATCTTTCTGCCTTGTATGTTTAGCCATAAAGTTCTTAATGGGCTCACTAGCCCGGTCATATGCTTCATCCAGTGTAATTTCTTCATTAAATAATGGTTGTAACCCTTGTTGATAAACCTCACTAAAAGTAGGTGCCATAATAAAAAACGTTAAAAATAAAGCTAAACCAATTAACACTTGGTTCGGTGGCATTTGCTGTGTCGCCAGTGATGTTCTAACAAATGATAGAACAATAACAATTCTAGTAAAGCTGGTCATTAAGATTAAAATCCCCGGTGCTAAGGAAAATACCGTTAGCAACAGGATTAACCGTATCGATGTTGAAACATTTGTAGGGTCGGAACCAGAAAACATATCGATAAATTCATTCATGGATATCTTCCTTCTCGGTATGCTTATTCACTAATTTTTTTCTATTTTCCTTCAGTTTCTCTAACTCATTAGAGAATAAATTTTTAAAATTTGCGTTCGTATCATTCGTATTCTCATTTGTTTGCTTGTCTTTTCGTTGAAGAAGTGATAGCAAGTTTTCTGGTTTGAAATCAGATTGCTGGTTATAGCTACTTAGAATTTCTTCTTTCATTCCCTCATCTTCTATCTCTTCTAAAAGTTGAACATTCTCCCCTACACCCACAAGGTATACCTTACTTCCAACACGAATAATTTGGATTGATTTGCTAGGACCAACTGCTATTCCACCAAGATTTTCTAAAGCCTTCACCTGATTGAAAAGCTTATTACGTCTGTTTAAGAACTTTAAAACGAAATAAATTAATGCAAGAATGAGAAACAAAGCAAAAACCATTTTAACTAAATCAAAAACTAATGAACCATTATCAGAACTAATACTTTGGTTAGGACTTAAGTTAACGGGGGATTCTTCTTCTGACTCCTGTTTATTCTGATCCTGATTGTCATCATATTGATCAATAACCATATCACCATCAGCAAAAACAGTTAAAGGGGATACTATTAGGAATAGTAATAAACCAAGCAGAATCCCCGCACTACTTTTTATACCCAATTTCCTCACCGTTTCTTAATCCAATGCTTTCTGGATTGCTTCAATTACTCGATCAGCCTGGAATGGTTTCACAATAAAATCCTTTGCTCCGGCTTGGATTGCATCAATAACCATCGCTTGTTGTCCCATAGCAGAGCACATAATAATTTTGGCAGCTGGACTTTGTTCTTTAATTTTTTTCAAAGCCGTAATACCATCCATTTCCGGCATCGTAATATCCATCGTTACTAAATCTGGATTCAGTTCGTTAAAAAGCTCAACCGCTTGAACGCCATCTTGCGCTTCCCCAACTACTTCGAAACCGTTCTTTACTAAAATATCCTTTATCATCATTCGCATAAAAGCTGCGTCATCTACAATTAAAATGCGTTTACTCATGTCAAATTCCTCCTAGAATGATTATTTCAGCTTCATAAGTCGATCAGATTGACTTATGATATCCGTCACTCGAACACCAAAGTTCTCATCAATAACTACTACTTCCCCTTGAGCTATTAATTTTTCATTTACTAAAATATCTACTGGTTCCCCAGCTAATTTGTCTAATTCAATAATAGAACCTGCAGTTAAGTCAAGTATATCCTTTACCGTACGCCTAGTTCTTCCTAGCTCTACTGTTACTTTTAAAGGGATATCAAGTAACATATCTAAATTCCTAGGCTGACTTACCGTTTGGCTTTGCTGTTCAAAAGTCGAGAATTCAGCTTGTTGTACATTCGCCTGGTTTTGATTCATCGAATTACCGATTAATTGTGGCTCCGGTGGCACTTCTCTAGTAAAAGTCGCATTGTTAGCTTGTACTGGTGCTGTTTCCTGATAAATAACGGACTCCTCTATTGCCACAGCTGATTCCGATTGGCTTTCCTGACTATTATTCAATAATTCATCAACTAATTGTTTCGCGAAAGGAACTGGCATTAGCTGCATAATGTTAGAATCTATTAAGCTCCCAACTTGGAGTTGGAAAGAAACTTTTACATACACATCTGCTGTACTGTCATCTTCTGCATCTGGTAATTTTTCTTGCGATATGGACGGTGGTGAAATATCAACACGTTTAGCGAAAACAGTGGACATACTTGTTGCCGCCGCACCCATCATTTGATTCATCGCTTCTTGTACTGCGCTTAAATGAATCTCATTTAACTCTCCAAATGGGCCTAACCCATCTCCGCCAAGCATAATATCAGATATAATGGCAGCATCTTCTTTTTTAATAATTAGTACGTTCTTTCCAGTAAAACCTTCTACATAATTTACTTGAACACTTACATGTTCAAACTGAAATGCCTCTTCTACTTGAGATTTAGGAATTATCGATACCGTTGGTGTCGTAATTTCTACTTTTTGATTTAATAGGGTTGAAAGCGTAGTAGCAGAGCTTCCAAATGAAATGTTTCCAATTTCACCCAGTGTATCAATTTCTATAGATGAGAGATAATCACTCATATCGATCGAGCTTTCAGATGCATCATTTGTTTTTTCTTCGGAGTCATCATCCGCACCAACATTTAATAGAGCATCAATTTCATCCTGGGAAAGCATTCCATCATTCATTTCCTTCAACTCCTTCCTTTATTTCTTCCAACACCTGAACAGATAATTTGTTTTTGTATTTACCAGGCTGTACGTGGAATTTAGGTTCATCATTTATTTTTAGAATTAATGGTTGATCTATTGGTTGTTTTAACGCAATCACATCTTGTGAAGCTAAATCTAAAAATTGCTGGATACTCATCGTTGTCTCACCAAGAATTGCTTTCGCATCAACCGGAACCTTCTCAATATTCTTCGCCAGTTTATCACTAGCCTCTGGATCCCGTTTTTTCGTGGAGGTTTGCATCCAATATTGAACAGATAGCCTTGAGATAATAGGCTCTAAAACAATATGCGGGATACATATATTAATCATGCCACTTACTTCTCCAATAGCCGTATTTAAAGAGACAACGACTACTGTTTCATTGGGTGATACTAGCTGTAAAAACTGAGGATTAATCTCCATATCTTCTAGTTCTGGCTCTATATCAATTAAGGATGCCCATGCTTCCTTTAAACTGACTGTGGCCTTCTCAAATAACTGAGAGATTAATATCGTTTCTATTTCGGTTAGATTATCAATTTTATTGATTGAATCTCCTCTACCGCCTAGTAATCTATCTAACATCCCGTAAGCAATGTTCGGATTAACCTCCATAATAATGCGTCCATCCAATGGCGATACATTATAAAGATTTAATACCGTGACTTTAGGAATAGATCGGATAAATTCCTCATACGGAATTTGGTCAACTGATGCAACGGTAATATTCACGTAGCTCCTCAGTTGTGATGAAAATAAAGTCGTTAATAGCCTTGCGTAATTTTCATGAATTCTTCCGATACTACGAATTTGGTCTTTTGAAAATCGTAGCGCTCGCTTGAAATCATAGACACGAACCTTTTTTTCACTTTCTTCTTTTTTTAGTTCTTCTGCATCCATATCACCTGTTGTTAAAGCTGATAATAGTGCGTCGATTTCATTTTGCGAAAGAACTTCATCTGCCAAAGATACTCACCTCCATATAGGAGTATTTAGTCTACTGTAATATTTTATTGATTGTATAAACATCTTGTATGGTGCCCTCCGTCATGAGTTCATTTAGCTCCAGTTTAAGCGTATCCTCAACCTCGGAAAGGCCTGTTTTAAATTCTTCCTCATCCATTTTCGCTAATTCCTTAATCAGTATGTTTCTAACTTGGAATTCACGCTTGGAGAGCTCTTCTCTTGCATGCTTACCATCTGTTATGATTTGAAATTGAATACGAACAAAGCTACCATCACTAAGGTCAGTTGTAATTTCAGGTGTTTGATAAGAATATTCAACAATCTCATCGATACTTTGTTCTCCATCTTTATCTTTCTTGTCTAGTACATTGAGGACAATTACTGCTCCAACAACACCTACTAAAATAATAATTACTAATGAAATTAGCATCGTTTTAACAAGTTTACTCAATTGAATTTTTCACCTCACTTAGTGAATGTATAATACCAATCCGCTTATAGTAAGCTGTTATACGTTCTGTTACATCTTCTTCTGTCTCTTTTACCACTACTTTTTTTCCATTGATTAACGTAATCGTTGTATCTGGGTATGATTGAATTTGTTCAATCATAAAAGCATTCACTGTAAAAGATTCACCATTTAGTCGTTTCAGTTTTATCATAAATTGGAAGAAGATGTCTGTAGAGGGGAATTCCCCCCCTAAGACATCATCCTACCTCCCTATTATCGTTTTAAATTAACGAGCTCTTGTAGGATTTCATCCGATGTTGTAATAATTCTAGTATTTGCTTGGAATCCACGCTGAGCTGTAATCATTTCCGTGAACTCTTCAGCAAGATCAACGTTAGACATTTCTAAAGCACCACTGATAATAGATGCACCGTCTGTCTCTGGAATAATTAGACCAGTATATCCAGCGTTTGTACTATTTAAAAAGAGATTGCTTCCTGCTTTTTCAAGCCCTGCAGGATTTGAGAAATTAGCAAGTACAATTTGACCTGCGACTTGGGGATTTCCATTTTCATCAACAAAGTTAACCGTTCCATCCTTCTGTACACTAAAGCTTTGTGCATTCTCCGGAAGACTAATTGGACCTGTAACATTATAATCAATTCCAGATACTTCAACTAGACTTCCTGTTACAGTTTGACCACCTATGGATTCTGGTAATTCCACTGTGATTTCACCATTGAGATCTGTGGTAACAATAACGTCTCCCCAATTTGTTGTGTACGTTTCAATTGTTTCTCCATCCTCGCCTAGCCCAACTTCAGGAGTAACATTATCAAATACATTCCCTTGAGAGTCTGAGTTCACGAGCGTTATAGAAGTTACTCCATTAATAGTAGAAATTTCAACATAGTTACCTTGCTCATCTTCTGCAGTAAGTCCTTCTCCCTCAATTCTTCCATATCCCATTAGATACATACCTTGAGGATTTACAATGTACCCATCTTGATCAAGGTAGAAATTACCGGCTCTAGTATAATAAGTAGCAGCACCATCCTGTACAACAAACATTCCATCTCCCTCTAAAGCAAAATCAAGTGGACTATTTGTTGTTTGACGGAAACCTTGGGTATGAATATTATCGATAGAACCTAATTGCGCCCCCAAACCAACTTGTGCTGGGTTAATTCCACCTCGAGTAGCAGTTGGACCTTGTGCACCAGATGTCATCTGACTCATCATATCTTGAAAGGTTACACGACCTTTCTTAAAGCCTGATGTGTTAACATTGGCAATGTTATTCCCAATTACATCTAATTTTGTTTGAAAATTTTTCATTCCAGAAATACCAGCATACATTGAACGTAGCATTTTCATACTCCCCTTTTTCGGTTTAATTGAAGCTGTATCAATCAGTCAACAGCTTTTGGCTTCCCATAAGGGTCCAGCCTAGTCGTTTATAAGAATGGTTCCATTAATATTAGTAAATATTCGATTAGAGGCTTCATCCAAATTCATTGCTGTCACTACTGTGTTGTTTTTCGCACTAACTAAGAGGGCTGTATTATTCATCACAACAAGGGAATCTGTAACTCCCTTTGCTCTTGCTTCGGTAACTTTTTCATTAATGATTTTCCATTGTGTATCATTTAAATGAATTTTTCTTTCTTGTAATCTATCACTAGCATGCTTGCTGACTTTTAGCTCTTGTTGTTCTTTAAGAATCGACTTGAAAGACAGCCCTTGATCATTCGTTTTACTCTTTGCTGTTGTCGGAAATTGTAACGCCTGTTGACTAGGAATTTGATGAATTCGGTGATCCATAATCTTCACTTCCTTTATTCAGACCCGACCTTATCCTTTTCATTATCTACTTGCTCATTAGTTGAGTCTTCATCGCTGTTCTGTTCGGTTTCTTTTATTCCTAAAATAAAATCTGCAAACACCTTGTCCCCGTTAGCTAATTGAAGAACTGCATAACCTTCTTCTAGACCGACTGCAACAACCTCACTAGATTGAAGTGGTAGCCATTTATCTGCTTCTTGGTCATAATTCCGATAAGAGACTGTTTTCCCGATTAAATGACTATGCTGAACAATAGGGTTAAATTGTTGACTCTGAACTAATTGATTAATAGCAGTTGCCATATTCATGGATTGTTCTAATGCTGAAAATTGAGCAAGTTGTGAAATAAACTCCCGGTCATCCATTGGATTCGTTGGGTCTTGATTTTGTAATTGTGCCATTAGTATTCTTAAAAAATCATCTTTTCCAAGATTATTATCTGGAGCCTCTCTTGTTGTCGATTGATTTTTTAAATATAGAGAAGGATCTATTGTTGGCATGCTATTCACCTACACTTCCATATTTCGAATCAATTCATCTAACCTTGCTTCAAAGTCATCTCCACTGTGATTACTTTCTTGCTGGTGATCCATATCATCTGATTGGTCTTGATGTTGACCTTGTAAAGATTGTTCATCTCCCTGCTTTGTTTGTGCTTGTCCTTGTCCAGCTCCTACATCCTGTCGTTCAATCACGACTTGCTGTGGGGAAAACATATGCTTCAATTGATTAATATTGGACTCGAGCATATCTTTAGCAGCTTGAGTACTTACTACAATCTTAACTGTCATTTCACCATTCATTTCAGTTAAACGAATCATCATTTCTCCAAGATTTTCAGGCCTTAGGGAAATGGAAAGTTGATTCATCCCATTTGGCATCGATAAGAATTTACTTGTTTTTAAAACCTGATGAAATTGCTCCATCAATTGTTGTTCTACTACTTGTCCACTCGCGTTTTGATTAACGAAAATGACATATTGTTCTAGCTTAGGTACATACGTATGACTTGAAAAGCTAGTGTTCTGACTTGGCATTACGTTTTCTGAGCCCTGTTGATTATGTAGTGCATTTTCTAGCCATCTCACAACATCTTTTGTCGTAACTTGTGCATCGTTTTGATATTGGAGTTTATTGGAAAACGTAGCACGGTTTTGATATGCCATAACTAATTCTTTCCATAATTGGTTTTCTTTCGTGCCAGTCAGTTCTATCGATTTTGCTTGTTTTTCAAGATTGCTTAAGTCTTTTTCTAGTGAAGTCCATTGCTTTAGCAAATCCAATAATTTTGGAGCTATCCTTTTAAACTCTTCCTCAGAAGAAGCATCTCGAACTAAGCTTTCAAACTTAGTAAATACTTCGACTAACTTTTGTTGTACAACAACCAGCGCTGGCTCATCCAATTGTTCTATCTCATCGATTACTAGTTCATCCTTATTAACAGACTCCACTTCCATTGGAATTAGAATATTAGGATGATAGCCAATAAGACGAAGACGTAGCTGTTCCAAATCAAGTGGTTCCATTACAGTCCCTGTTGATATAGTCAGATCTTGTGTTGTTGTTATTTCACTTAACTCAATATCTTCTATATCCATTCCTTCTAGTAATGCTTCTAACGTTATTGTTTCTTTACTGGCCGACTTTGTCTCCAGAGATGAGTCATTCTTCATCATGTTTCCTTGTTGTTGTAATAACATAGTAAACAATGAAGATGTATTCGCCTGTTTGTCATGAGGAGTTGAATTGTCCAATACATGACGTAGTGTCTGTGATACCATGTTAACCGCATTCACATCTTTCACCCCCTTTCAAAACAAGTGCGCTTATTGATCAATAAAAAGTTTCGTAATAGCTGCAGCTGAGTCTGGATTCATATTTTCCAAAATAGCTCCACGATCTTTATTAGACATCTCACTTAATATAGTAAAAGCCGATTCTCGATCCAGTTGTTCTAGTATGATTGCAGCTTGTTCACTTCTCATTTCTTTGAAAGAGCTCGACATTTGCTTAATAGATTTACTAGAATCCTCTTCTGTTGTCTGCTTAGCTGCATCCAAATCCCTCTGCAATTTAGTAATGGTAAGCTCTAATTGCTCTATGGAGCTTTCTAAAGTTGCTTTTTCCTGGTTCAATTGTTCAATTTCTTCATCTTTAGAAGCAATCGTTGCCTGATAGTTTTCTTCTTCCTTTTTTTCCGCAACTTTTTCATCTGTTGGAATCATGGACGATATTACAGGGATATTACTTCCTGTATTTTTCGCCCAATCTATTACGTTTACCCCAGCTAGCGATAATACAATTACTGTTAGCGTAATAGCGATAATAACAGGTATAACGATGGCAAATAGGAACCATAAGATAGGATTCATTTTTTCTTTTTCTTTAACTACTTTTTGCTCTGCCATTTCTATCACCTATTTTTTGTGACTAAGATATTGTTGAATAGATATTTCATTCATAAACGATTCTTCCGCTTGTTTTAATTGTGTCAATGATTCGTTTCTGCGAAATTCAATAATCTTCTCAAATTTCTTCGTTTCTACATGGGCCTCAGATAGTAGTGCCTGCTTAGACTCCATGTTATGCCTTGCTCGCTGAACCTGAACTTGTAACGCTTGAATATTTTTTTCTAATCTAGCAATGTAAGCCAGTTGATCTTGAATGAAATCAATATGCATATTAGAGCTTAATGACTCTTCATAAACCGCCTCGGCTGCCTCTTTTTTTTGTAGTAGCTTAAATAGTTTCGTTCCTATTTCTTCGAAAGCATCAACAGACTTATGATAAGCAAGCTGGGCATCTTTCTTTTCCTTTTCGCGTATATCCAATATTTTGGATAAGACTTGCGTCCCTGCCATGATCAATTACCTCCATTAAGCACCATTCTCAAGTTTTCAATTGTTTCTTCTAACGACAATTTTTCATAGACACCTTGTTTTAAGAATGTCATGATCTTTGGATAATATAGAATCGCTCGATCGATTTCATGATCCGTGCCTCGTTTATAGGCACCAATCTGTATCAAATCTTTATTGTCTTCATACTTTGCTATTAGCGCCCGTGCCCTTTGTGCTAATTCTTGATGATCAGAGGAAACAATTTGATTCATAACCCTACTAATGGATTTTAATATGTTGATTGCAGGATACTGTCCTTGTTCTGCTAGCTTACGATCCATGACAAAGTGTCCATCTAAAATACCTCGAACTGTATCTGCAATTGGTTCATTCATATCATCACCATCTACTAGCACGGTATAAAAAGCAGTTATTGCGCCATTTTTATCAGTACCTGTTCGTTCTAATAGCTTTGGTAAAATAGAGAAAACCGATGGCGTATACCCTTTCGTTGTTGGCGGTTCTCCTGTAGCCAATCCAACTTCCCTTTGTGCCATAGCTACACGAGTTACAGAGTCCATCATAAGGTTTACGTTATAGCCTAATTCACGGAAATACTCTGCTATCGCGGTTGCAGTATATGCTCCTTTAATCCGCATTAAAGCAGGTTGATCGGATGTCGCTACAACAACAATCGATTTATGTAACCCTTCTTGACCAAGGTCTTTTTCAATAAATTCTCTTACCTCTCGCCCACGCTCCCCAATAAGTGCAATGACATTTATATCTGCTTTACTATTTCTAGCAATCATACCAAGTAGTGTACTTTTCCCTACACCACTACCAGCAAATAATCCTATTCGTTGACCTCTACCTACAGTTAGCATAGAATCAATCGCCTTCACACCAACCTGAATGGGTTCTTTTATTGTTGGTCGAGACATTGGATTTGGTGGTGCCTGTTCTGTTAAATAATTGGATAAACCTTTTGGCAGTTCTGAACCATCTAATGGTCTCCCTAATGAATCAATGACATTTCCTATTAAACTTCTGCCTATTTTTACAGTTAGTGGTTTTCCAGTAGACTCTACTAAACACCCTGGTCCAATCTCCGAAACTTCGTTGTAAGGCATAAGTATAATATTCTCATTATTAAATCCTACAACCTCCGCAAGTACTGGCTTTTTACCTTTGTTTAAACCCGGATGAATATAACATACTTCTCCTATATTCGCTGCAGGTCCCACAGATTCTATCATAATTCCTACTACTCGTTGGACCTTCCCGAAACGTTTATATACATCAGCTTCTGCAATCCTATTAAGGTAATTTTCTATATTCATGCTTTTTGCTCCAGTAGTACTTCCTGTAAAATTTCGTAAATTTTACTTAATTGTGTATGAATCCTCGCATCAATTTTCCCAAATGGATGTTCTATCATACAGCTCCCAACTTCTAATGCTTCGTTAATATAAATAGAAAGGACCGCTTTTGACTCTAATATTTTTTCTAACTCATTTTTTTGAGAAAGGATATACTCATAATTCTCTGGATGTAAATAGATGGTTACTTCACGCTGATCTTTAATCGTCGAAATAGCATCTTTTACAATCGGTAAAAACAACTCTGGTTCCTTGTCGATTTCTTGCTTGATTATCTTTTGGGCGACATGTACGGCAAGTGTTAGAATCGTTTCTTCACTTTTTTCCACGGTTGACTGATAATCCAGCTTGGAAGCTTCGATAATACCATTGGCTTGATCAATAAGGTGGTGATATTGCTCAAGGCTCTCCACCTTACCTTGTTCAAAGCCAGCTTGAAATCCTTCTTGTCTAGCTTGCTCCATTAATTCTAGTTTTTCCTGTTGCCAAGCTTCTTTTGCTGACTGAATTTCATGCTCTGTATTTGCAATTAAATCTTCTCGTTGTTTTTTTACTAATTCTAATTCATCTTGAGCCACTTTTAATTGATCTAGCTCGGATTGCAATTGCTCTTCAGAACTAATTACTATTTGTTCTGATAGCTTTTTTTGAATAGGAATAATTTGAATTGTTTTTTTGGAACTTGGTTGAGTATTAGACAATGATATCGTCTCCTCCACCGCGTGCTATAACAATCTCACCAATATCTTCTAGTCTTCTAATGATGGCAACTATACGTGTTTGCGCTTCTTCTACATCACGTAATCGAACAGGACCCATAAATTCCATTTCTTCTTTAAATGTCTCTGCCATACGTTGTGACATATTTTTAAAGACAATATCTTTCACTTCATCACTAGAAACTTTCAGTGCAAGGCGTAAATCTTCGTTTTCCACTTCTCTAATAACTCGCTGAATTGCACGGTTATCAAGGATAACAATATCTTCGAATACAAACATACGCTTCTTAATCTCATCAGCAAGTTCAGGGTCTTGAATTTCTAACGCATCCAAAATAGTTCTTTCTGTACTTCTATCTACTCCATTTAATACTTCCACCACAGACTGGATACCACCAGTTTGTGTATAATCCTCTGTAAACGAAGAAGAAATATTTCGTTCTAACACTTCTTCTACTTGACTAATTATATCTGGAGAAGTAGAATCCATTGTCGCTATACGTCGTGCAATATCTGCTTGCATTTCCTGTGGCAATGCAGATAGTATTTGTCCTGCTTGCTCCGGATCTAAATAAGATAACACTAATGCAATAGTTTGTGGGTGTTCATTTTGAATAAAATTCAATACTTGTTGTGGATCCGCTTTTCTCGCAAAATCAAATGGCCTTACTTGTAATGAAGAAGTTAATCGGTTGATTATATTGCTCGCCTCTTGCTCACCAAAGGCTTTCTCTAACACTGTTTTGGCATATCCGATACCGCCTTGTGAGATATAATCCTGTGCCAGTACTATTTGGTGAAATTGCTCAAGTACTTCCTCTTTCATGTTCGTATCAACTTTTTTCACAGATGATATTTCAAGACTTAGTCTCTCAATCTCTTCCTCTGTTAGATATTTATACACTTGGGCGGATACATCTGGTCCGAGAGAGATTAAGAGAATTGCTGCTTTTTGTTTTCCAGTTAGTGGCGATTGTTGTCTAGCCATCTTTCATACCTCCTAATCTTCTCCTATCCATCCACGTAATAGCTTCGCAAACTCTTCTGGTTTGTCTTTGGCCATTTTTTCTAATTGTTTTCTACGTTGAATTGTTTCTGTTGCTTCTTCCACTTCTAAATCTGGAACAGTATTAACAGACTCCACTGCAATTGCTTCCTCACGATTCTCCTCCGTTACTTCGTTGGACTTTCGCTTAAATAATAGAATAATTAAGATAATAATGATTATAAGCAATACTCCACCTACTACATACATCCAGACTGGAATCTTAAATCCAGGATCAATTGTTGGAGTATTCATGCCACTAAATTCTTGGAACACGATTGACGTTCTAGGATTATTGGGATTATCAGCTAGATCATCCGTTTGAAATCCTGGATCAATCGATGTTGCGATAATCGAATTTAAAATATCATTGATACTATTTCTAACTTCATCTTCTTGTGCTGCGTTTAATCTATTACCTTCATAATCTAGTCTGTCCACCGCAACTTGTATCCCTAAGTCACGGACCTTATAAGGACTTTCGATAATTTCTTTTTGAATTCGGTTGAATTCATTATTAACTGTTTCCTTAATATATTCATATTCTCCATCATCACCAGCATTAGCACCTTGATATCCTGGAATGTCTTCATCGCCAGTACCTTGAACTCCTCCAACTTGATTTGCTCCAGCACCAGAATACGTTTCACGAATCGTTTCGATACTAACTGGTAAACCTTCCATATTCTCAGGATCTGCTGGCTCCACAATCTCCTCCACTCGGTTTTCCTGTGTGAAATCAATATCTGCAGTTACAGAAACGATGACATTGTCCATTCCAACCATCGTGCCAAGCATTTGCTGTAATCTTCTTTGAATATCCCTTTCGATGTCACGCTTTACCGTTTGTTGATATGTATAGGCATCTTGGAATCCATTACTATTTTCGTTATTCATGTCGTAAAACTCGGAATATTGATTCATAATGCTGATATTTTCAGGTTGTAAATTCGGTACTGCTTTAGACACTAACTGATATAGTGCTTTGATCTGATTACCCTCAAACTGATACCCCGGTTCAGTTTCTATTATGATGGCAGCTTCTGTTGGTTGTGTCTGCTCACTAACAAAAATAGGTTCCTTAGGCATGGTAATCATTACAGTAGCATTATTGATCCCTTGAATTCTTGTAATCAAATTCGCTAACTCCGTTTGCATCGCATCTAAGTGCATCACATTAAATTCGTTATCTGTTATCCCCCATGAAGCATTTTCACTAAAGAAGGAGTAATCAATATTGCCACTATTAGGAATCCCTTGCCCCGCTAAGTCTACTAACAGACTATCCGCTTGCTCTTTTGGAACAGAAACAGTAGTACCGCCATCGGCTAATTCATACGGAACTCCTCTAGTATCTAATTCCGTTTTAATTTGCCCAACTTCTTGTAATGATAAGTTTTTATACAATGGCACGTAATCTGATTTCGTCGCAAATAATGAAATAACTGCTATTAAAGCAATCACAGCAAGCGAAGAACCAATTATTAAACTTTTTTGACCTTTTGACCGGCTTGACCAAAAAGTTGTTGCCGTTTCTTTTAATTTCATTATTTTATCGTTGTTCATGTACTCCCCCGCCAAATTCGAAAACAAATTAATAACCAAAACCTTCATCATAAGTCAAGTTATTAATTTTATATTTTTGTTAAAAGACCATTAAGTTAATCCGATATACATTAATAGAACACCTTTTATACTTGCATTCTCATTATCTCGGTGTATGCATCAATTGCCTTACGTTGAATTTCAACTGTAGCTTGCAGTGTTACACTCGCTTTTTGTGCAGTAATCATAACATCATGTAAATCATTGATTTGTCCCATAGCAAGTGCCTCTGTCTTTTTGTCAGATTCTACTTGTAATTCATTAACATTTTGAATCGAGTTCTTTAACAAGTTAGCGAAGTTCGCTTGTGCTTCACCAGGTGTCATAGATTGTTTACCATTCGCTATGTTCATTGTTGAATTATGTAATCCGTTAATCGATAAACTCATTATTATTCTCCTTATTTACCAATTTCTAAAGCTTTCATCAACATACTTTTACTAGCATTTAGTGCCGTTATATTGGCCTCATATGATCTTGTCGCACTCATTAAATCAACCATTTCTTTAAGTGGATCAACATTCGGCATTTGTACATAACCAGCTTCATTAGCATCTGGATGTGTTGGATTGTAAACTAATTTAAATGGCTCTTCATCCTCTACAATACCAGTGACTTTCACACCACTCGTAGGATTATTGGAGGTATTATTCGTTGCCTTATTTAAAAAAGTACGAAAATTACGGTCAGAAGGCTCTACCTCTACCATCTTTCTACGATATGGTTCTACCTCACCATTTTCATTTACTGTTGCTCTTGTCGTATTTGCATTTGCGATATTGGATGATATGACATCCATTCTTAAACGTTGTGCTGTTAGTGCACTTGCACTAGCATTCATGGCGTTAAAGATAGACATGGATTACCTACCTCCTTTAATTACAGTTTGTAAACTATTAAACTTGCCGTTAATTCTGTCTACTAGACTTTGGTAATAAATTTGATTTTCTGCTAATTCAGCCATCTCTTTATCAATATCCACGTTATTTCCGTTATGGTTATAGAACGTGTTGTTTCGTTGAACAATCTTATAAGACAAATGTTGTTCCTGTTCAAACGGTAAATGTTTGGGGTTTGTTCGCTTAGCTGTTAACGTATTGGAAAGTTCACCTTGAAGCACATCTTTAAAGACCACTTCCTTAGACTTATAGTTTGGAGTTTCTACATTCGCAATATTGGAAGCTATTGTCTGATTTTTAATCGAAGCGTAGTTAAGTGATTGTTGTAACGTATTAATCGTTCCACTAAACAAATCCATCATTGCAACCTCCTTATGTTTACTATTTTTTTAAAGACCGACACAAATAATCGTTTCTCTACGAACATTGTAATTTATAAGCGATACAAAGTCTATCAAAATTCGACAGTTTTCTGGTCTTATAAGCAAAACAGGAGTGTAATACTAGGTATATTTAACTATAAAATGCAACAATAATTATGGTACCGCTTTCCTAAATAGGGCAATTCGATTGTTGAAAATTGTAAAAATCTCACCCTAATTATACTAAAGACTTAGTACTTAATGTCTATATGAATGTGAAATTATTGGTAAAGATGTGGTGTTTAGTCTTATTTTCATCGAGGGATTATTAGAAGATAACTGTATAACGACGCCAGTTTAGAGGATGTATTTCCTATTTACCAACTGCTCAAGTGCTAGAGGTTGTAAATAAAAAAAGAGCTACCTTAGGGGTCTATCCCAAAAGTTAGAGTAGAAAACTAACTTTTCGGGGTAACCACCTAGGAGCTCTTTTTAGTTATTTATCTAGAACGTAATTTTTCTAATTCAACTAGGAACTTATCATTTAGTACTTTAATATAAGTACCTTTCATACCTAATGAGCGTGATTCAATTACACCAGCACTTTCAAGCTTTCTTAATGCGTTAACAATAACAGATCTTGTAATTCCTACGCGATCAGCAATTTTACTTGCTACTAAAAGCCCTTCATTACCGTTAAGCTCTTCGAAGATATGATCAATAGCTTCTAGTTCACTATAAGAAAGTGAGCTAATTGCCATTTGTACCACTGCTTTACTTCTAGCTTCCATTTCAATTTCTTCTGTCTTCTCATGAAGAATTTCCATTCCAACAACAGTTGCACCATATTCAGCTAATAATAGGTCATCATTGTTAAATGATTCTTTTAATCTACCGATGACTAATGTTCCAAGACGTTCTCCACCACCAATAATCGGTACAATTGTCGTTAAGCCATCCTTGAATAGATCTCTGTTTTCAACTGGAAATACAGTGTACTGACTATTAATATCTAGGTTAGCAGTTGTTTCATGAATATGGAATAATCCTTCTGTATATTCTTCTGGGAATTGTCTTTCCTCAAGCATTTGTTTCATTCGCTCATTTTCGATTTCTTGATTGATGGCATATCCTAATAATTTCCCTCTTCTACTTAGGATGAACACATTCCCCTTAATTACCTCTGTTAGTGATACTGCCATGTCGTTAAAGTTTACTGATTTACCTGTTGCTTTTTGTAACATCGAGTTAATTTTTCTTGCGCGGTCTAATAGTTCCATGATAGTGATTCCTCCATTTTATTTATTATAGTATAAATTGACTTAAGTCTTTATTTTTAACAATTGTGCTAAGTTTTTTATCGACGTACTCTGGGGTTATTTCAACCGTGTCCATCGAAACGTCAGGTGCCTCAAAGGATAAATCCTCTAGTAGCTTCTCTAGTATGGTATGAAGTCTTCTAGCACCAATATTATCTGTATCTTGATTTACTTGATAGGCAATTTCTGCAATTCTATTTACAGCTTTGTCTGTAAATACTACATTTATACCTTCTGTTTTTAATAGAGCTTGATACTGTTTGAGTAAAGCATTCGAAGGTTCATTTAGTATTCGAACAAAGTCTTCTACAGAAAGCTTCTCTAATTCTACCCGAATCGGAAATCTACCTTGCAGTTCCGGAATCAAATCAGATGGTTTAGCCATATGAAAAGCTCCTGCAGCTATAAATAGCATATGATCTGTTTTAACCGGGCCATGCTTCGTTACGACAGTAGAACCTTCAACTATCGGAAGGATGTCTCGCTGCACTCCCTCTCGTGATACATTCGGAGAGTTATCTTGTTTTCCAGCAACTTTATCAATCTCATCAATAAAAATAATGCCAGACTGTTCCGCCTTTTGTATCGCTTCTTGTGAAACTTCTTCCATATCAACAAGTTTTTGAGCTTCCTGTTGGATGAGAACTTTTCTTGCTTCCGAAACCGAAAGCTTTCGTTTTTTCTTCTTCTTTGGCATAAATTGCCCAAGCGCATCTTGCATGTTCATACCCATTTGTTCCATTCCTGAACCTTGTAATAGATCAAACATGGAAGGTGGAATTTCTTCCATTTCAATAGTAACAATATGGTCTTCTAGTTCCCCCATGGCAAGTTGATGTGCCACTCTACTGCGTTTATTCTTAATCTCTTCATCCTTATCACTCTCATCTGAATCCTCTTGAGTGCCTTGATTAGAAAATAGCATTTCAAATGGATTGGAGATAGTGGATTGTTTCTTAACTTGAGGCACTAATAATTTTACTAGTTTTTTATTTGCCTCTTCTTTTGCCTTATCCATGACTCCGTTCATCTTTTCTTCCTTTACCATTCGTAAAGACATTTCGACTAAATCTCGGACCATGGATTCAACATCTCTTCCTACATATCCAACTTCAGTAAACTTAGTTGCTTCAACTTTCACAAATGGGGCACCAACTAATTTCGCAAGACGTCTAGCAATTTCTGTCTTCCCAACCCCAGTAGGACCAATCATTAAAATGTTTTTAGGGACTATTTCTTCTTTGAGTTTTTCATCTAATAAGGTTCTGCGATATCGATTTCTTAGGGCAACTGCAACAGATTTCTTGGCACTTTGTTGTCCAATAATATAATTATCCAGTTGATTTACGATCTGTCTTGGAGTATAGTTCATCTCCATTATGCATGGCCTCCTCTTTAATCAAGTACTTCCAGCGTAATTTGATCGTTTGTAAACACACAAATCTCACCCGCGATTTTCATTGCAGCTAATGCAATATCTGCTGCTGTAAGATGCTCTGCGTAGTTTACAAGTGCCCTACCAGCACTCAGTGCATAATTACCACCTGAACCAATTGCTAGAATACCATCGTCTGGTTCAATTACCTCACCAGTCCCTGAGATTAACAACATACTATCCTTATTCATGACAATCAACATTGCTTCTAACTTACGTAAAACTCTGTCACTGCGCCATTCTTGTGCTAATTCCACAGCAGCTCGAGTCAGATTACCATTAAAAGCCTGTAATTTCCCTTCAAATTTTTCAAAAAGGGTAAACGCATCTGCGACAGAACCTGCAAATCCCGCTAGTACTTGACCATTAAACAATCTACGAACCTTCTTAGCTTTATGTTTCATTACAACGGAATTTCCCAGTGTTACTTGACCATCACCACTCATTGCACATTGACCATTATGTCTCACTGCAAATATCGTGGTTGCATGAATTTCTTGTGCCAACAAAGATCACCTCTTCCGTCATCCTTACTTTTTTGCCCTTGGGTGACTATTTAAGTAAATATTACGCAAATGATCCTTCGTAACATGTGTATAAATTTGCGTAGATGATAAACTTTCATGCCCCAAGAGCTCCTGTACTGTTCGTAAATCAGCACCCTCATTTAACATATGTGTTGCAAAGGTATGTCTTAATTTATGTGGATGTACATTTATCGTAAGTGCCGCTTTTTCCATCATATTTTTCAACACTAATCGAATTCCTCTAGTTGTTATCGGATTACCTCTTGAGTTCAGGAAAACCACTTCGGAATTTGTACCTGATTTTTCGAGTAATTGTTTTCTGCCGTCATGTATGTACAATTGAAGTGCTTTTTCTGCATAGCTTCCAAAAGGAACATATCGTTCTTTCTTTCCTTTTCCTCTTACAAGCAATGTTCCAACAGAAAAGTCTATATCCTTCAATCGAAGACTTTGACACTCACTCACTCGAATCCCAGTTCCGTATAGTGCTTCTAATAATGCTTGATTTCGCTGGCCTAATGGATCATTAGCATCATTTATTTCAAATAGTTTTTCCATTTCCTCTTCATAGAGGAACCCCGGAATAGGCTTTGCAGCTTTCGGCAAACTTATTAGCATAAAAGCGTTTGAATCAATTACATTCTCTCTCTCCAAAAACTTAAAAAAAGTTCGTATACTTGATATCTTTCTTGATACAGATTTTCTTGAAAGCTTTCGATCATAAAGAGAAGTAAGAAAAACACGAACAGCACGCTGATCGATTTCTCGAAGGGACTCAAAGCCTTCGCGTTCTACAAAAGCGAAAAATTCTTCTAAGTCATGATTGTAATATTCTACAGTGTATGGCGAAGCATTTTTTTCAATTTGAAGGTACTCTGTAAATGCCTGTTTGTATTGTGCAAGATTATCCAAATACTCACCCCAAACTTGCTTAACAGCCACATAAAAATATACCACTATGTGATGAACTTTGCAATCAACTTAACAAAATTGTAACAAAATTCTGAAATAACCGCAATACTAATGAAAGCATTTATGCTAGTACTGTCAAGTAGTTTGGCTTACCACTGGATAATTATAGCGACTTCACTATAATTAGTCAACTAATTTTTCGACATTTTCCGATACCTTCAAAAATGCAAAAACAACCTATCCCTATTTTCACCAATTGTTTAAAAATTTATAATCAAAACACACATTATTATTTACCCTTTTCGAAAATGCCGAAACATTTAATACAAATTTGAACTTTTTCACTCTTCACAATTAGACATTTTACGCGAACTACAGAACGAAAGCAAAATAAAAGGCGCTCATAGGAGCGACTCTTTTATCCTTGCGTATTTTCTTGATAATCACAACTTGTGCAAACAATTTGGGTTTCCTTTTTCAACCTTTTCTCTACCAAGATTGAATCACATTTAGGGCATGGTCTTGCTATCGGCTTATCCCAGGAAACAAAATCACATTCTGGAAAGCGATCACAACCATAGAATACACGTCGTTTCTTAGATTTACGTTCTACCACATTCCCTTTCTTACAAGTAGGACATGTTACGCCAATCTCTTTTAGTATCGGTTTTGTGTTTCGACATTCTGGGAAGTTCGAACAAGCTAAGAACTTGCCGTATCGCCCCATTTTATAAACCATCTCATGACCACAGTTTTCACATTCAATGCCAGCAGGCTCATCTTTAATTTCTATTTTTTCCATTTCCTCTTCCGCTTTTGTTAAGCGCTTCTGAAACCCATGATAGAAATCATCGATAATATTTACCCACTCCGCTTCTCCTTCTTCTATGGAGTCAAGGTCATGTTCCATTTTGGCTGTGAATTCCACATCAATAATTTCCGGGAAAAATTCCTTTAATAAATCCACAACGATAATTCCCAGTTCCGTTGGGACGAATCGTTTATTATCTAATGTCACATATCCTCGTCTTTGAATTGTATCAAGAGTAGGAGCGTAAGTTGAAGGTCTACCAATACCTAGCTCTTCCATTGTTTTAACTAATCTAGCTTCAGTATAGCGAGGTGGTGGTTGCGTGAAATGTTGGTTCGGATTGATTTCACTTGCCTCTACAATCATTCCTTCTTCCAGATTCGGTAAAAACTTATCCTCGTCTTTTTTATTATCATCTGTACCTTCCACATATACCTTCATAAAACCTTTAAATTTGACCTTCGAACCATTTGCACGAAATTCTACATTATTGTTAACTAATTGCACTGACATGGTGTCCAAGATAGCTGGTGCCATTTGACTAGCTAAAAAGCGTTCCCAAATTAGCTTGTACAGGCGTAATTGATCCCTTGATAAAACTGTCTTTAATGAGTTTGGCTCTCTCATCACAGATGTGGGACGTATTGCCTCATGGGCATCCTGGGCATTTTCACTTTTCTTTTCTTTTCTTTCAGTACCTAGATATTCACTCCCATATTTATTCTCAACGAATTCCTTTGCTTCACCTTTTGCTGTTTCAGAAATACGGGTTGAATCGGTACGCATATACGTAATGAGACCAGTAATACCACCTGCAGCCTTTCCAAGATCAATACCTTCATACAATTGCTGTGCGATCATCATCGTCTTTTTAGCTCGGAAGTTTAACTTTCTTGCTGCTTCCTGTTGTAAGGATGAAGTGGTAAAAGGTAAGGCAGGATTTCGCTTTCTTTCCTTTTTCGTAACCGTATTAATCGTAAACTGTTTATCTACTAGTTTATTTAGGACTTCTTTTACTTCTGCCTCTGATTTAAGCTCTAATTTTTTCCCATCGATTCCGTAAAAAGCTCCTTCAAATGAGTCCTTATCCTTTAAGAAGCTAGCTTCAATTGACCAATATTCTTCTGGTTTAAAGTCATTGATTTCATTTTCACGGTCAATAATCATCTTCAATGCTACGGATTGTACACGTCCAGCACTTAATCCCTTTTTAACTTTTTTCCATAGTAATGGGCTAATATTATAGCCGACCAATCGATCCAGCACTCTTCTAGCTTGCTGTGCATCTACTAAGTCCATATCAATAGAGCGAGGATTTTTAAAGGATTCCTTAATGGCATCTTTTGTTATTTCATTAAATACTACACGACATTTCGAAGTTTCATCGACATTCAAGGCATGTGCAAGATGCCAGGCAATTGCTTCTCCTTCGCGATCCGGGTCGGCTGCGAGATATATTTTTTTTGCCTTTTTAGCTGATTTTTTTAAATCTTTTAATACATCACCTTTACCACGTATCGTAATATATTTTAATTTATAACCTTCTTCTACATTGACACCCATTTGACTTTTCGGTAAGTCAATAACATGTCCCATAGAAGCTTTTACTTTGTATTTTTTGCCTAAGTATCGTTCAATTGTTTTCGCTTTCGCAGGTGATTCCACAATTACGAGATAATCTGCCATTCTCTTCCTCCTTAGCCTGAGGTAACGAAAAACCTAGTACCATTACTCCTAAATCATTCGTGTCCTAAAATTGCTATACATCTAAATGTAAGAATAGATGTAGTAAATGTCAACATTTTCAAATGAAACATAATTAAAATAAGTAAATTTACCAGTATATAATTGATTATCAAATCCTCACTAATAATAAATATATACGACATAATTGTCAAACATAGAATGAATTTCATTACGGATTAGTGCGGAAGAAAGACTTATTTCTCCAATCATTCATAATGTCTTCATAGGTAACTGCCATTGTTGCCCCTTCCTGAATTAGTTTCAGACATCCAATTGATTGAGGGATATGGGGTGAGCCTGGTACAGCAAAAACTTCCCTTCCCTGATCTAATGCCTGATCTACCGTTATCATGGTTCCACTTCTTTCTGTCGCCTCTATCACAACTGTAGCGAAGCTTAGTCCACTAATAATTCGGTTCCTTTCAGGAAAGTGGAATTTTCTTGGTGGTACTTTTGGTGGATACTCGGAGAGCGCTAAGCCATCTTTTACTAGCTGCTGAAAAAGGAATGTATTTTCACTTGGGTAGATATGCTTAAATCCACTACCTAATACTGCAATCGTTTTTCCACCTTCATGTAACGCCAGTCGATGTGCATAACTATCAATTCCTTTAGCCATCCCACTAACAATAACCCAGTTATCATTTATTAATGGACTTATAATATACTTTGTTTTGTTTTTTGCATCTAAAGAAGGATTTCTAGTTCCTATTACACTTATGGAAGGAGTTTTATAAAGTAATGAATCATCCCCGTAGCAATAAAGTGCGATTGGTGCATCTTTTATTGTTTTTAACATGGGAGGATAGGTTTCGTCCATTAACGTAATGATATGGTAGGCTTGTATATCCTGTAAAGTGTCATGAATCAATTGTGTGTTGTGTATATCCTGATATAGTATTTCAGCTTGATTTTTTCTAATGGATAGATAATGGCTTATTTCGCTTGAGGATATAAGGTAGATATGGGCTAAGGTGGGATCGATTCGCAGTAAACGTCGTAAAATTCTTCTCGACATATAACGACATCGGTGGAGATGAATTAATCGTTGCCTCGTATTTTGTAACAAATTGTCACTTCCCTTCTATATTATCTGTATAAAGGAAGAGGCCGGGACAAAGTAGATAATCACAGAAGTTCCCTCTTGTTAGTACACAATAGGCGTTTCTGATTATCCTCTGCTAGGCCCCTGCCCCTTACCTATACAAATTAATTTGTTTTACACTTTTCTGCTAATCCTTTTTCTTGTAGAACGCGAATCATTGTTTCTCCAATTACTGCAGGTGTTTCTGCAACTTCGATTCCACATTCATTCATCACTCTGATTTTTTCATCTGCTGTACCTTTACCACCAGAAATAATCGCACCAGCATGACCCATACGTTTTCCTGGAGGTGCTGTTGCTCCACCAATGAAACCAACTACTGGCTTCGTCATGTTCGCTTTTACCCATTCAGCAGCTTCTTCTTCAGCAGTACCACCGATTTCACCAATCATGACAACTGCATAAGTTTCAGGGTCTTCATTGAATTCTTTTAATACGTCAATAAAGTTTGTACCATTAACCGGGTCTCCACCAATACCGACAGCAGTTGTTTGACCATAACCTGCTTGTGATAATTGATGTACAGCTTCATATGTTAATGTTCCAGAACGGGAAACGACACCAATATGACCTTTCGTATGAATATAACCAGGCATAATACCAATTTTCGATTCATCTGCAGTAATTACCCCTGGGCAGTTTGGTCCAATTAAACGTGTTTTCTTGCCTTCCATATAACGTTTCACTTTAACCATATCAAGTACTGGAATATGTTCCGTGATACAAATAACTAGGTCTAGCTCAGCATCTACTGCTTCCATAATAGCATCCGCTGCAAATGGTGCAGGGACATAAACAACAGAAGCTGTAGCACCTGTTGCTTCAACTGCCTCTTGAACTGTATTGTATACAGGTACACCTTCTACTTCTGTTCCACCTTTTTTCGGTGTTACTCCACCAACAATCTTTGTACCATATTCAAGCATTTGTTTTGTATGGAATCTTGCAGTACCACCAGTTATACCCTGGACAATTACTTTCGTATCTTTATTTACATATACACTCATTATAGTCCGCCCTTTCCAAAATCTAGTCTATTAATATACAAGATTTTAAATCCATTAAGCTTCTTTAACTAAGGTTACTATTTTTTCTGCACCATCAGCCATCGAGTCTGCCGGAATAATGTTCAATCCTGATTCATTGAGAATCTTCTTCCCTAAATCAACATTCGTTCCTTCAAGACGAACAACTAATGGAAGATTTAATCCAACTTGTTTAGTCGCTTCCACTACACCTTCAGCAATTACATCACATTTCATGATTCCACCGAAGATATTAACGAAAATCCCTTTTACATTTTTGTCAGATAGAATAATCTTAAATGCTTCTGTAACCTTTTCTGCAGTAGCACCGCCCCCAACATCTAAGAAGTTAGCCGGTTCTCCGCCGTAATGCTTAATGATGTCCATCGTAGACATAGCTAGACCAGCACCATTAACCATACAACCAATGTTACCATCTAGTGCAACATAACTAAGGTCATATTTGGATGCTTCAATTTCTTTTTCATCTTCTTCATCTAAATCACGATATTCAAGCACATCTTTTTGACGGTATAATGCGTTATCATCAAAGTTCAATTTAGCATCAAGTGCTAACACCTCTCCATCCCCAGTAGTAACTAGTGGGTTAATTTCTGCAATGGAGCAATCTTTCTCAACAAATGCTTGGTATAGTCCAGTCATAAATTTAACTGCTTTCCCTAGCAATTCATCAGGAATATTCATATTAAATGCTAGTCTACGAGCTTGGTAAGGCATTAGCCCAACAACAGGATCTATCACTTCTTTAAAGATCTTTTCTGGAGTAGCAGCTGCCACTTCCTCAATCTCTGTACCACCTTCTTCAGATCCCATCATCACAACACGAGAAGTAGCACGGTCAAGAACAACACCGATGTAATATTCTTTCTTAATATCACATCCTTCTTCAATAAGTAAACGCTTAACTTCTTTTCCTTCTGGACCTGTTTGGTGAGTTACTAATGTTTTACCAAGAATTTCTTCAGCGTATGTACGTACTTCATCTAAATTCTTTGCAACCTTAACTCCACCAGCTTTTCCACGTCCACCAGCATGAATTTGTGCTTTTACTACAGTAACGGATGTACCTAATTTTTCAGCTGCCTCTACAGCCTCATCTACCGTATATGCAACATATCCATTAGGAACCTTTACACCAAAACTCTGTAAAACTTCTTTCCCTTGATACTCATGAATATTCATTCTTTGTCCTCCCATCAAAAGTCACTGCAGTTTTATTGTATTAAAAAACAGAAAATTGCACAAGAAAAGAGCCAACTTTTGTCGTAAAATATTTTTAATTATTTTCTTGCTCTAGCTTTTGGTCAGCCCTGTATATAAATGCAAACACTTCTGCTACTGCCTGATATAATTCCTCTGGTACTTTTTCATTAATATCTAGCTCCGACAGTAGTTCAACTAATGTCTTATCCTCCATAATGGGTATATGATTCTCATTCGCAATCTTAATAATGTTATCCGCAACTAATCCTTTTCCAGTGGCACTTACGCGTGGAGAGTGCGACTTTTCTTGCTCATAGCTTAAAGCTACAGCCTTTTTTCTTATCTGATTCATATACGAAAATCAACTCCTTGGTAGGAAGCTTGTTGTTTAGTTTGGTATGTTGGATTACTATTCTTCGCCATCTTCTCTTGATTCGTTAACGGCTTAACCGATACATTGGAAAGATAGTACTCGAGCTTCTCTAGTCCCTCCTTTAGTAACGGTTTTAGTGACTGCGTAATCCCTTCTATCGGTTGATCGTTTAATACCGTTATGGAGATTGACCGTTTTTGAATATTCATATCAATCACCGTTTGATCCAAGTTGGCTAGTTCCAAAAAGAACACAATTCGACAATAATCAGGATTAATCTCACCAGCTTCCGTTTTCTTCCCTTCAAAGTTTAGCGCAATATCACTATCTAAGCCGATTCTACCACCTGGTAATAAGAGATTAGCCTGTATCATTTTATCGGTTTCACTGTATGATTGTAGCTGTATACCATTTATCACATGTAATAGCTTAGTTCCTTGCTCCTGGATCGTACCATCACTTGATTGGATAAGCTGTAATAACATTCCTTTAAACGAATTGCTTGGATTCGTTTCATCCTTCAAAATAGCTTTTTCATATTGTATTCCCATGTCCTCCAGGATCGTCTTTGTCTGTTGAACAAAAGATTCCTTTATGAAATGATGTAAAAATGAATCCAGTTTCGAATAATTTTCTTGGTTACTTAATGTTACTAAATGGTGGAGTAAAGCTCGCAATGATTGAGGGTGATTACGTAATTCCCCCTGCTTCGGTGGGAATGGAAGAGTACTTAGCTCCACTTCTCGCTTCAAGTTAACAATATTATCTTCAGAAATCGAAACATTGCTCGTTACACTTTGCTGAAGCAGGTTCTCCCATTTAGTTAATAGAGAAGAAGCTTGCTGTTGTATTACTTCCAGCTTGGATAAGCTAGTCTGTAATTCCTTTACTGTATTTGCAGTAAACAGTTGATTCAAATTTATCAATCCGTTATCAGCATTTTGTTTTACCCGATTATTCCATATGTGAAACGGAATATCTTGATCAATCATTCCGCTTGCTTTTAAAACATAGACTAATTCTGGACTGTTTAGTAAGGGAATAATTTGTTTAACCGGTATTTGGCTCGTATTTCCGTTTAATTGATTAATCTTGGAGACTAACCCGTTATTTATATTTGGCTGGGTAGCTAAATGTTGTCGTAACTCCGAGTCTAGTGATTCAAGTTGATCGGTAAAACTTCCAAACTTGCTTGCAAATAAGGCCTGAAAAACAGAATCATTTATTGGCATACGATTTACTATCATTTCTTTTAATAATGCCTGAGCCTGTTCTTTATTACTAGCAGTCTCTAATAGAACATTAGAATGTTGTAATTGTCCTTTCTCAAATGGAATCTTTTCCTGCAGAAGAACCTGTACAAATTCCTGCATTATTCTAGTAGGCTTTATTCCCAGTTGCTGTAGTAAATGGATAATAGGCATTTCTGACCTATTAGGATTAGTAGGCGATTCTGCTATTACTTTGAGTTGGGCTACTTGTCCTAATGCTTGTACTTGAAAGTGATAGTTATTTCCTATTTCTAATGGCGCCTCTAGCTGCGCAATTAACTGCATCACTCCAAGTTGAATATGGGCTTTATTATTTGGGTAAAGCTTCAAAATTCTGCCTTGAAGTATTTGACCTATGCGAAGTGTTTGAATGGGTTCCTTACGATTAGTTAACGATTTACCTAGAACTTCTTGGATATTCACCTACATCACTCACTTTATATTCTCTTTAACTGGTGCAAATGATTTACGATGGTATGGCGATGGCCCATACTTTACTAAATTCTCCATATGTTCACGAGTTCCATATCCCATATTGGAGCGGAAATCATACATCGGAAACTCGTTATGTATTTCCTTCATCAGTCTATCACGGGTTACTTTCGCTAGCACACTAGCTGCCGCAATCGATATACTTTTTGCATCCCCCTTAATAATTGCTTCGGAGCTATAAGGTAAATCATCTAATTTAACCGCATCAATCAATACGTGATCTGGATTAGGATGCAACTGTGATAGTGCATTCTTCATCGCTAATTTAGTCGCTTCCAGAATATTAATTTGATCTATTGTTTGACTATCCATGATGGATATCCCATAGGAAATTGCTTTTTCTCGAATAACCTCATAGTATTCTTCTCGTTTAGCCTCATTCAATTGTTTTGAGTCATTGAGACCGAGTAATTTAAAACCCACGGGTAAAATAACGGCAGCGGCAACCACCGGACCTGCTAAAGGCCCCCTACCAGCTTCATCAATACCTGCTACTAATTCCTTACCAGCTTGATAGCATTTCCTTTCATATGTACACATTTCTTCATAGACCTGCTCTAGTGCTGCTTCTTTCCGTTTTCTTTTTTCATACGCTTTTATAAGTTGTTGTACACCTTTTCGTGTATCCGATTGAAGTAACATTATCTCAGCATCTGAAAGCTTGTCCTCTTGAAGCAATACTTTTATTTCATTTATCGATTGTTTCCCCATTGTAACACCTATCCTTCTTCCCTTTATATCGGCATGTACCGAAAAAAATAAAAGACATCCATCAACTTGATGTATGCCTTTATGCTTCCTCTGTTGGTCGTTCTAGTGTAATCATTCCAAGGCGACCCGTTCTTAAATCACGGATAACAATATCCGAAACCTTATCGAAATTGACATGACCACCACTTTCAAGAGCACCTCTTAGTTTACCAATTTTCATAAAAATTTCCAGCATGTCATCTTCCGTCTGCTCAATTTGATAACGCTCTTCTAATGAATTAGGGTAATATTCTTGTAAATAGTGGATAACGAAAGCCACAATATCCTGTAAAGAAAGTAATTGATCTTTTATCGTTCCAATTGCCGCTAATCGATATCCGACGGTTTGGTCTTCGAATTTAGGCCAAAGTATACCAGGCGTATCTAATAGTTCAAATTCCTTTTTCACTTTGATCCATAGCTGCTGTTTGGTTACGCCAGGTCGGTCACCTACTTTAGCAATTTTCTTATTGGCAAGTCGGTTTATTAAAGTCGATTTGCCAACATTCGGTATCCCTACTATCATCGCTCTAGCCGGCCGTGGTTTAATTCCCTTTTTCATTAATTTCTCAAGCTTTTTCTGTCCTAGTTCTTTTGCTAACTGAATAACTCGATTAATATCAGCTTTGTCATTAACATTAACTGCTAATGCTGGTATGTCACGTTCTTTAAAATAATCTATCCATTCATTCGTTACTTTCGAATCCGCTAAATCTCGTTTCATTAATAAAACCATTTTTTCTTTACTTTGTAATACTTGCTGCAGCATTGGATTTTGTGAAGAAAGTGGTGCACGGGCATCTACAAGCTCCATCACAAAATCAACGAGTTTAAGCTTTTCCTCTATTTCTCTTCTTGCTTTGGCCATATGGCCGGGAAACCATTGTATTGTCATAGCTAGTCTACTCTCCTATGAATTCAAATCTATCGAATGGCCAATAAATAACACTTGCTTTCCCAACTATTTGGTCCATTGGTATTGGACCAAGTATTCGACTATCTGTTGAGTTTGTACGGTTATCACCTAATACGAATACATATCCTTCTGGAACGGTATTATAATTACCTGTTAATTCCTCTAGCTCAAAGTCATATGTCCAGACATCCTTATCATGAAGGAAGTTTTCTTCAATAGGTTGACCATTTATATATAATATATTATCTTTATACGCTACATGCTCTCCAGGTAATGCAATAACACGTTTGATAAAATCCTTTTGGTCATTAGCATGAAATACGACAATATCAAATCGTTCTGGTTCGTTAAAGTTATACAAAAACTTATTTACAATCATTTGATCTCGATCATGTAATGTTGGCTGCATAGAAGGACCATCGACGATAATGGGTGTAAATAAAAAGGTTCTTACAAGAAAGGCTAAACCGAATGCAATCAATAGCGCTTTTAACCAATCCAGCCACTCACTTTTACCCTTTTTAGCCATAATTCAACCTCCGAAACCTACAATATTGTACTCGTTATTATCATGTAGCAGTTCTGTTTTTATTATATTATGTAAAAAGGAGCTTGAATAAAATACCAAGCTCCTTTCTAAATGCTTCTTTTGATTTCTAGTCTTATCGACGTTCTTTAATACGTGCTGCTTTTCCGCGTAGATTACGAAGATAGTAAAGTTTAGCACGACGTACGATACCGCGACGTGTAACTTCGATTTTATCAATACGAGGTGAATGTACTGGGAAAGTACGTTCTACACCTACACCATAAGAAATCTTTCTTACTGTAAATGTCTCGCTGATTCCACCGTTTTGACGTTTAATAACGACACCTTCGTATACCTGAATACGTTCACGGCTGCCTTCGACAACTTTAACGTGAACCTTCACAGTATCACCTGGGCGGAAATCAGGATGATCGTTACGAAGCTGATCTTTTGTGATTTCTTCGATTAATTTTTGCATCCTGTTCAACTCCTTCCAAACCAATGCTCTTATTTCCTATTGGTAACAGCGGAACATCGTTTATACGTACTTAATCGAACTTAAGCACAATAATTAATATATCATAATACGAGATAGACTTCAACTAGTTAATTATAAAAATAATCATGCTCCACTTACTGCCTCCAGAGTCTACTATAATAGTATATCTGGATGTTCTACTGTACGAGTAGCTTTTGGTTCATGGAAACATATTATTTACCTGTTACGAAGCGGATAGATTTTCCTTTTCCTGTATGCCTACATGAAATTTAGAGCATCGACGTCCTGTTACTTTTAGTCTTTAAATTTCTCTAGAATCTTCTTATCTTCTTCGGTTAGAGGATAATTTTCTAGTAAATCCTTTCGTCGCTCATAGGTTCTTTTCAGCGATTCAGCTTTTCGCCAGGCTTCTATTTTAGCATGGTCTCCTGAAGTAAGTACTTCTGGAACTTTCATACCTCTAAAATCAGCTGGTCTAGTATAATGTGGATGTTCGAGAAGTCCTGTCGAATAAGAATCCTGTGGTGCTGATTCTTGGTTGCCTAAGACATCTGGTAATAGTCGTACGACACTATCTACAACAACCATTGCACCTAATTCTCCACCAGTTAAAATATAATCGCCTATCGATATCTCATCCGTAACAAGATGCTCTCGAATTCGCTCATCATACCCTTCATAATGGCCACAAATAATAACTAAATGCTCCTCTTTTGCGAATTCCTCGGCTTTTTTCTGTGTATATCGCTCACCTTGAGGACACATTAAAACAACGCGTGGTTTAGCTTCTTTATCCTTTGTGACCGCTTCTACCGCATCAAATATAGGTTGTGGAGATAATACCATACCAGCTCCGCCACCGTAAGGATAATCATCTACTTTATTATGTTTGTTTTCCGTATAATCACGGAAGTTTACGAGATTATAATGAAACTTTTCTTTTTCCTGTGCTTTTTTTAAGATAGACGTATTAAATACACTTTCAATCATTTCAGGAAATAAAGTTAGAATATCAATTTGCATTAATCAAGCAATCCTTCCATAGGTTCTATCACAATTCGTTTATGGTCTACATCAATTTCCTTTACCACTTCTTCTATATATGGAATTAAAATATCTTTTCCCTTTGGTTGCTTAACGACCCATACATCATTTGCACCTGGAGCTAGTATTTCTTTCACTTTCCCGATACTTTCTTCATCCGTAGTAAATACTTCACAGCCAATAATTTCATGATAATAATATTCATTTTCATCTAATTCAGTAAGCTGGGACTCCTTGATTTTTAAGGTTGAGCCTTTATAGTGCTCGACATCATTAATATTATTTAAGCCTTTAAAATGGATTAAATCAAAACCTTTATGAATTCGGTGTCCATCAATTTCTAATTCGCGGACAACTTTTTCATTCGTAACTAAATATAGCAAGTTCCCTACCTTAAATCGATCATCAAAATCACTTACCCGAAGGACTTTTAAATCTCCACGGATACCATGTGTATTTATTATTTTTCCAACTGTAAACATTTTTTCTTCCATATCTCTCACCTGCTGCTAGTTATCTATTCTGACGACAACGCCGTCTTTAATAATAATGGCTGTTTGTTCCATAATTTCATTCCAATGCGTGCCAACCTTCACCTCAACAAGAGCTTCAACTTCCCCTTCAACAATCTCGCTTCCAATTTCTAGCATTTCCAATTGTTCTATTTTAAACTCTACTAGCTTTATTTTTTCTTTTCTATTTTTTATCTCTTGTTGGAATCGATCTTGGAATTCCTGTTTAGACAAGCTTTTTTTATTTTGTAGTTTTCGTTGTTCGAATAACAATTGTTGACACTCTTGTTCAAGTCGCATTTTATGTTTCATAAATTTTTCTTTTAAAGCTGCTTTACTTTTATCCGTGATTACTTGTTTTATGACAACCTTTTTTATGATATTCACGTTATTTCTCGCCTCAACCTTCCCTTTTATTGGTGTCCATTTGTTTGTTATCCTCTTACCATATATACTCCTAGTATTTCCCTTCGAGTATCGGTGTAATGGAACTAATCCGTGCACCTTCAAAAAGTATTTATTATTCCTAAGGCTAAAATGATTAAAGAAGCTCGTTTCTTGTGAATGTATTAGAAAAACTGTCTTTGCTTATCCTTTAAGCAAATAATGCTTGTATCGATTAGGATACACTTTCTTCCCAATCTGCTAAAAAAGGGAAAGGTTTCCCTTTCCCTCACATGATATCTAAATAGATTCGTTTATTAGCATCTGACTTAGCTGCATAAACCACTGTACGAATCGCTTTTGCAATACGTCCATTCTTACCAATTACCTTGCCGACGTCATGCTGATTAACGGTAAGATGATAAACAACCTTGCTGTCCTCTTCTTTCTCCGTCACCTTAACATCTTCAGGGTAATCAACTAATGGTGTAACAATCGACTCTATTAGGGCTTTCATGATATCACACTACTTTACTTGTTAGTTTTTTGTTCGTGGAATTTCTTCATGATGCCTTCTTTTGAGAATAAGTTACGTACTGTATCGCTTGGCTTAGCGCCTTTTGCCATCCAGTCAAGTGCTTTTGCTTCATCTATTTTAACTTCAATTGGATCAACTACAGGATTATAAGTTCCAATTTGCTCAATAGAACGTCCGTCACGAGGAGAACGAGAATCTGCTACTACAATACGATAAAAAGGATTTCTTTTAGAACCCATACGTTTTAAACGAATTTTTACTGCCATTACTTGCACCTCCATTATTATGTTCTTCACAAGAATTGATTTTATCAAAAACTTGAAAGTCTGTAAAGTGTTTTTACATTACATCTATTATAATAGTTGAAAACTACTTATAAATCAAGGGTATTTCTAAAATTTAAAACGGATTGAAAGGAAGCTTAAATCCTTTTCCTTTCTTTCCTTTTTGCATATTCGTCATTTGTTTCATCATTTTTTTCATCTCGTCAAATTGCTTTAATAGCCTGTTTACTTGAGATACAGATGTCCCAGAGCCTTTGGCAATTCTTTTCTTACGGCTGGCATTCATTATACTTGGATCCTGACGTTCTTTCTTTGTCATGGACTTAATGATTGCCTCTACATGAACAAGTTGCTTATCATCGATTTGTACATTTTTAAGCCCCTTCATTTTATTAGCTCCAGGTATCATCGCTAATAAATCATCAAGTGGACCCATTTGCTTCACTTGGCCCATCTGCTCTAAAAAGTCATCAAATGTAAAGCTTGCATTTCTCATTTTTTCTTCTAACGCTTTTGCTTGCTTTTCATCTACAGATGCTTGTGCCTTCTCAATTAGTGTTAACACATCACCCATACCTAATATACGTGATGCCATACGTTCTGGATGAAATGGCTCTAATTGATCCAGCTTTTCACCCATACCGGCAAATTTAATTGCTTTACCTGTTACTGCTCTTATGGAAAGTGCAGCACCACCACGAGTATCACCATCTAGTTTCGTTAACACAACACCGGTAACATCTAATTGGTCGTTAAAGCTCTCTGCTACATTCACAGCGTCTTGACCAGTCATTGCGTCTACAACGAGGAAGATTTCATCTGGATTAACAGCGGCTTTAATTTCATCTAATTCACCCATTAAATCCGTATCCACATGAAGTCTACCAGCCGTGTCGATCAGCACATAATCACGGTGTTCCTCTTTAGCCTTTTCAATTGCCTTCTTAGCGATGTCAACAGGATTTGCTTCTGTCCCCATAGAGAAGACCGGCATATCAAGCTGACTGCCAAGTGTTTCCAATTGTTTAATGGCAGCAGGACGATACACATCACAGGCAACTAATAATGGCGAGCGATTATGTTTTTTTCTTAATAGGTTTGCTAGTTTTCCTGTTGTCGTTGTTTTACCAGCACCCTGTAATCCAACCATCATAATGACGGTTGGTGGACGGTCACTTACGGCAATTTTACTTTGCTCTCCTCCCATAAGCTCGGTTAATTCTTCTTTCACTACCTTAATAACCTGTTGGCCAGGTGTAAGGCTCTCCATTACCTCTTGGCCTACTGCACGTTCTTTAATACGTTTAATTAAATCCTTTACCACTTTAAAATTAACATCTGCTTCCAATAGTGCTAAGCGAATTTCACGGGTCATTTCTTTAACGTCTTGTTCAGAAACTTTCCCTTTTCCGGTAATTTTCTTTATCGTACTTTGCAGGCGCTCGGCTAATCCTTCGAATGCCATAGAAGGTGTCCCCCTAATCTAATTCTTTTAATTGTTTCATATAATGATGAAGCTTATCATCTTTTATATCCGATATATAGCTTTCCATTTGCTGGATAATTTTCATTCTTTCCTCAAACTTTTCATACAGATGTAATTTTTCTTCGTAGGACTCTAGCATTGCTTCTGTCCGCTTTATATTATCATATACTGCTTGCCTGGAAACATTTGCTTCTTCTGATATTTCCCCCAACGAATAGTCCTCAAGATAGTACATTTCCATATAGCTACGTTGCTTGGGTGTCAGTAATGCTTGGTAAAAATCTAATAAATAATTCATTCTCGTCGTTTTCTCGAGCATTTCATCACCCCTTGTTAAGTGAATTACCTTTACATTTTATCTTAACGAACAGATGAACCTTTTGCAAGTAGAAGACCAATTAATCATCGTTTGATTCATCTAACATATCAGCAAACAGCCCATATACAAATGCATTTGCATCAAACTTTTGTAGGTCTTCCGCTTTTTCTCCAAGTCCTACAAACTTAACTGGTATATGAAGTTCATGCCTAATCGCAAGAACAATACCACCTTTAGCAGTTCCATCTAGTTTTGTTAGCACAATTCCACTAACATCGGTAGCTTCTGAAAAAGTCTTTGCCTGACTTAGTGCATTTTGACCTGTTGTTGCGTCCAATACTAAAAGCACTTCATGGGGAGCTCCTGGGATTTCTCTTTCTATTACGCGTTTAACCTTCGATAATTCGTTCATCAGATTGACTTTATTTTGCAGTCTACCTGCTGTATCACATAATAACACATCAACATCTCTAGATTTAGCCGCTTTTATTGCATCGAAAATAACCGCTGCTGGGTCACTTCCGGCAGATTGCTTGATTACCTCAACACCTGCACGCTCTCCCCAGACCTCTAATTGTTCAATTGCCCCTGCTCGGAATGTATCTCCCGCCGCAAGCATGACGTTTTTTCCTTCTGCCTTCAATTTATGTGCTAATTTACCAATCGAGGTTGTTTTCCCTACTCCATTAACACCAACTACTAAAACGACAGAAAGTCCTTCTTTTTGTATATTAAATGTCTCAATTTCTTGATCATCATCGCCATAATAAATATCGACTAATTTCTCTGAGATAACTTCCTTTACTTCTTCTGTATCTTTAATATTACGACGTTGTACTTCAAATTTTAGCTCATCAATTAAATCCATAACGGTCATAACACCGACATCAGCAGTGATTAAAACTTCTTCTAATTCCTCAAAAAAATCTTCATCTACCTTACGATATCGTGCTATTAAATCATTGATTCTACCAGAGAATGACTTTCTCGTTTTCTCCATTCCTTCTTTATACTTTGTCGATACTTCTTCTTGGTTATCTTGTTTAAATTTATTTTTTAACTTTTGTAAAAAGCCCATGTATATGACACCCCTTTATGATTGAATAAGCTCTTTCGTTTCTTCTAGACGGACGGACACTAGTCGGGATACTCCAGATTCTTGCATCGTTACCCCATATAATACATCTGCCTGTTCCATCGTACCTTGTCGGTGTGTAATGACGATAAACTGTGTATTCTCGCTATATTGTTTAACATATTTAGCGAAACGGACAACATTTGCTTCATCAAGGGCAGCTTCCACTTCATCCAGAACACAAAACGGTACTGGACGGACCCTTAAGATAGCAAATAACAAGGCGATAGCGGTTAGTGCACGTTCTCCACCGGAGAGCAGTCCTAAATTTTGAAGCTTCTTACCAGGTGGTTGTGCAATAATGTCAACACCAGTATCTAATAAATTTTTCGGATCGGTAAGCTTTAACTCAGCATGACCACCACCGAAAAGTTCTTTAAATACGATGGCAAATTCGTCTTTTATTTGTCCGAAGGTTGTACTAAATAAGTGTTCCATCTCTTCGTCCATTTCTTTAATAACAGCAAATAAGGTTTGCTTTGCTTCAACTAAATCATTTCGTTGATCCGTTAGGAATGTATATCGCTCAGAAATACGATCATATTCATCGATTGCACCGATATTAACGTTACCTAAGCGCTCAAGTCTCGCTTTAATTTCACTTACATTATGCTTCGCTTCTTCGACATTCTCAACCTTCTCGAATTCTTTTTTCGCTCTTTCATATGTCATCATATACTCTGTTTGTAATAAGGATAAACGATTTTCAAGTTCCACATCAATACGATTTGCTTTTACTTCCTTTTGTTGAATTTGCTGTAAAATGCCATGATGTTTCTTGCTTTCTTCTTTTAATTCTCGTTCTTCATCCTGCATTCGCTGTGTACGAGCCATTCTATCTGAGCGCATCTCTTGAATCGATGACGTTATTGCTTCTTTTTCTTTGCTTTTCTCTATTAACTTTCCATTGATTTCCTCTTCTGTCTCATTCGATTGAGAAATACTGATAAGCTCTTCTAACTCTTCAGCAATTTTGGTAAAACGCTCTGTTTGTTCTGTTAATCGTTCTTTCAGAATATTGGTCTTCTCTTGTTGGTTTTTTACACGTTCTTCTTGTTCAGCAAGGAGAACTTGATAGTGATGATAATCTTGTTGTATCTGATCTTGATTTTCCTTCCATTCTAGTTCCTGCTTGGACAACCCATCAATTTGCGCTCGGAAGGATTGTAAGCTATCTTCAATCGTTGTAAGTTCTGAGCGCAACTCCTGATCACGGTTCTCCAATTCAGCTAAATCCCGGTCATACTGTTGTTTATCCTGATCATATACAGAAAGATTTTCTGAAAGAGATGCAAGCTTTAATTCTATTTCCTTGTGATTCGATTTTGCCTCTTGTAACACTTGTTGTTTTTCACTAAGGCTTTGTTCCCCTAGGTTTAGTTGTTGTTCTAGCTCTGCCAATAATTGCTTTTGCATCTTTACTTGTCGTTCAAAATCTTGTGCCTTAAGTTCATAATCCTGTAGCTTTTCCGTAAGCTCCTGGAGATCCTTTTCTCTAGTGAAAAGAGACGAATTTGTTTTCTTTTGTGCACCACCAGACATAGATCCACCAGGGTTTACAACATCCCCCTCAAGGGTAACAATTCGATACTTTCGCATAACCATACGGGCGATTTCGTTCGCATCTTTTAGCGTTTTTGCAATCACAACATGCCCCATTAAATGGTCTATTGCTTTTTGATAAGAGGGCTCCGTTGTTACCAATTGTCCTGCTATCCCAACAAATCCTGCATGTGTTCTAATCTGATTCAATATGTCTTGCGGTATAAATCTTGGTTGAATGGATTCTAATGGTAAAAACGTTGCTCGCCCACTATTTGTTTGCTTTAACCAAGCAATTGCCTGTCTTGCTGAAGCATCATTTTCCACAACAATATGCTGCGCTTGTCCACCAAGTACAGTTTCAATTGCGGTAATGTACGCCTTTGGAACATCCATGAGTTCAATGACAGCTCCATGAATTGCAGACAATTTCCCATCTTCTCTAGCCTTTAAAACTGCTTTAACACCTTGAAAGAAGCCTTGAAAATCCTCTTTCATATCTTCTAGCATTTCTTTTTTCGATTTTAATTTTTCAATATATTGATAGCCTTGATATAGTTTTGTTTGTGATTCCTGGTACTTATCACGCTTGGTTTCAATTTCTTTCTTTATATTTCGTAATGACTCCTCTTCGTGACGATATTCGGCCTCTGAGGATTCTACCAATTGATGGAGTTTCGCTAATTGCTCCGAATAACTTTCTCTTAAATCAATTAAATCCTGGAACTTATCAGCTTGCTTATCTTTTTTGACATTAATTTGCTGTACTTGTTGTGCAATGGATTGCCTTTCATTTCTCTTTGCTGCCTGTTTATTCAGGAATTCGATATATTCCGATTTAAGCTCTTCGATTTGATCAACTAGACTATCCTTATCTGTTGTTAACCTTGTCTTTAACTCTTCAACAAGTTTTTTTGTTTTTTTCTTCTCTTCTTGAAGCGTGGCTAACTTCTCTGTTTCCTCTAATAGCTCAGACTCTAAATTGGTTATCAGTTCCTCTGCTTCACGCTTTTGCATTTCTAGCTTTTCTTTATTTTCGGCGAAATGCTTTGTACGCTCGTGGAATACTTGTTTCCTTCCCTCATATTGTTCCAGCTGCTGAGTCGTGGTCAGTAGGCGTTCTTGTAATTCATTAATCTGATTATCCATCCGCTCTACTTCTTCTCGGGCAGAAGCTAAGCTAGCTTCTTTCTTCTGAATTTGTGTTTTGAGGGCAATCTCATCCAACTTTTCAGCATCTATTACTTTTAAAAGCTCTTGCCATTCTTCATGCAATAGTTCGATTTCCGTGATTAATAACGATATTTCTTGAGTTTTTAGTAAATCCTTTTGCTTTAAGTATTCTTTTGCTGTTTCTGCTTGTCTCTGTAAAGGCTCTAGCTGACTCTCGATTTCATATATAATATCTTCGACGCGGTTTAAATTTTCTTGTGTTTCAGCAAGTTTATATTCTGCCTTCTTTTTCCGTTGTTTATATTTCAGTACACCAGCCGCTTCTTCAAAAATCGTCCGTCTTTCTTCTGCTTTAGAGCTTAAAATTTCCTCTACTTTCCCTTGACTTATAATAGAAAAAGCTTCTTTTCCTAAGCCAGAATCAAGAAATAAGTCTACGATATCCTTTAATCGACAAGATTGTTTATTAATATAAAATTCGCTTTCACCAGAACGATAGACCCGTCTTGTTACACTAACTTCTTCGTAATCAAGCGGTAGAGCTTGATCACTATTATCGAGTACTAGCGTTACTTCTGCTATATTTAACGGTTTTCTTGTGTCACTACCTTGGAAAATAATATCTTCCATTTTTGAACCACGTAGCGACTTCGCAGACTGCTCCCCTAATACCCAACGGATAGCATCTGTAATATTACTTTTACCACTTCCATTAGGGCCAACGACGGCGGTAACTCCTGGCACAAAGTCAACATTTATCCGTTCTGCAAAAGATTTAAATCCAACACTTTCTAAACGCTTCAAAAACATAAACATTCTCCTACTGGAAACGAATCTCCCCATATGTAAGCTCGATTCCATTTTCCCTTTTTCTCTTTATAACATGATATGTTAAACTATCGCTATAGTAGTTATCCGATGAACTGTGTCTAGTATACCTCAACTAATATTAGACATAACAATTGAGCATATAGGCAGTTAACACGTTAAGATTCCTTTAGCATATAGTATAATAAACCATATGGATTGGCTTTTTAATGCATTTATTTTATCATAAAGACGGAAACAAAAGAAGTGTACATAACATATCAACACATTATTATGAACCATAGAGGTGGAAAATGAATTTAGAAAACCCTACAATTGAAAATCTTACATACCTTTTAAACGAATTAGCAGATCACCTGTCCGTAGTGAATCGCTCTTTATTTGACCCTGAGGACTATGACCTTTCAAAATATGAGGATATTAAATTTATGTATGATATGGTTGTGAAGAAAGGGAATCTGTCGGCATCAGAAACGCAGGCCTTCATTGAGGAGCTTAGAAAAGTAAGACTATAAAATGGTCATAAAAAAGGGGTTGCCCTACATTGAAATGTAACCTTTATAACAGGACATTCTAAAGTAGGGCAACCTCTTTTTATACTCCAAGTTGATCTAGCGCATTTTTTGCTGCACGCTGTTCTGCTTCCTTTTTAGTACGGCCGATCCCCGAGCCAAGTACTTTATCATTAATACGCAGCTCTGCCACAAACTCTTTATTATGTGAAGGACCTTTTTCCTCTATAATTTGATAATCGATGGTTTGATTTTTGTCTTGCTGGACTATTTCCTGAAGCTTACTTTTATAATCCATCCCATGCGAAAAAGCACCAGTGTCAATTTTAGGAAATACGTGTTTTTCTAGAAAATGTAATGCTGTGTCAAATCCTTTATCTAAATATAAAGCCCCTAAAAAAGCTTCAAAAACATCTGCCAATAAAGCGGGACGGTTTCTTCCACCCGTCATCTCTTCTCCCTTACCTAAAAGGATATGATCACCAAAATTTAAACTACGTGCAAACGTTTCTAACGAAGGTTCACAAACAATAGCAGCACGTAATTTAGTCATTTCCCCTTCAGGCATTTGAGGATATTTTCGATATAAGTATTGTGAAACTCCAAGTTCTAATACTGCATCCCCCAAAAACTCTAAACGTTCATTATCAGAAGTGTTTATGTCACGATGCTCATTCACATAAGATGAATGGGTAAATGCTTGCCTGATTACATCAATATTTTGAAATTCTATTTGAAGCATCTGTTCTAACTTTTTTCGATCCATAGATACTTGCCACCTCTTGTTGATATATAGAAAAGTCTCGCATTAGCGAGACCTTAAACGTGTATTATATTAGCCCTGTAAATCCTTTATGTAATTTACAGCATCACCAACAGTGTTAATTTTTTCTGCTTCTTCATCAGCAATTTCCATATCGAATTCGTCTTCAAGCTCCATTACAAGCTCAACTACGTCTAATGAATCTGCTTCTAAATCATCTTTAAAAGATGCTTCCATTGTTACTTTTGACTCTTCTACATCAAGTTTATCAACAATAATTTCTTTTACTTTTTCAAATACGTCTGCCATTAACGTTCACCTCCCTTCAAAGTATTATACCGATTACATGACCATACCGCCATCGATATGAATGGTCTGTCCTGTAATATAGTTTGCATCATCAGATGCTAGAAAGCGTACTACTTTAGCAACATCTTCTGGTTCGCCAAGTTTTGCGAGAGGAATCATACTTAGCATACCTTCCGTTTGTTCCTCTGTTAATGCATCTGTCATATCTGTTGATATAAAACCAGGAGCTACTGCATTTACTAATATATTACGGCTAGCTAGTTCCTTAGCCGTCGTTTTCGTTAGTCCAATGACACCAGCTTTAGCAGCTACATAATTTGCTTGGCCAGGATTACCACTGACACCTACAATAGATGCCACATTAATAATTCTACCAGAACGTTGCTTCATCATCTGACGTGTTACAGCCTTCGTGCAAACAAAGACACCTTTTAAATTTGTATTAATAACTTGGTCAAATTCAGACTCTTTCATTCTCATTAATAAATTGTCTTTTGTAATACCAGCATTATTTACAAGAATATCAACACTACCAAATGTTTCGAGGGTTAATTTTATCATATCTTTTACTTGTTCTTCATCTGCAACATCTGCTTGGAATTTTATTGCGTTAGCACCTAAAGCGATGACTTCCTCAACGACAGCCTGTGCCTTTGCCTCATTACCAGCATAGTTTACGACGACATTAGCACCTTTTTCCGCTAATTCTAATGCTATAGCTCTTCCGATTCCCCTTGAACCACCTGTGATGATTGCCGTTTTTCCTTGTAACATTACGCTTCACCTCGATACCATGTAATAAAATCATTTAAAGATGCTTGATCTTGAACAGTAAATATCGTAGCTTTTCGATCAATTTTCTTTACTAATCCACTAAGTACTTTTCCAGTTCCTACTTCCACAAATGCCTCAACATCGGTTTGCATCATATTTCGTATCGATTCCTCAAAGCGAACTGGTGAATATAGCTGTTTTAAAAGTAATTCCTTTATTTCATTTTGATCATTCACAGGATTTGCTGTAACATTTGCATAGACAGGAATCTCGGCATCCTTAATGTTCACTTGATTCAAGTATGTCGCAAAATCCTTATTTGCTGCTTCCATTAATCTGGAATGAAATGGACCACTGACATTTAGCGGGATTACCCGTTTAGCACCTTTTTCTTTTAGCTTGTTACTTGCTTCATCGATTCCTGCAACAGAACCAGAAATAACAATCTGTCCTGGACAATTGATGTTCGCAACGTCCACAATCTCTTCCGTAATCGAATCAACTACTTCTTGGATCGCCTCTACGGATAAACCTAACACAGCTGCCATGGTTCCTTGTCCTTTTGGAAATGCTTGTTCCATTAAGCGACCACGTGTGCTAACTAATGGCAGAGCTTCTTCCAGTGTCATTGCTTTAGCAGCTACTAAAGCACTATACTCTCCAAGACTGTGCCCTACTACCATAGATGGTTGAATTCCCTCTTGTTCTAGTAAATTCTGTAGTGCGATACTAGAAAGTAATAAAGCAGGTTGTGCATTTTCTGTTTCAGTCAAATTCTCTGATGGTCCTTCAAACATCAAAGAACGTATATCTTTTCCTAATACTTCATTAGCTTTCGTATATAAGTTTTGAACACTTTCATATGCATCATGAATTTCCTTCCCCATACCAACCGTTTGTGATCCTTGTCCTGGGAACATAAATGCTACTTTTTTCATTCTGTTTCCTCCTCATCCACTTGCATCGACTCCACTGTTTCTTTAATAGTCTCTATGACACGGTGGTCGACCATATGGCAGGTCTGCTTTATGGCACTATAGATTGCTCGGTGGTTGGAAGAACCATGCGCCTTTACAACAGGAGCTGCTAATCCAAATAATGCTGCCCCACCATACTCAGAATAATCTAGTTTATCTTTTAATCCTTTTAAGTCCTTTTTCACTAAGCCTGCCGCTAGCTTTGTTTTAAGTGAGGACATAAAGGTTTCTTTAATCATAGAAAATAGTGCAGAAGCTGTTCCTTCGATCGTCTTTAATGCAACATTTCCACTAAAGCCATCAGTAATGACAACATCTGCGACTCCGTTTAATAAGTCCCTTGCTTCCACATTACCAACAAAGTTAATCGGGGCTTTTTTCATTAATTCGAACGCTTTCTTCGTTAGCTCATTCCCTTTTCCATCTTCCGTACCGATGTTTAATAAGCCAACTCGTGGATTGTTTATCGAACGTACTTTTTCAGCGTAAACAGAACCCATAATCGCGTACTGCAGCAAATGGTTTGGCTTTGCATCCACATTTGCACCGACATCTAACATTAAGAAGCCTTCTCCTTCTAATGTCGGCAGGGTCGGACTTAATGCTGGACGATCGATCCCAGGTATTCTTCCGATAACAAATAGACCTGCACTCATTAAGGCACCTGTATTACCGGCAGATATACATGCATCTGCTCGTCCCTCTTTCACTTCAGCCGCTGCCTTTACCATAGATGAATTTTTCTTCCTTCTTACCGCGCGAACAGGCTCATCATCTCCAGTAATAACTTCATCTGTATGTAAAATCTCAATTCGTTCTGAGTTCGTTAAGTACTGATTGATTTTTTCCTCATCACCAACCAATGTAATCTGTAAGTTCTTTATCTCTTGGACAGCATCCATTGCACCTAATACGATTTCTTTGGGTGCATGATCGCCACCCATAGCGTCAATTGCAATTCTCATAGGTTATTCTCCTTTTTATCGGTTGACCGATACATATGGAATTCGCCAGAAAAGACTTTTTCACTATCTACAAAACTATCAACCTGTACTAACGTTAGCCCCTTTTCATCTGTACCTTGTACAAAGGCTTTCGCGACGACTCTTTCCCCTTGTCGAACCTGTCTCTTAAAGTTAAGGACAGATTTTGCTGTTAGGGCAAGCTCATCATTCATAACTGCAACAGCCAATGAATTAGCCTGTGCAAACAAATGATGTCCTCTTGCAATATTATTTCTTGTAAAAACATGTTCTCGTCCTATATCTAAAATCGAGATTGCTCGATTATCTAACTCTAAGTCGATAATTTCCCCAATAACATCTTCTAGTGGCAAAGATTTGACGGTTTCATTCCACTGATGCTTTGCTACTGTTTTTATTCTTTCCCTTAACTCTGGAATGGATAATTCCATCCGGTCAAGACGGATAGTTTGAATACTTACATCAAATTTTTTTGCCAATTCTTCATCGGTTATAAATGGAGTCTCTTCAATTGTTTCTTTTAATTTTTCTTGTCTCTTTACTTTCGGTATCCTCATCAAAGCACCATCCACTTTTCTATATTTTAGGGTAATAATTGTTGCTATTATGACTTGGTACTAATAGTAATATATATTACATGATGAAATTATGCAAGTAAGAGTTAGTCAAGTACTGTATCAAATACGCCTTCATTATCTAGAAAATCCCTTAATTTAGCGTAGTTAGGGTCTTCCTCCAATAAGTTAAATTGGATAATTTCTGCAGCATCATTTCTCGCCGTTTCAAGTGCTCGATAATCATGAATCATATCTGCCACCTTAAAATCTGGTAATCCACTCTGCTTCGTTCCAAAGAAATCCCCTGGACCACGTAATTTTAAATCCTGCTCTGATAACTCGAAACCATTATTCGTTTCGGTCATAATCCGCATTCGCTCTTTACCTGTCTCACTTTTCGGGTCGGCAATTAGAATACAATAGCTTTGCTTATCTCCTCTACCCACTCTTCCTCGTAATTGATGTAATTGCGATAGTCCAAATCGTTCCGCGTCATAAATGACCATAATGGTCGCATTTGGCACATTAACACCTACTTCTACCACCGTGGTAGAAACGAGTACTTGAACTTCATTAGCTGCAAATTCTTTCATCACTTGATCCTTTTCAGTTGGATGCAATCTCCCGTGCATCAGTCCGACACGTATAGATGGTGGATAAAAATCAACTAATTGATTGTATAAATCAACAGCATCCTGAATATCTAGTTTGTCTGACTCTTCAATAAGCGGACAAATGATGTAGGCTTGTTCACCAGCTTTAATATGGTTTTCTATAAATCCTAGTACACGATCGAACGTATTTGCCTTCGTCCAATAGGTTTCTATTTCCTTTCGCCCAGCAGGCATTTCATCAATGACCGACACATCCATATCACCAAAAGCCGTAATAGCAAGTGTCCGTGGGATTGGAGTAGCAGTCATAAACAACACATCCGGATGTAATCCTTTACTAGAGAGTGCTCGTCTTTGCTCAACCCCAAATCGATGCTGTTCATCTACTACAACAAGACCTAAATCAGCAAAATGCACCTCATCCTGGATTAGTGCATGGGTACCTACTAGTATATCAACTTGGTGATTTTGTAGATCTGCTAAAATCTCTTTTCGCTTCTTCCCTTTTACAGATCCCGTAAGTAGCTCTACTCTTGCCAGCTCTCCAAACATTTCCTTTAGAGATTGGTAATGCTGTTCTGCTAATATTTCCGTCGGAACCATTAAGGCACCCTGCTTAGTTGCCGTAATAGTAGCATAGAGTCCAATAGCAGCTACAGCTGTTTTCCCTGATCCAACATCCCCTTGTAGTAATCGATTCATTCGATAGGGAGATTTCATATCCGATAAAATTTGATTTAATGATTTAGTTTGTGCATTGGTTAAAGAAAACGGGAATCCTTTAATGAAATTTGCCACTTTAACCTCATCATAATGTTGTGTATTCCCCATGGAAGACTCTCTACGTCGTTTTCGTAATAGCTGTATTTTCAATTGAAACAATAGAAATTCTTCATACGTAAATCTTCTTCTTGCATGCTTTAAAGCGGTTCGGTTTTCGGGGAAGTGCATGGTTTTAATCGCATGGTTACGAGTCGGGATCTTATAGGCTGTTATCATATCAGGAGGTAAAATCTCTTCCACTTTGTCTCCGAAATCTTGGATAGCTTGTTGAATAGCCTTTTTCAGTCGAAAACTTGTTACATCGCCTCTAACAGAATAAATAGGTTGTATATCGGAGGATTTTTCCATGGAGCCTTTTTGATAGTTACTGACCGTTATTTGTAAACGATGGGCATCCCACTTACCGGTTAATGTAACGATATCCCCTACATTAAGTTGCTTCTTCGCGAACGCCCGGTTAAACATCACTACCTTAACGGCAATATTCTCTACTTCAACATTAAACGAAAGGCGAGATTTTTTTCTTCCAAAATAGGAAAGAGAAGGGGTGTTTAGTACCCTTCCCTCAATCGTTACTTTATCCTCATGAATTAATTCACTAAGCGGAAGAATTTCTAAAACATCATATCTTGAAGGAAAATACAGCAAAAGATCCTCCACTGTATGAATATTTAATGCCATTAAATCCTCTGCAAATTTCTCCCCTATTCCCTTTACTTCGGATACAGAATAATCTAGCATAATTTATCACTCTTTCTAAACAGACCTTCTAGAAAATCTTCTTCACATATTTCTAGAATTAAAAAATTATCTTACACAAAATGCTCATTATAGATCGATGTTCATTAACCAAAAATCTTTTCTTTTAAAAATCTACCTGTTGGTGTATCAGCTAAGCCACCCTCACCGGTTTCTCGTAAACTTACAGGCATTTGTCTTCCAATCCGGTACATCGCACCAATTACTTCATCACATGGGATACGGCTTGTCACTCCAGCTAAGGCCAAGTCAGCTGAGACAATGGCTAAAGAAGCACCACCCGCATTCCGCTTTACACATGGAACTTCAACAAGTCCAGCAACTGGATCACATACAAGTCCTAACATATTTTTTAATGTGATGGCAAATGCATCTGCCGATTGCTGTGGGGAGCCACCTGCCATTTCTACAATCGCAGCGGAAGCCATGGCACCAGCAGAACCTACTTCTGCTTGACATCCGCCTGCTGCGCCAGAAATAAATGCATTATTCGCAACAACTAATCCGAATGCCCCTGCCGTAAATAAATAGCGAATCATTTGCTCACGTGTTGGGTTCAGTTGTTCTTTAACAGCAAATAATGTCCCCGGAACACAACCTGCACTACCAGCAGTTGGCGTAGCACATATCACACCCATTGCAGCGTTCACTTCATTTGTTCCCATTGCTTTACTAACCGCATCTAGCATTAAATGTCCAGACAATGGTGTCTTCTCTCGCATATAGGTTTGAACTTTAACAGCGTCCCCACCGGTTAGACCAGTTACTGATTGAACCCCTTTTAAGCTATCTTCTATCGCTTTTTCCATCACTTGCAGGTTCTTTTCCATTTCTGCAAATACTTCTTCACGTGTTTTATTTTTAACATCCATCTCTTGACGGATCATCACTTCAGAAATTAACATATTTTCTTTCTCAGCAATTTCTACTAATTCCGCAACAGTTCGGAACATGGTACTTCTCCCCTTTAGCTAACGATTTTTGCAATTTGAATGATGTGGTCAGCCTTTTCTAATTCTAATAGAATTTCATCTTCAACATTTTGGTCAACCTCAATAACCATTAATGCTTCTTTGCCGACATCCTTACGATTAACTTCCATATGGCCAATGTTAATTTCATGCTTCGCTAATATTTTGGTTACCGATGCAATGGCTCCAAATCTATCATTATGCATAATAAGTACAGCTGGATGATTACCAGATAACCTTAATTCAAAGCCATTTAGTTCTGTAATTTCGACCTTTCCTCCACCAATGGATATCCCAACTATCTCTAATTGTTCTTCTTCATCTCCAATGACCATACGAACAGTATTAGGATGGTCTGTTTTTGCACTATCTTCAATAAACTCTATTTTAATTCCTTCGTCCTTCGCTATATTCAATGCATCTCTCATACGTATATCATCTGTCTCAAATCCCAATAATCCACCAGCTAAAGCAAAGTCAGTTCCATGCCCTTGATAGGTTTTGGCAAAAGAGCCATATAAGTATATTTTAGCCCATTTCGGTTGTTTTCCAAACAAATTACGGGCAGCCAACCCAATACGTGCAGCGCCTGCAGTATGCGAACTTGATGGCCCAACCATAACTGGACCAATAATATCAAAAACAGAATTGTATTTCATCTTGACACCGCCTTCATACTCTTATCAATTTAAACATCTATTGTAAATTATAACAAAAACTATTATAATATTCATTTGTGGATTATAGAATAACATAATTATTTTATAATCGGGTGGGAGAGGGATACGAAGAAATTAGGAATTTACATGCCTATATTTTCCAAGTATACAAAGAAAACATATCGGAATGAAATTATCGCTGGTATTATCGGTTATCTAACAACAGTGTATATTGTTGTTGTAAACGGATCTATTCTTAGTGAAGCCGGAATATCAGTAGAAGCTGGTATGATGGCTACGATTTTAGCAAGCTTTGTCGGCACCTTGATTATGGGGTTATATGGCAGATTACCACTAATTCTAATACCTGGTATGGGAATTAATGCTTTATTCGCCTATTCCATTATTCAAGGAAATGGACTAACCTTCCAAGAAGGGCTCGCTGTCGTATTAGTAGCATCCTTGCTTTTCTTAGTAACAGCATTTACCAAATTAGGGCTGCTCCTAAAAGAAGCTATACCAGATTCGTTAAAACACGGTATAAGTGTTGGGTTAGGGCTATTCCTTATATTAATTGGACTTGAAAAAAGTGGTTTGATAACGAATGGTGAAAGTACCATTATATCAATCAGTGATTTTAGCTCACCAACTATTCTAGTTAGTATCCTAACATTATTTATCGCGATATTTTTATTTGTTAAAAATGTACCAGCTAATTTTCTGATTACGATGGTAATTGGTACGATATTAGCTTACTGTTTTGGCATTATAGAATCTGGTACGACGATGGATCATGTAAGTAGTAACCTAGTATGTATGCCATCTTTTTCAGCCATAAATGAACTTTCATTTTGGCTAGCAGTATTTCCGCTAGCTATGATATTGATTTTCGAGAATATGGGACTACTGAATGGGCAGCTAGCGATGTTAAAGAGTGGAGAGAGCGCGTATCAAAAAGGTTATAAAACGACTGCTATCTCATCAATAGCAAGTGCTTTCTTAGGGACATCGCCAACTGTTTCTGCAGCTGAAAATGCTGCCGTTATTGCTTCTAAAGGTAAAACAGGAATGACGGCGATAATTGCTAGCTTATTATTTCTAGCTACTATCTTCATAATACCTTGGATTACCATGATTCCCAATGTAGCAATTAGTCCTATCTTAATCATAGTAGGCTTTCTGATGGTACAAAATATTCGTCACATTCCTTTAGATAATATTTCAGAGGCTATTCCAGCATTCTTAATTATTGTCATGATTCCGTTTACGTATAGTATTGCTGACGGTATGGCATTTGGATTTATCGCCTATCCAATTGTTAAGCTTGCTTTAGGTAAACAAAAAGAATTATCTGCTGCTATTATGGTTATCTCTTTACTCTTCATTTGTGACTTCGCATTAAAAATAGCAGGTATATAAAGAAAAAGAAAACCGAACTATCTGTCAATCATAAAGATTGACAAATAAGTTCGGTTTTCCTTTTATTAAACTGTATTACTCAACAGAGAAAATATAAGAATAAATTGGTTGATTTCCATTGTGTACTTCTATCTCAACATCTTCATAATTCTCTTCTACATAACTTACTAATTCATTCACTTCATCTTCTGACACATCTTCACCAGATAAAATCGTAAGGATTTCATCGTCTTCGGTAATTAATTCTTGGAATAATTGTTTTACCGCTTCTAGACGGTCTTTATCGGTCGTTACAATTTTACCTTCAGCAATTCCCATGAAGTTACCATTTTCAATGGATATGCCATCAATTTGTGTATCTCTAACCGCATAGGTAATTTGTCCGGTTTTTACATGTGAACTAGCTTCCAGCATATTTGCTTTATTCGCATCAAGATTTTCTTCTGGATGGAATGCGAGCAATGCACTAATCCCCTGTGGAATCGTTTTAGTTGCAACTACCGCAGCATTAACTTCCGATAATTCAGCCGCTTGCTCTGCAGCCATCACGATATTTTTGTTATTTGGTAGTACAATTACATTCTTGGCATTAGCCTGATTGATTGCATCCGCAATGTCTTGTGTACTTGGATTCATCGTTTGGCCGCCTTCTATTACTACTGTTGCTCCCAGACTCTCAAACAATGCCTTTAAGCCAGAACCCATTGCAACCGTCACAATTCCGAACTCTGCTTTCTCTTTTGGTGTAGCCGGTTTAACAGGCTCACCGACAATAGCAGTATGCTGTTCACGCATATTTTCGATCTTCATATTGATTAAGCTACCATGGCGTTGACCAATCGTTAATACATTACCAGGATATTCTGTGTGAACATGCACTTTAACAATTTCCTCGTCAGAAACAACTAATAGCGAATCACCATGTTGACTTAATTCATTACGGAATTCAGACTCATCAAAAGGATTTTCCTGTAACTTGTCTTCTTCAAATTTCACCATAAACTCTGTACAATAACCAAATTCGATTTCAGAAGTATCCATAAAATCCTGTGCAGATTTATGATGTTCCGCATTTATCATATCATCCATCTCAACTACGTCATCTGGTAGTTCTTCACCTTTTAACGCTGATAAAAATCCTTCATAAACCGTTACAAGACCTTGTCCACCAGAATCAACTACACCAACCTCTTTAAGAACTGGTAATAAATCTGGTGTGCGCTTCAAGGAAGCTTTAGCTTCTTGTAGAACCTTTTCCATCATAACAATTACATCATCTTCTTGTTCGCCTATTTCTACCGCTTTTTTCGCAGCATCTTTAGCTACTGTTAGAATGGTACCTTCTACTGGTTTCATTACAGCCTTATACGCTGTTTGCACACCAGAATCAAATGCAAGCGCTAAATCTTTAGTTGTTAAGGATGTCTTTTTATCCATCCCTTTTGCAAACCCTCTAAAGATCTGGGAAAGAATTACACCAGAATTCCCTCTTGCTCCCATTAACAATCCTTTAGAGAAAGCGTTTGCCACATCGGAAATACTTTCCGATTTATTTTTCCGTACTTCATTTGCACCAGAAGTCATCGATAAGTTCATATTCGTTCCAGTATCACCATCTGGTACCGGAAATACATTTAAAGCATCAATTTTCTTGGCATTATTGGTTAAATGGTGAGCTCCCGTGAGCACCATTTGTGAAAACATAATACCGTCAAGCTTTTGTACTGCCACAATAGTTCCTCCCTTAGCAGGGTAGCAAAATTAATCTTTTGCTACACGTACCCCTTGTATGTAAATATTTACGGAATCAATTTCAAGTCCTAATGTTTTACTCAAGGTGTATTTCACTTGAGATTGTACATTATGTGCAACTTCAGATATTTTAGTACCGTAACTAACAATAATATACATATCAATATGTAAGGAATTGTCTTCTTGTCTAACTACGATTCCTCGAGAATAATTTTCCTTACGAAGAATCTCTGCAATACCATCTCTGATTTGACTTTTAGATGCCATTCCAACAATACCGTAGCATTCAACAGCTGCACCACCAGCAATTGTTGCAATAACTTCATTCGTTATAGTTACATGACCATCTTTGGTATTTAATTCAATGGACATTATAATCCTCCTTAGACAACATTATCTTACCGATATTTTACTACAATTATTATGTTTTTGCACATCACGTCATTATTTCAATAGAAATTGATTTAAGGCAAAACAAGTATATAAATAGAATTTCAACACTTTTTGCCTCTTACTACAATGAACGATTACATTCATTCTGTCAAGTGAAAATTCTTTATATACGTATTGCAATCTTTTCGTAGTTATGGTAAATTGTATAAGTATTAACTTGACTTTTGTTTAGAGTAGGAGGGATTAACATGGCTAGAAAATGTGTTGTTACTGGACGTAAAACAACTAGTGGAAACCAACGCTCACACGCTATGAATTCCAACAGACGTAAATGGAAAGCTAATGTGCAAAAAGTTCGTATTATGGTAGATGGAAAACCAAAACGTGTTTATGTTTCTGCACGCGCACTTAAATCAGGTAAAGTGGAACGCGTATAATATATACCTAATTCATTTTACTGATACATTAGTTATTAGCTAAAAGCACCCAAACTAAACGGGTGCTTTTTTCTATAGTTTTATAGCTTTCTAGTCCATTTAACAGTACCCGAGGGAATTCACTTTATGTGTTGTTTATCAATGCTCGCACTGTTCTCGCTTGCATCTCACTAAGGTAAAGCACGATAGTTTAAATTCAGCTTTATTATAGTTGAACTAAATACGAGCCACAGGCTTGGCAATTCCTCCCGCATAATAAATTCCTCAAAAAAACTGCTTCTGCCAATTATTGACAAAAGCAAAACAAAGCCTTACTTATCTTTCTTAAAAATACCAATTACAACACGTACAAATCCGCCAATTACTCTAGGGAGCTTAATCGTATAAAATTTCATAAGTTCGCCCTCCTCCATTTCCAAACACGCTTCATGAATCGCTTTTTTACCTAATCACGACTCCTTACAACTAATACTATGCCATCATCAAATGAAAAAGTACCATTATTTGAGATTAGCTTGTTTGAAATAGAAAGAGTGGATCCCATATGTATCGTTGCCTTCGATAGCGGATAATAAAATCCTTCGAGTGTAAGTCCACTGACTTCTTGTGTTAATGGAATAAACGATACAATCGGGTAATTCTCACATCTCTTAATCGTATAAGAACCCGCAAACTTCAGTTCAAGATGGTTCTTACTATCGATCACAGCTCCACCAATATTCTTTTTAACCAATTGTTGTAATAACTGGATATTGATTAATGTGTGGTCTAATCTGCCACCTGTTACACCAAAAAAGTAAATCATCGTTGGACGCAAGGAAATTGCAAGCCTTAAAGCAAGCTCCAAGTCGGTTTCATCTTTTTCCACGTTATGCTGTTCAAACCGCTTTGCTTGTATCTTTATTTGTTGGAGTTCTCCATCATTTACCGAATCGAAATCACCTATAGCATAATCTAATTCTATATTTTGTTGGATAATAGAAAGAGCCCCTCTATCGGCTCCAATCCAAATATCTATGTTATGTTGATAGTGAGATAAATTTGGAATTAGATGAGAAGGGCCATTTCCAATAATTGCTATATTTACCATTTCTTCTATCCTCTACATTTCACATGCTTTACGAATATCTAATATTGCTTTTGTCCGATCCTCTTGATTAAACACTGCACTACCTGCCACTAACACATCTGCTCCAGCATCAACACATTGTTTCGCTGTCGATACATTTACTCCACCATCAACCTCAATTTCAAACGTATAGCCATTTTCTTCACGCCATGTTGCTATTTGCTTAATCTTTTTTAACGTTGATTCAATAAACGACTGACCACCAAATCCAGGGTTCACAGTCATAATTAACACTAAGTCCACATCACCTAATACATCACGAATCATTTCTGCAGGTGTACCTGGATTAATGACAACCCCTGCCTTTACATTATTTGCTTTAATTAATTGGATTGTTCGATGTAAATGGACACTAGCCTCCTGATGAACCGTAATAATCGATGCTCCAGCCTTTACAAAAGCAGGAATATATTGATCTGGATTTTCTATCATGAGGTGAACATCTAACGGTAATTTCGTTGTTGGCTTAATAGCTTCCACAATCAATGGACCAATCGTTATATTGGGTACAAAGTGACCATCCATGACGTCAACATGAATATAGTCTGCATTCCCTTTTTCCACATCTTTTATTTCTTCCCCTAATTTTGCAAAGTCTGCTGATAATATAGATGGTGCTATTTTTACCATGTTAATACCTCGGCTTTCGTGTTTGTATTTCTTCCAAAAAACTGATGTAATGGTCATACCGATATTTTGGAAGTTCTCCGTTTTCTACTGCATCTTTTACTGCGCATTTTGGTTCTTTTGCGTGTAAACATCCCCTAAATTTACAGTATTCCTTCCTTTCACGCATTTCAGGGAAGCAATCCGACAACTCTTCTGCTTCAATCTCATCAAAATCCAACGCGCTAAATCCTGGGGTATCCGCAACTAACCCATAATTAATTTCAATTAATTCGACATGTCTAGTCGTATGTTTCCCTCGTCCGAGACTTTTGGAAATATCCGCTGTTTTTAATTGCGTGTCAGGACTTAATACATTAATTAAAGAAGATTTTCCTACTCCAGATTGTCCAGCAATTACAGTGACGTGGTCTTGTAAATAGCCTTGTATTCGCTCAGAATCCATCGTTTTCTTAGTAGAAAACAGCTCTGTCCTATACCCTATTGCTTCATAGTCTGCTTGATATTTTTGAATGACCTGTAATTGTTCTTCTGTAAGGAGGTCTATTTTCGTAATAAAGATAATGGGTTGAATACCCTTTGCCTCAATTAATACTAAGAACCGGTCCAGTAAGGTCGAACTAAATTCCGGCTCGATTGCGGAGCTGACTATAATGGCTTGGCTAATGTTCGCAATAGGAGGACGAATTAATTCATTCGTCCTTGGTTTTATTTCCGTAATATAGCCTTCTTTATCCTCACGAATATCAAAGGATACAAAGTCACCTACAAGTGGTGTAATATTCTTTTTACGGAATACTCCTCTACCTTTACATTGAAATATATCCTTAGTTGTTTGTACATAGTAGAAGCCACTCAAAGCTTTAATTATTCTGCCCTCTGGCATTTATTCACCCTCTTCATATGAAATCGTCTCATCATAAATTACTTCATTATCACGCATTACTCGATACCTCGCCTGACTTTTCTGTTCAATCATTAAGTCTATATTTATTTCGGTATCTTCCGTGATTGACATTTCTTCATTAGCAACCGTTATATCAGGATTGTTCATATCCTGTATATAAATGGTAATTACTTGTTGTATCGGTTCATTGTTTTCCTCTTCCTCCAACGTATATTCAATTGGAAGTGTCACGGAATAGGATCTTGGAGGTAATATTTCTGGACCGATAGAGAAATAGACATTTACTTTATCACCTTGATTTAATTCTGTTTTAGCTCTAGGGTCTTGTCTAATAACCTGACCTTCTGGTACGGTATCTGAGTACTCCTCATGAGGCTCCATTATTAACCCTTTTGCTTCAAGATATCCTCTCGCCTCTTCTCTAGTTAATCCAGTAAGATTATCCAGTTCGATAGGTTCTTTCCCTTTACTAACTTCAAAAATAACTGTCGTTTCTTCCGGAACTACCTCATCTCCAGGATCTGGCTGAGTTTGCTTGATAATGACACCAGCAGGTTCGTCCGAAAACACCTCATAAATTTGCGGTGGCTTATATCCTTTTTCTTCCAGTAATCGTTCGACATCTCCAATTTGTCTACCAACATAATCGCCAAACATATCTTTTGCTTTACCTTCACTAACATAAACGGTTATCGTTTGTCCTTCTTTAATCGTTCGACCTGGTCTTGGATTTGTTTTGACGACTTTTCCTTCCTCTATTTCATCATGAGGCATATCTTCCCTTTCGACAACTAAGTTAAGGGCTTCTAATTCATCTTCTACTTCACTAAATTCTTGACCGATTATATCCTCTGGTATCGTAACATCCTTCGGTTTCGTTAGTCCAGGAACGATAAACAGAAGGGTAGCCACGATTAACAAAAGCAAAAAGGATAGAATAGAAATAATAAGTATTTTTTTCTTATTGCGCTTTTTCTTTGTTTTTCCTTTTGCTGTAGAAGTGCTTTTGCCTTTTCCCTTTGACTTCTCTTTATCTTCTACCTTCTTTGTTTCAGCATTTGCCTGATGAACAATCGTATCATGATGGATATTTTCAAGTTGGTTCTCCGTAATAATTGGGATAGCTTTAGTTTCTTCTCCTATTTCTGTTGGTGGAGTGAATTTAGGTTCGTCCAACCTATCAGGAGAAAGTGCCAATTCCAAATTATCTTCCATATCATAAACGGTTTCAAATCGATGAAAAGGATCCTTCGCTGTCGCTTTAAGTACGATATTCTCGACACTTTGTGGAACCTCAGGGCTAAACCTACGAACGGATGGTGTTTCACTTTGTAAATGTTTCAGTGCAATGGAAACCGGGGATTGTCCAGAAAAAGGCAATCTACCGGTAAGCATTTCAAAAAATACGATACCTAATGAATAGATGTCTGATTTTTTCGTAGCCATTCCGCCTCTTGCCTGTTCAGGAGACAAATAGTGTACAGAACCTAATACAGAATTAGTTTGCGTTAATGATGTTGCACTTAACGCCATCGCAATACCAAAGTCTGTAACTTTAATATGACCATATGTATCAATTAAGATATTTTGCGGTTTTATGTCACGATGAACAATTCCATTCTCATGAGCGTGAGATATAGCTGCTGTGATTTGCTTCATAATTTCGATTGCTTCAGGTACATCGATCGGACCATACCGCTGAATAAATTCTTTTAATGTCATCCCATCCACATATTCCATCACCATATACAAAATTTGGTCCTCTTCACCAACATCATAAATGGTTACGACATTCGGATGTGACAGGCTCGTGGCAGACTGTGCTTCACGATCAAATCTAGCAATAAATTCTTCATCATTGGCATATTCCAATCGCAGCACTTTTATAGCTACTTTTCGATCTAATATAATGTCTTCGGCTAGGTAGACGTCTGCCATTCCGCCTCCGCCAATTTTTTCTTTTATTTGGTAACGCTCACTAAGCAAACGACCATTTAGCATGGTGGTTCACCTTCTTCCAACGATGCTTCATGCTGTATGATGATAAGAGAAACATTATCCTCCCCACCACGTTCATTTGCTAAATCAACTAATCGTTTGCCAACCTCTTCAATATCTTCAGTAGACTTTAAATAATCAGCAAGCTCTCCGTCATGTACTTTATCTGTTAAACCATCTGAGCACAATAATAGTCTGTCTCCAGCTTCCCAATTAATGGTTTGGATATCAGGTTCAACTAATTCATTCGTTCCTAAAGCTCTAAGGACAACATTTTTTCTCGGGTGGTACATCGCGTCATCCTTTGAAATTTGTCCCGATTGAACAAGTGCATTGACTAACGAGTGGTCTTCTGTAATTTGTTTAAATCTAAAATCGTTGAATAAGTAGCATCTACTATCACCAATATGAGCAACCGTAATAAATTCCCCTGTACAGACAGCAACAACAACAGTAGTGCCCATACCTTGGCATTCTTCCTTTTCTAGTGATAGTTGATATATAGACGTATTTGCATCCAGTAGAGATTGTTGTAACCATTCTTCTACTTCCTCTGGGGAATCAAAGCCTTTAATTTCTTTCCATTTCTTCTCCAAAATGGTCGTCGCCATATCACTTGCAACATCTCCTGCTTGATGGCCACCCATACCATCAGCAATAATTGCCAGATATTGTCCGTGACTGTTTGAGAATATTCCACCAGAGTCTTCATTATGTGCTCTCACTTGACCACGATCCGTCAAAAAATGTCCTTCCATTTCTACCACCCCTTTTCCTTAGCATCATTCTACTTTTGTACATAAGTATTACACACTTTTCAAATTAAGAATATCCTTTTCTAGTACTTTATACTGTCAGCATATCCATTCTAATTATTTTTTAAGATTTTTTAACCATTCTAGTTAAGAAAAAACCGTCTGTTTGATAGCTTTGTGGAAAAATCTGTAACCCATATTGTGTAATACCTGGTGAAGCGTTTAATTCAGTAGGCAAGTCCTCATAAAACCGCTCATCGATTTGGTAATTATTATTTTCTCTTAAAAAATCTTTCACTACTTCTTCATTTTCTCCAGGATCCACCGTACAAGTACTATATACTAATAGCCCACCAGGCTTTAGCAATGGAGCAACGGTTGATAAAATATCCTTTTGAATGATAGCAAGTCTTTCAATGTCTTCTTCACTTTTATTATACTTTATATCTGGTTTGCCTCTCATAACACCTAAACCAGAGCACGGCGCATCTACTAATATACGATCGAAGGTTTCTGGTTTATATCGTTCTGCTAATTTCCGAGCATCTAGTTGTTCAGCTTTGATATTGGTCAGATTTAATACTTGTGCCTTCTCTTCTATAAGCTTTATTTTTTTCTTATGCAAGTCATGGGCATACACAACGCCATTATTCTGCATCTTTTCCGCTATATGAGTGGCCTTCCCACCAGGAGCACTACAGGCATCTAGTACGGTTTGACCTGGCATAGCCTGCATTATTTCACCAACTAGCATCGAACTTTGGTCTTGAATCGTAGCCATTCCTTCCATAAACAAGGAAGATTTTAAAACATTTCCTTTTTGTACGATAATTCCTTGTTCAGAAAACGGTGAAGTTGAAACAACATAGCCCTCATCCTCTAATTGTTTCATTGCTTCGACTCTTGAAATTTTCATCGGTTGAATCCGTATCGAAATAGGCTTATGTTGTAAATTCGCTTCACACATTTCTTTTGTCGTCTCATAGCCATAATGATCTATCCAGCGTTTGACCAACCATTCTGGATGACTTGTGGCAATACTTAAACGCTTTGTAGGATCCTCTATGGTTTCAATTTTTGGGACACCGTTCCGTTGTATATTCCGAAGAACAGCATTGACTAAGGAGGCTATTCCTTTGTGGCCTCTTTGCTTAGCTATTTCAACCGCTTCATGAATAATAGCATGGTCTGGAACTTTATCTAAATACACCATTTGATAAATAGACATCCTTAACAGCATACGAACCCATAGTGATAGCTTTTTCTTTTTATCAATAAAAGAATCGATATAAAAGTCCAATGTCATTTTATATTGAATGGTTCCGTAAACAAGCTCTGTTAATAAACCCTCATCCTTTTGTGATATATGCTTAGCATTGATCTCATGACTTATTAATAGATGACTATAACCACTATCTTGTTCAATTCTCATTAATAATTCTATTGCTGTATTTCTAAGAAGATATTTTTCCATATTATTCACCCATTTTAATACCGATTTGGATTCGATCACTGGAGCCTTGTAAATAATCTTTTACAGTCATTCGTTTCTTCCCAGCTGGCTGTATTTCGGTAATTCGTATTCCTTTCTGATTTCCACACACAACAATAAAAGCTTCATCATTCTCTTTCGCCACAATCTCACCTGGCTCCCCATTAAGAACCTGCTCTACTGGTTCACCCCACCATATTTTCATGGTTTGATTAGCATAGGTCGTAAAGGCAACTGGCCATGGATGAAGACCACGTATTTGATTATAAATTTCGGTATGTGATTGATGCCAGTTAATCTTTTCTTGTTCACGTTTTATATTCGATGCAAAACTAGCCTTGGAGTCGTCTTGTTTAATTGGTTGAATTTGTCCTCTAAACAAGTTGGGCAATGTTTCCATTAATAATTGTGCACCAACGACGGAAAGCTTATCATGTAGTGAACCTACATGGTCTTCTAATTCAATCGGAATACTTCTTTGAGTAAGGATATCGCCAGCATCTAATTTTTCAGCCATGTACATGATGGTGATCCCTGTCTCCTTCTTGCCTTGCATAATGGCATAATGTATTGGTGCACCACCACGTAATTCAGGAAGTAAGGAGGCATGGACATTAATACAGCCATATTGTGGACCTTCCAGAAGCTCATTCGGTAAAATTTGACCATATGCAGCAGTCACAATAATATCCGGTTTTACATCTAAGATTGGTTGATAATCATGGCGAATTTTCTCCGGTTGAAAAACAGGTATACCATGTGTTTCTGCTTCTACTTTTACAGCTGGAGGAGTTATAACCTTTTTTCTCCCTTTTGGTCGATCTGGTTGCGTTACGACAAGAACGACTTCATATTCCGATTGAACAAGTTCTCTTAATATAGGGACAGAAAAATCTGGTGTTCCCATAAAAACGATTCGTTTCATAACATTACCTCTTTCTACATCAGGTGATATGGTTGCATATCGATTGTAATTAATAAGTCCTCTTTGCGAGCTTCATCCGCAAATTGGTCGATTATCTTTTTTAAATACTTTCTTAAGTTAGGTTCATTTCTGTATTTTATCATGCATTGATAGCGATATCTATCTTTGATCCTAGTTATTGGTGACGCGGTCGGCCCGAGTACAACGGTTTCCTCATTTACAACTTTTAGAAGTAATTGAACAATTCGTTGTGTAATTTGTACCACCTTCACGTGATTGGGATGGGAAACAGTTACCAATGCTAGATATACATATGGAGGATAGCGAAATGTCTTTCTTATTTGCATTTCTCGTAAAAAGAATTGATTAAAATCATATTCACTTGCGAGTTGAATACTATAATGATCTGGTGTATAGGATTGTACGATTACTTGTCCAGGAAGCTCATGTCTACCAGCTCTACCACTAACCTGTGTTAATAGTTGAAATGTCTTTTCACTTGAACGAAAGTCCGGTAAATGCAGCATAGAATCTGCGGTTAACACACCTACCAACGTCACGTTGGCAAAATCTAACCCTTTGGCAATCATTTGTGTTCCTAATAATATATCTGCTTCTTTATTGGCAAAGCTTTTAAGCAGTCTTTCATGCGCTCCTTTTTTTCTCGTAGTGTCCACATCCATCCGAATAACTCTAGCATGGGGCATTAACTCATGTAACGATTCCTCCACACGCTGTGTCCCTGTTCCGAAATATCGGATAGCATCACTAGTACATTCCGGGCATTGATTTGGCATTGGTTCCTCAAACGAACAGTAGTGACATTTTAATTGATTTGATCGTTTATGATAGGTCAGTGCGATATCACAATGTGGACATTGCTTTACATGACCACAATCTCGGCACATCACAAAAGTAGAATACCCTCTTCGGTTCAGCAATAGAACAACTTGTTCCCCGCGATTGATTGCACTTTCCATACTTTCTTTTAACCTAGTAGAAAACATAGAACGATTCCCGTTATGCAATTCCTCTCGCATATCGACAATTTCGATATCTGGCATTTCCTGTTTGTTAGTACGTTCGCTAAGGGTAGCAAGTTGGTATACGCCCCTTTTTGCTCGGGCATAGGATTCTAATGTTGGTGTTGCACTACCTAGTACTACCGGACAATGATGATATTGTCCACGTTTTATGGCAACATCTCTTGCATGGTAGCGTGGTTGATCCTCTTGTTTATATGTCGTTTCATGCTCTTCATCGATAATAATAATTCCTAGATTTTCAAACGGTGCAAATATTGCTGACCTAGCACCTACTACGACCTTAACCTTTTTAGATTGGATTTTACGCCATTCATCATATTTTTCCCCGTTAGACAACGCACTGTGCATAACAGCGACTTTTTCCCCAAAGCGTCCTTTGAACCGACTAACCATTTGTGGGGTAAGGGAAATTTCCGGAACTAATACAATAGCTTCTTTACCCTGTTCTAAAACTTCTTGAATTGCTTGTAAGTAAATTTCTGTTTTTCCACTACCGGTCACCCCATGAACTAAAAATACATCATGTTCTTTTTGCTGTATTTTTCTATTGATAGGTTCTAGTGCTTTCTCCTGTTGTTCTGTTAACGTAAGTGGATACGTTTTTTGAAAGGAGGCCTCCTCATAAGGATTACGGTATACCTCTTTTTTATACTCTCTTAATAACTGTTTTTCGAGTAACGCCCTTATTACGGTTCGGTTTGTATTCGTTAATTTAAAGAGCTTACTTTGTTCTATTGGTTCAGGAAATTCTATAAAATACGAAAGAACTTGCTTTTGCTTTTTGGCATTATGTGATAGATCCATGAACGCCTCTTCTAATAAATAAGTCTCTTTATTCGGTTCAATATAGGTCACTTGCCTTTTCGTAACCTTTGACTTTACGACATAATTAATGGAAATCGTTGTATCCTGAATGGCTCGCTGTAATTTTGAGTATGGAATGCTAGAATGCTCAAATTCTTCAAAACCTATCACATCTCTGCCAGCAAAGAGGTCCTCCATTTCCGGAATGAGAGGTTCTTCTGTGTTTCGTATTAATTCTTTCTTATATTGTGCTTTTAAAACTTGTGGAAGCATGGCTTGATAAGCTGTAATATATAATGTTAACGTATCTTCCGCAACCCATTTTCCTAATTCTAGTAATTCTTTAGTAAGAACCGGCTGGATATCTAATACGTCAAGAATTGGTTTAAGCTTATTAAATTCGGATTCTTCCTTTATTGCTACAACAAATCCGGTTATCTTTCTAGGACCAAAAGGAACAATAACGCGCATTCCTTCTTTGATAATATCTTGAAACCGTTCAGGAACAAGGTAATCAAATGTCTGATTGATTGTTTTTGCCTGGACATCCACTATAACCTTCGCAATACTCACGCCTTCTCATCCTTCATATCACGTAATATATATTGCAATATTTGGATTGCTACTTCTTTCTTTGATGCTTTTGGAATTTTGTATTCCTCTAAGTTTTTATTTAAATACGTCACGATATTTGTATCACTACCAAACCCTGCTCCCTGTTGTGATACATTATTCAACACGATGGCATCTAAATTCTTTCGTTTCAACTTATCCTGTCCATATTCTTGTAACTTTTGTGTTTCGGCAGCAAAGCCTACCAGATATTGATTTGTCTTCATTTCTCCAAGTGCTTTTAAAATATCTTTCGTTCGCTCTAATTCTATATGTAGATTACCGTCTTGCTTTTTCATTTTTTCCTCATAAGTAACTTTGGGACGGTAATCCGCGACAGCGGCTGCTTTAATTACAATATCTTGCTCTCGAAAATTATCCATCATTGCTTGATACATATCTTCAGCAGTGGTGACATGAACCAATTTAATGGATCCTACTCCTGATTCTAATTGGATATGAACTGGTCCAGACACTAAGGTTACATCAGCTCCTAATTCATAGGCTGCTTCTGCTAATTTATACCCCATTTTCCCTGTAGATCGATTAGAAAAGAATCTAACTGGGTCTACCTTTTCCCTTGTTGGTCCAGCAGATATTAATACTTTTTTGCCAGCTAATAACCTAGTATCTTGTTGATGGGCTTTAATTACTTCAATGATTGTTTCTGGCTCCTCTAGTCTGCCTTTTCCAATCCAGCCACACGCAAGGTACCCTGCACCTGGCTCAATAAAATGATAACCATACTCTGTTAAGGTTTGCATATTTTTGATTACTGCAGGATGCTCATACATATGGACATTCATCGCTGGTGCAATATAGACTTCCGCTTTAGTAGCAAGTATGGTAGTGGATAACATATCGTCCGCTATGCCATTTGCTATCTTGCCAATTACATTTGCTGTGGCAGGTGCTAGGACGATAATATCAGCCCAATCTGCTAGTTCAATATGAGCAATTTTTTTAGGATCTTTTTCATCAAATGTATCCGTATATACTGGATTACGTGATAAAGCTTGGAACGTAAGTGGCGATACGAACTTAGTTGCCGATTCTGTCATCATTACTTTAACATTAGCACCTTGTTGTGTTAATTTACTCGTTAAGGCACATGCCTTATAAGCCGCAATTCCACCTGAGACGCCTAGCAATATTTTTTTATTTCGCATAGTAACATACACCTTTCCAGTCATGAATAAATCTTCTAGTCTAGTTATACCATAATTTCGACATAAAAAATAATCCCTCGCATTTTACATGCAAGGGATTATCCGTTTTATTGTTCATCTTCTAATTTTAGTTCCTCTGCAGCAATCTCTTCTAGTGCCATACCAACAAATTTATGTGATTTTGGACTTTCAATTCGCAGGTTTTTTAATTCACGTAGCTGTCTAGCTCTTTTCGCAGATAATGTCACAAGGGAATATTTTGATTTTACCTTTTCTTGTAATTCATCAATAGACGGTTCTAACATCATGATAGTTCATCCTCCAATAACTTTTTATATTGTGCGGCAATGCGTTCTCTCTTACAATGTTCACTTTGAATAATGGATTGGATTTTATCGACTGCCTTGTCAACATCGTCATTCACCACAACATAATCATAGGCATCCATCATTTCAATTTCATTGCGCGCTTCCTTTAATCGATTAAGGATTACATCCTCTTCTTCTGTACCACGATTAGTTATTCTATTTTTTAATTCCTCTAAACTAGGAGGGAATAAGAAGATAAATACGCCTTCTGGGAAGTTCTGCTTTACTTGCATGGCACCTTGAACTTCAATTTCTAGAAACACATCATGCCCTTTATCCAATGTTTCCAATACATAGTCCTTAGGTGTACCATAATAATTATTGACAAATTTAGCATACTCTAACAGTTTTCCTTGTTCAATAAGTTTTTCAAACTCTTCATTTGTCTTATAAAAATAATCTACACCATCTACTTCACCAGGACGTTTTTCTCTAGTAGTCATAGATATCGAATAGCGTAATTCGGTTTTACGCTTAAAAACTTCTTTTCTAACAGTCCCTTTTCCTACACCAGATGGTCCTGAAAGAATAAATAAAATGCCTTTCTCTTCAATCAAGTTTTTTCCTCCTAATTACCCGTGTTTATTCATCAGCGATTTCTTCATGACTTAGTACTCGTTGGCCAACCGTTTCTGGTTGTACAGCAGAAAGCACTACATGATCACTGTCGGTAATAATAACCGCCCTTGTTCTTCTCCCATATGTAGCATCTACTAATTTATTGTTATCCCGTGCAACGGTGATAATTCTTTTTATTGGTGCTGATTCAGGTGATACAATCGATATTACTCTATTCGCTGAAACAACATTTCCAAAACCAATATTTATTAATTGTAAACCCAACTTGCCTTCCCCCTTAATCATTCTAAACTATTATATAGGCTTTTTTAGGAAAATAAAAGTGTCAGAAAAAGTTTTACTCCATGTTTTGAACTTGTTCTTTAATCTTTTCAATTTCGCTCTTTAAGCCTACGGTCCATTCTCCGATCTTGTGGTCATTTGATTTCGACCCAATCGTATTGGCCTCTCGATTCATTTCCTGTACGATGAAGTCGAGTTTTCTTCCTATTGGTTCATCGCTTTGACATAACTCTTTCATTTGGTCTAAATGACTATGTAGTCGTGTCAGCTCTTCGGTAATATCTCCCTTTTCTGCTAATAAGGCTATTTCCTGATGGATACGACCATCTTCTATTGAAATTTGGTTATTAACATATTCAGAAATACGTTTTTTTATACGTAAACGATATTCCTCGACAACCGCTTCTCTTCGTCCTTCTAACAATAGTACCATATCTCGAATAGTGGATACACGTTTCATAATATCATCGACTAAGTGCTTCCCTTCTTCTACACGCATTTCTACAACTTGCTGACAGGCCTGTTCTACATGAGTTAATAATTGTTCCTGAAGTTGACTTGGCTTTTCTTCATTTTCCTGAACTGTCATTAAGTCTGGGAGAACAGTCAACATAGAGAGGGGAATGTCACCAGGAAGCGAATAGCGATCCTTAGCGATTTGTAGTTGTTGCATATAGTGATCCATTAAATCCCAATCCGTAAGAATGGACTTATTAACAAAACCCTTTCCATCCATGTCGATATGTATTTCAATTCGGCCTCGATTAAAGTAAGATTTTATAATCCGTTTAATTTTATCTTCCAGGAATAAAAATGTTCTCGGATACTTTGGTACAATATCCAAAAATCGATGGTTTACCGATCTTATTTCTACTGTAATGGATGTATTCTCTAAATTGAATGTGCTTGTTCCATAACCAGTCATACTTTTCACCAAAAACATCACCTACTTCAATTAACTTATCATTAATTATAGCATATCTTGTTGTCATCCTACGATTATTGGACTTTGAATAGTGAATACAATTTGTGATGGAAGCAACTAATTCGAGGTTGAAATAGAACGGTAAAGTTACAGTACAAGCCAAATTATAAGCATTCTCTTTGCTCAAGAAATACAAAAAGAGGCCGGGGACAAAACGAAAACAAAGGTAATAAAAAACGAACCATCACCACATAGCCCCGGAAATATACGGAGACTCCTGTGTGAGGAAAGGCATCGGTGAGACCCTGGGGAGCTTTAGCTCTGAGGAGGCTCACCAGCCGCCCACGGAAGTAGTATATTTCCGGGGCGGATTTGATGCGCTAACTTTCATGTTCAGTTTATCCTCTGTTCGAATTCGTTTTGTCTAAAGCCTCTAAATATTAGACACTTTCCTTCTAGCTAAATTACTTCCTAGTAAAACCAAATAGGACAGTTGGTATTGCACCTAGACCTAAGATTAGCAACCAGTCACGTAATCCTAATGATACGGTATGGAATATCGGCTGTAATGGTGCCCAGTAGATAACGACTAATAATAGAAGGACTGAAGATAACACAGCTAGTACTAAATAGATATTCCCAAAAGGGTTTCGGTCAAAGACAGAAACTTCACTACGGCAGTCAAACACGTGAATTAACTGGGCCATAACTAGTGTTGTGAAAGCAACTGTTTGAGCATATACAAGGTTTTCAGGATTATTCTGGTACGTAACCATAAACGCAATTAGCGTAACGATACCAATTAAGATACCTCTTGTTATAATTTTATAACCTAAGCCCCTAGCAAAGACTCCTTCATTCGGACTTCTTGGCGTACGTTTCATCACATCATCTTCAGGCTTGTCTAAGCCAAGTGCCATCGCAGGTAATCCATCTGTTACAAGATTAACCCAAAGGATTTGTACTGGCACTAATGGTAGTGGCATACCTAATAACATAGCAAAGAGCATAACTAATATTTCTCCGACATTTGATGCCAATAAATAACGAATAAATTTTCGAATGTTCTCGTATATATTACGTCCCTCTTGAATAGCTGCTTTTATCGTAGCAAAGTTATCATCCATTAGAACGAGGGAAGAAGCTTCCTTCGTTACATCTGTACCACTAATTCCCATACTAATCCCAATATCACTAGCCTTAATGGCAGGTGCATCATTAACCCCATCCCCTGTCATCGCAACGATATGCCCTCGAGATTGAAACGCCTTTACAATTTTTAACTTATGCTCTGGGGTTACACGGGCGAATACATATACATCTTCAATTATATCTTCTAGTTCTTCCGTAGACATTTGATTTAGCTGACTGCCCTCTAATACCATTCCATCTTCCGGTAAAAGCTTAAGCTCTTTTGCAATTGCACGAGCTGTTTTTACATGATCCCCTGTAATCATAACCGTTTTAATACCAGCTTGGCGACATTCTTCTATTGCTGCTTTAACCTCTTTGCGAGGAGGATCTATCATGCCATACAAACCAATAAATGTTAAGTCTTTTTCAAGAAAAGCCGTTTCCAGTGACATTTCCTTAGATAAAGGCCTTATACTTATCGCAATGGTTCGTAATGCCTTGTTGGCCATTCCATCTATAGCACGTTCTATCTTGTCCTTATCCTGTTGCTTTAAAATTCTTCGATTGTCCTTGTCTAATACATAATTACAGCGTGGTAATAAAACATCTGGTGCACCCTTCGTAATTAGAAACCGCTGCCCATTATCATCATCAACCACTATACTCATTCGCTTGCGATCTGAATCAAAGGGGATTTCTTTCACAATATGAAAATTATCTCTACTTAAATGATTTAGACCAATTTTTCTAGCTGCAACTAATAATGCACCATCTGTTGGATCTCCATCAACCATGTATTTACCCTTTTTTACTTGTAGCTCCGCATTATTACATAACTGGCCGTATAGGAGCATCTTCTCTAAATTCGGATACTCATCCGTTAATTTCTTATTACCGAGTAAGAAGCTTCCTTCAATATCATACCCATCACCAGTAACGGTAATAGATTCGCCATTTACGTACATCTCCTTAACAGTCATTTGATTCTCTGTCATCGTTCCGGTTTTATCAGAACAAATAACCGAAGCACAGCCTAATGTTTCTACCGCGGATAATTTACGTACAATGGCTTTCTTGCGAATCATGCGTTGAACACCTAATGAAAGCGCAACGGTAACAATAGCAGGTAACCCTTCCGGAATTGCTGCAACCGCAAGCGATACCCCTGCAAGAAACATATTATAAACTGGATGACCTTGTATTACCCCAAGACCAACAACTAAGATAGTTAGTAATATAGCAACAACAATTAATATCTTTCCTAATTCTGCAAGCTTTCTCTCTAATGGGGTTGGAATTTTTTTCGTATTAGACATAAGAGAAGCAATTTGTCCCATTACCGTGTTCATACCAGTTCCTACAACTATTCCTATACCTGACCCACGGGTAACTAAGGTACCCATAAAACCCATATTTACTTGGTCTCCGGCATCAAGACCATCCCTAGTAATAGCAGTAGCATGTTTCATAACTGGTAAAGATTCTCCAGTTAATGCGGACTCCTCCGTTTCTAAGCTATTCGATTGCACGATGCGAATATCTGCCGGGATACGATCACCACTAGTCACTTTAACGACATCACCAACCACAAGCTCTCGTGATAAAACCCTTTCCCATTTTTGATCACGATAGACATGCGCTAATGGTGCAGACAATTCTTTAAGCTTTTCCAGTGACTTTTCTGCTTTTTGTTCTTGAAAAAATCCAATAACTCCATTGACTAATACAATGACCATAATCGCAATCGCATCAACAAATTCGCCTAACATACCTGCAATCAAAGTAGCAGCAAGTAAGATGAGTACCATAAAATCCTGAAATTGCTTTAAAAAAATTATCCACCTCGATTGCTTTTTGGCCGATTCCAAAACATTATAACCATACTGCTTATGCCGTTGATCCACTTGTTTTGAACTAAGCCCTCTATTGGTGGTTACTTGAAGCTTTTGTTCTACTTGTTCTACATCTAACTGATACCACTTTTTCATGACGCATTCCTCCACGCTTAACCTCTTTAGCATTTCAAAACGATAAATCTTATAGTGATATCTATGCAGACTTGTCCTATTTAATGCTATAATTTGGATTGTGAGGTGAGTCAAATGCCATTTGACGGAATAGTAACAAGAGCTGTGACAAAAGAATTGTCCGACACACTTGTCCCCGGAAAAATAACAAAAATATATCAACCTACGGATACGGAAATTATTATGACCATTCGTAGCCAAGGAAAAAATCATGTTTTATTATTATCGATTCATCCTACCTATTCACGAGTCCATCTTACAAAGGACTCTTTTCATAACCCTGCTGATGCACCAATGTTCTGTATGGTACTTAGAAAACACTTGTCTGGTGCTATCTTAGAAGCTATTGAACAGGATGGAATGGAAAGAATCGTAACATTCTCTATTAAAACGAGGAATGAAATCGGCGATATATCTTATAAAAAGCTGGTTATCGAATTAATGGGCAAACATAGTAATCTAATGCTTGTAGACAATGAAAAAGGACATATCATCGATAGCCTGAAGCATATTACAATAGCACAGAACCGACATCGAACCGTTCTACCTGGCTCTGTATATGTCCTACCACCACAGCAGGATAAGTTAAATCCATTAGAAGTAGATGGAGAGACATTTATTAGAAAACTTGACTTTAATGCTGGGAAACTAGATTCTCAAATCGTCCGATTATTTGTTGGATTTTCTCCATTTATAGCCAAGGAATTACTGAATCGTGTAAGCCTCGGTACTAATGAAAAATTCATGGAAGAATTTCTTAAACTTCAAGAGCAAATAGCTGATAACCGATATCAACCAGTGATTTACCGGGGAAGTAAAGAAGAATTCCACGTAATTGAAATGAACGATTTTCAAGGTGACAAAGAATATTTTTCAACAACGAACCAAATGCTTGATACATTTTATTCTGGAAAAGCAGAACGAGATCGAGTCAAACAACAAGCAAAAGACTTATATCGTTTCATTCAAAACGAACGGGATAAAAATGAACGGAAGCTAAAGAAACATGCTCGTACACTTAAAAAAGCAGAAAGTGCCGATAAATACCAAAAACTTGGGGAATTACTCACAGCGAATATGCATGTGGTAAAACAGGGAGATACTTCTGTAACCGTAATCGATTACTATGACCCGGAACAAGCCGAGGTTACAATTGATTTAAATCCGAACAAAACCCCAAGTGAGAATGCGCAAGGTTTCTTTAAAACCTATCAAAAATTGAAAACCTCTAAAGTGAAGGTAGAAGAGGAAATGGTCAAAACGAAGGAAGAAATCTCATACTTCGACCAGCTCTTGCAACAAATAGATGTTGCTGGAGTTGAGGATATAGAAGAAATCCGTGAAGAGCTTCGTGAAGAAGGCTATTTGAAAAAACAAAAAATCGGAAAGCGTAAGAATAAGCAATCGACACCTAAACCAGAAGAATATATCGCTTCCGATGGTACGACCATATTAGTTGGTAAAAATAATAAACAAAATGAATATTTAACAATGAAGCTTGCCCATAGGGATGAGATTTGGCTACACACGAAGGATATCCCAGGGTCCCATGTTGTGATTAGAGCAAAAGAACCAAGTGACGAAACCATAACAGAAGCAGCACAATTAGCGGCCTACTATAGCAAGTCGCAAAATTCTTCGTCTGTTCCGGTTGACTTTACAAAGGTTAGACATGTTAAAAAGCCAAACGGTTCTAAACCTGGCTTTGTTATTTATGATAATCAACGAACCATCTATGTTACACCAGATAAATCCGTAGTGGATAAATTAAAAAAATAATCTATCTTTTAGCATGTTAGCTAAAAAGAATGGATGAGAATATGTCAGAATTCTAGCAACCTGGTCGACCTGTTTCCTGATGGAGTCATTGAACCAGAAGTAGCTTCATACCGTTTCGTTCACTAAAATAACATAAAGGGAAAATGCGATGATTTATTCACATTTTCCCTTTACCTATTTATTGAAAGAACCTTCTATTAAAAATAATGATTATTCCTTAAGAAAAGCTTACAAGAATGTTTCTCTAGTTAGCATGTTAATAAATGCATTGACTTGCGGTAATTCTAGTATTCCTTCTTGATAAGACACCCAAGTATATCTCGTTACCGGCTCTCCATCCAGTTCTAACGCTACATTAGGGAACTCATCCATTAAGGAATCCGATACGCTTTTAGGAAGAACAGCCATACCAATCCCTTGTTTCATAAATTGCTTACATGTTTCTATTTGATCTACGGTCATAGTGCGTACAGGTTTAATTTGATGCTGATGATGATAAAGCCAATTATCCACTAATTCGTGCATACTATCATCACTTTTAAATGAAATCAACGGGCGTTCTTTTAAGGAATCCTTTGGAAATGGTTCTGTATCAAATATGTAAAGTGGATCATCGAACAAACGTATACTTGTGGATTCCTTCAGCTTTTCTCCACGTGTGATACATACATGATAATCCTTATGATTTCTTCGGATATCTTCACTAATCCCGGTTACGAGGTTAATGGTTACATTGGGATACAGATTGGTATATTCACCTAATATCTTTGGAAGGAACCGTTGACTGATGACAGATGAACAGGCAATGGATAAAGTACCATGTACTTCATTACTAGATTTCGACAGCCTATTCTTTAATAACTGCTCTTGTTTGATCACTTGTTTGGCATGATCTAAAATAATTTCCCCACTCGGTGTTAGCACAAGGCTTTTCGGTGTCCGAATGAAAATCATTTCCCCAAAATAATCCTCAATATACTTTAATCTCTGGGTAACAGCAGGCTGTGAGATAAGGATTGATTTTGCAGTACCCCTGATTGTTCCTATTTCATTTAGTTTTAAGAGTAATTCATAATCCTCAATTTTCATCGATAACAACCTCGAATTAGATAATTAATAGTTATGTAGTTTCATTATATAATAATTATCTAATAATGACACTGCTTTTACGATTCTAAAGCATTACGCCAATCCAACAAAATAGATTTTTCTTGATTGGTGAGTTTGCCATCTTCTACTAAAGCCTGAAGTAATGCATCATAATTTGTTAGACTTTGATAGGAGATATTCGCTTTTTCAAAATTATCATAGGATGATGATAATCCATATGAAAAAATTGACATCACTTCTAGAACTTCAGCACCAGCTTTACGAAGGGCTTCAACTGCTTCTAGAGAAGATCCACCAGTTGATATTAAATCTTCTATGACTACTACGTTCTTTCCTTGAACACTTCCCCCTTCAATTTGATTTCCTTTCCCATGGGCTTTCGGCTTAGAACGAACATAGACCATTGGAAGATTCAACCGGTCTGCTAGCCATGCAGCATGTGGGATACCAGCTGTGGCACAGCCGGCAATCACATCCAGCTTTATTGCCATTTGACTTACTCTTTCTTCAAATGCAGCTGCTATTTTTGTACGAACTTCAGGATAGGACATCGTAATCCGATTATCACAATAGATTGGTGATTGGATTCCAGAAGTCCACGTAAAATAATCAGTTGGATTAATCTGTACGGCTTTAATTTGTAACAATTCTCTAGCTAATTCACTACTTAATTGCATAACGCTTCCTCCCATTCCCTAACCGCTTGTTCATAGTTTTCTCTTGGATGATCAGACTTGGTTATACTTCTTCCTATCACTATATAATCTGCACCATGTTGACAAGCGAAACCTGGTGTTGCAATACGTTTTTGATCATCTGCTGTGGTATGACTAAGGCGTATTCCTGGTGTAACTGTAAGAAATTCTTCTCCGCAAGCTTTTTTAATGGCGCTTGCTTCATGTACGGAACATACGACACCATCAGCACCATTGGTATGCGCTAATTTTGAAAAGTGAACAGCTGCTTCTGTTACGTTATCCGTTAGCTTCAAATCCTGATGTAGCATTTGTTCGTCCATCGATGTTAAGATGGTGACCGCAATCAGCTTGGTATCATAGGTTGGATTACCATTTGTTAACCCTTCTTTAGCTCTTTGAATCATTTCACTTCCACCTAAGGCATGAATATTCACGATATCTACCTCTAATTTCGATAGGACATGCATTGCCTTCATTACGGTTGTAGGGATATCATGCAGCTTTAAATCCAAGAAGATACGATGATTATTCTTCTTTAATTTCTCAATGACTTTTAATCCTTCATTATAAAATAATTCCATCCCTACCTTCACAGGGACACCTTTTAAATCATTTCTTTCCAAGAAGGTGCTCGTCTCTTGCCAGTTCGGGAAGTCTAATGCTACATATATCGAATTTGTCATGCTATTATCCCCTTTCCAACTGCTTCTTGCACCGAAGAAAACCCATAGCTTTCTAATACAATCGGTAGACTATCAATAATTTCCGAGCAAATATATGGATTTTGAAAATTAGCTGTTCCGATAGCGACTGCACTAGCACCAGCTAATAGAAATTCAAGCACATCTTCCGCAGTTTGTATCCCGCCCATACCTATGATCGGAATATCCACCTGTTGGCTTACTTCGTAAATCATTCTTATCGCTATTGGTTTGATTGCAGGGCCTGATAATCCGCCAGTTTTATTAGCAATAAGTGGCCTTCTAGTTGGTAGATGTATTTGCATCCCTGTAATGGTATTGATCATTGATAAGCCATCTGCGCCAGCGGATTCAACAGACTTTGCCATCGCTACAATATCCGTCACATTAGGAGATAACTTCACATAGACTGGTAGATTGCTAGCTTTTTTCACAGCTTCTGTCACACGAGCGGCCATAATCGGATCGGTACCAAATTGAATTCCACCTTCTTTAACATTGGGACAAGATATATTTAATTCGAGTGCATGTACCTGATTGGTATTATTAAAAGTACTAGCTACTCTCACATACTCCTCTAATGAACTTCCTGCAATATTTGCGATAATACAAGTGTCAAATTCAGCTAAAAACGGTACCTCTGTTTCGATAATTTTAGTGACTCCTGGATTTTGCAAACCAATAGCATTTAGCATCCCACCCGTTGTTTCAGCAACCCTCGGTGTTGGATTACCAAATCGTGCATTTTCAGTTGCGGCTTTCATTGTTACCGCTCCGAGTTTACTTAAATCATAGAATTGACTAAATTCACGTCCAAATCCGAAACACCCTGATGCTGGGATAATTGGATTTTTCAATGCAAGACCTGGTAACTCTATTGCTAGATTTGTCATATTTGGACCTCCTCTGAGGCAAAAACTGGACCATCCTTACATATCTTCTTATAGCTATTGCCATCTTTTGTTGGTAAAACACAAGCAAAGCATGCTCCTATCCCACAGCCCATTCTCTCTTCTAAAGAAATATAGCCTTTCTTTCCTTCTAGCTTTGCGGTTAACGCTTTTAGCATTGGAAGCGGGCCACAGCTATAGTAGGAATCATATGTGCTAACCTTGCTTAACACATCGGTCACTACTCCTTTATGACCATAGGAACCATCATCGGTAACAATATACAATTCTCCTAGGTTTGAAAACTCCTGTTCATAGAATACATGCTCCTTTTGCTGAAATCCTAGAATAGAAATAATCGTAGCGCCTTTTTCCTTCAATGTTTTACCTAAATAGTACAAAGGTGGTACACCAATACCTCCTCCTACTAATAAAATAGTAGAAGGTGTATCTGTATCAATTGGAAACCCATTCCCTAATGGTCCTAGTGTATCTACTAAATCCCCCGGTTCATAGGCAGCTAAGCGCTTCGTACCATCTCCATTTATTTTAAATAAAATAGTGATTGTTCCTGTATCCTGGTCACAGTTTGCAATAGAGATTGGTCTTCTCAACGTATGATTTTCAACTTGAATATGCAAGAACTGCCCAGGTATTGCATATTTACTAATAGATTCATTGTGAAAAACCATTTTTATCGTATCGAGCGCGATAACTGTTTTGGATAAGATCTGCATTTTTTCCCTTTTTATCATAAAAGAACTACCTCTTTTGTTTGAACTGGATTTGCACTAAATGTTGTTGAATCGATTACATTTAGAATGGCATTTGCTGTATCTAGATTAGTTAAACAAGGAATACCTCTTTCAACGGCTACTCTTCTAATCATAAAACCATCTGACCTTGGCTGTTTTCCAGATGTTAATGTATTCATGACAAATTGTACTTTACCTTCCTCAATAATGGATAATACATTAGGTTTATCTGCCCCTAATTTTGCCACTTCGATAACTGGAAGATTTGCGCCATTTAAGAAGGATGCTGTCCCCTCTGTTGCATATAATTGGAAGCCAAGTTGATGGAAGCGTTCTGCAATTTGTAGCATTTCAACTTTATCCTTGTCTGCTACGGTAATTAATACGGCCCCTTCACTAGGAACGGATATTCCAGCTGCAAGTAATCCTTTATATAGAGCTTTTTCCATTGTTTTATCATAACCGATAGCCTCTCCAGTCGATTTCATTTCGGGCCCTAATATAGTATCAACACTACGCAATTTTTCGAATGAAAAAACTGGTATTTTAACAGATACTAATTTGTTTTCTGGAAGGATACCGGATGTATAACCTAAATCCACTAGCTTTTCACCAAGAATACACCTGGTAGCAAGGTTTGCCATTGTTACGCCCGTTATCTTACTAAGGAATGGTATCGTCCTACTTGCTCTTGGATTTACTTCTAAAACATAAACATCTTCATCACAAATAATAAACTGGATGTTGACTAAGCCTTTCACTTGCAGCGCCTGTGATATTTTCCAGGTTGCTTCAAAGCATTTTTCCTTTACCTTTTCTGATAATCGTTGTGGAGGATATACAGCTATCGAATCTCCAGAATGAACACCGGAGCGTTCTATATGCTCCATTATTCCTGGTACGATAGTTGTCTCACCATCACTAATGGCATCTACCTCTACTTCAATTCCCGTAATATACTTATCTACTAGAATCGGATGGCGATCTGTGATATGGCCAGTTTTTTGCAAATAAGCTTCTAGTTCGTCTTGGCTATAGACAATCTCCATACGACTGCCGCCGATAACGTATGAAGGACGAACTAATACTGGATAGCCGATGGAATCTGCAACATCAATTGCTTGCTCTATTCGTTTAACTGCTTTCCCCTCTGCTCTTAACAATCCTAGCTCTTCTAATAATATTTCAAATTTATCTCTGTCTTCCGCTTTATCGATTGCCTCTAGTGCTGTACCTAAGATTGGAACACCTCTTCTAGCAAGACCTTCTGCTAAATTAATTGCCGTTTGGCCTCCGAACTGGACAATAACTCCTTCAGGTTTCTCTAGATTAATAACATGCATAACATCCTCTAAAGTAAGAGGCTCGAAGTATAATTTATCGGATATACTAAAATCGGTAGAGACTGTTTCAGGATTATTATTCATGATAATAGCTTCATAACCCATCTCTTTAATGGAAAGTACGGAATGCACGGTAGCATAATCAAATTCTACCCCTTGACCAATTCGGATTGGCCCTGATCCTAACACTAACACTTTTCGATTAGCTGTTGGTATCGACTCATTTTCTTCCTCATAGGAACTATAAAAATAAGGTGTTTTAGAATCAAATTCTGCAGCACACGTATCCACCATTTTAAATACAGGGACAATATTTTCTTGGATACGAAACTGATAAAGCTCATCAACAGTACTATTCCAAAGTCTAGCAATTTGATTATCGGAAAATCCTTTTTGTTTTGCTTGATAAAGTATTTCTTTAGAAAATACATTACTACTAATAACGGCTTCAAAGTTTACTAATTCTTGTAGCTTAGTTAAGAAAAATGGGTCAATCTTCGTCAAGTTAAATACTGTATCGAGTGATACTCCTCTACGGAATGCTTCCGCAATAACAAATATTCTTTCATCATCTGCTACTTTTAGTCGATATAAAATATCATCCTCATCCAGAAAGGCTAAACTAGTTAACCCTAACTCTTCTGTCCCAATATCCATGGAACGAATTCCTTTTAACAGTGATTCTTCGAAGTTCCTTCCGATAGCCATAATTTCTCCAGTTGCCTTCATCTGCGTACCTAATTTACGATCTCCTGTAACAAACTTATCAAATGGGAATCGAGGTAATTTCGTCACGACATAGTCTAATGCAGGTTCAAATAATGCATAAGTTGTTCCCGTGATAGGATTCATTATTTCATCTAGTGTCAGTCCAACCGCAATTTTAGCTGCCATTTTCGCTATCGGATAACCTGTTGCTTTCGATGCTAGTGCAGACGAACGGCTCACCCGTGGATTAACTTCAATGACATAATAAGCAAAACTAGTTGGATCTAAGGCTAGCTGAACATTACATCCTCCTTCAATTTCGAGTGCACGGATAATCTTAAGGGAAGCATTTCGTAGTAACTGATATTCCCTGTCACTTAATGTTTGCGAAGGAGCAACGACAATAGAATCACCTGTATGAATACCAACTGGGTCAATATTTTCCATATTACATACGACAATCGCTTGGTCATTTTTATCTCGCATTACCTCATACTCAATCTCTTTAAAGCCCGCGATATTTCTTTCGATTAAGCACTGATTCACTGGTGATAACGCTAGTCCATTACGGGTAATTTCTCGCAAATCATCCTCGTCATAGCACATCCCTCCACCAGTACCACCTAATGTATATGCTGGTCGAACAATTAATGGAAAACCAATTGTCTCCGCAAATTCAACGGCCTCCTCTACTGTATTAACAATACGACTTTCTGGTACAGGCTCATTGATTTCTTGCATCAAGTCACGGAACTTTTCACGATCTTCTGCTTTTTGGATTGCATCTAACGATGTACCTAATAGGGCAACATTATATTGCTTAAGGATTCCAGTTTTATCTAAAGCTACTGCTAAGTTTAAGCCTGTTTGCCCACCTAGTGTCGGTAATAATGCATCCGGTTGCTCCTTACGAATAATTTTAGTTAAAAATTCAACCGTTAATGGCTCCATATATACTCGGTCTGCTACCGTTTGATCTGTCATAATGGTAGCTGGATTAGAGTTTGCTAATATAACTGTGTAGCCCTCTTCTCTAAGCGCTTGACAGGCTTGAGTCCCCGAATAATCAAATTCTGCTGCTTGACCAATTACGATTGGGCCTGATCCAATAACAAGTATTTTCTGAATGTCTGTTCGTTTAGGCATAGACTTTCTCCTCCTGCTGTTTCGTTATCGTTTGATCAATTAAGCGTAAAAAATCATCAAATAAATAGTTGGAATCTTCCGGTCCAGGTGAACTTTCTGGATGGTACTGCACGGAAAATGCTGGGAATACTTTATGCCTGATTCCTTCAACAGAATGATCATTTAATGCTATTTGTGTTAGTTCTAAATCCGTATTAGCTAATGAAGCTGTATTTACCGCATAACCATGATTTTGCGAGGTAAGAAATGTTTTTCCATGAATTATATCCTTTACTGGATGATTTCCACCACGGTGACCAAACTTCATTTTTTCTGTTTTTGCACCACAAGCAAGTGCTAATAATTGATGGCCTAAACATATTCCAAATATCGGGATTGCACCAATAACACGTTGAATTGTTTCAATAGCTTCCGGTACATCCTGTGGATCACCAGGACCATTTGTAAGCATAATTCCATCTGGTTTTAACCGTAAAATATTATCAGCTGAATAGTTATAAGGAACGACGGTTACATGACAATCACGTTTCGTTAATTCTCGTAAGATACCATGCTTCATTCCAAAATCAATTAATACAATCCGACGACCTCTTCCGGGAACAATATATGGTTTAGAAGTAGAGGTTTGTTTCACTTGATCATGTCTTACCGGGATTTGCTGTAACCTTCTAATAATCTCATCATCTGGTACGTCTTCATTAGCAATGTAACCTCGCATTGTTCCAGCCCTCCGAATACATTTTGTTAACTTTCGAGTATCAATTCCTGCTAATCCTGGAATATTATGTGCTTTTAGAAAGCTATCGATTGTTTCATCACACCGAAAATTAGAAGGATACTCACTGTATTCTTTAACGATTAAACCATTTATAAAAGGGGCAACTGTTTCAAAGTCATCTCTGTTTATCCCATAGTTCCCAATAAGCGGATAGGTTAAGGTGACAATCTGCTCACAGTATGATGGATCAGAAATAATCTCCTGATACCCTGTCATACTTGTATTAAATACTACTTCTCCACTTATCTCACGATCACTACCAAAACCTGCCCCAATAAATACTGTTCCATTTTCTAGTACTAGTTTACGCTTTAACATAGCTTTCCTCCTCATAGACGATGTTCCCTTCATAGATCGTAACAACTGGTATACCCGTTACGTTCCAATTATGAAATGGTGTATTTTTCCCTTTTGAATAGAAGGTATGTTTATCAATCCTTGTCTCCCTAGATAAGTCAATTAATGTTACATCTGCTATATCATTTTCTCTTAATCTTCCATAAGGTAAATGGAACACCTGTGCAGGTTTTATCGTTAACCAGTCTATAAGTTGATTTAAGGTTATTTTTCCTCGTTTAACTAGATTCGTATAGAGGAGTGGAAAGGCTGTTTCTAACCCTACAATTCCAAATGGTGCATGAAGCATTCCTTGGGCTTTTTCATCTGCACTATGTGGCGCATGATCTGTCGCAATAAAGTCAATCGTTCCATCTAATAGACCTTCCAGCAATGCTTCTTGATCTGCTTTACTTCTTAATGGTGGATTCATTTTCCAATTACCATCATCTTGGGTAATGGAGTCTTCATTTAAAATTAAGTGATGTGGTGTCACTTCTGCTGTGACATGAATTCCTGCTTTTTTTGCATCTCGGATCACACGAACAGATTCCTTCGTGCTCACATGGCAAACATGATAATGACAACCTGTAGCTTCTGCTAACAGGACATCCCGAGCGATCTGGACGGACTCACTTATTGAAGGAATACCTGGTAAATCAAGACGCTCACTTACATCGCCATGATGAACGACACCACCATACACGATAGAGTTATCTTCACAATGGGCAACAATTGCTTTCCCTGCTGCTTTTGCTCTTTTCATTGCCGAGTACATCGCGTGAGCTGTTTGGATGCCTACACCATCATCAGTAAATGCAAATACATTATGTTTGGCTAACTCCTCTAAATCAGTTAGCTCCTCTCCTTTTAACCCTTTCGTAATCGATGCATAAGGTATGACCCTAATGAGAGCATCTTGATCTATTTTCTCTAGTAAACTAGTAATGGATGCTACATCGTCCGGTACTGGATTCGTATTTGGCATGGCGCATACCGTTGTAAAACCACCTCTGGCAGCAGCCTTTGTCCCTGTTTTAATCGTTTCCTTATGTTCTCCGCCTGGTTCTCGTAAATGAATGTGTACGTCGATAAATCCAGGTGTTACAAGCTTACCCTCACAGTTAATCAAACGATCTACATCTTCTTTTTCAATCGATTCACCAATTTGCTTTATTTTACCTTCCTCAATTAGAACATCACAGCTTTCTAGTACTCCATTCTCCATCAATCGTTTAGCATTCTTTAGCAAGATTCTCATTTATAATCCCCCATTTTTGTAATACATGTGTTAAAATTGCCATTCTCATAAAGACCCCATTATTCATTTGCTTAAATATTCTAGAGCGGCTACATTCCACAAGGTCACTATCCATCTCTACGCTTCGGTTAACAGGAGCAGGATGAAGAATAATTGCTTTACTTAACATCCTTTGCTCCCGTTCTTTTGTTAATCCAAATTGTTCTAAATACTGTTTAGTATCATGCTTTTCAACATGTCTTTCATGTTGAATCCTTAACATCATCACAACATCACAAAATTCAACTGCTTCATCTATTGTGATATATGGGAAAGGTAGTGATTCATCTTCGTAGCCTGGTGCAGCACTTAAATAGACATTGGCACCTAATCGTTGAAGTGTATGCGCGTTTGAGTTTGCTACCCTGCTATGTTTAATATCGCCTACTATCACGATGTTCAGATTTTCGAACGTATTAAATTCTTGATAGATTGTCAGAAGGTCAAGCATTCCTTGGGTAGGATGCTCACGTGTTCCAGCTCCGGCATTTATGATCGGGATGGTAATGTGTTCTAATTCTTCTATCCATTGATCTGCTTCATGTCTAATAACTAGTGCATTTGCTCCAATCGATTCAAAAGTCTTCACGGTATCATAAAGTGTTTCCCCTTTTGCTAAGCTAGAGGCTTCTGCATGAAAGTCTAACACTTCTAAACCGAGCCTTCTTTCTGCTACAGTAAAGCTCATTTTTGTTCTAGTGCTTGGCTCGAAAAATAAATTCGCTACAAAAAGTTGCTTGGAAATTTGCATTTTTTTCATTTGATACATTTGTGCATCCTCTAGTAACTGAAAAATCTCTTGCTTACTTAACTGGTCGATGGATATAAAGTGCTCCACTTACAGCCCTCCCATTCGTCTAAGGATTTTACCTAATAAAAAAACCTCTTTGCATTTTGGTCGCAAAGAGGTAGACGTGCAGAATTCTATCGCACGTAATCAAAGCAACCTTGTAAACCTCTCTGGATTTAATTAAAGGTCCTTTCATTATTTATTTTTCATAAATAGATACTAAATCTGTTTGGTCCGTTTCATTAAGTCGGACTACTATAATCTCCTTCTCTGATGTTGGTATATTTTTCCCTACATAATCTGCACGTATTGGTAGCTCACGATGCCCTCTATCCACTAAGACTGCCAGCTGTATTTGTGACGGTCTGCCAATATCCATTACAGCATCCATGGCTGCTCTAACCGTTCTCCCAGTATATAAGACGTCATCGATTAAGATAACCTTTTTATTCGTAATATTATCTGGCAAATCGGTTTTGCGTATTTCTGGTTCATTTGAATCTATAGCCTTTGCTAGGTCGTCACGATATAATGTTATATCTAGTTCCCCAATTGGCAAGGTTAACCCTTCAATTCTTTTAATCTTTTCTTGTATTCTTTTTGCCAGTGGTACACCTCTCGTTTTAATCCCAACGATAACAAGGTCTTCTCCACCTTTATTTTTTTCAAGGATTTCATGGGCAATTCGGGTAAGTGCTCGGTTTATTGCCTGCTCGTCTAGTATTTCGGTTTTTTTAATCATATGTGTTGCGCCCTCCTAAATAAAAACCCCCTTTTTTCCATAAGGAAAAAAGGGGGAGTGATTACAAGTATCCCGTAAAAGTCGTTCCCTTTTTAGCCTCTCTGGACTGAAAATTTAAAGGTTCCTATTCATTTGTTTCATTATTTCAGAATTAACTCTTTCTGTCAACTACATTAATTCTAAATTAGTTAGTAATTCTTTAAAATAGGCAGGTGGCTCTACTTCAAATTCTAGCCATTCCCCTGTAGTAGGATGTGTAAACCCTATTAGTCTTGCATGTAATGCTTGACCATTTGTATCCAAAGTTTTTCTAGGTCCATATTTTGGATCACCTACAAGCGGAAATCCAATATACCGCATATGAACACGAATTTGATGTGTTCTACCTGTTTCTAATTGACATTCAATATGTGTAAATTCATTAAAACGGTTTAGCACTTGAAAATGAGTGACTGCGGGCTTCCCATTTTCTACCACGCCCATTTTTTGACGATCTTTCGGATCCCTTCCTATTGGCGCATCAACCATTCCTGTATCATGATTAATGATACCGTGAACAACCGCTTCATATTTTCGTTTCACATCTTTATTCGATAATTGTTCAGATAAACTAGTGTGAGCTTTGTCATTTTTAGCAACGAGCAATAAGCCACTAGTATCTTTATCAATACGATGAACAATTCCCGGACGCTCTACCCCATTAATTCCAGATAGATCCTTACAATGATATAGCAAACCATTCACCAATGTGCCAGATTGATGCCCTGCCGATGGATGGACGACCATTCCTTTTGGTTTATTAACCACTAATACATCCCTATCTTCATAAACAATCTCTAAAGGAATGTTCTCAGCTTCAATATCTAATGACTCCACCTCAGGAATTCTCCAAGTAATAACATCCCCTACTTGACACTTATAATTAGCCTTCACTACCTCATCGTTCACCATAACAAGCTCTTTCGTAATCCATCCTTGAACCCGTGAACGAGATTCATCAGGGTTTATATCGGCTAATAATTTATCGATTCGCATTTTATTTTGAGTTTCTGTAACAACATGTTGTAATGTCATTTATTTGTTCCTTTCTGCTTTTTCTCATCCAATATTGTAGCAATTATCACGAATATAACACCGACTGTCAGTGCAGAATCCGCAATATTGAAAATCGGGAAATCATATCCAAAAATTACAAAGTCGAAAAAGTCTACCACTTCTTGATGGAATAAACGATCAATAAAATTACCAATAGCACCACCTAAAATTAAGCCTAAAGCGATACCAAACAATTTACTATCTTTTCCAAATTTATGTAGATAGTAAATGATTCCGATGATTACAATTATCGTTATAATATAAAAGAACCACATTTTACCTTCTAATATTCCCCAAGCTGCACCACTATTTCGATGCGAGGTTAACGAAAAGAATCCATCTATAATTGATATTTGCTCATATAATTCCATATTTTTTACTACTAAGTACTTGGTAAATTGGTCTACTGCTATGACGAATACTGCTAAAATATAGTACCGATACATTCAGGTTACCCCTCCATATTGACTACTTCACTCTATTATTTGTATATAAATCCTTAGTTAATCTTATACTGTATCCAGTAAAAATTCAATGATTTATCCATCATCACTCTGTTTAACTATCGCAAACGTATACGGATGAAAGAAACCCGAACTAATTCATTGATATCAAGCGAATTAGTTCGGGTTATTCTAGATTGATTACGCTATGTGCTTCATGTTATTTTGTGCCAGTCACATGTTCTTCCATTCAAACACTTAAGCGGAATAGTGTTCTTCTACAACATCGGCACATCGGGAGCAAAGTGTCCGATGTTTTTCATTTTGTCCTACTGTATCTGAAGCAACCCAGCAGCGTTCACATTTTTCAGCCGGATGTTTTTCAACAAGCACATCGACATAACGGTATTCAGCCGCTGCCTCTGACTGTTCCTTAACAACAGCCTCTGAAACGATTAGAAGCTGATGAACATCATTAATTGAATTTAATACTGCCTTTGTTTCTTCATCTCTTGGAACAACCGTAATCTTAGCCTCTAAAGACTTACCAATTACTTTTTCATTACGTGCCTCTTCAAGTGCTTTTAGTACATCATCACGGATGGCCATGAAATGATTCCACTTGTTCTCCAGACCATGAAATCCTTCGATTTCTCTTGGTTCTGGAATATCTGTCAATTGAGGGCTCTCTTCTCTAACCCCCGGAATATATTCCCATACCTCATCAGCAGTATGTGGAATGATCGGTGTTAACAATTGTACCAAGGTGGTTAAGATTTCATAATACCCCGTTTGAATACTACGACGACGATGATTATCTGCCGCTTCAATATAAAGAATATCCTTAGCAAAATCTAAATAGAAGGAGCTTAGATCATCCGCAACGAAGTTATGGATACGATGGAAAATAGGAGAAAACTCATATTTCTCATAGCTTTCCCGTACTTCTTTTACTAACTGTTGCAAACGATGTAGCATGTAACGATCTACTTCTTCCATTTCTGCTTCCGGTACACGATCTGTTTCTGGATTATAGTCAGCTAAATTCGCTAACATAAATCGGAACGTGTTTCGAATTTTACGGTAAGCCTCAGAAGTTTGTTTTAGAATGTCATCTGAAATACGGACATCTGCTTGATAATCAACCGATGCCACCCATAGACGTAAAATATCTGCACCTAGCTGCTTTAATACTTTACTTGGCATGATAACATTTCCAAGTGATTTACTCATCTTACGACCATTACCGTCTAACACAAAGCCATGGCTAATAACGTTTTTATATGGTGCTTTACCTGTAACAGCTACTGCCGTTGATAAAGAAGAGTTAAACCAACCACGATATTGGTCACTACCTTCTAAATAAACATCAGCTGGTCTTGTATGATCTTCTCTATTTAATAGTACTCCTGCATGTGAAGAGCCAGAGTCAAACCAAACGTCCATAATATCGGTTTCTTTCGTAAATTCACCGTTTGGACTATGCTCAGAAGTAAATCCTTCTGGTAATAAATCTTTCGCTTCTCTTTCAAACCAAATATTAGAACCATGCTCTGCAAATAATTTCGATACATGTTCAATTGTTTCATCTGTAATAATCGCTGTTCCATCCTCACCATAAAACACCGGAATTGGAACTCCCCAAGCACGTTGACGAGAAATACACCAGTCCTCACGGTCACGAACCATATTGTATAGTCTTGTCTCTCCCCATGCTGGATACCAATTAACTTGTTTGATTTCCTCTAAGATATCTTCACGGAAATCTTTGATTGAAGCAAACCACTGTGCCGTTGCACGGAAAATGGTTGGTTTTTTAGTTCTCCAGTCATGTGGGTAGGAGTGCGTAATAAAGGAAAGTTTTAATAAAGCACCAACTTCATCTAACTTTTCAGTAATTACTTTATTTGCATCGTCATAGAACATACCTTCAAATCCAGGTGCTTCACTAGTAAACACCCCTTTATAATCCACTGGACAGAAAGCCTCTATGCCATATGCCTTCGAAACATAAAAGTCATCTTCCCCATGGCCAGGAGCTGTATGAACACAACCTGTACCAGCATCAGTCGTAACATGCTCACCAAGCATGACAAGAGATTCACGGGAGTAGAATGGATGTTTTGCTGTTACACGCTCTAATTCTCTTCCTTTAAAGCTTTTCACTACTTGTGGATTTTCCCACTCTAGTTCTGTTTTTAGAGATTCAAGTAGTGCTTCTGCCACAACAAATTTGTCATTATGAACTTTAACTAACACATAGTTGATATCGGGATGGACACTGATACCTAGATTAGCTGGAATTGTCCATGGAGTTGTTGTCCAGATGACAATTTTATCTCCAGAATCCAGAACTCCTTTTCCATCTTCTACATCAAACGCAACATAAATAGAAGCAGAGCGTTTATCATAATACTCAATCTCAGCCTCAGCAAGCGCTGATTCAGATGAAGGAGACCAATATACTGGTTTTAGTCCTTTATAGATATATCCTTTTTTAGCCATTTCACCGAATACTTTAATTTGTGCCGCTTCATAATCTTTCGTTAATGTTATATATGGATTATCCCAATCACCACGTACGCCGAGCTCTTTAAATTGTGAACGTTGACTATCGACTTGGGTTAATGCATATTCTGCACATAGCTGTCTGAATTCTGCTACAGATAGCTCTTTACGTTTCACTTTTTTATTCTTCGTTAATGCCGTTTCAATCGGCAGACCATGTGTATCCCATCCTGGAATATAAGGTGCATGGTAACCTGACATGGACTTATACCGTGTAATGAAATCTTTTAAGATTTTATTTAATGCATGACCAATATGAATATCACCGTTCGCATATGGTGGACCATCGTGCAGGATAAATGTTGGTCTACCTTTTGTTCTTTCCACTGATTTTTCGTATAGGTTCATTTCCTCCCATTTTTCACGACGTAATGGTTCTTTGTTTGGTAGATTCCCACGCATTGGAAATTCTGTTTTTGGCATCAGTAATGTTTCTTTATAGTCCACTGATTAGACCTCCTTATGTTTTAACTGTACATGATAAATATGTTTGGGCTATTTTTGGGTTTGTTGTATAGTTTCGCAGCTAGAACAGACATAAACTCCCTTAAATCAACCTAACTTTCCGAAAAAATACATCATTAAAATAAAAAAGCCTCTCTAATCCCAGAAAGGGACGAGAAGACTCGCGGTACCACCCTTATAAATTTAAAATGAAACCATTTTAAATTCACTCGATATTCGTAACGTGAACAAGACGTCCAATTTTACTTAATTTATTTCAAATTGGATACTCAAGAGTGATTTTCTAAAAACGTGCTGTACTAGGCTTTCACCAGACCCTAGCTCGCTTTAACAAGCAACTAGTTTTTATACTGTCTCTATCATCGTATTTGCTATTATTTTAACCTATTCGTGTAAGCATTATATGTAAATTTTAATAAAACGTCAAGGTTTAAGATTCATTATTAGCTAATTCCAAATCTTTACCAACCGCTTCCTCAAATAAATCTTCCCAATCATCTGATCCAATCATATCTAATTGAGCTTCCACAAGCATTCTTAAACGAGTGCGGAAAACTTTAGCTTGTTTCTTTAACTCTTCAACTTCCATTGAGATTTTGCGAGACTTACTTAGCGCATCGTTAATAATACGGTCAGCATTTTTCTCTGCCTCTTTAATGATTAGTTTCGACTCCTTTGAAGCATTCCCTTTTAATTCTTCAGCCGTTTCTTGAGCAATTAGGATTGATTTATTTAGTGTTTCTTCTATATTGGTGAAATGGCTTAGCTTTTCATTCATTTGTTCAATCTTTTCTTTTAATTCTTTTCTTTCTCTAATTACCATTTCATAATCCTTAATAACTTGATCTAAAAATTCATTTACTTCATCTTCATCATATCCACGAAAACTTCTCGTAAATTCTTTATTATGAATATCTAATGGTGTTAATGGCATAACGGCTACCTCCCTATGATTTTATAAAAATATTAGTCCATTTTCAGTATACCAGTATATTTCGACAAAAAATATGTATTTCCTGCAATTTATGCTTACATTTCTAGAAAAAAGTCAAAAAAGCAACTATTCGATATCATTATATATCAAATAGTCACTCTTTACTATACCTGTAATAATGCAGTTGTAACTTTTATTTTTTCCTTTTTGGTTTGCCCATTGACACCAACGAGCTTGCTTCTACCTTTTCCTCTGAGCGAAATCATATCGCCTTCTCTTAAAATGAATTTACTATCTTCTACCGTACGATAATTAACTTTAACTAATCCTTTATCAATAAGAGTCTGTGCCTCTTTACGGGATAGAGAATAAATCTCTTTTAAGATCGTATCTAATCTTAAGGAAGAAACTATTTTCTCTGAATGGGACCAAATAGGTTCTTGCTCAATTAAATCCGAAAGAGATGTTTCTTCGAAAGTAATTGTAGATTTCCTAATCATCGTCAAATTCATCTGGACATAAGCGGAAATATCTTTATCTAAAGCAAGCTGAACCTTGCCTTTACCAGCCAAAATATCTCCTACTTTTTTTCGTTTCATTCCTAATGATAAAAAGGCACCTAACACATCTCGATGAGTGAGCGAGACGAATTTTTCATGGTAGGTAGCCTGTAATAACGATATATTAAAGGAATCCTCGTTAATCTCTTCATAAAGAGGAGCAATAATCGCTCGTTTTCGCTCAGAATATGTTCCTCCACCAAAAAATAACAATTTCAACTCATCATTTGAGGTTCCAATTAACATTTCAATAATTTGTTGTTCCCTCGGGTCTAAAAAATCTGTCAATCGAGGTAAATAAGAGCGCTCCACTTGTTCCATCCATGATAAAACTTGATCAATGAAGCTATGCTCTTCTTTACGAAAATGTTGATATATATCCATCTACCAATAATCACCCAATTACCAATCGTACTAACATATCATAAACAGCCCATAGCCCGAATCCTGCTAACTGTAACACGATAATCGCCACAATAGGTGAAATATCGATCATTCCTAGTGGTGGGATAAACTTACGGAAAGGTTCTAAATATGGTTCATACAATTTCGAGAGTATTTCCCCAAATGATGATTCTCTTGCTCCGGGAAACCATGACATGAAAATATAAATAATTAATCCGAAACTATAAACACGCAATACATTAGACAAAATCAAAAATAACGTATATAACGACATAATCTACTTTACCATCCTTTATTGAATTCTTCTTCGAATGCTTCTGTGATAGAGCCAGAGACATCAACATTATCTGGTGCACAGAGGAATGTTTGTGAACCTAAACGTTGAATAACCCCGTTAACGGCATACACTGTCCCACTTAAGAAATCTATAATTCTCTTTGCCTCATAATGTTCAACCCGTTGTAAATTAATGACAACAGTTCGTTTATTGACAATATTATCTGCAATTTGCTGTGCTTCATCAAACGTTCTTGGTTCACAGAGTACTACTTTGGATGAACTCGTTTTAACACTTTGTAAGTTAATTACATTATTACTAGTAGCTGGAATTACGTTATTAGAGGAAGATGTAGCTACTTCTTCTTCCACGTATTCATATTCATCGTCCATAGCAAATAATGTCTTTAACTTGTTCTTAATACTCAAATTATCCACCTCACTTATTAGCCCCAACTAGCTTAGAACCGATTCGAATATGGGTTGCACCTTCCTCAATTGCAATACCATAATCATTACTCATTCCCATAGATAAATACTCACATGGAGCAAAAGGATAGTTTTTTTCTTTAATCATATCTCGTAAATTTCTAAGTTTACCAAATACTTGATGTAGTAGCTCCTTATCTTCCGTATGTGGAGCCATGGTCATTAACCCAACAATACGTATTTTAGTGTATTCAGAAATTTTCTCAACAAATCCCATTACATCATCCGGATGTAGCCCGTGCTTGGATTCCTCACCACTTACATTAACCTGGATAAAACAATTAACAGTAGATGAGGCACGCTTTTCAATTTCTTTTGCTAATGACAGTCTATCCAAAGAATGAAGATAATCTACCTTATTTATTACATCTTTTACTTTCCTTGTTTGTAGACTACCAATAAAATGCCATGTAGCATTGTCTTGTATTTGATCATACTTTTCTAAAAATCCTTCTTGACGATTTTCTCCAAGATCAGCTATTCCTGCTTCGATTGCTTCCATCGTTCTTTCTATTGTAACATATTTCGTTACAGCAATAATGGTAATCTCATTCGGATCTCGATTTACCTTATTACTAGCTTCATTGATTTTTGTTTTAATTTCTGCTAAGTTTTGTGCAACATCCATGATGACATATACTCCTCCTTACCACTAACCAGTAAAACCAATATATCCTAACATTCGACCGGTTTTTCCTTTATCCCGCCGATGTGAAAAAAAAAAATTTTCATCCCGATACGTACAGTAAGATGTTACATCTATATTACTACGAAACACGCCAGCTTGTACAAGAATTTCGACATTTAATTGTTTTAAATCTAACAAATAGCGTTCATGACCTGTCTCGGTCAACACCACGTCATGAAACTTCTGTGGTATACGATCTTTCACATAGTTATCTACCTCGTAATTTTCAGTAGATATAGAAGGACCAATCGCTACACGTATATCTTTAGGAGCCGAACCGAGTTGGATAAATTTCATGATCGTTTTCTCAGCAATTCTAGCAACCGTTCCTTTCCAGCCTGCGTGGGCAATACCTACGTATTTCTTTACCGGATCAAAAAAGAATAGAGGCACACAATCGGCAAAAAAGGCTGTACATAGTATTCCTTTTTGATTACTAATCAATCCGTCTATTCCTGTTAAGGACGATTCTACAGTAGTTGCTCCTCTACCAGCATCCTGAGAATCAACAATATGTACTTCAGAATGATGGACCTGCTCACCACTTACCCAGTTATCTAGTGGAATATGTAGGGATGTGGCTAGTCTTTTTCGATTTACAATTACGTCTTCCACATCATCAAAAACATGCAATCCCATATTGTTTGTATGAAATGGTTGCTTACTAACACCACCATGACGAGTTGTAAATCCGACGGTTAAGCTTGGTTCCATTTCCTTCCATTTATTTATATGAAGCAATGAATTTCCATCATATTGGAATATGTCTTGCAACGTAATTCCCCCTGCTAGAATAAATTATTCAAGATATAATTTAGCCCCGTCAACATCTTTTACTAAAATCACGTCAGAACCAATTGTGACGATTTGCTCCCAATATATCATTAATTCATCAGGTTTTCCAAAGAAACCTCCCTTTTTTTCGCGGTTATAAATAACCAAAGCAATTATTCTTCCACGATCAGGATCAATCTCTAGATCGGAAATATGTCCTAATCTTCTTCCGTCATTAATAACGATTAGTTCTTTTGCTTGCAAATCAGATAATGTAATCACCCGTTTCACCTACCCTTACTAGTGATATATATGCACTAGTCCAAGAGTTCATTCAGGGCTTAGCCAATGAAAAATTATTTACTCCGGCTAAGATTATATTACATGAAATAGAGGCTGGGGCAAAACTATTTCTAACATAGGATAAACCGAACATGAAAGTTAGCGCATCAAACCAGCCCCAGAAATATTCTACGCTTTTCCGCGGGCTGCTGATGAGCCTCCCACAGGAGTCTCCGTATATTTCCGGGGCTAATGTGGTGATTGTTCGTTTTTTATTACCTTTGTTTTCGTTTTGTCCTAGCCTCTTATATCACTATTCAAACATTTGTTTATTCATTTGACTAATTGCAGCTTTTTCCAATCTGGACACTTGTGCTTGGGAGATTCCGATTTCGTCGGCAACCTCCATTTGTGTTTTCCCTTGGAAGAAGCGTTTATTAAGTATCATTTTTTCTCGTTCATTTAGTTGATGCATTCCTTCCTTCAAGGAAAGCTTGTCTACCCAGGTATCATCCCTATCTTTATCATCACTAATTTGATCGACTACATATATCGGGTCGCCACCATCATTGTAAATTGGTTCAAATAGAGATACTGGATCTTGTATGGCATCCATTGCAAATACGACATCCGAATGTGGCACCCCCATTTCTTCAGCTATTTCAGCTGGAGTAGGTTCTTTTGACGTTTTATTAATTAATTTCTCACGTACCTGAAGTGCTTTATACGCAATATCTCGTAAAGAACGAGATACACGTATTGGATTATTGTCACGTAAATACCTACGAATTTCACCAATAATCATCGGTACGGCATAAGTAGAAAATCTCACATTATGACTTAAATCGAAATTATCAATTGATTTCATTAGTCCGATACAACCAACTTGAAACAGGTCATCTACATATTCACCACGATTATTAAATCGTTGGATTACGCTTAACACTAAGCGGAGATTCCCATTAACTAATTCTTCTCTTGCGTAGATATCTCCCTCTTGCATTTTAATAAAAAGTGCTCGCATTTCTTCGTTTGTTAAAACAGGTAGCTTAGATGTGTCTACACCGCATATTACTACTTTATGTCTAGTCATTCTGTACCCTCCCAGTTGGAGATGCTGTTCATGGACAGTATCTCCTAGGAAGGAAAAATTTATGCAGTGTGAATCATTGATTTAAAATATATCAACCCCATTAATTCTTGCTATATCAAGCTACACCATCTTATTAAATTCTTTTTTTAACCTACGAATAATCTTCTTCTCTAATCGAGAAATATAGGATTGCGAAATACCTAACATATCCGCTACATCTTTTTGTGTTTTTTCTTCCTCACCTACAAGACCAAATCTCAATTCCATTATTTGTTTTTCTCTAGCATTTAACTGTGATAAAGCATTTTGCAATAGATGCTTATCAACTTTTGTTTCTAAATTTTTCGTAATAACATCTTCCTCCGTGCCTAACACATCAGATAATAGCAGCTCATTCCCATCCCAATCTATATTCAATGGCTCATCAAAGGAAATTTCGGATTTAAGCTTATTGTTTCTTCTTAAATACATGAGAATCTCGTTCTCAATACAACGAGAAGCATATGTTGCAAGCTTTATCTTTTTTTCTGGATTAAACGTGTTAACTGCTTTAATTAGTCCAATGGTGCCTATACTAATTAAGTCCTCTATATTAATCCCCGTATTCTCAAATTTCCTTGCAATGTATACGACTAAACGAAGATTTCGTTCGATGAGTACAGATCTTGCTGAAGAATCTCCTTTGGTTAGTAACACTAATAATTCGCTTTCTTCTTCCTTAGATAACGGTGGAGGCAATGCTTCACTACCACCTATGTAATAAATTTCTTTTGGTTTAAAACCTAATTTAACTAATAACTTATACCACCAAACCCGAAATTTTAATTTTAATTTTTCCATTTGTATCGCTCCTTTTTTATGCTGAATGAATAGTTGCTAATTTTATTAGTTGCGGGTGTAATAAACAATGATAGCTTTTGTCATCTGTTAAATCAGAAAATTGGATGCCGATTAATAGTTTACTAGCAACAATTTGTTGTTCTCCATAGTAAATAGCTAGATTGTCAGGCTTTAATGCAAAGAGAAAATTACTTCTACCTTCCACACCGTGAAAAGGAACAACTTGCATATAACTAGCCCAGTTCACAGGGATATCTTCCATATTAAAATTCTCGTAGGCCTGCCTTAATTTGATCCAATCGTCGTGTTGAAACCATTGTTTTAAAAAAGACTCATCACAAATGACCACAGGCCTTTTCGTTAATGGATCGACTAATTGATTACCACTATCAATAAATCCAGTAGTTGTAAAGCTTTTATTATGAATCGTTAAGCAAACTTCATAGAGTTGATCATAGCGAATCTTTTCTACCACGTGCTTGTCCATACGATTCTTTGTAAACCAAAGAGCAATCGGAAATCCAATAGCAACAAATAGCCAACTAACCGGATCACCATATCCATTACTAAATGATAAAAATCCTGAAGCCGAAAGAGCAATCGGGTTTTGTAATACATAATGTGCCGCGAACAGTCCTCCACCGATTGTGAACGTTACAAAATAAAACAATAAAAGCTGCTTCATCATTTGTTTTACAGATACAAAACGGAATGTAACTGCGATGATGAGAATAGAATAAAGTATCTTACCAAATACCGTAGAGATATATGCATTAGGAAAATAGAGTGTTATTGGTACAATGAAAGACGCAACAATGGCTCCTAAGACTAATCTCCCTTTAGGGGTATACACTCTGCTTAATGCTTGCGTTAACATCAAAAGCATTAAATCTAAAAGGAAATTCAACACCCAAACTGCGTCAAGGTAAATAGTCATACTATTCTTCCTTTCTAGGGCATGAAGAGAGTAGGTTGGTTATAACATTGAAGAGATTCACTCCTTACATTTGGTCTGAATCGGTTACGGAAAAAGCGTATATAATGGATTCATTGGTAAAATAACGTATTAGAAAAAACTCGCATTCTCATAATCACTAGCAATGCGTTAGATTTCTTTTACTAGTTGGGAAAATTATTCTTGCTTTCCTATCTGCTAAAAAGAAGTATAAACTAGTTATCAAGCGAAGTCTGTCAGTTCTTGTATGCAAAAATAAGCTAATTTCAACTAGTTATGTCGAGGGTCTTAGTCAATAATTCGTAATTTTAGCATTCGGGGATATTTATGAGCGGAAACTTATGATGAATCGACGAGGTTAGTGGAATTACGGTGCAGCTTGTCATTGTATAGTAGCTACTTAGAGGGAAAACATATCGTTTCTATTGAAATACTAATGTCTAAATATCGACTCAACAAAAAAATCTCGTACCACCTATTCCGTGATACGAGATTTTTGATTATTGTCGTTTCAATTAAACTTCCCTTATAGAAAGTCTCTCTATTAAGAAATTCTTAGCGATTACGATTTCTATTACGTAAAAACGTTGGAATGTCTAACACATCTTCTTCTTGACGAGGACGTGCTTGTTGTGGTTGTTCTTTAGTTACTTCTTCATTCACTCTCGTTGCTGCATGCTGTGTTTGATTTACAGCAGGACGTTGTCTCGTTGGTTGTTCAGGTTTTTTGTTTTCATCAAATCCAGTCGCAATAACGGTAACAATAATCTCATCTTTAAGATCTTCATTTATTACGGATCCAAAGATAACGTTAACCTCTTCATCTGCAGCATTGGTTACGAGGTCCGCAGCTTCTTGTACTTCGTATAAACTTAAATTAGTACCACCAGTAATATTCATCAGGATACCATGTGCACCATCAATAGAAGTTTCTAATAATGGTGAAGAAATAGCTTTTTTAGCTGCTTCTGTCGCACGATTCTCACCAGTTGCAACACCAATACCCATTAATGCAGATCCTTTATTAAACATAATTGTTTTAACGTCAGCAAAGTCCACGTTAATAAGACCTGGTTTAGCAATTAAATCGGAAATACCTTGTACACCTTGACGAAGAACATTATCCGCTTCTCTAAATGCTTCTAACATCGGTGTGTTTTTATCCACAATTTCTAGTAATCGATCATTTGGAATAACAATTAATGTATCCACATTATTCTTTAATGCATCGATTCCAGAAACAGCTTGGTTCGATCTTCTTCGTCCTTCAAATGAAAATGGGCGAGTTACTACACCTACTGTTAAGGCACCTAAATCTTTAGCAATTTGTGCAATAACTGGCGCAGCACCAGTACCAGTTCCTCCACCCATACCAGCAGTTACAAAAATCATATCTGCACCTTGTAATACTTCTTCTAATTGTTCTTTGCTTTCTTCAGCAGCTTTTTTACCTACTTCCGGATTGGCACCTGCCCCAAGTCCTCTCGTAAGTTTGCCACCAATTTGTAATTTCGTTTCCGCTTTGGATAAATTTAATGCTTGTGCATCTGTATTAACAGCTATAAATTCAACACCTTCAACACCATGGTCAATCATTCGGTTTACAGCGTTATTTCCGCCTCCACCGACACCGATAACTTTAATCGTTGCTAATTGGTCAATACTTGTATCAAACTCTAACATTTTTCGTTCCTCCTAATATGCAAATTACAAGATTTCTAGAAGCTAATTTTAATGTGGGAACGCTGATTAATCGAAGAAATACTTAAATAAATTAGCAATTCCAGACTCTTTTTTATTGTTCTCTTTCGTTTTCGTTGTGGTAGTTTGAGTAGGTTGTTTTTTTGTCCGTTTCGGTTTTGGTTCTTCCATTGATACAGTAATTCCTGGGAATAATTCCTTCCCTTGAATCTTTGCATTATGATACGCAAACTGTAAAATCCCAACCCCTGCTGTAAATTGTGATTCACGAACTCCGATATAATCCGGGATTGCAATCCGAACATTTGCCTGAAAAACGTCTCCAGCCAGTTCTAGTGCCCCAGGCATTTTCATTGTACCGCCAGTTAGAACATAGCCACCTGGTAACTCATGATAACCCATTCTACGGATTTCTCGCTCTGCATACGCATAAATCTCTTCAAGTCTAGCTTCAATCATGTCAGCAATTTGAAGTTGATTAAAGGTCTGCTTCGCATTACTTCCAATAATCGATGCTTCAAACACTTCATCTTCTTGAGCATCATTATAAAAGGCATGACCATGATTTAGTTTAATGTCTTCAGCTTCTTCAGTCGTTGTTCTAAGACCTATAGACAAATCCTTTGTGATATTATCACCACCAAGTGGCACTACACTAGTGGAAGCAATATGGTCATTTTCAAATACAGAAACTGTTGTGCAGCCACCGCCGACATCGATCAATGCGACACCTAAGTTCTTTTCATCCCTAGAAAGTGCTACTTTACCTGCTGCAAGAGGTTGCAAGCAAATGTCTGCCACTTTTAAGTTGGCACGTTCCACACATTTTAGAATGTTATGTAATACGGTTTTTGAGCATGTAATAATGGTACCTTCCATTTCCAAGCGAACCCCAATCATCCCTCTTGGATCCGTAATTTCATCAAGTCCATCTACAATAAATTGCTTCGGAATGACGTCGATGATTTCCCGTTCAGGTGGAATAGAAATAACTTGAGCACCATCAATTACACGTTTAACATCCTCATTGGTAATTTCACGATTTTCACTTTGAACAGCCACTACACCATGACATGGTTGTAATTGTATGTGATTTCCAGTGATTCCAACTACTACACTTTCCACTTGCATTCCTACCATTCGTTCTGCTTGCTCTACTGCATTACGAATAGAATGAACTGTCTGATCGATATCTACAATAGCACCTTTTTTCATTCCGTTTGATTTTGCTGTACCAACACCAATAATGTTCAATGAATCATTTAAAACTTCACCAATAATTACTTTAATATTTGTTGTACCTATATCAAGACTGACCAGTATATCATTGTTGTTCAACAAAGGCACCTCCTATTTCAGAAGCATCAAAAAACGAAGTCTATTTCTTAATGCGATGTTTGTATCCATTTATTTGTGTTAACTATACTATAATCTATTATTTTAAAGGATTTTCTCTAAAAAAGAAATAAATATTGGATATTTCTCTTGAAAATCTATTGATTTTTAAGAAAATCTACCATCCATATCATAGAATTTTCCACAACTATGCTATTCGTCACCATCTGTTGAAATAATTTCTTCCTCCGTTATTTCTTGGTTAAATGGCTCAAAATAGGCACCTACACCGATATGGATAATTCCTTCGCTGCCTGGTTCAAGCTGAGATGCAATGGATGGATATACCTTCATCTTTTCTGAGAAATTTCGTATGGAGGACTGGACCATGAACCCATCAGTCATATAAAGTGTGATGTCGTTCTTATTCTTATCTGTAGGTGTCCAATGTATTTCAGAAATGATGTTTAAAATATTATTAGGTAGGTTACTCAATTCCTTCGACATTTCCACTAGCACATCTTCTTGTGAGAAGCTTAGTAGTAATGGGGCATCTCCTGATAAACGTTTTATTTTACTTTCTTCTAGAACGGTTCCATTCCCTAGAACTGGATAGAATTCATTTTCCTTTTTTATGTAACCAACTCGTTCATGTTCTATTAAATGAATTTCAACCGTCCAAGGTAGTTTCGTTTCTACTTCCGCATTCTTTATTAAGGGGTCGTTTTCAAGAGTTTGAATGATTTCCTCTTTATTTATTGTCCATATATTTGTACCCTTCGCGATACCACTTTGCTCAATCACCTCATCTTCTGGATAAAAAGAATTGCCAGTTACAATGATTGATTTCACATGGCTTAATGGTGACTGAAGATAGACAATGATAGCTATTAAGAAGAAAAAAATAGATAAGTAAAATATAAGGCGCCGGTTGGCCTTTTTTTTACGTGCTTGCTTCAACTTAGGTATACGATCCTCTATTGAAACAATCTTTTCTTTTTCCATTCCTATTCTTTCCTTTTTGTAAAATTAACACATGAAAACGGCATGCTAGATGCCGTTTTGTTGAGTTAATTAAATTATAACACAACCTGTCCTAAAACATATAGTCCGCAATCAAATAGTTTGACAATAAAATTTTTCTATATAGAAGAATGCTATACTTTAGCACTACGACTTATATTTAATAATATCCCTACTGAACATAAGGTTAGCGTTAAGGATGAACCGCCATAGCTTAAGAATGGTAACGTTATCCCAGTAACTGGAATTAGTCCGATCACAACACTAATATTGATCATAACTTGAACAATTAACATCGACACAATACCTAAAGCTAGGAATCTACCAAATCCATCTGGTGCTTCTATCGCTATTCTTATCCCTCGCCAAAATAATAATCCAAATAGCAATAAAAGGATTGTACCGCCAATAAACCCAAGCTCCTCACCTAAAATAGCAAATATGAAATCAGTCTGTGGTTCTGGTAAATAAAAGTACTTCTGTAAGCTATTCCCCAATCCTACTCCCATTAAACCACCTGGACCAATAGCATAAAGTGATTGTATAATTTGGAAGCCATCCCCTAATGGATCCTCCCAAGGATTGAGAAAAGCAGTGATTCTGCTTATCCGATATGGTGCCGACAGAATGAGTAACGCAAAACCAGCTAAACCTAGCAAGCCTAAGCCAACAAAATGCCAAATTCTCGCACCTGCAACAAAAATCATGATCATACAAGTTAATACTAAAACCATACCTGTACCTAAGTCTGGCTGTAACATAATTAATCCAAAAGCAGTGAAAACAAGTATTAAAGCTGGAAAAAATCCCTTCCTAAATGAGGTTATATACTTCTGATTCACCGATAAATATACAGATAAAAATATAATCAAACCCAATTTCATAAATTCCGATGGTTGAATACTAAAAGCCCCAACACCTATCCAGCTTTGGGCACCCCCACGAACTAGTCCTACTCCAGGAATTAATACAAGTAATAAAAGCGAAAAACATACGATTAATATGACCTTGGAATACTTCGCCCAATTACTATACGGAATATACATAAAAAACAACATTCCTACTACTCCAACACCCGCGAACAGCAACTGCCTTTTAACAAAATAGAATAAATCATCATATTTATATTCAGCCCATATATACGAGGAACTGTACACCATTACGATTCCTATTATTAACAACAATATAATGACACTAAATAAGAAATAGTCTGGCTTGTCCTTAACTGACATCTCTTTCTTAAACAAAAAAAACACCCCTTACATCCATTATGTGTTAGGGGCATTTCCAATAAAAATAATCATATTAAGTTTTATTGTACGTATCACTTAAACCGCCCCTACTTCATTGTATGCACGGCTTGTATAAACATGTCTCCTCTTTCTTCAAAAGTCTTGTATTGGTCCCAGCTTGCACAGGCTGGTGATAAAAGGATGACATCACCAGGCTCTGATATTTCATAAGCCTTTTGTGTTGCATCTTGTACGTCTATTGCGCGAGTTATGGTAGAAATACCAGCCTTCTGTGCAACTTCCTGTAATTTCTCCGCTGTTTGACCAAAAACAACCATAGCCTTTACATTCTCAAGATACGGAATTAACTCATCAAAATCATTTCCTCGATCCAGTCCACCTGCTAACAGGATTGTTGGCTGGCTAAAGGCATTTAATGCTTTCTGGGTCGCAAGAATATTAGTTGCTTTAGAATCGTTATAGAATAAACGACTATTTATCTTTTCTACAAATTGGAACCGGTGCTTCACTCCTACAAACGATGAGAGAACACGATATATCCCTTGATTACTTGCTCCACTCAATTTAGCTGCGCAAACCGCTGCTAGTATATTCGCTAAATTATGCTCGCCAACTAATACGATATCCTTTAAAGCGATTACTCTATCTCCATTAAAGTATATATAGTCTTGCTCTACCCAGGCCCCCTCTTCTAATTTTTTCGAAACAGAAAAAGGTACCTTGATTGATTTAGCATCCTTAACAACGTCCACAACATTAGGCTCATCTGCATTATAAATTAGATAATCATCTTCTACTTGGTTGTAAAATATATTTGCTTTTGCCTGTTTATAGTTATCAATCGTTTTATGATAATCAAGATGTGCTTCAAAAATATTAAGTAAGACAGCTATTTTAGGTCTAAAGGATTGAATACCCATTAACTGAAATGAAGAAAGCTCCAACACCATCTTTTCATTCGGTTGGAGTTCTCTTGCTATATCGGTTGCAACGATACCTATATTACCTGCTAGCTTTGCTGGAACCTTACTCTGCTTCAGCATTTCATATATTAAGGTCGTTGTGGTAGTTTTACCATTAGATCCTGTTATACCAATTATAGGGCCATTAGCTAATATACCAGCTAATTCAATTTCAGTAACAATTGGTATTCCCTCATTACTGGCAGCTTGTAAGATCATATTTTCATATGGTATACCAGGGTTCTTTACAACAAGGTCAATATTGTCAAGGACAGACATCGGGTGAGAGCCTACAATTACTTCAGCTCCCAATTCCTGTAAGTATCGAACACCTTCATCGTTTTCATTTGCTTTTAAATCATTAACACGAACCCTTATACCATTTTCAAGTAAAACTTTAGCTGCGGCAGTACCGCTTTTAGCAAGTCCTAAAACGAGAACATGGGAATAAGGAAAATCAACTAATTTATTCAACCTAACCACACCTCAATGTAAATACCTAGAGCAGCAAAAACAAGCCCCATAATCCAAAACGTGGTCACAACTCTCCACTCAGACCAACCAACTAGTTCATAATGATGATGTAGAGGGCTCATTTTAAATACTCGTTTACCGGTAGTTTTAAATGACACTACTTGAATCATAACAGATAAAGTTTCTAAAACGAAGACTCCACCGATAATTACTAATAAAATTTCTAACTTGGTTAATATCGCTACTGCTGCTATAGCACCGCCAAGTGCAAGGGAACCGGTATCCCCCATAAATACTTTAGCCGGGTGAGCATTAAATACTAAAAAGCCTAATAACGCACCTACCACAGCTAAGGAGAAGATGGCTACTTCATTTTGTGGTGTGCCGTACCAAGCAAGAATACCAAAAGCACCAAAGGCAATTGCAGCTGTTCCAGATAATAATCCGTCTAGGCCATCTGTTAAATTTACACCGTTTGAAGCACCTACCAACATAAATACAATTAAAATTGCGTAACCAATCCCTAGATCCCACTGAATATCAGTACCTGGTATTTGAATATATGTTGGGAACCCTTGATTCCTTAGAATAATATAAAATATAATTGCAATAATAATTTGACCTAACATTTTTTGTTTAGAGGTTAAGCCTAAATTCCTCTTTAATGCAACCTTAATAAAATCATCTAAAAATCCTAATAAACCATATCCCAATAAAACAAATAATAATAATCCTAGTTCATAACCGAACCCACCATACTTACTTGCCATAACAATGGATGTAATGACGATACTCAGTACAATCATAATCCCCCCCATTGTAGGGGTACCAGTTTTTTTCATGTGAGACTTTGGTCCCTCTTCCCGTATGCTTTGTCCAAATTTCAAACGCCTTAAAAAGGGAATTAAAATTGGGGACAAAAGGACGGTAATCAGAAAAGCTATAGCTATTGTTATTACTAGTCCAAGAATATTCACGAATTTTCCTCCTTTATTACCAACCGTCCAACCATTTAACTTTATTACATTTATTTAACTTCTTCAATTATCGATTCAAGTTTCATTCCCCTAGATGCCTTAAATAAAATTAACGTATCTTGATTCAAGTGCTGTGCTAATTCTGGTAGTACCGCTTCTTTTTGAGAAAAATGCTGCACTAGCATTTCTGGGAATTTCCTTTTAACTGCTCGACCAATTACGGCTGAGTCTTCTCCTACGGTGTAAATGTACGAAATCGATTCATTTACTGCATCTGCAACCGTTTCATGTAAGCTTTTAGAATCTGCACCCAACTCATAAATATCGCCAAGTACTAATACTTTATTACGAAAGCCATTCATCTTTTGTACCACTTGAATAGCTGCCATCATGGAAGTAGGAGAGGCATTATAAGCATCATTAATAATAGCAACTCCGTTTTTACCTGTCAGCATTTCCAATCGCATTCCTGTAAGTGTCAGAGACTCTAGTGCATGTTGAATTTTATCCTTATCAATTCCAATTAATTCACCTAATGCAATCCCAAAGCCTGCATTCTTAGCATTGTGTGAGCCTAATAGAGATACAGTATACGTTATTCCATCTGAACCTGTAAAGGAAGTCTTTTCACGTAATAGCTCAATATTAGAAATGATAAAGTCATTATGTTCACTAAAACCAACTTTCACCACATTTTCATTCTGATGAACATGGGATAGTAGTGCTTCATCTCCATCTATAATTAGTTTACCGTGTTTTTTTAGTCCACTTACTATCTCTAATTTAGCCTTGGCAATCCCTTCTCTCGAACCGAGGTACTCAATATGGGATTCGCCAATATTCGTAATAATTGCGTAATCCGGTTTTGCTATATTCGATAGTAATTCAATCTCTCCAAAGCTACTCATCCCCATTTCTAATACGAGCATCTCGGTATCTCGTTGCATGGACAATATTGTAAATGGTAGACCGAATTCATTATTAAAATTTCCATCTGTAAAATGCGTTTTATATTTTTCTTTCGCAATGGCAGCGACAATGTCTTTCGTTGTCGTCTTCCCATTAGAGCCTGTAATTCCTACAACTATAGGATTCACTTCATCCCGATAACAACTAGCTAAATGTTGTAAAGCCTTCGTTGTATCGTCTACATAAAAAATCAAGAAATCTTCTGGCAATCCATCTGGAAGCGGTTTGCTTTTATCCCATAGGCTTGCTATCGCACCATTCTCCAATGCTTGCATGATAAATTCATGCCCATCAAATTTATCCCCAACTATGGGGATAAATAATGCATCCTCTGATACGATTCTACTATCTGTAAAAAAGGTTTTAATTTGTTTATCTCCATACATCTTTCCTTTAACATTTGGAAAGACATCGGATAGCCAATTACATGTAAATAACATAATTCAATTCTCCTTAAGTAACAATGCTTCTTTGGCCACTTCACGATCATCAAAGTGATACTTTACAAGGCCAATTTGCTGATAGGTTTCATGCCCTTTTCCTGCAATTAATATAATATCATCTTTAACCGCTTGATGAATAGCTTGATGAATAGCTTTACGACGGTCAACGATCATTTGATACTGACCATCTTCAGGGGTTAATCCATTAACCATATCCTCTAATATCATTTCAGGTTCTTCTGTACGAGGATTATCGGAAGTAAATATCGCTTCATCAGCGTATCGCAATGCTATCTTAGCCATTATCGGTCGCTTTGTCCTGTCTCGATCACCACCACAACCGACAACCACATAAACCTTACCCTTAGCTAATTCTTGGATTGTCGTTAACACATTTTCCAACGAATCAGGAGTATGTGCGTAATCCACTATCACAGAAAAGGATTGGGAATGTGGTACTAATTCAAATCGACCATGCACACCAGGAATGGTTTCCAGCGCACTTTTGATAACATCCAAAGGAATTCCATTCGATAGAGCAGCAGCAGTTGCAGCCAACATATTAGAAACATTAAATTTACCAATTAGTTTACTATTAATCATAGTATCCCCATCAGGAGTACGTAATAAAAAGGTAGTTCCTGTTGATGTTAAGTAAATCGATTTGGCCATAACCATGGCATCATGATCAATACCATAGGTGATAACAGGCTGAGCAGTAGAACGAATAAATTTTTTAGATGCTGGATCATCCTGATTAATAATGGCAAATTTCTTAGCGTTACAATCATAGCTATTCCCCAATTGGGCAAATAGAAGACTTTTAGCCCTTAAGTAGTCATCCATGGAATCATGATAATCTAAATGATCCTGGGTTAAATTGGTAAAGATAGCCGTGTTATAATCACATCCATAAACCCTACCTTGATCTAACGCATGGGAGGATACTTCCATGATTACTTGTTCTACCTCTTGGTCAATCATTTCCCTAATTGTTCGTTGTAAAAATAAAGCATCGGGGGTTGTGTTATCTACAGGATACACGTCCTCGCCAATTTTCATTTGTATGGTTCCTATTACACCCGTTTTCTTTCCATATTGCTTAAAAATGGTTTCTAATAAATAAGTAACCGTTGTTTTACCATTCGTACCTGTTACGCCAATTAACGGTAACTTACTAGTAGGATATTGATAAAAGCATGCAGCTGCCATTGCCAAAAATCGCACTGTATCTTCCACCACGATTACTGGAACCGCTGCTTCAACATTCCGCTCGGCTACAACAATAATAGCACCATTCTCAATAGCTTCTTCGATATAATCATGACCATCTACGGTAAAACCATTAATACAAACAAACATATCTCCGTTAGTAATCTCTCTTGAATCCATTTTTATAGTGTTAATTTCTAGGTCGTAAAGTGCAGAGAATTGATTAGCGAATGGATGAAAAGAAAGAATTTCCTTTAATCGCATAAAGATATCTTCCTTTCTCCAATAATATTCTCTAAATAGATGTGAATTAAGAGGGTTAATACCCTCTACATGACATTCACACCCAATATATTATAACAAAAGAATAAGCTATCCTGAATCTTTTTCTTTGCAAATCATTGATTTTACATTCATGTCTACTTCACTATTATTCTTCTTCCTCTTCATGTGTTACTTTTTCATCAGATAGATAGATTCTAACGGTTGATCCTGGTTCTACCTTTGTACCGGCAGCAGGTTCTTGATCAATAATGTAGTCTCCGGTACCACTTGCTTCAATGGAAAGGTCTGACAAAATTTGCAATAATTCATTTCTCTTAGTCCCGATTAATTCCGGAACCTCAACATTAGGCTGTTCAGGCCATAGATATTCTTTTTCTAAACCGTCTTCTCGTGGCTTAACTCCCATCACACGGAGACTATCCCCAATTATATTCCCTACAATAGGCGCAGCAACAGTACCACCAAATTGTTGAACACCTTTAGGATTATCCACCGCAACATAGACAACAATTTCCGGATCATCTGCCGGTGCAAAACCAATGAACGAAACGATATGATTATTTTCTAAATAGCCACCATTGGGGCCGACTTTTTGTGCGGTACCTGTCTTTCCGCCTACTCGATACCCATCGACATATGCAGGTCTACCGGTTCCCTTTGCCACAACACTTTCTAAAGCAAGTCGTATTTCTTTAGAAGTCTCTTTTGAAATCACCCGATTTTTCAATTTTGGTTCTGTTTCAGAAACTATTTCATTTGATTGAGGGTCTACCCATTGTTTCGCAATAAACGGTTCATATAAATAACCACCATTTATTGCAGCAGATACAGCCATTACTTGTTGGATAGGCGTAACCGATACACCTTGACCAAATGCGGTTGTGGCAAGTTCTACCGGCCCAACATTTTCAGGCTTAAATAAAATCCCAGATCCCTCACCTTGCAAATCGATTCCTGTTTTTGTTCCAAAACCAAATTTCTTAATATAAGAGAATAACTTTTCCTTACCTAACTCTTGACCTAAATGAACAAAACCAGGGTTACAAGAATTTTGGACGACCTCTAAAAACGTCTGATCTCCATGCCCTCCTGCCTTCCAACAACGAAGCCTTGCACCGCCAACTTCAATGTAGCCAGGATCAAAAAAACGATCTTCATGAAGGTCTACAGCTTTCTCTTCTAGTGCTGCAGCTAATGTAATAATTTTAAACGTAGAGCCGGGCTCATATGTACTCCATATTGGTAAGTTACGATTATACACTGAAGGATCTACGTCCTGATAATTCTCTGGATTAAAATTCGGTCTAGCTGTCATTGCTAGTACACCGCCAGTCTTTGGATCAACTGCAATAGCTAATGCTCCATCAGGTTTATACTTCGCAACTGCCAAATCCAGCTCGCGTTCCACTATCGTCTGTATTTTTGAATCGATGGTAGTAACTAAATCATATCCATCCTCGGGGGCTTTGTACACATCAGCTAACTGATCAAGCCTTCTTCCTTTAGCATCTGAGTAAAAGGATAAACTCCCCTGCTTTCCTTTTAACATTTCATCATAATATAGTTCTAGCCCCATAAGACCTTGGTTATCGATTCCTGCAAAACCAAGAACATGTGATAAATCATCTCCAAAAGGATAATGTCTTGAGGAATCCTTCGCTAAATATACGCCATCCATATTTAATTTGCGAATTGCCCGTTCTTGCTCTTCAGATATCTTTCTACCCTCCGGATGAAGATTTACTGAGCTAGCAGATCTAGTCACATATTCATATGCCTTTTCCTTAGACATGTCCAAAATTTGTGCCAGCTTATTAGCTGTATCCTCGGGGTCATTAATTTGTCTTGGGACAACAACGATAGATGGCGCTGTTACATTTTCTGCTAGGATAGTGCCATTGACATCTAGGATTCTCCCTCTTTCTGGTTGAAACTTGACATTCCTACTCCAAGACTCGTCCGCTTTTTCCACTAGTTCCTCACCTAAAACAAATTGAACATAACCTAAGCGAAAATCAATTATCCCCAAAATCATGATACCAATAAGAAAAACAGCGACTAATCGTTTTCTAACTGTAACAGTTGATACACGTTTCATAGTCCATCTCCTTCACATAGATAGGCTTGTATCAACTATATGTCGTTAATTTTTGATTAGAACACTGTTTTTTCTTATTTTTGTAAAATTAGCCACTCACTTATTCAAAACTGTCCGCAGATTCTTCCGCTTCCGTTTCCTCTGCTTCGGAACTTTCGTCGCCTTTTACTTCCATTTCTTTTAGTTCCTTAGGTGTTTTAAGCTCAACCCCAAGGTAAGCACCTTTACTTAAGTCACTGCCTGGTTCAATACTTTGGGTGATAACAAAACCATTTCCTAAGGGTTCTGTTTCTAATTCCATCATCTCACTAAGCTTCAATACATCTCTAAGGGACCAACCAAGAATATCAGGCATGGTAGGGTGATCCGTTAATATTAATACACGTTCATTTGGTAATACTTTAGTTCCTTCTTCTACACTTATCCCCACTACCTTATTTCCTGATCCGACGACAGTATAATTTACTCCGATTTTGGTTAAAGTTTCCTTCACTGAAGATACGGATTTCCCTACTACATTCGGAATCTCAGAAGCTTTAACATCATTAGTCGATTCCCCTCTATCAGGGTCAATATTTAAATAATGCAAAGCGTTTTCCATTACATTATTAAAAATAAAGGATACAGGAGCAGAACCAGGTTCAACACCAGATTCAAATTCTAATGTTGGCTGCTTAACAGAAACATACATCATCAATTCAGGATCATCAGCCGGAGCCATTCCTAGGAATGAAAAGACATAGTTTTCATTCCCTGTTAGGTAACCTGGTTGATCAGGGTTAGGAATTTGTGCAGTACCAGTCTTACCACCTACCGAATAGTCATCTAAATGAAAACGACTCCCTGTAGCATGTTCAGATTGAACAGCAGAAACAAGTAATTCTCTAACTTGTTGAGCTGTTTCTTTTGATATTGGCTCGCCAACTACTGTCGTTTCATGATTTTCTATTATAGTCCCAGTATCTGGGTCTACTATTTTATCAATAACATACGGCTGTACCATTTTACCATCATTAGCAATTGCTGTTGCTGCTTTCATGATTTGAATTGGTGTGGCTGTACTTCCTTGCCCAAATGACGTTGTAATTTTTTCTAATGGCCAATTATACAGAATCTGCCCAGTAACTTCTCCTGGTAAGTCAATTCCTGAAGGCTTATCAAAATCAAAGGCTTTTAAGTATTCTAAGAAGGTTTCTGGCCCCATAATTTCCCAAACTAATTTACTTGCAGCAACGTTTGAAGATCTAGCAAAACCTTCATCATACGAGATTACTCCCCAACCTTTACCACCATTAAAATCCTTTACAGGTGTGATATTGTTACTGATTTGATATTGGCCAGATTTATAACTGTCACTACCCTTATACACCCCTGATTCTATTGCAGCAGCCCATGTAAACATTTTAATAGTAGAACCTGGTTCGAATGGCGTTGATATCGCATCATTATACCAATTCTTCACATTTGCTGGATTATTCGGGTTATAACTTGGTCGATTACTCATTGCGATAATTTCACCAGTTTTTGGATTCATTACGATTGCTGTCATCCGTTCTGGGGCATATTTTTCATCCACCTGAGATAAAACATCCTCAAGTAAAGTTTGGATTTTTTGATCGATCGTTAAATATACATCATCCCCATTGTCCGGCAATTGGATAATTTCATTTGGTTTTAGTAATTTTTTATTATAGATATCTCGTTGATAGGATATAAAGCCATTCTTGCCTTTTAATAATTCATTCATTTCACGCTCGATCCCGGCAACTCCTTCAATTTCTGCCTCTGCTTCCTCATCATCTTCCGGGTTCGTTTCTCGGGCAAACCCTATTATATGAGAAGCAAACATACCATTTGGATAGTATCGAATGTTTTCACGAACAAAATTAATCCCTGGTAATTTCAAAGCGTCTATTTCTTCCTTTGTTTGAATGGAGATACCCTTACCAATTGTTCCAAACTCTATTTGTTTAGCTTTTTCATTACTTAAACCATTATTTAAACGTTCCAATAGATAGTCTCTATCTGCATTTAACAAAGGAGCCAACTTATCTGCTGTTTCAACTGGATCAACAACATGCTGTGGCTCCTCTAGATTTTCTGAATATGCTTCATCTACAATGGCATACATTCGAAAGGTAGGCATATCATATGCCAACATCATGCCATTTTTGTCATAAATCTTGCCGCGTTCGGCATCTAATGTGTAAGCGGTTGTTCTAACTTTTTTTGCCCATTCATCAAGTGAAACGCCGTCCACTTCACCTGAAGCTTGAATATATAAAAAACGTCCTGTAACAATTAAAAATGCCATGATGAAGACCACCATTAACACTCCAGCCATAGCATGGGTTGTACGGTTCTTATTCATTAGGAATCACCTTCTATTGGTTGAAAGCATTGGCTTGTTTAATTTCAGCAGCTTGAATAGTGAATCCATGTTCTTTAGCGAATTGGGTAATTCGCTCAGGTCTACTTAAATCTTTTATTTCGAAGAGTAAATTTTCATTTACTACTTGTTGATTAGCGATAGTTTGTTCTAAGTTTTGAATATCGCGATTAAGTGTATCCATTGACGAGGAGTAGGAAACAACAAATCCCCCTGCAATTAAGAGACAAGCTGCTACAAATGAGTATAGCATTTTTTCACCTTTCGTTATCCAGCTTTTCTTCCGAATAACGACTTTTTTCTCCACTTGCGGCTGATAGGAAGTATATGATTGTTCCCAACTTCTTGCATGATTTGCTGCCATTATTTATTCCACCCTTCCCCATATTCAAAATCACTTGACCATTTACCTACTTTTTCTACAATACGTAACTTGGCTGATCTTGATCTACGATTTTCTTCTAATTCATTATCATCTGCAACAATTGGTTTCCGATTGATAAGTTTAAATGGCGCTTCATATTCTTTCGGTATCACCGGTAAATTTTTCGGTGTTTGTTTATGAGTACTCCATTTTTTAAAAGCTTGTTTACAAATACGATCTTCTAAAGAATGAAAGGTAATAACTGCAATTCTTCCTTCTACATCAACCATTCGTGCCGCTTGATGAAGGGCATCGTGAAATGCTTGCAATTCATCATTGACAGCGATTCGAATAGCTTGGAAGATGCGTTTTGCAGGGTGTCCTCCCTTTCTTCGTGCTGGAGCAGGTATAGCATCTTTTATAAGATCCACTAGCTGAAAGGTCGTTTCAATCGTATTAGTTTTACGATATTCTTCAATTTTTCGAGCGATTTGCTTCGAAAACTTCTCTTCACCATACTTAAAAAAGATGGAAACTAATTCATTATATGACCAGTGGTTAACAATTTCAAAGGCTGATAATTCTTGGTCTTGATTCATTCTCATATCGAGCTTTGCATCATGCTGGTAACTAAAGCCTCGCTCCCCACGGTCTAACTGAGGAGATGAAACCCCAAGATCAAATAGTATACCATCAACATGATCTATGTTATGGTTTCGTAATTCTTCTTCTAAATTACGGAAATTATTGTGAATGAATAATATTCTGTCCTGGTATAGCTTCAGACGTTCTTTAGCTGCTTGTAATGCATCACTATCTTGATCAAAAGCAATAAGCAGTCCATTTTCATTAAGCTGTGAGGCGATTCTTTCAGAATGTCCTCCACCTCCTAATGTACAGTCCACATAAATACCATCTGACTTAATATTTAATCCTTTTATTGATTCTTCTTTTAAAACTGTGTAATGATCAAACATGTGTACACCTCGTTAGCGAATTTACCATTAGATATCAAAGTCCATTAGATTTTCAGCAATTTCTGCAAAGGATTCTTCAGACTCATTAAAATAGTCTTCCCAATTTTCACTAGCCCAAAATTCTATTCGATTTGATACCCCAATTACCACACACTCTTTATCTAAACCAGCGTAATTCCGAAGAGGTTGTGGAATATTTATTCTTCCCTGCTTGTCTACTTCGCATTCGACCGCACCTGAGAAGAAAAATCGCGTAAAGGCTCTAGCATCTTTTTTAGTGAGTGGGAGTTTTTTTAATTTTTCCTCAATAAGACTCCATTCAGTCATGGGATAGGCGAACAGACATTTATCTAATCCACGGGTAACCACAAAACGTTCGCCAAGCTCATCACGGAACTTGGAAGGGACAATGATTCGACCCTTTGTATCAAAGTTATGTTGGAATTCACCCATGAACATGTAGTCGCCCCCACTTTCATACACTTATATTACCACATCCCCCCACTTTCCACCACTCGTTTTTCTAAAAAAGTGATCAAAACGACTAAATTAGGTATTTATAACTAAAAAAATACTGCCTCCCCTATTTTTAGAAACCACCTAGAAGCTTATACAGTAAGCATTCTCAGGCATTTCTAGATGATAGGAAAGACAGTATGTTAAAAAGGTGGGAGGAAGTGGAGGATTAAATATACACAACGTAATGTTCTTCTTCAAAAGAACAATCCTCGGCACTAATCTCCTGAAAGAAATGTAAACCATATGCATTGATGAAAGGGAGTGGATTCCAGACTCTTTCTTGTAATCCACCAGGATATAACATATTTTCAAGTAGTGTGAATTCGTTTAATTCTATATGATATTGTTCTTCTAGGGCATGAACCATTCTTTTCTCTAAAAATGCTACATCACGAATCAAATAATCTAAGTTCTTTTCAGCTAGATCACGTATATCTGCACGTACCTGACGAGCAATCGCCCGGAGTGGTTCATGAGCTTCGGTTATCTTCTTCTTCAATTCCTCTACCGTTTCTTCAATCGGGGGATTAACCTTCTCTTTAAACCAAGCTTTTCTGATTTCACTTATTCCACCATTCAGTGCTAATTCAGCGGATATATGGTACTTGTTTAATGTTTTCTCTGTTTTTCGATCCATATAGGTAAACGATAGCCTTGGTACAACCGGTGGCATCTTCATTTCCATTGCATGAAATGCAGGCTTTAACACAGCCCAATAACTAATCTCACCAGGTCCACCAATGAATGCTAAAGTTGGTAAAAGCAAGTCCTGCATTAGTGGGCGGGTTACAACATTGTTACTTAATTTCTCTGGTGTTTTTTTAGCTATTTCCATTAATTCATCTGTTGTAAAAATAACCTCTAGTTGTTTACCTACCCAATTCCCTTCCTGATTTTTCGTTAGAAGGATACGCTCTTCATCTTTGTGATAAAATAAATTTCCATTTTCTGGTGATACATCTAACGCCACAGAATAATCATTCGATGCTAGCTTCGAATAGGCATGACACACACCATTACTAATTTCCTGTTGCCTACTAATCATTTCTACAAAGTAATCCGATTCGATCCTTCTAATTTTTTCATTTCCTGAATCCATCAGAACGATACCATCTTCTTCAAATAATAAGAAAATTAACCTAGCAAAAAAATCAACATATGTAGTAGATTGATGTAGACAACCTTCTATCATGGAATAGATATCTTTCGTATGCTCTGTTTCGGCTAACTGTTCAAAAATGGACTCTAACCAATCAAATATAATCGGCTCCTCTACTTCAATTCTCGAAACAGATCGCTTATCCAGTAATCGTTGACCAACTTTAAATTTCTTCATCTTATTTTTTACCTGTAAATAAATATGATTAATTTCTTCAAAATCGTGATCCTCACCAGCTATCCAAAACACCGGGATAACTGGAATACCCAATTCTTTCTCTTGCTGTCTAGCTAATTGAATAATGGAGATAACCTTGTTAACGGAATATAAAGGTCCAGTTAATATCCCCGCCTGTTGACCACCTACAACCACAACACTTTGTTCATCCTTCAGACGCTCAATATTTCGAAACGTCTTCTCAGGTGCCCCAAAGCTTTGATTTAAATGATATAGTACCTCAACCAATTCTTCCCGCTTATATGTACGTTGGTTTAATTCTTGAAGTCTGCTTTCATAATCATTCATTCCATAATCAAAGAATTCCATAATAGATTTATGTTGATTGCGATAATCACGCATTAATTTAGTTTGTTTCTGAATCTGTACTGGTTTAATTCGCATTCATTACGAACTCCTTTAGAGTTTTTTGTCTATATCGTATTGTACAAGAAAGCTAGTATTATTTCATGTTTCCTGTTTCAAAATTATATCCTAACGAATAAATACCTCATTTCATATTAGAATGTTTCGTATGACACCATATAATACCAGCACTAAGTACAACACAAAAAATAGTAAGAAGGATAACCGCCATAAGAATTTAAACGCCTTACGGTAATCAATCTCCGTATCTTTCTTCCACTGAATAATAATTAATATTGTTAGCATACAAAGTAGAACACCAATACAATATCCAATATAAAAACCGCCAAATAATTCAGTAAGGATTACATTTACTGCAGCTATGTATAAAATGGTAGTCCAATTAATCGCCCGGTGAAATGCTTTTATGGGATTTTGATACAGGTATTTAAATAGGAAATACAATAATATCGTTACTATAATTGGTATGGTTATGATAAATGCTATTATCATTAATACAATATCTAACATGACTTTATGAATCCCCTTTTACAACATATCGATTGAATCATTTCTTAATTGTAACAAAATAATAATTATTTGTGACTAACAATGGTAATTATTTCATCGTTTTAACCGTTTTCATTATGTTTAAAGATGTATTATAATAGATACAAAATATATATTTTTCTGACAACAAAGGGGATGAAGTACATGGGTGAAGTAAAAGTAGAAAAGCTATTAATCAATTATAAGACATTAGAAGAATTTACACGCTTTAAAGAATACGGACACCAAGAGCTATCCATGTTAGAGGATTTACAATCTAACATCGTGGAGAATAATAGTCAATCACCATTCTATGGAATTTATTTCGGTGATACATTAATAGCAAGAATGAGCTTATATCGAGTCGATAAAAAATATGATAAGTACTTTGATCCAGCTCAAGATTATTTAGAGCTATGGAAATTAGAAGTTTTACCACATTACCGTGGCAAGGGCTATGGAAAGAAACTAGTAGAATACGCAAAAGGGTACAACTTACCTATAAAAACTAACCCACGCATCAATTCCCATGGTTTCTGGGAGAAGATGGGTTTTCAAAAGGCTAACTATGAAATGGAGCGAGATTTGGGGCAAAATCCATTACTATGGTTACCTGAGAGGGTATTTGAACGAGTTGTTCAATAAAATGTAAACTCTTTCATTGTAAATAGAAGAGGCTCATCAATGGAGATAAGCCTCTTTTTCATGTAGGTTTATATATAATGGCGTAAGCGATATTATTATTTGTCTTTAATCCATTTCCATAGATTACCCATTTCCTCCCAAGCATTTTCATATCGCTGCAATTGTGTTTTTAGTTTTTTATTTTCTTCTTCTAGTTTCTTTAGAAGTTTTTCCTGCTCTTTTTTAGCGATATCCTGATGTTCAGCGAAGTTAGACTTCATTTTTTCAAGTAGCATAATGGCTGACTCTATCGTATCTTTTTCTTGGTCTAGCTTTAAGCCATCTTCCGTCCAAAAGACTTTTCTTCCACCGAGCTTTCTTTCTTCTTTCGCACGTTGTATTTCTTCCTGATATTGTTTACGGATGGTTGCGTTCCATCTGAATCCACACGCAGCAGACGTTCTAGACAACTGCTTCGCCACTTCCTTAAATGCCTCAAGCTGCGTTTTCCCTTCACGAATATAGCGAAGCACTGTATCAGCTAATATAACATCTTCATCTTCAGTCCAGGCATCTTGCCTTGTCGCATTCATAACATCACTCCTTATCTCTTTGCTATCAATGTATGCACAAAATAGGGGTGATAGAATACTCTTTATCATAAATTTCTAAATTATTCTTAGGTGCTAGCTTCGGTGCAAAAATGCAGATACAGCGTCTTTATGCTCTTTTGACTCCCATAAAGAAGCACAGTGAGAAACTTCCTTCTCCATTCTCTCCTTCAACCCTAGTACACCTATTTCCTCTAGATATTGCTCCTTTAAAATTCTCATTTGTGCCGGGGATTTCGATAAATATGGTTTTAATAGACTGTCCCAATCCTTCCATTCATCATGATTGACCACTCTATGAATCCATCCTTTTTGGACTAAATCTTCTATGTTGTAAATCGTACCTTCCATTATCCACTGGTTGGCAAAACTAGTATGTACTCTTTTAGCCAACAAGACACCACCACCCCAACCAGGGATGATTCCTAACTTTGTTTGGATAAACCCAAACGTTGTTCCAGTTTTGCCAATCCGTATGTCACAGGCAGATGCTAATTCACAGCCGCCTCCTCGAGCTCCACCATTTAAAAGCGCAATGGTTGGCACCTTAAATACTGTCAAACGATATAATACTTCCATCATATTTAATAGACTCTTCTTTGCTTCTTCCGTTGTTAATTCTCCATGTAAATCATTTAAGTCACCACCAGCACAGAAGATGTGTTCACCTGCACCCGTTACGACTAAAAACATAATTGGATCTTTCTCCGCTTTTTCGATACAGCTCATGAAACGTTTCGCCATTGCAATCGAAATAGCATTTCGTTTCTTCGCACGGTTAATGGTTATGATTCCATATCCCTTATCTGCCATGTATTGGTATTGTACAAGTTCATCCATATCGCTTTTTCCCTTCCTTGTAAAACTTGTTATCTTTGATGATAAAAAAACAGACCACATACGATGTGATCTGTTTTCTAATATCCTGTATTAGCTGTTAACAACTTCTTTTCCATTATAGTGCCCACAAGCTTTACATACACGGTGTGGTCTTGTTAATTCTCCACAATTTGAACATTCTACCATGCCAGGCACGTGTAATTTGAAATGAGTACGACGTTGTCTTTTTACTTTTTTAGAAGTTCTTCTTTTAGGTACCGCCATGACTTACACCTCCTTCAAATACGAAAGCAAAAACAATCAATTAACTTCTTATTTTTCTTTCTCGGTATCTTTGAATAATGACTCCAGTTTTTTAAAACGTGGATCAATTTTCACTTCTTTTGTTTTTTCGGAAAGTACTGCCCAATCATTTCCTTTTTGAAGTACATCCGCTGAATCTACTTCATCGGAGAATACACGAAAAGGAACCTCCAATAAAATATTTTCCTTTATATACGGCATTAAGTCAAGCACTTCTCCATGAATCGGATGAATTTCTGCATCATCTTCCTCATTAGAATAAGGTGATGTTGAAAAAATCTCTTCTGCTTCTATTTTGAATGGATAAGAAACATCAACTAATGTACGAGCACAAGGTAAAATCATTTCACCAGTTATCGTGAACTTAAAGAAAAATTGATCACCCTGTCTATTACACACGCCGTTTACCTGAACAAAGCCAATCTTTCGAATATCGTTGTTCATCGTTTCTAACTCCGAGACATCTACTTCACCAGAAAAATGGAAAGGCTTATTGAAAGCATCTTTCTTCAATTGTGCTAATGTAAATTTCATCTATTTCACCTCAAGGCAACAAGAGTAATTTTAAAAGGAAAATCCACTTTTGTCAATATATTTTCTTTACAGTATAAAAAAATATTCGTATTTGTAGCATTCCCGCAGATGATTTTCTATAATCAACCATAACAGGAAAATATTAATTGTAAAGTTTTGGGGTGCTGAATATGAAAGCATGCGGGTTAATTGTTGAATATAACCCATTTCATAACGGACATTACTATCATCTAGAACAGGCAAAGGCAAAAACAAATGCAGACTGTATGGTAGCTGTTATGAGTGGGTCATTCCTGCAAAGAGGTGAACCTGCCATTATCGATAAATTCCACCGGGCAAAGGCTGCTCTTATGGCCGGAATAGATATCGTTGTGGAACTACCATATGTATACGCTGTACAGAGCAGCGACCTATTTGCAAAAGGTTCCGTGTTAACCTTACAAGCGTTAGGGGTAGATAGTATATGCTTTGGGAGCGAGTCAGGCAATATCGACACATTCATCAAAGGATATGATGATTATAAAGATAACCAAGTAACCTATCAACGTGAACTAAAACATGGATTACATGCTGGTATGTCTTTTCCTGAAGCTAGTAAAAGAGCATACGAATCAATTGGATTAACCCAAGGCGGAATAGACTTATCGAAACCAAACAACATCTTAGGTTTTAGCTATGTAAAAACCATCCTTGAGCATAAACTACCGATTCAACCATTGACAATCAAACGAAAAAACAGTGGTTATCATGATACAGAGATAACAAGCTCCATTGCAAGTGCAACCAGCATAAGGAAACAATTGTTTAACCAACAGACACCATTATCAGAATTAAAACACACCATGCCTCCATCGACCATCAACGAGCTAGAAAATTACTTAGGTATGGCAACAACCTTACATAATTGGGAGCCTTATTTCCCGTTCCTTCAATATAGAGTATTGACTATGTCATTGGAGGAACTAGCCTTAATACATGGTATGGAAGAAGGCCTTGAACATCGAATTAAACAAACCGCTAAACATGTTACTTCATTTTATGACTGGATAGCCGCAATTAAAACGAAGCGTTATACATGGACAAGAATACAGCGAATCTTTGTTCATCTTTTAACAAATACGACAAAGTCTGAAATCGATGAGCTAACCGCTCCTAACTCTATTAGCTATATTAGACTAATCGGCATGACGAAAAAAGGACAAGCATATTTAAATCAACAAAAAAAACAAATGAATATGCCTATTTATCCAAAATTATCACGGAATCCCCATCCGATGCTTCACATTGAGGAACGAGCAACCAATGCTTATTATAGTATCCTACCTGTTCAAAGCAGATATACCTTATGGAAGCAAGAACTACGAGGACCTGTAATCATTCCATCATAGACCTCTAGTACGAAAAAGACAGTCCCAAATCAGTTAGGGGCTGTCTATTTCGTACAATGTTTATTTTAATTCTTCCTTCAAGTACCTAAGGGCATCATCAAAGGTATCAACTGGAACAATCACCATATCGGTACCAATCTCCTCGGCTTTCTTCTTAGCCACTTCATAATTAGAGTCGCCTCCACGTCCACCTTCATTTGGAGCGAAGAATACATCGACTCCCTCGCGATCAGCAGCTACTACCTTCTTGTCTATTCCTCCGATTCTACCGACATTTCCTTCATAATCGATTTCTCCAGTTCCCGCAATCTGATGACCCTTAGTCAGATCTTCTTCCGTTAATTGGTTATAAATTTCAAGTGAAAACATTAACCCTGCACTTGGTCCACCAATATTACCACTAGAAAATGTAAGAGGAGGGTCAACTTGAACATCACGATCGGTAACTAAAGTGATACCAATCCCAACTTGCTTCGTCTCTTCATCAATTACACCTAATGTGATATCCTTAGTTATCTCTTCATCATCACGAATTAAATGAACCGTAATTTGATCTCCAACCTTCTTCTGCTCTATATAGGATATTAAATCATTGGACTCTTTTATTTCTAAATCATCAATCCCAATGATTCTATCACCCATTTGCAAAATACCATCTGCTGCCAATCCAGGAACAACACTTACTACATATACACCATTAAATTCTATCGTTATATCCTTTCCAGCTGCAGTATAAGCAACTACAGTGGAAGCTTCTTGAGAGCTCTCCATCATTTGTAATTGTGCTTGAAAATATTCTTCATCCGATATTCCCTCAGGACGAACATCATTAATATCTAATATTTGATGATGCGGTAGGACTTTAGCTAAAGCGTATTGTATAGGAGTAGCTTGCCCCCCTCTTACTGTTACTAAATGAAAGTCTCCCTCACTCTCATTAGCATTCTCTACTTGAACGATAGGTTTTAATGCATCAGCTCCACCAGGTTTTTGAATATAGTACGGTAATTTATATGTAGAAAGAAAAAATGCAACCATTACAGCTAAAAGTAGCGAAACTATCTGTCTTTTTGAAAACTTCATCTTTAGACCCCTTTCAAAACCACTTAGGCCTTTATAATACCTTAACTCTTTGAAAATCTATTTTATCGAAAAAAGTGTATGGCATATTCAGGCAATGTACAAGCGTATATTGATATAGATATATGAAACTAACCCATTTACGTTTCATTTTAAACTAGTTTTATTTTACTACTATCAAAATAATAAGTACAGTTTAGCAAATTACTAGGAGGCAGTCTTTTGAAGCAATTAGTTAAAACATTTCTGTTTGCCGCTACAACTATTTTCTTTGCATTTACGTTAATTAAATATCCTAATGACGCTCTTGAGGCAAGTATTCGTGGACTTGATATGTGGTGGGAAGTAGTTTTTCCTTCCCTACTGCCTTTTTTTATTACAGCTGAATTATTATTAAGTTTCGGTGTTGTAAAGTTTCTGGGAGTAGTATTTGAACCAATTATGCGCCCATTGTTCAATGTTCCTGGTGTTGGCAGTTTTGCCTGGATAATGGGCATGGTTAGTGGTTACCCAACCGGTGCAAAACTATCTGTCCGACTGAAAGAGCAAAAGCAAATATCACAGTTAGAAGCAGAACGTCTTGTTGCGTTCACTAACTCGTCTAGTCCATTATTTATTTTTGGAGCGATATCGATTGGTTTCTTTCATGATGCTAAATTAGGGGTACTATTAGCAGTTTGTCATTATCTAGGGAATGCCATAACTGGCATCTGTATGCGATTTTATGGGAGATCGAAAGAGACGTATCAAAAAAAGGAAAGCCGTAAAATTTCTCTGAAACGAGCATTTTATGCAATGCATGAAACGAGAATAAAGGACAAGCGACCAGTAGGAGAGATTATGGGGGATGCTGTCATTAATTCCATTAAGACACTTGTTATGGTCGGAGGATTTATCATCTTGTTTTCAGTGTTAAATAAAATGCTATTCTTGATAGGAGTAACGCCATTTATTGCCATCTTCTTTCAATCTGTGCTACAGTTCTTTTTCATACCGGTAGAATTAGCTCTACCATTTATAACAGGGCTTTTTGAGATTACACTTGGGGCTAATATGATTTCAAAAGAAAATGTTGATCCCTTTTTGGCTAGCGTTATTGTAGTAAGCTTTATATTAGGTTTTAACGGCTTCTCAGTACAAGCTCAGGTTGCAAGTATTATTTCAAAGAGTAATATTAGGTTTTATCCGTATTTTTTCGCACGTATTTTACATGGCTTTATAGCTAGTATTCTTGCCATCTTACTTTATAAACCTTTATATTTAAATAGAATCGAATCAAGTGTAAAAGAAATGCCTGTACTCAATCCTAGCATAGATAGTCAATGGGTACGTATATTAGATCTTCTCAAGGAAATTGGACCATTAATTACCATTGCTGCTTTTGGCTTAGCTTTCCTTATTATGTACCGTCGTTTTAGATATTCAAAATTATGAATGGAAATGTTAGCAAGCGTTCCTTACTAAACTATTTCAAGATTATTTTCGTATTTTCACAAAGAATGTTACCCCAAAGAATACGAAGGACTAGCGATTGTAAAAGATTAGAGGAAAGCATTGATGTACTATGCTTACCTCCTGTAGTAGTTTCCGTTATGTTATATTTCTTCTATTACATCTAGACATCGCTAGTCCTGACTTTCTTATCGCTTATATTTACTTTTAAGTGCTTCTGCTACAACTACTGGTACAAGGTCGGTCACGTCAGCTTTATATTTAGCAACCTCTTTTACAATACTGGAGCTTAAGAATGAATATTGATTATTGGTCATCATAAATAGTGTTTCTATTCTTGAATCTAACTTTCGATTCATGGATGTAATTTGCATTTCATATTCAAAGTCACTTACAGCCCGCAAACCTCTAAGTATGACTTGTGCGTTCTTCTCCTCGGCATATTCTATTAATAGGCCATCACTTGCGTCCACCTTTACATTAGGCATATGCTTCGTCGATTCTCTAATTAATTCCATTCTTTCTTCCACTGTAAACAACGGAGATTTGGATCGATTATTAAAGACAGCAACAATTACTTCATCAAAAATTTTAGAACCTCTTTCAATAATATCTAAATGCCCTAATGTAATGGGATCAAAACTCCCTGGACAAATTGCTAATTTTGTCATGCCAGCACCCCTCTAAGCTAATTTTTTTGATAGATGGTAACTCCAATTGTTCCGCCATAGTGAGTTTGTTTTTTAACCGTTAGACTGGAGTATGTATCTGGTAAATGATCATGAATATCATGTTCACAGTAAATAATACCATCACTATTTAATAACTGCTCTGCTTCAATTATTTCTAATAACTTTTCGTAACTTATTTTCGTATAAGGAGGATCAAGAAATATCAAATCAAACTTCAGCCCTCTTTTTGCAGATGCTGATAAGGCACGGAATGCATCTGCACGAAATACTTCTACTTGATCATCAAGCTTTAACATGGAGACATTCTCTTTAATAGTCTGAATGGCTTTCGGATGACTATCGACGAAAATACAGGAGTCCATTCCACGACTTAACGCCTCAATACCTAACGAACCACTCCCAGCAAATAAATCTAATGCCACTCCACCTTGAAAAAATGGGCCTAGCATTTGAAATACCGCTTCTTTTACCTTATCTGTTGTAGGTCTAGTATTTTTACCTGGAACTGCCTTCAATTGTCTTCCTTTATGTATTCCTGCTATTACTCGCATCACATTCACCTCTGTTACTCACTCGTTACAATCCTACCACAAAGGAAAAAGATAATAAAACAGAAAAAAACTAATACAAAAAATATGCTAATCATGTATATATTTTTTATCATTGAACATAATAGCTTAATGGAACAGCTAATGCGTAGCTTGGTTGTTTCAAAACACGGAGAAGACTTACACTTCCCCATAAGTTCTCCTCCGGTTTCTCCTCTCCCTTTGCCTTTTTGTTTTCTGGCAAGAAAACAAAGGGACCTGCAGGATTTTATTTCTGCAGGTTTTTTTATTTTTATTCTCAAAACCCTACCGTACGGAAAACGAAAAACCTTCGCGAGGTTAATCACGAAGGCTCTATATTCCCATTTTATAATCGTATTGTTTGGCTTTATCTGGTTTAGCGTTTTCATATTCTGTACGAATAAATGGCTTATATGATCGATCTACCCTTGATACAAAAGGGTATTTTAATAATTTCTTCTCAATTTCTTCTAGATTAGATTGATCCACATACATTACTGCATACTTTAGCTTTTTAGATGTATAAAGAACATTTCCCAATCGCTTGATTTGTTTCATATTTTTGGCATGTTGATACCAAACAATAATCCCCTGTCTATTTGTTCTCATGAAAAATCCTCACAATTTCAGGTAGTTTTGAAATAGTTTATCAGAATATAGCTTTTATTTCAACAATATAACGATTAAGAAGCCTTACATCCACAGCCTCCACCACTTCCGCAACCACATCCACTATCCGTAAGTGCAGCCCCATCTCTTGGAACCTTTATTTGTTCACTAACACTGAATGCAATATACTGACTAATCTCATCTAATAAACTTTGAAAATTTCTCTCAGCAATTTTATATGCTGCTACTTTATCATTTAAGTCCATCGCACGTTTTTTAGTGCGGACAAGTTTCATAATTTCAGAGTAATCTGGATGATATCTACCAAACCTCTGGACGTCTTCATATTGATCCTTAACAGCAGTAAACTCCTTAATAAGCTGTTGGGCTTCGGAATCATTTTCTAAAGCATGTTTAGCTTCCGCATATGCTTCATAAACCTCAGAGTCCAAAACCATCCTCCCTAGCATTTCAGAGCGGTCTAAAATATCGACATATTCTAAGGTAGCTATCATAATCATTCACCTCCACCAATAGTTTATCACTTTTATGGTGAAAATGTAAAAACAATTAATCTTTCATCATTTCCGCAAATTGTAATAGCATACCCACCATTTGAACATTTTGGTTAACCTTTTCCAGCTTTTGCGAGAAGGTTTTACCATAAAATCGTTTCGCCTCATTTTCTATTTCAGCTATCTTATTCGGATCTCTCGATAGAAATCGATACCATTCTGGGTTGTACCGAATAAAATGAACTAAATCAGGTCTAGTTAGTAAATAATCATGTAATGTTTTATTCATCGTAATCACTAATCCCTAAACCAACCAAAAGGATTATGTTCCTGTGGTTTTGGTCCTTTTTTAGAGCCTTGATATTGGTCAATTAACTCTTGAATGGTAGCAATCGTTCCACTTAATTGGGATACCTGCTTTTGTACTTTATCGATATCCATCTTCTCAGCATATTTTAATAGCTGACTAAATAGTTCGGCCTTACTCTCAGCTCCATTCTTATCACTTTTATCATTATCGGATGTTTCCTCTCTAAACTTATTCCAGTATTCATCCTCTTCACCTAATAGAATCCATTTTTCATAGTATTCTTGCCAGGACCTTCCTGTTCTTCTTATTTCCTTCCTCAGCTTTGGATGTTGATTGATAAATTCTCGAAAGCGTTGGACAGTTGGATGTAAATTATTCGTACTCAAATCATCTCACCCCTTTAGCTATACACATAGGCAACAATCGACATACTATAATTTATGCTTTAACCATTGTTCTGTGCATTTCACCTAAAACAAGGAAGTAAAACAAAAAACTAACTATTCCTCTTACATGCAACTTCTTCCCCATTCCAGCAAGGGATATAAAAAACCCGAACTCCCCCGCATTATCATGAAAGAATTGCGAAATATAGTTCAGGTCATTAATGATATTCTTTTTTATTTGCTACTACTAGTTAAACGGTTTTGTTAAGAAGTTTTGTGTATAATATAGCCTATATACACCTACACCTAAATGGGTGTATTCATCATTTAACAGAGCGTCCCGGTGACCTTCACTATTTAACCAACCTTCAACCGCCGCAGGGGCATCAACATATTGAGCAGCAATATTTTCACCAGCCGCAGTGTAATAGATATCCTTTCCTTCTAATCGCTCTTTTAAGCCATTCCCATTTTGACTATAATGGGAGAAGTAATTATTTTCTGCCATATCCTTACTATGTAAGAAGGCAACCTCGCTAACCATATCCTCCCATTCTAACGTATTCTTTTTAAAGTTGTGCCGGATCACATTCGTAATATCAAAAATTTGTTGTTCCATTCCACGCTCAACTTCTTCCCATTTAGCATCTGTCAGGTTAGGGGGATCGGGTATTTTCCCTCTATAGCGTAATCCATATGGTCGCTGTGTAAGAAGTACGTCACCAGTCATAATACGGACAGAAGAAAGCTGATTAGAAAAGGTATCAAAATAAACTTGTAAAAAGAGATCATCTGATAGCTTTACTAAAGGACGCATTTGAACATCTTCGTCGTCTAACAAAAATGCATAAGAAGCTATTCCTTTACTATATGTCACTTCATTTTTAAAATCTAACTCTTGATGAACCGTTTCATAGCTGTCACCAATTGCTAATGGTGAAATGGAAATATCACCGCCAGTAGCATAAATCGTATGAATTTCCTCCCCTATGACACCGAATTGAATATAGTGTGTTTCATTATTCGTATACACCCACCAAGTATATCCATAAGAACTTGGGTCCTTACGCTTCGGTTCCCCTAACACTTGAATTAACTCATCCGTACTCCTTCCAATCCAATGAAATAGTTCCCCTTCATATTTCCCTTTGGCAATTATATTATTAGGAACCGACTTCTCCTTTACATTCTCCTTCTTCACGATTAATGTATGATTAAGACTATCAATTGCTTCACGTGATTCTATTTGATTCTTTTCTAAAATAAAAAATGTAATAATGACTATCATAATAAAGCCTACAACGCCTTTTATCCATCGCATTTCGTCTAGCTCCCTCTACTAAATAGTATAGTAAACTATATGTTTTACTATATTAAAACATGCTATAAAATTATTAAATACGATATAAGCAATTAATTTATTTGTATGTTAAGACAGAAATACACGAGCATTGGATTAGTCAAATCGTTACAATTATATGACAGTTCTAATTTCTCAAGGATAAAAATCCCATTTTCATTGCAACTTCATTGAAATAATACTATTATTAGGGTAGTGAGCAAAAATGTGAGGTGTAGAAAATGAAATTAGAAAACGTAGGAATTGAAGATACTATAATGGAAATAAAACCATTAGATAGGATCATGGGAAATAATGCCTTTATCCGTGCTGGACAGTGGGATTATGAACGAGTTACATATGATTATAAAATCGGTTCCAATGAGAAAAACATTACATATTACATCCGTATTCAAGGTTACGCAATTGAAGGTGATGTTGACCGTGGCGATGCCGTCATTAAGTTATTAAGTCCATTACTTGGTAAGCATTATTATCCACATGGTGTGGAATATGGTGAAGAAGAAAACTTTCCAGAAAATCTGGTAGAAAGAGCAACCAAAATTTTGCAAAAAGTTAGTGAAGATCTTAAAGAACTTAACGTTGAGTAATGAACAAAATGGCCAACTACTCTCACGGTGCGAGTAGTTGGTTTTTTATCTCCCTATTTCACGAGTTATTTCTATCCAGATGGATGATTTCATGCTATATTTTTTATAGGTATATTAAAGAATTTTCCAACACCCGAAAGGAGATACCCTTTTGTTTCGAAAAATCATCTTATTCATCATCATACTGTTATTATTAGTGGTTGGATATTTCGTATTATCTATCTCTATCCCATTAATTATTGCACTAATAACAGCACTTACTTTAAACCCTTTAGTGAAATTTATTCAAAACCGAACGAGAATTAACAGGAAAATTTCGGTACTACTTGTATTTCTATTGTTTCTAGTGGTAGTTGGATTTGCCGGAGGCTTTATTGTCACAAAGGCTGTAGGTCAAGCAATTAACTTTGTAGAAGATGTACCATCTCATATCAATAAGATTAACCAAGTATATGGAGAATGGCAAAATCGAATAACTGAATATGGTAATGATTTACCTTCTGAGTTTGTCGAATCTGTAACAGACAGTTTTGATACATATGTTACACAGCTTAACACGACACTTAGAGAGAAGTTAACCATCAATAAGATTGCTAGTATATTTGCTCAGATTCCGCAATATATTGTAAGTATTCTAGTATATCTAATAGCCTTGTTCCTCTTTATGCTAGAACTACCAATATTAAAAGATAAAACATTTAATTTATTTACAAAAGAAACTGCTGAAAAAGTTTCCTTTATGAATAATCGAATAAAAAATGTTATTGTTGGCTTCTTTAAAGCTCAATTTTTAGTTAGTTTAATTATCTTTGCCGTTTCGCTCATTGGATTATTTATTATCGCTCCAGAGGTTGCTTTAATTATGGCGCTCATCATATGGCTAGTTGATTTAGTTCCACTTATTGGTTCGATCATTATTCTTGGACCATGGGCTATCATTATGTTTATGGCTGGAGATATACAGATGGGAGTAGAACTGTCCATTCTAGCTATCATACTACTTGCCATAAGGAGAACGATTGAACCTAAGGTGATGGGAAAACATATGGGATTGTCACCACTCGCAACACTAATTTCGATGTTCCTAGGATTAAAGATATTTGGTATATTAGGATTTATCATTGGGCCATTAATCCTAATCATTTACATTTCAGCTAGGGAAGCTGGAATCTTGAAGCTTAACATTAAATTTTAAACCATAAAAAATAACGCATTTGCTTGAAAAGAGCAAATGCGTTATTTTTATTTGCAATCCAATAAGGAAAGGTAAATTATGTGCCAAATATTGCCTTCAACAAGCTTGTTGTATGTCCACCATGGTAGAGAACATATAATAAGAGGTACACGACAATACCGGTGCTTGCAGATCCGAACCAGATAATGGAAGTAATCGGGCCTATTTTTCGATGCTTGGAGATTTTACGCTTGAATGCTAAGTATAGCGTTACAAGTCCAAAAACAGCCCCTGTTGTAGCTAATGTTATATGGAAAACTAAAAATATCGTATAGTAAATTTTTAATTCATCTGGACCACCGAAACTCGTGTTTCCAATAAAAACAGTTCGAGACACATAAATAATAAAGAACAATAACGCACTGATTGCTGCTGCAATCATCGTCTTCTTATGTGCTTTTGGGCGATTCGTCGCAATTAAACGCCATCCAATTGCAACTAACACCGCACTTAAAAAAATAAAGAAAGTACTAATTGTAGGTAAAATTTCCATAGTCTTATTCCTCTCCAAATTTATTAAAGAGTGGAATACTTCTCCCCTTCCATCATTTATTCTGTTGTATGTGCAACCGTATTTGGTAATGGGTCTACCTTTAAGGTTTCCGGGCTAAACCAAGCATAAAATACTTTAGCTAAAATGACACCATAAATGATTTCTTGCATTATTTTCATAATAATACCACCAAGCTGCTGATCTTCTAACGTGGACATTGATGTGAACATTTCTGGCCCAGTGATTTGAGAAGTAGAAGTTAGTCCACTTAGAACGTCTCCTGGCACACATAGTGCCATAGCTTGGATCCAAGCGCCACTCGAACTATAAGCTGCATATAACGGTACATCTGCAAAAATAATCAATATACAGGCAGGTGTTATCAATACACTATTACCAAATATATAGAAAATCTTCCCTAACGGATGTTTAATTTGCCATTCTTTAATCGGTGACATAATTGGGAACCATACTAAAAATCCAAATAATAAAAGCAAAATATGGAATGAAGTATGTATAACCGGTGAAGATTTCGTCATATCAAAAATTGCTGGCAAATGGTAAATAGAAAATAACGTATTGAACAATAAAATTGAAATTAACGGAAACGTAAGTACTTTCATCACAGATTTAATAACTGGTTTAACAAGCACACCCTTCCAAATCCAAGCCGGGATCCCCTTTATCATAAGAATTGGAAATACAATTAAATAAATTGCCATTTGCATCATATGAGCTGTAAGGGTAATATGACTTAACAAGTCAATTGGAGACCCTTTAACAATATAAAGTAATACTAGTCCAATATAGAAAAAAACCTTTTGTTTCGTTGTTGGTTCTTCAACAGAACCAAACTTATGGCGAAGCGGCCCAGTGATTAAGTAATATGTAATTCCTAAAGCCAAAACAAATAAAAAGAAATATGGACTCCATAAAGCACGAAATCCAAAAAGTTGTAAATTAACCAACATATCATTCACTCCATAGTTATCCTATTATCTAAATTCCATTATAACCTATAAGTATACGGTAAACACGGATAAACTGTGACAACTTTTTAAAGACTAATAGATGTAGTTGAAGAATTAGGAGTGTCTGCCGTGAATTCTTCGTTTCTTATCCCAAAAAATTAGGACCAGGGAAAACAATTCCCTGATCCTTATTTAGATTACCACCATATTACTAAGCTAAGTGCAGCTACGGTTAATACTGCCGCCCACACTCCACCATAAATCATGATAGCAACCATATCATGTCCTTTATCCTTCATATGCATAAAGTAGTAAAATTGGAATGCTACTTGTACTACAGCAAGGATTAGTAATAATGGAATCGCCAGCATCTTACTCATTATACCTGAACCAACAATGACAAAAGCAATAATAGTAAAAATGATCATTGTAGCAAAGGTAATCAGCTGCTTTTTCATTTCCTCTTTATTTTGTTGTTTTTGAAATTCATTGGTTTTGGTGTTATTTGCCATCCGTTACCCCACCTTCCCCATTAGGTATACCACTGTAAAGATGAATACCCATACAACGTCAATAAAGTGCCAATATAAACTAAATGTATTGAATTTTGGTGCATTGTAAAGATTTAATCCACGCTTTGCATTTCGAATCATAAGAGCTGCTAACCAACATAGACCAAAAAGTACGTGACCACCGTGGAAGCCTACTAAAGTATAGAATGCAGATCCAAAAGCAGAAGAACGAAATGTAAATTCATACTCATGAATGTAGTGATAGAACTCGTAAATCTCACATGCAAGGAATGCTAGACCAAGTAAGCCGGTAATTCCAAGCCAAAGCTGCATTTTAGCGAAATTATTATTCTTCATATGATACATGGCATACACACTAGTTAAGGAACTAGTTAATAATAGCATGGTCATAAGGAATACTAATTCAAGTCCAAAAATATCCTCAGAACTTGGTCCACCAGCAGTCGAATTCTTTAATGCAAGGTATGTTCCGAAAAGGCTGGCAAATAATACTGTTTCTCCGCCAAGGAAAAACCATAATCCTAAAAACTTATTCTTCCCTTCAAGTGTTGCTTTTTCAGGATGATGTGGCATTGTTTCTGGATTTAAGGTATGATCATTAGCCATATTATTCAGCCTCCTTTTCGAGATCTTCTTTATGGATATGATATCCAAGGTCATCTTTTAGCGAGCGAATTAGCATACATAATAATGCTAGCCCCATGCCACCGAATAGTAATACATAGGCAAAGCTAGATTGATTATGGTAAATAAACCCGAATCCTGCAATAAAGAAACCAATTGACATAATAAACGGTAGAATAGATCCGTTTGGCATATGGATATCTCCTACAGGTTCAGCAGGTGTCATTTTGCCATTACCTTCCATCTTCTCAATCCATAATGCATCAAGTCCACGAACTAGTGGAAGTTGTTTAAAGTTATAATGTGGTGGCGGTGAAGCAACTGCCCACTCTAATGTACGACCATCCCAAGGATCTTGTGGTGCAGGCTTTTCTTTAAACCAAGAATAAAATGCATTGAATAGGAATACTAGTACACCGAATGTCATAAAGAAGGCACCGACTGTACTAATTGCGTTACCCACATTTAACCCTTGATCATCTAAGAATACCCAATAACGACGAGGCATACCCATTAATCCAAGGAAATGCTGGATAAAGAATGTTAAATGGAATCCAATAAAGAATGTCCAGAATGCAAGCTTACCTAATTTTTCATTAAGAATTCGTTTAAACATTAATGGCCACCAGTAATGTAGTGCTGCAAGAATTCCAAATACTACCCCACCAACAATTACATAGTGGAAGTGGGCTACAACGAAGTAAGAATCATGGTATTGATAATCCGCTACAGAAGTAGCTACCATAACCCCTGTCATTCCACCTAGTGTAAAGGAAGGAATAAATCCTAATGACCAGAGCATTGCACTATTAATGGTAATATTTCCACCCCAAAGGGTTAATAACCAGTTGAAAATCTTAATACCAGTTGGAACAGCAATTGCCATCGTAGCAATAGCGAAAATGGAGTTCGCAACTGGACCCATTCCTACTGTAAACATATGGTGAGCCCATACCATAAAGCCTAAGAACGCAATAAGGATTGTCGCAAATACCATTGCGGTATATCCAAATAGACGCTTTTTAGAGAATGTCGCAAAAATTTCACTAAAAATACCGAACGCTGGCAAGATTAGAATATAAACTTCTGGGTGACCAAAGATCCAGAATAGATGTTGCCAAATGATGCTGTTACCACCAAGTGCTACATCAAAGAATGCTGAATCAAACATACGGTCAAACATGAGTAAGAATAAACCAACTGTTAAAGCTGGAAATGCAAATAATATTAATACACTGATTACGAATGTTGTCCATGTGAATAATGGCATACGCATGTATGTCATACCAGGTGCACGCATATTAACAATCGTTACGAGGAAGTTAATTCCCCCCATTAACGTACCAGCACCCGATATCTGTAGACCTAGAATATAATAATCTACACCATGTCCTGGTGAGGACGTTGATAGTGGTGTATATGCTGTCCAACCAGCATCTGGTGCACCAGTTAACCAGCTGACATTTAGCATAATTCCACCAAACAAGAATAACCAAAAACCTAATGAATTAAGAAATGGAAACGCAACATCACGAGCACCAATTTGTAACGGCATGACGGCGTTCATTAATCCTAACAATATTGGCATGGCCGCAAAGAAAATCATCGTTGTTCCATGCATTGTAATCATTTCATTATATAAACCAGCAGATATAAAATCGTTGTCTGGTTTCATTAGTTGAATACGAATAATTAAAGCTTCTAATCCACCGAGTAGGAAAAAGAAACCCCCACCATAAAGATATAGTTTACCTATTTTTTTATGGTCAACAGTCGTTAAATAATCCCATAATACGGCAGCGAAGCTTGTTTTCTGAGCAGTTGCTGAACTCACAAAATAAACCTCCCTTTTCAATCATACAAACCTTAAATCAAAAGTTAGTTACCCGCACTCTCCGGCGTAATTTCTGAAGGACGTAACTGTAATAGATACTCTGCAATTAATGCAGCATCCTCTTCACTAACTGATGGGTACATACCAGTCATTTTATTTCCTGGTTTCATTGTTTCTGGATTTACAATCCATTTAATGATATTTTCTTTTGTCATATCTGCTGTACCTGCTAGTTTTGTACGGTCTCCAAAATTGGTTAAGTTAGGACCGACTTCTACAGGTGAAGATCCAATTGCGTGACATGCAATACAGTTGTTCTCTTCAAATAATGCTCTACCATCTACTGCTTCTTGTGTTTCAGGTTCTGCTTCTGGATCAAAGTTTTGCATATCAGCGACCCATTGGTCAAACTCTTCTTGACTTACTACGACAACCTTAAAGTCCATAAGTGAGTGTGAAGGTCCACAAAGCTCCGCACATTTACCCCAATACACACCTTCTTCATAAGCATGAAGATAAAATGTATTTTCATTTTCTGGGTTAACATCAAGCTTACCAGATAGTGCAGGAACCCATAATGAATGGATAACATCGGAAGATAACATATTAAAGTATACTTTTTCACCTACAGGAATATATACATCCTGACTTGTTTGAATGTCTAGTCCATCATAATCAAAATGCCACCAATATTGGTTACCGGTAACGTTAACATTTAATGAATCACTAGCATCCGCATCATCAGCTAAATCAAACGTATAGATTACTGTTGGCACCGCAATTACGATTAAAAGTAAAATCGGAATAACAGTCCAGATTGTTTCTAATGTTTGGTTACCTTCAACTTGCTTTGGAATAACATCTTCTTGACCTTTTTTCTTACGGAATTTAATGAGCGCTACTGTGAATATAACCATTACAATTACAAGAACAACAGTCATGATAACAGTAGGTAGAATAATTAGATCTAGAGATTTTTCCGCGCCGTAGCCTTTAGGGTTTAACGCTGTCAGGTTCTCCCTACCACAGGCTGATAGAAATAATGCTACTAAACCCAATAGGGATAATACTTTGAATCTTCCCATCCAACCTTTCATGTATTAATACCTCTCTTTCAAAATTTCCTTCCTTATATATAGAAAATAGTAAGGATGATAATTAGTAATGGGAAACCTTAATTATATATGTACCTATTCCCCATTCGTTATCGATACATTCCTTTTTAATACAAAATGAAGAAGACAGTATTTAATATTCCTAACAAAGCTAAAATTATTGTATCTAAAAGGAAAGTAACTAAGGCAAGTACCAATTCATTCTTTTTCAGTAAATCCATCAAAATTTACTATCACTTTTTACTCCCGTATGTACAATAGCATCGCCCTTTTTTTGAGGAAGTTGTCTCATTTGAACGCATCCTGTATATCCCCCCTTTAACCCCCAAAATAAAAGGGACATATAAAAGAAGCATACTCATCCTAGCATTGTTCATATTTCCATAAAGTATGCTATCTATTAATGCTCATTGTATCACGGTTCCATCTTACAATCCATTTGCCTCTAGGACCATACTGTCACAATTCACACGAACTTCTGACAATTATGTGAATTTTATGTTGTAAACAAATAAAAGGCTAAAACGCCTTCAAAAATCCAGCCACCTATGTAATTGCTTTCGTCAGAAGTTCTACTACTAAATTTACAGTATATCCCCTATATTATTTCTAGCAGACAATGAAAAACTTTGCAAGGGTTTTTTCTTAATTCCATCTGTTCGATATTTAAATCCATCTATTGTTTAACAATTCTGTGTCAATTGTCATTATATTGCATAAAAGATTTGCTTTATACGCGAAAAAAAGATTATCATGGAGAGTGGTATAATAATAATGTCGTAATACATAACAACAATGAAAAAGTGAGGATATTGATAGTATGATAAAATTATTAAAATGGCTCTCGGTTCTAGCGGTCATCGGGATGACGTTTGTTCTTATCGGAGGGGCACTAGTGACTAAAACCGAGTCAGGTGATGGGTGTGGTGATAGTTGGCCACTATGTAAAGGAGAATTGGTTCCATCTGAAATCGATATGGAATTAATTATTGAATTGAGTCATCGTTTAGTATCTGGTTCTGTTGGTATTATCGTTCTTATCCTAGCTTATCTGTCTTGGAAGCATATCGGAAATATTAGGGAAGTGAAATTTCTATCTATTTCCTCTGTTTTCTTTTTAGTTTTGCAAGGATTGATTGGTGCTGCCGCTGTAATGTGGGGACAATCTGACTTCGTTTTAGCAGCACATTTTGGCATATCACTTATTTCCTTTGCAACCATTTTCTTATTAATGTTACTTATTTTTGAAATTGATAAGAAATTTGATGCTGATTCACTTTACATAAAAAAGAAGCACCGTGTTGAAATCTATGCTTTAACCATATTTACCTTACTCGTTGTTTATACAGGGGCTCTCGTAAGACATGTAAACGCAAACTTAGTTTGTGGCGATTGGCCGTTGTGTAAAAATACAGCACCATTTGATTTCTCAAACTTTACATTTGAGCAATGGGTTCAAATGGGACATCGGATGTTTGCTGGATTATTATTTATTTGGACATTAAGTCTATTTATTCGGATCCTAAAAGATTATCCAAAAAGTAATATTATGAAGTGGGGTTGGACAGCAACCTTTACATTAATACTTCTACAAGTTACATTTGGTGCTCTCATTATCTTTACCTTATTGAATTTAGGTGTCGCGTTAATGCATGCGTTAGTTATTACATGTTATTTCGGAATGCTAAGCTATTTCTGTCTCTTATCAACAAGAAGTGCTGCAATGGCTCGAAAAAACGCTATTCCAGACGAGGCTCTTTCTAACATAAAATAATAAAGAAACAGCCTATATATCATTCAACATAAACGAAGCAAAACCCCCGTATCCTTCTATCAAGATACGGGGGTTTTAAGTAAGTTAACAATATTAACCCTATTACATCAGCAATTTACTTGAAACGCTCATGAATCCTATTCCAATTCAATTAATAAATCATTCACTTCAATTGTATCACCATTCTGTACATGGATAGCTTTTACTACACCGGTAAACGGAGCTTGAACCGTTGTTTCCATCTTCATCGCTTCCGTAATAACTAGCTCATCGCCTTTTTCTACCTCTTGCCCTTTTTCACACACTACTTTAAGCACTGTCCCAGGCATCGTAGCTCCGATGTGTTTATTATTTGTTTTATCTGCCTTCGGTCTTAACGTAACATTCGTTTGGACACTCTTATCTCGGATATTAACTTGACGAGCCTGACCATTCAATTCGAAATAAACTACTCTTGTACCATCTTCTCTTGGTTCAGAAATAGAGACTAATTTCACAATCAGTGTTTTTCCTTGCTCGATTTCTACTTCAACTACTTCCCCAATCTTCATTCCATAGAAGAATGTTGGCGAATCTAATACAGATACGTCCCCATATGATTCATAGAATTGGTGATAATCCATAAATACTTTCGGATATAAAGCATATGAAATCATATCAAAACTTGTTACTTGACGGTCTAACGTATTAAATAAGGTTTCCTTCAAATGATCAAAATTAACTGGATCTAATAATTGTCCAGGTCTTTCGGTAATCGGCTTTTTCCCTTTTAAAATGATTCGCTGTAATTCTTTTGGAAAACCTTGATATGGCTGACCAATATAACCACTAGCAAATTCTACCACTGAGTCTGGAAAATCAATGGTTTCTCCCTTTTCGTACACATCATCTTCACTTAAATTGTTTTGTACCATGAAGAGCGCCATATCCCCTACTACTTTTGAGGAAGGGGTTACTTTTACGACATCACCAAACATATCATTCACACGACGATACATCGATTTCACTTCATCCCACCGGTCACCTAAGCCGACAGCTTTTGCTTGCTGTCGTAAATTAGAATATTGCCCACCAGGCATTTCATGTTGATATATCTCTGTATGTGGAGCATTCATGCCACTCTCAAACTCTTGGTAATACTGACGTACACCTTCCCAATAGTGGCCGAGCTTCTCATAATTTTCAATATCCACTTTTGGCTGACGTTCTTTCCCTTCTAATGCATGGTATAATGTTTGTGCACTTGGTTGTGAGGTTAGCCCTGCCATCGGTCCATTAGCAACATCAACAGCGTCTACTCCAGCATCAATCGCTCTAGCATACATATAAACTCCATTTCCACTTGTGTCATGGGTATGAAGATGGATTGGAATATCAACTGTTTCTTTTAGCTCTGTTACTAAACGATAAGCAGCCTCCGGTTTAAGTAATCCAGCCATATCTTTAATTCCTAAAATATGCGCACCTGATTGTTCAAGCTCTTTAGCTAATTTCTTATAATAAGCTAAATCATATTTCGTACGGTTTGGATCCAGAATGTCCCCTGTATAACACATAGCAACCTCGGCAATCTTATCATTATCCCGAACTGCTTGGATAGCAGGTCTCATACCATCTACCCAGTTTAAACTATCAAAAATACGGAAAACATCTATTCCGCCATTCGCACTTTTTTCAACAAATTCCTGAATTAAGTTATCTGGATAATTTTTATATCCTACTGCATTACTTGCGCGTAGAAGCATTTGAAGTAATACGTTTGGCATTTTTTCTCGCAGCTTCAACAACCTTTCCCAAGGGTCTTCCTTAAGGAAGCGATAGGCAACATCAAAAGTTGCCCCTCCCCACATCTCCACAGAGAATAGGTTAGGAAGAAGTTTAGAAGTTGGCTCAGCTATTTTAACCAGATCTTTCGTACGAACTCGAGTCGCTAGTAACGATTGATGAGCGTCTCTAAATGTCGTATCGGTTAATTGTACTTCCTTTTGCTCTTTTAACCACTTTGCAAGCCCTTCTGGTCCTTTTTCATCAAGAATTTGCTTTGTTCCATGTGCATAATCAAGATGTTCTACATTTGGAACGATTGGTGTATCAAAGTTCGGTTTTTCTTTTTTAGTAATGCCTTCAAATCCATTAACCGTTGTTTCCCCGATAAAGGTTAACATTTTTGTTCCACGGTCTTTCCGCTTAGGGAAAACAAATAATTCTGGCGTTTCATCTATAAAAGTCGTATTGTATTCACCAGTCATAAATTGATTGTGTAACATGACATTTTCTAAAAATGGAATATTCGTCTTAATACCTCGAATACGAAACTCTTTAAGATTACGAACCATTTTTAAAACAGCTTGTTCAAAAGTTAATGCCCAAGTAGACACCTTTACAAGCAGAGAATCATAATGTGGGGTAATTTCTGCACCTTGGAATCCATTTCCAGCATCTAAACGAACACCAAATCCACCACCAGTCCGATATGCCATGATTTTCCCTGTATCTGGCATAAAATTATTTAATGGATCTTCTGTTGTTACACGGGATTGAATAGCAAAGCCCTGAGTTGTAATCGATTCTTGTTCAGGAATTCCGATTGATGGTTCATGGATATGTTGACCATCTGCAATTTTGATTTGGGTTTGTACGATATCAACCCCAGTAATTAATTCTGTAATCGTATGCTCTACTTGAACGCGTGGATTTACCTCAATAAAATAAAAGTCATTTTCCTTCACTAAAAATTCAACCGTACCTGCGTTTACGTAGTTGACATTTTTCATTAGTTGAACAGCTGCAGAACAGATTTTCTCCCGTAATTCATCTGTTAATGATATACTTGGCGCAACCTCAACTACCTTTTGGTGTCTACGTTGAATGGAGCAATCGCGTTCATAGAGGTGAACAATATTACCAAATTCATCCCCGATAATTTGAACTTCTATATGCTTCGGTTGTTCTATTAATTTCTCAACATATACTTCTTCACTACCAAAAGCTGCTTTTGCTTCCGATTTAGCTCTTTCATAGCTTTCACGAACATTATTGGCACTTCGTACAATCCGCATGCCGCGTCCACCACCACCTAGAGCTGCTTTAATGATGATAGGATAGCCATGCTCCTGACCAAATGCTTCTACTTCCTCTAGTGACGTAACAGGACCATCACTACCTGGAATTACTGGAAGACCAGCTTTTTGTGCTTGTGTTCTTGCTCTTACTTTATCCCCAAACATATGTAAGTGTTCACTTTTGGGACCTATAAAGATTATACCTTCCTGCTCACAGCGTTTAGCAAACTCTATATTTTCCGATAGGAAACCATAACCAGGATGAATTGCATCTACCCCAACACGTTTAGCAATAGCAATAATTCCTTCAATATCCAAATAAGCATCAATCGGTTTTTTGCCTTCCCCTACCAAATAAGACTCATCTGCCTTATAGCGATGATAGGAGCCCAAATCTTCTTTTGAATAAATAGCAACTGTTCGAATGTTTAACTCTGTGCATGCCCTAAACACACGAATTGCGATTTCCCCACGATTTGCAACGAGTACTTTTTTAATTTTATTTAACTTGACCATCTTGTTCCTCCTTTAATAAATGGATTATTTGGAATATCTTGTTTCATTGCAGGAACTGGTTCACGTTCCTGTTTTTTCACATTCATTGCTATATTATTTAATACTCCCATGGATACTAATAATATGAGTAATGAAGATCCACCGTAGCTAACAAATGGTAAGGTTACACCCGTTATCGGTAAAATACCACTTGCCGATCCTAAGTTGATAAATGTTTGTATGCCTACCATAGAAGAAATACCGAGCGCTAGTAACGCTCCAAAACTATCTTTACATTTACGTGAAATAAATATCCCCCGTAATACAATGATAGCTAGAGCACCGATAACAATAATGACACCTAGAAAGCCCAACTCTTCAGCAATTACTGCCATAATGAAGTCCGTATGTGGACCAAATAAGTACCCTAGTTTTTGTACCCCTTGTCCAAGACCTTCTCCTGTTACCCCTCCAACACCAATGGCTACATACGATTGAATTAATTGATAACCATCAAGATGTGGTGACTCAAATGGTGCATAGGCCCCTGTAAAACGGCTAATCCTTTCTTCAGTTACCATATTAGGAACGGCGATTGCTAATAATAATAACCCAATTGCAACTAATATAAATAGATGTTTAAAACGAATACCTGAACTAAAAATGACGGTACACGCTATTAAAAAGATAATGGCAGCTGTTCCAATATCAGGCTGAGCTACAATTAATGCTAGAATAAATCCTGTTAAAATTAAAGGTGGTAATACCCCTCGGTTGAAATTATTGATATATGCCTGTTTCTTTGAATATACGGAAGCCAGATACATGATAATACCAAGCTTAGCAAATTCAGAAGGTTGTAAGTTAATCGGGCCGATATTTATCCAGGATTTTGCGTTACCCACAGAATATCCAAAAAATCTTACCGCTAACAACAGTAGAATGACCCCTAAAACGATTAATTTAATTATCTTTTGATACTTTTTATAGGGAAAAAAGGTCGCAAATAGAAATCCAAATAATCCTATTGCAAACCATTGTAATTGCCTCAGTAAATAATGATTGCTCTCATAACCCTCCACTATAGCTAGCACCATGCTCGCACTATAAATCATCACAACACCAAATCCACTTAATATTAATGGTGTTATAAGAAGTGTAAAATCAAATTCTTTTAATTTTGTTAACATCGTTTCTCTCTCCAATTATGATAACTGATTATAATTAGTATCCGTGCAAGTCTATTGGTAATTATTCAATTTTCAATGAATTAGCTCTATTCGTCAAGTAGTAAATGTTTTTTCATGTTGAAAGCCCACTTACTTAAACAAAAAAACCTTGCCATTTCATATGCAGGCAAAGTTTTTACCAAAAAATCTTTCCAAACACACATACGTGTTACACAGATTTTTGGGCCGCTTCATGAAGAATGTTTAAACGCCTCTCCAAATTCTCAAGAAGTGCTTTTCCTTCATCTTCATTAATTAAATTTAATCGAACAGCAAAATCTATCTCCCGTGAGAGACCATACATTTGCGTGTCTAAAACCTCTTCATATAATGGACATTGCGGCATCGTTAAATTATCAATTTGTACTTCAATAAGCCGCAATATTTTATCAGCATCAGCCTTTAGAAGGGCATAGGCTTTTTCACGATGATCTATCGTTACCTCTGGCATCAATATATCCCCTCCACCAACAAACCTTATCAGGATAATAAGCTTGTTTTCTTCTTTGTACATATACATTTACTCTAATATTATATTATCCTTTACTACTATAAAATGCAATCTTTTCCTTCATTGAAATACTAGGAAAAATTGACGTTAGAATATAATGCTTAGCGATTTCATTTATTGACGTTGTCTGCTATTCTTAATAGGTACAGATATTATCGGAAAGGTGGAAAAACATGATTGTCCCTATTATTGGTAATGTTACCTACCAAATTACAATGGATCCTACCGTATGGATATTTGATGATCGCAAAATTATTTTAGAAGAAGCATTCTCCAATCATGAAGAAAAAGATGAACGAAATGACTTTCAAGAAGCACAAGAGAGATGGGAAAGAGCAGTAGGATTCCAATCGAAACCTCCTGTTAATAGAAGTTTAGCTAAGCACGAACGGGAGAATATATTAAAATATTCCTACGTAATGCCAATTGACGACTTTTTAAATCACGCTGAAATTAAAGCGGATGCAAAAGAAGCAGTACTTGTTACAAAGCGTAAAGAAATAGTCATTTCGATTGCTGATTTATACAACAGTTACTTACTGTTTGCATTGGATGGAAAACCGTTAACTGAAGATGGCCCTGTGCATTTATTATTCAAAGACGGATCTAATAAGGACAATCCAATTAAAGGTGTTACTAAAATTAAGATAAGCTAATGTAGAATGAAAAGGATCCTAAAAGTCAGCAAGACCGCTGTTTCTTTTAGGGTCCTTTTTTTCTATTGTATAATTTGGCATCTAATACTCCAAAATAACGGTATAGTTATTCCCTGTATCCACAATTTTTAGGAGGAGTTTTAGATGTATATTCGTTTAAGCTTAATAGCATTATGTTTGCTTTTTCTTTTAGGATGCGGACAGAATGATGAGGACCGGGCTTTACCTAGTGAAAAAGAAGACCCAAATGACAGAATAATTAACGTAAAGAATTCTGCACCTCGGGAAGATCGTGATTTTTCAAATGAGCAAATTGCAGATCACTTAGCCCATGTGGCAAGCGATGTCCCCGAAGTTGACGATGCTGTAGCTATCGTTGTTGGACCTTATGCTGTTGTTGGGATAGATGTTGATAAAGAATTAGATATGTCAAGAGTTGGTACCATTAAATATTCAGTAATTGAAGCACTTCAGCATGATCCATATGGTCGTACAGCTGTTGTCGTAGCAGATGCCGATATTACAGAAAGAATCCGCCGAATGAATGACAAAATTGCTCAAGGCTATCCTATACAAGGCATTCTAGATGAAGTAGCTGCTATAGTTGGTAGATATATGCCTGATTTCCCGTCTCCAGAGCATCGACCAGAAGAACCGAATCAAAACCAACAAATCATAAATGATGATGAAGAAAGAAAAAAAATGGATGATATAATGGATGAACAGTCTAAACATCACAAAGAAAAGCGTGAAGAATAAGAAATGAGGCTGGGACAAAACCCCAGTAAATAATTAAAAACGTAGCGCTAACCATTTAAAATGGTAAGTGCTACGTCTTTTTTAATATTCTTACTCTTTTTAGTAAACAAAAAGGACACCCTCTGATAAAATTAAAGTAACCACACAATAACCTATCAGGAGGTATCCCTATGTTCAAACATTATACCATGAATCAAGTTGTTTTGCCGATAGATTTAGAAATGAAATTACAAGAAAATGATGTTGCTTACGCTGTTAATGATGTGGTGGAGAGTATTCCAGCCGAAGCATTTGATTTCTTTTTACGTGAGACTGGTTATCCAGCATATCACCCTCGAATGATGATGAAAATTATTCTTTGTGCTTACACGCAATCTGTTTTTTCTGGCAGGAAGATAGAGAGCTTACTTACAGACAGTATCCGTATGATGTGGCTTGCCCAAGGTTATGAACCGAGTTATCGTACCATCAATCGTTTCCGTGTTCATCCAGAAGTAAAAGAATTACTACGTCAATGCTTCGTACAATTTCGCTGTCAATTGGTTCAAGAAAAATTAATTGAAGAAGAAGCAATATTTATCGACGGAACGAAAATTGAAGCGAATGCCAATAAGTTTACCTTCGTTTGGCGAAAATCGGTGGAAAAATATAGTGCTAATTTGGTGGAAAAGTCTAACCAAATGTATGATGAGTTATTAAAAAAAGAAATTATTCCAGAGATAGAACGGGAAAGTTCCGATGAACTTTCTACAAAAGAGCTTAAAAATCTAGTGGAAAAGTTAGATGAAAAGGTAGAAGAATTTGATAAGAAGATTGAATCAACCGAAGAGGTAAGCCTACGTAAACAGCTTCGCTCTGAACGTAAGGTACCTAAGCAATATCGTAAGCATTTTAAGGATTACCTGGAGCGAAAACAAAACTATCAAAATGACATGGAAATCTTTGGAGAACGAAATAGTTATTCGAAGACAGATCACGATGCCACGTTTATGCGTATGAAAGATGATTATATGAAGAATGGGCAACTGAAGGCAGGTTATAATGTGCAACTTGCGACAGAAGGACAGTATGCCCTCGCCTATGATGTCTTTCCAAATCCAACAGATACACGCACGTTCATTCCTTTTCTAGATACGATTGAGAAAAGCTTTTTCAAGTTGCCAAAATATATTGTCGCTGATGCAGGTTATGGTAGTGAACAAAATTATGAGGATGTCATGAATCAACGAGAACGCACGCCGCTCGTTACCTTTAATCAATATCGAACGGAGAAGAAAAAGAAAGTTAAGAATGATCCTTTCAACATAGCCAATTGGCAATATAGCGAAGAAGAGGATTCATTTACTTGTCCAAATAATAAAACACTACCATTCCGATACACTTCCACCCGAACTGACAAATACGGTTTTACACGTACGTTCAAAGTTTATGAATGTGAAGACTGTACTGGTTGTCCATTACGTTCCTTGTGTACAAAAGCAAAGGATGGAAACAATCGAAAAGTTTTCTACAACGAGAAATGGGAACAGCAAAAAGAATACATAAGAGAGCAGCTTTCGAATCAAGAAACTGGTGAAATCTATGGGAAACGTAAAATTGACGTAGAGCCAGTCTTCGGATTTTTGAAGGCTAATTTGCGCTTCACTCGAATGTCAGTGAGGGGCAAATCCAAAGTAGAAAATGAATTAGGATTTGCGTTAATGGCGGTGAATCTAAGGAAGTACACCGCCTCTAAAGCGAGTTAACTTAAAAAAAATGACAATAGCCTAATGAAAATGGTTCCAATCATCCAAAAACGATGATCGGAACCATTTTTTTATTATTCTTGGCTAGTTATGTCCCAGCCTCTTTCTTATTCCGTTGCTTTCTTGTTGTTATAATATTGAACACCAAACTGGGAACCCTCGGATACCATTTTAGCATTTTCAAGTTGATCAAGTTCCAACTCTTCTACCTCATCTGGCTTCCCAGCCTTTAAGAAGGTCAAGTCTTCACTAAATTCACTGTTGTTTGAAGAAGGATGTTTTTTAAATTTAGTAGCACCTATTAAATATCCTGCAACTCCTGCCCCAATAGCAGATACGATATAACGTTTTTTCATGTCAACCATCCTTTCTACCTTTTCTCTTAATGTACCTCTTCTTAATAGAAAATAAACATATCGATGATTAGTTATGTTATAGTGGTAATATAGTCCAATTTGAGGTGGTTATGTGCAAGTAAAATGTGTATTATGTGATGTCGTTGAAATTATTGAGGATTATTCGCTTCAAGCAAAAAGACTAAGAAATAAAAAAACGTATATGTACCTATGCGATAACTGTAACGAACGTATAAAAGAAAGAACGTTAGAGCGCCATGCAACAAACAAATTCCGTCTATACGAAGAAAAGAAAAAAGAAGATGAGTTAATTTAAGCAGCCGATTAAATAAACAAAATTCCCATTTCACTTTTGGTGTAAGGGAATTTTGTTTATTTTATTATTTCTTGTTAATTAAATGAATCGTAATAGAAAAATCCTTTTACTTTTCGTATCAAAACTACGGATAGCGTGAGAAATACCCACCATATTAGCCAAGAACATAAATCGCTTTCAGAATCCTGCTTTTATGCTTTTTTCGCTTGCCTCTGCAAATACATGCGAATACGATAGATGGCAAGTACTACACAAATTACAACTAAACTCTCCGTCATAGGTAGTGGTTGTGCAGCAAGAGTTGCTGGCATAATAATAAATAAAATATTAAGGACGAAGATTCCTATGGCTAACAAAATGTAGACTATAACTGATTTTAAGATAGGTAGTTTTTTTGCAAAACCTAATTTATATGCAATTGCAGCTAGGATTAAATTTGCAACGTACAGTATATTAAATACTTGATCTACACCGTATTGTTCCATGACATAATTATAAACCATTCAAATCCCCCATTATGTATATTCATCACTAATCATACTAAATAAAAAATAAACTTGCTAGTGTTAGCTAAACATGTAATTTAGCTTGCTATACGATTACGTAACAACAACTATTCATTATGAATGAATTTCATAATTCTTAGCCCTTGTGTATCAAGGGGTTTAAGAGATAAAAAAAGAAGTACCTCCCCAAATCTTGTATAATGGTAGTTGACCACAAACCATAAAAAGACTGGAGGAGTACTTCTTATGACTATTATACGACAACCTAGCCTATTTGGCATACAGGAATTATTTGACATGGAACCTACCCAAAAATATGAAGCCATTATTTCAGCGGTAGATTTGGATTCGATGTACCATCAAGTGGCGAAAAAATCACGGTTGGGTGCACCGGAAGAACTAAACTATGCAGCCATGATTATCTCCACCTTTGTAAGATACATAGAGCGCATCCCTACGATGAAGGATCTTATAAAACGTCTTCATGATGATCTAGCTTTTAAGTTAAATTGTGGCTTTTTGGTTTCTGATCATGTGCCTTCAGAATCCTCCTATTCACGTCTCATAACGAAATTGGAGGAAAGCGATATCCTTGAGAAAGAACAAGAAAAAGTGGTCCTCCAGGCTATTGCAGAAGGTTTCATCACGGATGATACAGTGGCCATTGATGCAACCCATTTTGAAGCACGAGACCAAGCGCAGCCAAAAGAAGAAAAGCCAAAATCTGAACCCCAAAAACGTGGTCGGAAATCAAAAGATGAGCGTGACGGGTGGCTTAAAGAACAAGCTGAAACGGAAGCCAATTTACCTTTATATGATAGAAAAATTGTGGCCCAATTAGATGTTCCCCTAGCCGAACTACGTGCCGAAGTTCCCCAAGACCCTAAATGGGGCGTGAAAAAGAACTCAGAAGGACAAAATGTTTTTTGGTTTGGCTACAAAGGTCATTTAGCCGTTGGTACATCAAGCAAATACATTCTACAGGCTCTTTTTTCATCTGGGAGTCTAAATGATGGTAAGGCAGCTATCCCTTTACTGAAAGGAATTCAGGAACGCCTTCACCTTCCATTACGTTATCAAACAATGGATGCGGGCTATGACTATGAACCCATATACGAGCAGGTACATCGAATGGGACAACAATCCGTCATCGCGTATAATAAGCGAAATGAAGGGGAAATCATTGGCTATGATAAACACTTTGCCCCAACTTGTTTCAGAGAGCATTCTTATCGTTATGATAGTTTTGATCCTAAATATGAAACATTGAAATACACAAGACCAAAGGAATGCAGCGACTGTCCCTTAGCTAATGAAGGTATTTGCCAAAAGGTTTATAAAGTGAAAATCACTTCAGACCTTCGCAGATATACCGCACCAGCACGCGGGTCACAAGCATGGAAAAACATTTTCAAACGTCGTACTGCCGTAGAACGGGTTAATGCCTATCTGAAAGAATTCTTTCAACTGAACAATGTTCGCTATCGTACTGGGAAACGTGCAAAAATTCATTTTGACATGGTAACCCTTATTTATAATGCTTCAAAGTTAGCCGCAGACCGAATTAATGTACAATTAAATCAGCAACAAGTAGCATGATTTCTGTTTTTAAAAATACATTTTAGAAATTCTGTAGGATTCTGTATTTTTAAAAAGAGCAATTATGAAATTGACTCATTATAACAGTTTTTTGAAAAACTCTCCGTTCCTTTATGTATCAGAAAAAGGCTTCTTGCCTGATACCGGAAAGACAGATAATTAATCTTTCCTATCACCCCAAAAAGATTTATACTAGATATTGTACAATAGAGGGAGTGTCTTACATGAAAAAAATAAATATACCAGCATTATTATTAGCATTAGTCGTTGTAGCAATGTTTGTTGGAGTAGGATTGGCAATTGCTATGCGTAATATTTGGTTGATTGTATTATTTATTGTGTTAGGATTTGCTATCATGGGCTTTGGAATAGCAAATAAAAAGAAAAAAAGCGGCTCACAGGCGTGAGTCACTTTCTTCCTTTTACAATAAAATCTTTAATGATACGGTTATGTACATCCGGATGACCGACAAAGACAGCGTTTCTTCCTACCATATTAATCGGGTCTCCATCAATATTCGTTGTTACACCACCAACTTCATTGACAATGATCATTCCAGCCGCAATATCCCACGGTGATAAGCCCATTGTTAAATAACCTTCTAATATTCCTTCTGCAACATAAGCAAACTCTAAGGCTGCAGAGCCATATGTTCTCGTCCCACGTGCAGTTTTCACCAATTGCTGCATTACTTTTTCATCAACTAATCGGTTCTCGCAAAGCCATAAATGATTTAATCCAATAACAGATTCTTCTAGAATCATTCCTTCTTTTAATGGGGGAAGCTTTTTCTCATCTTTATATGCTCCTAGCCCCCGTAAAGCAGTGTATAATTCATCCTCCATCACATTATAAATAAGACCAATTTCCCCTACACCATCCTGATAAATCCCAACCGATATGGCAAAGTTTCGTTTTTGCTGAACAAAATTCATTGTTCCATCAATAGGATCAATAATCCAAACCGTTCCATCAAGAGAATCAATCTCATCCCCAAAGCCTTCCTCGGAAAGTAATAAATGATTTGGAAATGTTGTTTTAATTTTTTCTACAAAGAACTTCTCCGTGTTTTTATCCATCTCAGTTACTAAATCATTTGGATTTGATTTTGTACCAATTTCTAAAGGGTCATCTATTGTATTCCGTATAATATTTCCGGCTTCCAATACCCATTCTTTAGCATAATGAAATAACGCTTCACGTGTTTTATTATCCATATGTATAGCCTCCAATATGTCTACTCCTATTTATAGTATCAGAATTTCAAAAGCTAGTCATACATGAGGACTTTTTTATTAACCTTGTTAAAGTAAACCTATTATGGCCGATTCAATAACTAAACGGTAAGAATCTCATTACTTCAGTGAGTCATTGTTTACAGTCAACCTGCCAAAAAACACTCAAGGAAGTAGAAGCTGTGCGCTTCTCCCCTTGAGCAAAGGAGGTTATTTATCTAAGAGCTCTAATAGATTTTCGCGTAACTGCTTTAGTCTTTCTTTCGATTTAATAATCTGAACTTTATCATTTTCCTGTAAAGCATCATAAAGCGTTAATAATTCATAATCAATCTCCATTTTGATAACAGGAATCTTTTCCTTCTCTTCCATTCTTCTAACTTCTTCTAAAATATATTTCAACAGCCTACACATCCCTTCAATCGAATTCCTAGGTAAATAACCTGTGTTGTCCAAGTTTTCGTGAACAATCTGTTTGTTTCTTTATATATATGAGTTTTTGTTCAATTCGTTCACATTTATAACTGTCCAAATCGTACTATAACGATTTAATCACTTGACTAGTTTATATTCAGTTGTTCATAATAATAACTATAAATAAATAGGAAAGGTGTTTTTCATGAGTATTAGAGGATTTGTCAAAAGTGATTTTGACACATTTCAGATAGATGGATTAGATGCAAGAATGGAAGCAATACAAAATCGAATCCAACCAAAGTTCAAAGAAATTGGACAGGAGTTGGTAGAATATCTTTCTACTCAATTAGGTAATGAAGTTTATCTCCATATTGCCAAGCATGCTAGAAGAACAGTAAATCCACCAAAGGATACTTGGTTAGCCATTTCTCATAATAATAGAGGCTATAAAAAACATCCGCATTTCCAGGTTGGATTATTCGATGATCATTTATTTATTTGGATGGCGTGTATTTATGAATTAGAAAATAAAAGCGAAATTGCCAAAGCATACTTAGCTAATTTTGATCAAATAAAGAAACTGCCTGGAGACTTTGTTATTTCGTTAGATCATATGAAAAAGGATTCGTTATCTATTCAAGATTTGGAAGCTAAACATGTAGAACGATTCCGTGATGTAAAAAAAGCTGAATTTCTTATTGGGAAACATCTTTCCCCTAGCAATCCTATCGTATCAAATGGAGAAGAATTAGTTCAGTTGATTAAGGATACCTATGATCAGTTAATTCCATTTTACCGAATGGCACTTCAATCATAATAGCAAAGGGAAATTCCACATAAAATTGGAACTTCCCTTTTTTTCATCACATTTTAATTAGACCACTCTCACTATCTCTTGCCTTTTTAACGACTTGGTAGCAAGAATAACCAGAGTCTTTTTCAAACTCTTGAAAATATCGTTTTTCCTCACTTTTTGCCGGTACAATTTGCTTAAACTTTCGATAGCCAGCAAGCAAAATATCTCGGTCGATCCCTTTTTCATAAGCTCTTTCTATTAAGGAAAAAAATTGAACAACATCAATTATCTCTTCTTTTGACCAACTTGAATCAAAGGGGTATGTGTAATTCATCTTTTCCTTCACCTCATTCCTTCCACTGTTTGCGTATTTCTTCCGCTTCAGCAATCATTCTTTCGATTAGTTCTTTTACAGAAGGTATATCTTCTATGCCAGCTACCCCCTGTCCAGCCCAACCAAACCCGTGATCTATTTCACCTTTATAAATATAGTTCCTATTCGCTACGCCACTTATGTAATCTTTTAACCCATCATATCCAACTTCTTTTTCTTCTAATTCCAATATTTTATCTGTCCAGGAATTTTTTAAAGCTCGAGCTGGAGCCCCTAATGAACGTTTAATTACAACAGTCGAATTTTCATCTGCTTCTATTATGGCCTGTTTGTACACTGGATGAGCATGAATACATTCTTTCGTTGCGATAAATCGTGTTCCCATTTCTATACCTTCTGCACCTAATGCAAGACTAGCCATCAATCCTCTTCCATCTATAATACCACCCGAAGCAATGACTGGTATGGATACATGATCAGCTACTTCTGGTGTTAATACAAAAGTACTCGTATCTGCTCTTCCTAGGTGTCCACCACCTTCATGTCCTACAACAATAACAGCGTCAGCTCCCAATTGCTCTGCTTTCTGTGCTTGTCGTTTCGCAGCTACTAAGACTAATGTCTTAATGGGATGTTCCTTTACCATTTCTAAAACACCTTTTGGATTTCCACCTGTCACTGAAACAACCGGAACTTTCTCCTCGATAGCCACCTGCACCATATCTTCGTACGGTCGGTTGTGTTGCCCGATAGCAAAGTTTACACCAAATGGTTTATCGGTAAGTTCTTTCACTCGTATAATTTCACTTCTTAATTCTTCAGGTCCAGGCAAACTCATAGCAGTAATTTGTCCTAGTGCACCAGCATTGGAAACAGCAGCAGCTAAATCCGCGTATGCTAAATAAGCAAGCCCACCCTGGATAATTGGATATTTTATATGGAATAATTCTGTAATTCTAGTAGTCCATTTCAATTTTATTTCCTCCATTTCATCTTTCTTATCCCATCTTACCATGCTTTTTAAACAATTTGAACTACCCCCACTTAACCTCCTTGCAGGATGTTTGAAGTGGGGGATTCTTGGGAACAGAGCGTACTTGTTCGTGGTATTTCTTAACTAACAGCGGTTTCTCTTCTTTACCAAGCTATCCCCGTAGTCCCTACGGTTTTATATATGGTTTAAGCCGAAGCTACGATTCGTAATCCTTCAGCTAGAATATTTTTACTCGCATTGATATCTCAATCATGATGCGTGTGACAGGCTGGACACGTCCATTCCCTTACCGCAAGCGACTTCTTGCCAGTGTGATGTCCACAAGCAGAGCATCGTTGACTGGATGGAAAGCCTCTACTTATTTTCACCAGGGTTTTACCATACCAATCCGCTTTGTACTGTAATTTCGTCACAAAACTAGACCATGATACGTCAGCGATAGATTTCGCTAGTTTATGATTGCGCAACATTCCTTTCGTGTTCAAGTCTTCGATACAGATGACATCGTGGTTTTTGATGATAGCTGTACTGAACTTGTTCAGGAAGTCGGCACGTTGATTCAGCACTTTTTCATACAATCTTGCTACTTTTCGTTTTTGTTTTTGATAGTTTTTGGCATCGAGTAAGTTGATTCCGTTGTTTTTCGCATGCAAAGCACGTCTGGATAGTTTGCGTTGTTCTCGTTTTAACTTTTTTTCCATGTTGGCGGTGAACCGATGATTATCCACCTTTTGTCCATCAGAAAGAATCGCAAAGTCCGTGATGCCTAAGTCGATTCCGATAGCGGATGCTGTTTTTGCTAATGGTTGTATGTCTGTTTCTACCAGAATAGAGATGAAATATTTTCCGCTTGGATTACGTCTTACCGTAGCATTGATGATACGACCATGTACTTCACGGCTTTTGGCAAAGCGAACAAAACCAAGTTTCGGCAGTTTTATTTTGTTGTCTACAATGGAGATATTTCCGTTGGTCTGCTTCGTTGTGTAGGATTGAACCGGATGCTTTTTGGACTTAAATCGCGGGGCTTTATTTTGCTTTTGGAAGAATCTGGAGAAGGCATCAGAGAGGTTTCGGAGGGAAGTTTGGACTGCGATGCTGTCTACTTCTTTTAACCAGCTTAATTCCTTTTTCAACTGAGGTAATTGAGCAGAACAAGCGTTATACGTCAGTCCTTTGCCCGTTTCTTTGTAAGTGTCGTTCCATTTTGATAAAAAATGGTTGAAGACAAAACGAGAACAGCCGATGGTTTTCGCAATCTGTCTTTTCTATTCATTTGTTGGGTAGATGCGGAATTTATAGGCTTTTTTGATGAGCATTGCCTTCACCTCTTTCCTGTATCACGATATCCCTATTATACCATATTTTGCAAGGTGGATAGGTCATTTCAGGGAAGAATGGAAGCACTTGAATAGTCGAACAAGAGATGGCGATTCATCTCCCACCTACTCATTTCCTATTCCTTGAGGTGGGAGTCTTCTCGCCTATTGATGATAAAAAAGTTGCATAGCTATGCAACTTTAAAGAGGATAATATGAGGATAATATATCGCTGTTTTTAATTAACTAAAGCATTCATTGCTTCGATTTACACTTTGGGCAAGTGCCATACAATATTGCCACCTTTTCATTCTCATAATGTTCAATAGTCTCCTGGCATTGCTGACAAACGATTGTACCCATTTAAAACCAGCCCCCTCTTTATTATATAACATTCTAATTATAGTATATAACAATTAGATAAATAACTGTAATTAGTATAACATATTAGTTAAAAAAAGTACCAGTGAAAATTTTCACTGGTACCATTTTACGAAGTTCACTCTATTGTCTCAATCAACTCAGGGTCAACAATCTCATATCCCTGTTCTCTAAGTCCTTCCACAATATCCCTTAACGCCTCATTCGTCCATTCGCGATCATGCATTAAGAGGTTAGCTCCTGGCTTTAGTAAAGAATATGGAACATCTACCTCTGGCCCTTCCCCTGTTACCATTGCTTCTATCAGCTTGTCCTTATCCATATAAGGAGTAAAGTAATCATACCCATAAGACCAGTTCATTACTATCATTTTTTCTTCTTTCGCTATTTTTTTCGAGTCTTCTGTATTGATACCATGAGGTGCACGGAAAAATTTAGGTCTTTCTCCAATAATCTCTTCAATCTTATCATTCAAGCGAACTATTTCTTCACGTTGTTTTTCAGGATCATGTACTATGCTTTCAAGATTGACATGAGAATACGTGTGATTACCTATGGTAAAGCCCATATTATGAATTTCCTTTAATACTTCTGCTTCTTGAGGTGTGTCTATAAAATGCCCATTGACAAAAAATATCGCACCAGCATCTAATTCCTGTAACGTTTTTGCCATTTGTAAGGCATACTTCTCCGGAGCATCATCAATGGTAAGTAACACAACTTTCGCATTGATGCCATCTTCTATTGGAACAACTGACCAATCTTCAGAAACACGGTATTGTGGTTTAATTTCTTCTGTATTTTCCTCACTCTTTTGATTAGATTCCTCTTCCTTATCCTTCGTTATCCCGTTAGATGTCTCTTCCTCTTCCAATTCACTTACTTCATTTTCAGACTTTTGATTGGTTTGTCCTACTACCTCATCTGACTTGCTTCCCTCAATTTGTTCATGCCCGGGGCTACAGGCAGATAAAAATAAAATAACTAGTGTTGATAAAACGAAAACTGCTATTCTCATGTAACACCCTCCTGATGATCTACTCCTAATATACTCAGTTTAATCGACGAAAAAAAAGAAGACAACCTCTTTATTTTTGCGAAAGTTCTCCTAATAGTTGGGGATAGTAATATAGACACTACTAATTACAGAATCAGATAGGATTGATTTAATATGAATAAGGTAACGAAAGTATTTTATATTTCAGTAATCATTAGTCTGTTATTCATTATTTGGGGGATCATTCCGGATAGTGTGTTACCCAATGGAAACCTAGAAGCAGTTACTTCGACCATTCAAACATATATTGTAGACAAATTTGGGTGGTTCTATTTAATCAGTGCATCATGTTTTCTCTTATTTTGCTTATTCCTTATATTCTCTAAATATGGTGGTATCAAGCTAGGTAGACCGAACGATAAACCAGAATACTCTTATTTGACATGGTTTGCCATGTTGTTTAGTGCAGGAATGGGAATTGGATTAGTCTTTTGGGGGGCGGCAGAACCATTGTCACATTTTCACAATCCACCCTATGGCGATTCTATGACGAGTGATGCAGCAAAAACCGCTATTCAATATAGCCTTTTTCATTGGGGATTCCATCCTTGGGCTATATATGCCACTATTGCACTTGCTTTAGCATATTTTAAGTTCAGAAAACATTCATCAGGATTAGTTAGTGATATATTAGTTCCCTTGTTTGGTTTAAAAGGAAAAGAAGTATGGGGAAGTATAATAGACTTCATTGTGGTATTTGCAACTGTATTCGGTGTTGCCACCTCTCTTGGATTTGGCGCGATACAAATTAGTGGTGGAATATCATTTGTCTTCGGAATCGACCAAACTTTCTTGTTTCAATTGCTAATTATCGTTATCGTGACAATTCTGTATATGCTCTCTGTATCCGCTGGTTTGAATAAAGGAATGAAATATTTGTCTAACTCTAATATCGTCCTTGCAGTAGCCTTAATGATATTTCTGTTATTTTTAGGACCTACCACATTTATGTTAAATTACTTTACTACATCCATCGGCAATTACATTCAAAATTTGCCAAGCATGAGCCTACGTATGACACCTTTTAATGAAGATAATACTTCCTGGATCAAAGACTGGACTATTTTTTACTGGGCATGGTGGATTGCTTGGGCACCATTTGTCGGGACGTTTATCGCTAGAGTGTCAAGAGGAAGAACCATTCGGGAATTTATACTTGGTGTTTTACTTGTCCCTACTATTTTTAGTGCGCTTTGGTTTACCGTTTTCGGTGGTTCGGCAATACATTTAGAATTCTTTGAAGGACTAGATATTTTTCATTATGTAGGTGAACTTGGTGAAGAAACCGTCCTGTTTGCCATACTTGAACAATTCCCATTATCCACCATCATATCGCTTTTAGCTATCTTGTTAATTGGTACCTTCTTTATTACATCAGCAGATTCAGCTACATTTGTATTAGGGATGCAAACAACTGGAGGAAGACTAGATCCACCCAATTCAGTTAAGCTGATTTGGGGAATTATTCAGTCTGGTGCTGCTGCGGTATTATTATGGCAGGGTGGGTTAGGTGCACTGCAAACTGCTTCTATCATTGCTGCCTTCCCGTTTAGTATTATATTACTTTTAATTGTAGGCTCACTGATAAAGTCGTTTAGACAAGAATTTAAAGAAATTGAAATGAGAAGAAAAGGTTAATGTACTATTACGTCAAAAATAGGCTAGCTATCTGATTTAAGTAAATTAGCCTTATCGATTTTATTACTGAATTTAAGAGTATGGTACAAAAAAAGAGTGATGTCGGTTCAACAAGAACCTAACATCACTCTTTACGTTAATATTAAAGCATATGAATAGGTGTTCCAAGTGCAACTTCAGCTGCTTCCATTGTAATCTCACCAAGTGTTGGATGAGCATGAATAGTTAAAGCAATATCTTCAGCAGTCATACCTGCTTCAACCGCTAAACCAATTTCAGAAATCATATCACTAGCATTAGGGCCAGCGATTTGACCACCTAGAACTAGACCATCTTCTTTACGTGTAACTAACTTCAAGAAGCCATCTGTATTGTTTAATGATAATGCACGACCATTAGCACCGAATGGGAATTTAGCCACTTTTACATTGTAGCCTTGTTCCTTCGCTTCAGCTTCCGTTAAACCTACTGATGCAAGCTCAGGCTCAACAAATGCTACGGCAGGCATACCGATATAGTCAATCTCAGATTTTTCACCGCTGATTGCTTCAGCAGCAACTTTACCTTCATAAGAAGCTTTATGAGCAAGTGGTAATCCAGGAACAATATCCCCAATTGCATAGATATTTTCTACATTTGTGCGACATTGCTTATCTACTTTGACTAGACCTCTTTCGTCTAATTCAATACCAACTTGTTCAAGACCAATTTCACTAGTGTTTGGACGACGACCAACAGTAACTAGTACATAATCAGCTTCAACAACTTCCTCTTTTCCGCCAACTTCGTATGTTACTTTCACGCCATCTTTTGTTTCTTCAACACCTTTAGCCATTGCTTCTGTAACAATTGTTGCACCTTTGTTTTTAAGACGTTTCTTAACAAGTGCAGTCATTTGTTTTTCAAATCCGCTTAGAATATCTTTTGCACCTTCAAGGAAGACAACTTCTGTTCCGAAGTTTGCATAAGCAGATCCAAGCTCACTGCCGACATATCCTGCACCAATTACTACCATTTTCTTCGGTACTTCTTTAAGATTTAATGCACCTGTTGAATCAAGTACACGTTCTGAGAATTTGAATGTCGGAATTTCAATAGGTGATGAACCTGTTGCAATAATACAGTTTTTGAAAGTATATGTTTGAGATGTTTTTTCATCCATTACTTTAACTGTATTTTTATCTACAAAATAAACTTCACCTTTAAGGATATCCACTTTATTACCTTTTAATAAACCTTCTACACCAGATGTAAGCTTATTAACGACAGATGCTTTCCACTCTTGTACCTTCGCAAAATCAAATGTAACATTTTCAGATTTAATACCTAAATCTTCATTACCTTTTGCATGAACGACAGAATGACCAGCTTCAATTAGTGCTTTTGAAGGAATACAACCAACATTTAGACATACGCCACCAAGAGCGCCTTTATCTACGATTGTAACTTTTTGACCTAATTGTGCAGCACGAATTGCAGCAACATATCCCCCAGGACCAGCTCCGACAACTAGAGTGTCTAATTCAATTGGAAAATCTCCTACTACCATAATCCTTACGCCTCCATCATGATTAATTGTGGATCATTTAATAATCGCTTGATTTGATTTAAGGCCATTTGAGCAGTTGCACCATCAACAATACGGTGGTCAAAGCTCAAGGAAACTGCAAGTACTGGAGCAATTACTACTTCTCCGTCACGAACAATTGGTTTCTCAGCAATTCGGCCAATACCTAGAATAGCAGCTTCTGGATAGTTGATAACTGGTGTAAACCATTGACCACCAGCAGAACCAATGTTAGAAATAGTACTTGAAGCGCCTTTCATCTCATCTGGTGCTAGTTTACCACTTCTAGCTTTTTCTGCCAATTCATTAATTTCTGCAGAAATGGCGAAAATAGATTTACGATCAGCATTTTTAACTACAGGAACTAATAATCCTTTATCTGTATCTGCAGCGATTCCTACATTATAGTAATGTTTTTGAACAATTTCTTCCGTAGCATCATCGATAGATGCATTTAAAATAGGATATTGTTTTAAAGCTGAAACTAGAGCTTTTACTACGTATGGTAAGTACGTAAGCTTAATTCCTTGATCAATTGCTGCTTGTTTAAATTTCTTACGATGTGCAACTAGTTCTGTAACATCTACTTCGTCCATTAATGTTACGTGAGGTGCTTTCGTCTTCGAATTAACCATCGCTTTCGCAATTGCTTTACGAATTGGACTCATTTTCTCACGAGTTTCTGGGAAGTCACCTTCTAATACAGGTGCTTTAGCAGATTTTTCTTCTGCTGGTGCTGTTTCTGTAGCAGTAGCTTCTGTACCTTGAGCTTGAGATGTGCCACCTGTTAAGAAATTATCAATATCTTCTTTCGTGATACGGCCATTATTTCCAGAGCCTGTTACTTGTTTAATATTAACATTGTTTTCACGAGCATATTTACGTACAGAAGGCATAGCAATCACACGTTTACCTTCATCTACACTATCATCTGCCTGTACATTTGTTGGAGCAGTTTCTGTTTTAGGTGCTTCTTCTTTTGCTGCTTCTTTAGGAGCTTCAGCTGGTTCTTCACTTCCAGCATCTTCATAGCCTTCTGCATCAAAGGAAATAAGTGTATCACCTACGATAGCTACTTCCCCTTCTTGTACAAAAATCTTTGTTACCGTACCTTCTACTGGAGAAGGGATTTCTACTACAGCTTTATCGTTTTGTACTTCACAAAGAATGTCATCTTCTTTAACTTCGTCGCCTTCTTTTACCATCCATGAAACAATCTCACCTTCGTGGATTCCTTCACCAATATCCGGTAATTTAAATTCAAAAGCCATTTAAATAGCCTCCTTTTACTTTTAGAAATTCACTACTGTGTTTACTTTTTCAATGATGTCATTGTAATTTGGTAACCAAACTTCTTCTGCTTCTGAGAATGGGTATACCGTATCAGGTGCAGCAACACGCAATACTGGAGCTTCTAAATGTAAAATTGCTCTTTCTTGAATCTCAGCAACAACATTTGCAGCAATACCAGCTTGACGCTGAGCTTCTTGAACCACAACTACACGGTTGGTTTTCTTAACTGATTCTAAAATAGTATCCATGTCAATTGGTGAAACCGTACGTAGGTCGATTACTTCAACATCAATTCCATTCTTCTCAAGCTCTTCTGCAGCTTTAAGAGAAGCATGTACCATCGCACCGTAAGTTACAATTGTTACGTCTTTTCCTTCACGTTTTACATCTGCTTTTCCAAGCTCGATTGTGTATTCACCTTCAGGAACTTCACCACGGAAAGAGCGGTATAATTTCATGTGTTCTAGGTAAATTACAGGGTCATTATCGCGAATAGCTGAAATTAATAGTCCTTTTGCATCGTACGGAGTAGATGGAATAACTACTTTCAAACCAGGTTGTTGTGCCATTAATCCTTCTAATGAATCAGCATGTAATTCTGGAGTGTGTACTCCACCACCAAATGGTGAACGAACAGTAATAGGTGCAGTATGAGTACCACCAGAACGATAACGCATACGTGCCATTTGACCACTAATAGAATCAATTACTTCATACACAAAGCCGAAGAATTGAATTTCCGGTACTGGGCGATATCCTTGCAATGCTAGACCAATTGCAAGACCACCAATTCCAGATTCAGCTAATGGCGTATCAAATACACGATTTTCCCCGAATTCTTTTTGAAGGCCTTCTGTAGCACGGAATACCCCACCATTTTGGCCGACATCTTCACCAAACACTAACACGTTTTCATCATTTTTCAATTCTACGCGTAGTGCATCAGTGATTGCTTGAATCATTGTCATTTGTGCCATTTTTTACTTCGACTCCTTTGCTTTATACTCTTCCATTTGTTCTACTAAATTACTTGGAAGTTTCTCGAACATATTAGAAATAAAATCAGTAACTTTTTGTTTAGGATATTGATCAGCTTTTTTAATAGCTTCTTTAATATCTTCTTTTGCTTGTTCAATTACTTGATTTTCCTCTTCCTCAGACCATAATTTCTTACCTTCTAGGAATTTACGGAAGCGTACTAATGGATCTTTTTTCTCCCATTCAGAATCAAGATCTGCTGAACGGTAACGTGTTGGATCATCACCAGCCATTGTATGAGGACCATAGCGGTATGTCATTGTTTCAATTAGCATTGGGCCTTCTCCAGCAATTGCGCGTTCACGAGCATGTTTTGTCGCTGCATATACAGCAAGAACGTCCATACCATCTACTTGAATACCTTCAATACCAGCTGCGACAGCTTTTTGTGCTAATGTTTTAGCAGCAGTTTGTTTATCTCTAGGTACAGAAATGGCAAAACCATTGTTTTGTACGATAAAGATATTATTAGCTCCATATGCTCCAGCGAAGTTCATACCTTCATAGAAGTCACCTTGTGATGTACCACCATCACCAGTATAAGTAATTGCGACAGCTTTTTTGCCTCTCATTTTAAGACCTAAACCAACACCAGCAGCTTGCACATATTGAGCACCAATGATGATCTGTGGAGGTAATGCATGAACTCCCTCAGGCATTTGGTTTCCATGGAAGTGTCCTTTAGAGAATAAGAACGCTTGATATAGTGGTAAGCCATGCCAAATCAACTGAGGCACATCACGATACCCAGGTAAGATAAAGTCATCTTTTTCTAGGGCAAAATGACTACCTAATTGTGAAGCTTCTTGACCTGCAGTAGGAGCATAGAAGCCTAAACGTCCTTGACGGTTAAGTGCAATCGAACGTTGGTCTAATACACGAGTATAAACCATTCTTCTCATAAGCTCTTTTAATTCATCATCTGATAAATCCGGCATGTCATCCTTATTGACAATTTTCCCATCTTCATTAAGAATCTGGAACATTTCGAACTGACTTTCAACACTCTCTAAAACGTGTTTCAAAATAGTTCACCTCTTCCTTTCATATATCCTTTTAATTTATCTTTACTATCCTTCCCAAAAACTTGGAAAATCTGTACCTATTTGCTCATATTTATGTCTACATGCAAATCGGTTGTAATCATACGTGGAGAAACAGCCAAAAACTGTTACATAAATTCTGCAAAAAATACTGGTACAATTTTTAATACATGTAAAGTTTAGCGTATATAATCCCTATAGGTCAACTACTTTGATTTATATTTTTACATCCTAATTAAGACAGTTTCTTGAACACTGAGCTAAACTGTTATAGTTCCAATTTGGCTCTGTTACATTTTGAACAAAAGAGAGCCTCCCTCATATGCTAGGGAGGCTCTCTTACAAGCTAGTTTTCGTTAATCAATATATTTCACATTAATTTCCGCCACTTCATAGAAGTCCTTTTTTAAATCATTATACTCAGAAGTATAGTCATTAAAAAGGCTATTCGCTTCAATTACTTCTTGATACTTTAAATTAACCTTCTCTACATGTTCTTGCAACGCTTCTTGCTCTAAATCTTCACGTTGTAGCATCTCATATAATTGCTTTTCTAGTTCTAAGGACTCATTATATGTCTGATTCAGCTTATCATATGCCTCAAAACGATTGATCATCGTGTTATACATCGTTAACGCCTTCTCTTTAACATCTTCATCCTTTATTTCTTCAATCAACTCTTTAGACTGTTCGAATTCTGCGCGAGAAGCGTCTAAACTTTCTTTCTCCAAGTTTATTCTTTCGTCTCTCTTCTCAATGGACTCAAGCGCTCTTTCCGCATATTCTTTTATTTGATCTAATTCTTCAATCCCTAGCTCAATGATTTGTTTATATAATTCCTGTTCTTCCTGCTCTAGATTCGTAATTTCATCTTGTTGCTCCTGAAAACCCTCTTCTAATTTAACAGCCTCTTCTAAATGATTGTATATTTGTGTTTCCGGACTATTTCCACACCCAGCTAATAGGAAAACCATTCCTAACATAATAACTACGATTAAATGATTATATTTCACGTTTTCTTATCCCCCTCAAAACTTCTCGTATAAATAGTCTGTGTAGAACTGTTAAATAGTATATCATAAATTATCAATTAAGCATTTATTAATTATTGCTTGTCTTCTATAAGTAAAAATATGCCTTCCAAACTAATTATATGATAAACTATTGAATTGACTATAATATGATAAATATAGGACCATTATAGAGTTGGAGTGAATCAAAATGCTAACTATGGATGATATTGTACGTGAAGGGCATCCTTCATTAAGGGAAGTTGCAAAAGAAGTAACACTTCCACCTTCCGAGGAAGAGGTTTCCTTACTAAAAGAAATGCTTGAGTTTTTACAAAATAGTCAAGATGAAAAAATTTGTGCACGATATAATTTGCGACCTGGTGTAGGTCTAGCAGCACCACAATTAGGGATTAATAAAAGGATGATAGCTGTTCATTTCGAGGATGGCAATGGCAATCAATATAGCTACGGTTTATTTAACCCCAAAATTGTAAGTCATTCTGTGGAGAAAGCTTATTTAACAGTAGGAGAAGGATGCCTATCTGTTGACCGTAATGTAGAAGGTTTTGTTCCACGTTATGCACGTATTACCGTTACCGCTACAGATATAGATGGTAATCCAGTAAAGCTTCGTTTGAAGGATTATGCCGCAATTGTATTCCAGCATGAAATTGATCATTTGAATGGTGTTATGTTCTACGATCATATTGATAAAGAAAATCCTTTTGCAATTCCTGAAAATTCCAAAGCTATCGATTAGTTATGAAGGGTCGACCACAAGGTCTGACCCTTTTTTATACCATGCATAGAAAACGGTATTCTCGAGAAACATAACATTAAGAAACTGGACCTTAGTACCTAACTAACGTTTAAATAGCTTTCTTAAATAAAATGTTTTTTAAAGTAAATCGTTGATTTTTATTTCAATATTTTCAAATCCATACTATACTATAATTAAGAGGGATTGGACGGTAGAAAATTATATTTGCTTTTCTTTAATCTTTTGAAAGGAGTGTATGTCCTTATGTTACGTCGCCTAAAAGAAAAGCTAAAGAAGCGTTGGAAAGATTTTTTAGGCCGAGGACGTGTACCATCAACTTTTAGAGAATAAAGAAAAAAAGGCAGGGTATAAATGATAGCCAATCTACCGATAATGATAAATCTAACATAGTCATTCACCTGTCTTTTTGTTAAGTTACCTGGTGTGAACGGATTATAAAGATGCGGAATATAGTTACGATGTACGATAGACTCTAAGTCAATCGTTAGATTAGAATGAGTGAATGAAACGGATTCCGATTCTAAGCGGAAATAATTACATAATAAGCTTAGGCTAATTAGTAATAACGGATATCTTCTTTACATTTTTTGAATGGTAAATATAAAGTTATAGAGAGAGACAGGAGAGATAGCATGATTTTTAAAGTAATATACCAAGAATCTAGACAAGAAATACCAGTACGAGAACGTTCTAAAAGCCTTTATGTTGAGGCAGATTCTGAAAAGGAAGTAAGACAAAAATTAAGCGATCGCAACTATAATATCGAATTCATCCATCCACTAGATGAAGCACATTTAGCCTATGAAAAACAATCCGAAGATTTTAAAGTGGAGAATGTTTAAAAAATGAAATTCGTAAAAAATGATCAGGCAGCAGTATTTGCACTAGGTGGACTTGGTGAAATAGGAAAAAATACGTACGGAGTACAATTTCAAGATGAAATAATTCTAATTGATGCTGGGATTAAATTCCCTGAAGATGAGTTACTTGGTATTGATTATGTTATTCCTGACTACACCTATTTAGTGCAAAATCAAGATAAAATAAAAGGCTTAATTGTAACACATGGTCACGAAGATCATATTGGTGGAATTCCTTATTTACTGCGTGAAATTAACATTCCTATTTACGCAGGTAAGCTGGCGATTGGCTTAATTCGAAATAAATTAGAAGAACATGGATTATTAAGAAATGCAAAATTACATACCATTCAAGAAGATGATATCATTAAATTCCGTAAAACATCTGTTAGCTTTTTCCGTACCACACACAGTATTCCCGATGCATATGGTATAGTCGTAAAGACACCACCAGGCAACATCGTTCATACCGGTGACTTTAAGTTTGATTTCACACCAGTTGGGGAACCTGCAAACTTAGCAAAAATGGCAGAAATAGGAAAAGAAGGTGTACTTTGTCTGCTTTCAGATAGTACCAATAGTGAAGTTCCAGGCTTTACATTGTCTGAAAAAGTAGTTGGAGCAAATATTAGCGATATATTCAGTCGTGTAACTGGCAGAATTATTTTTGCTACCTTTGCCTCTAATATTTACCGTCTTCAACAGATGGTAGAAGCTGCTGTTCGCTATAATCGAAAAGTTGCTGTATTTGGGCGTAGCATGGAATCTGCTATTAAGTTAGGACAAGAGCTGGGCTATATTCAAGCTCCAAAAGACACATTTATCGAAGCAAACGAGATTAATCGTCTCCCAGCAAATGAAGTAACCATTCTTTGTACCGGATCTCAAGGTGAGCCGATGGCAGCATTATCTCGAATTGCAAATGGGACACATAGACAAATCCAAATAATCCCTGGTGACACGGTAGTATTTTCTTCTTCGCCAATCCCTGGAAATACATTAAGTGTTAGCAAGACCATCAATATGTTGTACCGTGCTGGTGCAGAGGTTATTCATGGCAAATTAAATGATATTCACACTTCTGGACATGGAAGCCAAGAAGAACAAAAGCTAATGTTACGCTTAATGCAACCGAAGTACTTTATGCCGATTCACGGTGAATACCGTATGTTAGTGGAACACACTAAATTAGCTGAAATGTGTGGCGTAAATGTAGAAAATTCTTTCGTTATGGATAATGGTGATGTGCTAGCTTTAAGTAAAGATACTGCACAGGTATCCGGAAAGATTCCTTCCGGTTCTGTATATGTAGACGGAAGTGGTATTGGCGACATAGGTAATATCGTCTTACGTGACCGTCGTATTCTATCGGAAGAAGGATTAGTTATTGTAGTCGTAAGTATCAACATGAAGGAGTTCAAGATTGCTGCAGGACCTGATATCATTTCTCGTGGTTTTGTTTATATGCGTGAATCAGAGGACATGATTAATCAAGCGCAAAAGCTTGTTTCTGCACACTTGAATAAAGTAATGGAGAGAAAAACGACACAATGGTCTGAGATTAAAAATGAAATTACAGATACAATTGCGCCATTCTTATATGAAAAAACAAAACGCCGTCCAATGATCTTACCGATTATTATGGAAGTTTAAAAAAAGAAAGTCTCCTTACGGGTATGATCCCTAAGGAGACTTTTTTTATGTAGTATGAACAAAATTCATTCCATTAAAACGAATTTTAATCATCTATCACTAGCTGTCTTTCAAATCTAGCAATGTCTTTATCTGCACCTACTACCACTAATATATCATTTTCTGTTAGTATATCGTCTGGAGTTGGCGATACGTTTATATCTCTCCCCTGCTTAATCGCAACAACTGTACAACCGAATTTTGCACGTATATCGAGTTCAATAATAGACTTACCTGTCATCTTCTTGCCTGCTTTAACCTCGACAATACTATGGTCATCTGAAAGTTCTAGATAATCAACAATATTATTGGAAATAATACTATGTGCTATTCTTCGGCCCATGTCTCTTTCCGGGTGTACGACTTGATGGGCTCCAATTTTATGTAGTATTTTAGCATGGTAATCATTTTGCGCTTTTACTGTAATGCGCTGTACACCTAATTCCACTAATACTACGGTTGTCAAAATACTAGCTTGGATGTTATCACCAATAGCAACAATAACATGGTCAATATTTTTAATACCTAATTCTTTTAATGTCGTTTCATCTGTTGAGTCAGCAATCACCGCGTGAGAAGCAATATGCTTAAATTGATTCACTTTTTCCTCATCACGATCTATAGCCAATACTTCCATTCCTTCACGGCTTAATTCCTGACAAATACTCCCCCCGAACCTTCCTAAACCAATAACTGCAAATTCCTTTTTTCTCATAAAAGTTCCTCCATCAGTATCCTTCTATCATTTATACTTTAACAATTGTAAGAAAAAGAAGCAATTTCCTTAGCGAAAATTGCTTCCTGTTCCTGTTACATTGCATCGAGCATTTGAAATTGAGAGCGTACTAAATGATAATACTCTCCTTTTTGCTCCATTAATTCATCATGGTTTCCATTCTCTAGAATTTTTCCATGTTCTAATACATAAATATTATCTGCTTCTCTAATAGTTGATAATCTATGAGCAATAATTATCGCTGTTCTACCATGCAATAATGTTCGTAGTGCAGCTTGTATTTTTAACTCTGTCTCCGTATCGATGCTTGCTGTTGCCTCATCTAAAATAATGATACTAGGATTAGCTAAAAGTGCACGAGCAAATGATAATAACTGTCTTTCTCCGGCAGAAAGAATATTCCCTCGCTCTTCTACTTCTGTTTCGTAGCCTTTTGCCAGACGCTTAATAAAATCATCTGCCCCGACTACTTTAGCAGCTTCCACAACTTCCTCATCACTTGCATCCGGTCGGCCGAAACGGATATTCTCCATAATCGTTCCTGAGAAAATAAAGGTATCCTGTAAAACTACACTGATATGTTTACGTAAGCTCTTTAATGACACATCTCGTAAGTTATGTCCATCAATCTTCACTTGCCCTTTTGACGGATCATAGAATCTACTAATTAAATTAGCAATAGTCGATTTACCACTTCCCGTATGTCCTACTAACGCAATTGTCTGACCTGCCTTCATTTCTAAAGATACTTCATGTAGTGCAATCCGGTCATTATTATAGGAGAATTGAACTTTCTCAAATTCAATATGCCCTTTCATTTCAGTAAATTCATACGGGTTTTCCGCTTCATCAACATTCGGCTTTTCATCTAAATACTCGAAAATCCGTTCCGATGAAGCCATGGCTACAAGCAGCTGATTATACATCTGACCTAATCGAGAAATAGGATCCCAGAACATACCTAGATAGAAGGCAAAGGCTATAAAGGTACCAACTGCTATACCACCCGCATCGGGTCCTAAAATAATTAAATGCGCCCCATAGGCAATTAGTATTACTGTTCCTATGGCATTACTCATTTCTACAAACGGACGGAACATAGCACTTTTTCTTGTCGCATCAATCCATGCAGAATAAGTGTCTGTATTTAACCCATTAAAGAACTCAGTATTCTCCTTTTCCTGTGTAAACGACTGTGTGATTCGAATACCTTGAATGCTTTCATTCAAATGTGAATTCATACGGGATTGTTGAATACGAACTTCCTGCCATGTACGACGAATCTTCCTTCTTAATACTGTTGTAATATAAAACATTAACGGCAAAATAACCATTACTGCAACTGCTAATTTAGGACTTAAAGTAAATAGAATGGTAACAATACCAAGTAATGTAACAATATCCATTAATAAATTGATGATACCGTTCGAAAATAACTCTTGTAAGGAGTTGGTATCATTCATAATTCGAACTAGGATAGAGCCTGCAGATCTTTTATCAAAGAAATTATTAGATAAGCTTTGTACATGAGTGAATAAATGCTGTCTTAAATCATAAATGACATGTTGCCCTAGCAAATTCACCCATTTAATTCTTAAATAGTTCGCAATATAGCTTATAAGGTACAGAACTCCTATCACAATAACGAGATTGATTAATAGTTTCGTATCTTTATTCGCAATTGCTATATCAAACGCAGCCTTACTAATTAAGATAGGGATTGCTAAGCGAATAGCCGTGGATACAATCATAGCGATAATTGCACCTAGTAAGTATGTTTTCGTGTATGGTTTTAAATATACAAGCAAACGCCATATCTGCTTCCAGTTAAAGGGCTTTTCTATCGCTTGATCTATCGTATAATAAAATCGTTTTAAATGTCTTTTGTCAGGAATACTCTCTTTTTTACTTGCCATCTTGATCCCCCCTTAGTTCACAGCATTCATGATCGTATCATGGTCTTGATATTGGATATCATAAATTCGCCTGTAGGCACCATTTCGTTTTAATAACTCCTCATGGCTACCTCTTTCCACAACCTCACCATTATCTAATACAATAATTTCATCCGCATGTTTTAAGGAGGAAATTCGGTGAGCAATGATAAAGGAAGTACGCCCCTTCATGACTTCCTTTAATGCTTGTTGGATACGGAATTCTGTTTCCATATCTACAGCGGATGTGGCATCATCAAGAACGAGAATACTAGGATCTACACATATGGCACGCGCTATCGCAATACGCTGTCTTTGACCACCTGATAATCCCATACCTCTTTCACCAAGTAACGTGTCATATCCCTTTGGCATTTCCATAATAAACTCATGTGCTTGTGCACGCTTTGCTGCATCTATTATCTGTTCATCCGTTGCATCTGGATTACCATACGCAATATTTTCACGAATAGTAGTAGAGAATAAAAACGATTCCTGCAGCACAAATCCAATATGTTTTCTCAATGTCTTCAGATCATAGTCTTGAACAGGTCTGCCATCGACCAGTACCTCACCACCCTCAGGTTCATAGAATCGAGTAATTAATTGTGTAATACTTGTTTTACCTGATCCTGTACCTCCGATTAACCCAATCGTCTTACCTGGAGGCGCATCAAAGCTAATATTCTTAAGTGCGGAATCATCATCTTTTGTATAGGTCAAGGTTACATGTTTAAATGTCACATGACCTTTGATTGATTCTTTAGTCGCATTTTCTTTGACTACAATATCTTCGTTCTCTTCTAATATCTCACGAAGTCTTTCCCCTGATGCTTTCGCTTGTGAAAACATGTTAATAACGTAACCAACATTCATTAATGGTCCCATGATATACCAAACTAAGCTAAAGAAAGCTAGTAACTCACCAGGATTTAAACTACCATTAATAACTAAATATCCACCAAATCCAAGTAATGCAACAGCACACACATTCCCAATAAACTCCATTAATGGGAAGTACTTTGCCCAAAGCTCTGATGTTTTAATGTAATTTTGACGATAGTCTGCATTACTTGTGGAAAACCTACCAATTTCGAAATCTTCTCGTGATAATGATTTGACTGTTTGCACACCGCTAATATTCTCTTGTACCCTTGTGTTTAGTCTCCCAAAGGATTTTCTTATCCCTCTAAATGCTACGTGTGCAAGCTTTTCAAACCGCATTGCTACTAAAATGAGGAAAGGCATTGCCGCCATTGTTACTAATGTTAAGGACACAGAGTAATAAAACATGACACTTAAACTAATCGCGATAAGTAAAATTATCCTTATCAACTCGGAAAATCCAAAAGATAAGAAGAAGCGAAAACCTTCTACGTCTGCAGTTAGACGTGACATAATATCTCCTGTTTTAGCGTTATCGTAATACTTAAATGATAGGACTTGAAGCTTCTTGTACAATGCATCACGTAATTCATAGACTGTACTTACACCAAAACGGTCCCCTAAAAACTGGTGATAAAATGTAGCAATTCCCTTAATAAGCATTAAAACGATAAACACTGTAGCAATATAAGGAACTAACTCATATTTTTCTTTTGCTACAACTTCATCAATTGTTAACTGTAAAATGATCGGATACACAACTGTAATAACCGTTACAAAAAACAAGAAAAATAATGATCCAAAGAAGTAGTTTTTATAAGGCCAATAAAATTGTTTGAGCTTTTTAAATGTATCCATCCATTCCCCTCCCCCTGACGTTAATTTCTTTTATTCACGTAATTACTAATATAACGGTTTCCGAAATAAATTACCACCTCTTTTTCAAAATTTATTAAAAAATTTTTTATAATGAAAAAGGATAAAAAAAGAGGCCACTGAAAAAACATAAGATTTTCAGTGGTCTCATACATAACGAGTCTCTTCTTGATCATACTAGCTTAATTTTTCGTTTACCATTTGAGCAATTTCTTCAGCGTTCTGTCCACTCGCATTAATTACTGGTCCTGCTATACTTGTATCCGCCATTCCCATGACGTCTTTGTCAAGTCCAGAGATTACACAGCAATCACAATGCGCTGTATCCGCCTCTGATTTCAATTCAATGACTTCATGACCCATTGCCATTAATGCTTCCTTAACATCAGTTAGGGATTCTTCTACCCCGATTCTAGCCATCTTCTTCACTCCTCTAAGTATGCAATTTACAACTTTAGTTTTACCGAAAGTGAAGAATATATTCTATTTTATTATTCCTTTGACGATATGGTTTTAAGCATTTGGCTTACTATTTTAACACCGATCTCGAGCGCCTCTTCCTTTGGAGACAGTTTCGCATTATGTAATCCGTAGGGTGAGTCGACACCGAGCCAGAACATAAAGCCTGGAATTTCCTTTAACATAAAACCAAAATCTTCCCCAGTCATTGCCTTCTTAGCGTCTAAATAGACAAATTCGGATTGCTCCACAACAGCTTTTAATAACTGGACATAGTCAGAATCATTATATACTTGATAGTAATTGGAACCATAGTTAATGTTTATTTCACAATCATGACTAATCTCAAACCCCTGAGCCATTTTCTCTATCTTTTGCTTTATTCTTGTCATCGCTTCAGGCTTTAACGTTCGGATTGTCCCTTCTAGCCTAGCCGTTTCAGCAATAGCATTTTGCACATGTCCACTAGACATCTTTCCAATTGTTACAACTGCACTATCTAGAGGATCCATAGCTCGCGAAACAATATGTTGCACTAGAGAGATAAAGCTCCCTGCGGCTACAGCCATATCCTTCGTTAAATGTGGAAAGGCAGCATGCCCACCTTTTCCAATAAAATCAATATATAATTCACTTGTATTGGCAAATAATAACCCCGGCTTACTAGCAATAGTACCAACGGAATATTCAGGTGCAACATGAAGTGCAAAAATACAATCCGGCTTCCATCTTTGAAATTCCTCTGATTGCATCATAGATAATGCTCCACCTGGCCCTTCTTCAGCAGGTTGGAATACAAAGACGACATCGTCTTGGATAGGATGCTCTATAACCTCTTTCAACGCTCCTAACGCAATCGTCATATGAAAGTCATGGCCGCATGCATGCATCTTCCCTTCATGTGTAGAGGCAAACGCAGAAGCCGTTAGTTCTTCAATCGGAAGCCCATCTATATCTGCGCGGTATCCTATTTTTTTCTTTGGATTTAAACCAGACACCTTTACAAGTATACCTGTTTTCCATGTTTGTATCTCTACGCGATCTGTTGCTATTTCATGAATAAACCGTAATAAATATTCTTGGGTTTTCCATTCCTGAAACCCCAATTCTGGAATTCGATGTAAATCTCTACGTATTTCCTTCAGCTCCTGAAGCTCCATCGGTTTTCTCCTTGCTCTAATTATCTAGATTACGAAGTTCTTGCATAATCTCCGTTTTAGCCTTTGTTCCTTCATCAATTTCTTTTAATACTCTAGCTGGTGTCCCGGCAACTAATGTATTCGGAGCAACATCCTTAGTAACCACTGCCCCGGCAGCAACAACAGCACCCTTACCAATTGTCACACCTTCTAATACAACAACGTTAGCACCAATAACAACATCATCTTCCACTATTACTGGTTTTGCAGAAGGCGGTTCAATCACACCAGCCAACACGGTTCCGGCTCCAATATGACAATTCTTTCCTACCGTCGCTCTACCACCTAACACCGCATTCATATCAATCATCGTACCGTCACCAATTACTGCTCCGATATTAATCATGGCACCCATCATAATAACAACACCGTCTCCAATTTCTACTTGATCACGTATAATAGCACCTGGTTCGATACGAGCATTAATATTTTTTAGGTCTAATAAAGGAATTGCCGAATTACGACGATCATTCTCAATTACAAAGTCAGTGATTGCATTTTTATGTTCGTTTAAAAATGCCGAAACCTCATCCCACTCCCCAAATAGTACCCCACTTCTTTGCTCTACAAAGGCTTGAATAGTACCATAGGATAGTGAATTCAAGTTATCACCTTTTATATAAACCTTTACAGGTGTACTCTTTTTACTATTTGAAATAAAATTAATAATTTCTTTGGCATCCAACATTTTCATGTTCAGCCACCTCCTAATTTTTCTAATTTTCACTTTAACAAACTGTTATCATTTGAGCAAATTTTAAATTTAAAATAGAGTAGGCGCATGAATCACTCATGCGCCTCTCGCAGTTCCGTACGTGCGGGTCATCGCATACGGCTCCTCCATGATTATTCCCTTTGGGAATGATGTTCATTGTAAATATCAACCAGAGAAACAAGACCAATTTCCACAAACTTTTTGTTTGGAATTGCTGTGTGTACTGGGGTTGATAAGGAACTTCTCCAATTGTACATTCGCAATTGTGGTAGTTCGCCTTTCCAGTTTCTTCTCCTCAGCTCTCTGTGGAGTTTCCTAATCTTTCTCCAACTTCTAAGTTGAACCATCCTTAGCCTTCTTCGAATCCATGAATCCAGTTCTTGGAATAAGGATTTGACATGTCCATGCCCAAAATAGTTTCCCCAACCTCGGAGATAGGTGTTCAGCCTTTTCCTAACTAAATCTTCAAGATTGACCGTTTGATTCTTCCTAGTAATTTCCTTTACCTTCGTTTTGAATTTCTTTAACGATTTAGATGATGGTTTCATCCATCTTCCTCTAGTGAATTCGTGTCCTAGAAATACAAATGGCTCTTCCAGATTGTTGACTATCTTCGTCTTTTCAGGGTGTACTATTAGACCTAATTCTGTCTCCAAGAATCGGATTACTGATTTTAATACTCTTTCAGCGCCTTTTCTTGATTTACAACATATTACGAAGTCATCGGCATATCTTGTAATTCGATGTCCTCTTTTTGTCATGACTTCATCAAGAGAATGAAGGTAGATATTGGCGAGAAGAGGGCTAATAACCCCACCTTGCGGGGTGCCCTTCTCATTCAAGTAAAAGCTTCCATCTTCCATAATTCCAGCTTCGAGGAAACTTTGGATTAAATTTAGAACACTGCCATCCACAATTTCTTCCCTTACCGCCTCTATCAGCCTATCTTGCGGTATGGTATCAAAGTATGATTTCAAATCAGCATCAATTACATATATGTAACCGTCGGTTAAGTCTTTCTGGATTTTTTCCAGTGCCATATGGGCACTACGTTTAGGTCTAAATCCAAAACTGCAATCCAAGAACTTTGCCTCGAAAATTGGTTCTATCACACGTCGCACAGATGCTTGGACAACTCGGTCTCGTACTGTTGGAATTCCTAAAGGTCTTTGAGAACCATCTGCCTTTGGAATGTAGACTCGTTTTACAGGCCTTGGTTTGTATGTCCTACTTAATAATTCCTGTTGAAGGATTTGTACATTATCCTCCACACCATATTCGAAGGCTCTAATATCCACGCCATCTATTCCCGCAGAACCTCGATTCCGTTTTACCTCCAGGAATGCTTCCTCCATATTAGGATATGCCCATATTTTATCCATAAGGCTATACCATTTCCTCTGGTGATTCCTAAATCCCTCACGAAAGTTACCTTTTCCTTCTTGCTCGTTCATGATTCGTATTCCTTCCCTTTGGTATCCACGATTTTCTAGTCATTTAAGACAATGTTCGTTTCACCCATAAGTTACTCCGCCCCAGACGGTCTACCCTTCTGTTCGACCTCAGTTCTTCGGCTACCTACCTCACTGACTTCTGTCTGGCTCATGACAGCTTCCTAAGTTGGTTGACTTTTCTTCCATGGGCAGACGGGCTTCGCACCAATTCTCCACCTTTTGGGTGAAAGATTGCTTCTGTAACTCTGTACAGAATCTCTCGCCTTTGCGACCTTTCTGGCGAGATTAATCACTACTATCCCCTGCTCTGACTTCTTACCACCCATAATCCCAGCTTGTCCCTCACGGACTTGTCTGGGGGTTACCACCAAGTGGAGACGATAAGACCTCCTTGGGTCACGTCACCGAACTTTCCTCTGAACCCAGTCCTCATAACTTATAGAATCCTGTTGTGGGATTGGACACTCCCTTCTTTTGCAGGGTTATCCGATTCTATCAGCCAACATGGTTATTGTCGCCTGTTCCAGAGTTTGCCTTCAAGCCCTCCGCACATTCCCTCACGAGCATGCACTGCCTGTCAGCTATACACTTCCGCCACTACGGCGTGTTTGGGACTTTCACCCTTAAGTTCGGAGCGCTGCCAAGCGCACAAAAGTTCCTTTGCAGTTTTGCAAAGGAACCGTATTAACGACCTTGTTTGTTTTTTCCTGAATAAATATCTTTTCGTATTTCTTTCAAAATAGCTCTTCTTGTTAGTATGCCATCAAAATATCCTTCTCCATCCACAACACAGACAAACGGATAATCAATTAATGCCTTCAGCCCATCAACTAATGTATCCTCTTTTAACACCCTAGGAACGTCTGTTACCATGACATCTTTAACTTGCAAATCTGTTAATCGATCAATTTCAAAACGTTCTAGTCCTAATATTTCATTTAATATCTTTGTCTTACCAATTGTACCTTCCAGTTTATATGTGGAATCCAATACTGGGACTGCAGAATATCCAGATTTGACTAAGACTAATAGAGCATGTTCCAATGGATTATTCACTTGCACATGAGCCACTTTTTCAGAAGGTATCATCATATCTGCAATCGTTAATGCTGTTAATTCTTGATCTTGCAACAAACTCATTGTACCCACTCCTTAAAAAACTATAGTGCAATTTCAATTGCGAAGGGGCTTTCATTCCTTATCCTACTATAATGTAATCATCACCTACATTAATTGTAACATACTATAAGTTGTTTTAGCATGTACAACATAACTCATTTCACAAAAAATTAACGCTATAATAGCATTAACAACGTACCTCTTTGAAAAATACTATGTAGCGAATGACTCTCACGATAACAATATTCGAAAAAACGTCGAATACTATCATGTAAATAGATAGGATAGCGTACTTAAATCCAGAGGAAAGATAGGAGAGGCTTAAGAACCCCGGAAGCGAAAAGTATAAAAGTGATTCCCTAATCCCATGATGACGACAGGGGAACCACTCCAGTATATAATAAAACAGTTCGTCTCTTTATTGAAAATAACACCTATTTCTCCGGGGCACTTCTAATATACTTTCGTTTACTAGTTTATCTTCATTCAATCACTTTATTAAAAAGGAAATTTATTTAACCACTGTCCCCCATCCATGGTCACGACCTCACCATTTATATACGACGCCTTTTCTGACAATAGAAAAAATGCTAATTCAGCAATTTCTTCAGGCTTACCTAATCGTTTTAACGGAACAGATTCCAACGTACGCTTTGCTGCTTCTTCGGATAAGAACAACTTTTCAGCTCCACCAGTTCGCTCTATTGGCCCTGGAGCGATAGCGTTTACACGAATCCCATATTTTGTTCCCCATTCAACTGCCAATGTTCTTGTCATATTTAGTACACCTGCTTTGGCTGCTGAGGAATGGATGACACCCGCTCCGGCATTCCATGCATAAGTTGCTACCATATTAAGAATGGAACCGTTTATTTTATTTTCGATCCAGTACTTTCCTACCTCACGACTGCAATAGAATGTCCCGTTTAAGACAATATCTATTACCGCATTCCAACCATTGATAGACAGTTCTTCAGCTGGAGCGATAAAATTACCAGCAGCATTATTTACTAAATGATCTACTCGTCCAAAATGAAGTACCGTATCCCTTACCATTCGTTCTACATCTTCAGGGCGCCGTACATCCATTGGAACAACTAGAACTTCCCCTTTTGCAGTTTCTGTTAATTCTTCCCGAACGATTTCAAGCTTCTCTTTCGTTCTACCTGTTAGGACAACATTTAACCCCTCATCTGCAAACTTTTTTGCCATATACTTACCCATACCACTTGAGCTACCTGTTACGATTACCGTTTTCGTTTCCAATTTTACTCCCCCTAACTTCATCCTTTATCTCCATATTATTTCTATTTATCAAAAAAGTCAAAATACCATTTTTTGTATTATCATGTCACACCACTAGCGTTGCATTAAATTAATTTTATTATTAAAAATACTCGAAATGTTCAATTTTATTGTTTTGCGCAAAGAAAAAGTCCTTTATAATGGATAAGTCAGGTGGTAAACCCGTCCAAATCCACTAAAAAGGACAAATCTCATGGACAAGATTACACGAAAAACTTCATTTGGACAATGGTTTTCACCAATTAATTTTCAATTATTTGAAGAACAGGTGAAAACATTGAAATTAGATTTCTATACGAAAAAATTAACGACAGAGTCGTTCCTAAAGTTACTGCTTTTTGCACAGCTACAGGAAGTCGAGAGTCTTCATGCACTAAGTGACTGCCTCTTCGATGACAAGCTTCAAAGGGCTATCGACCTTGATTCTATTAGTATTTCTCAGTTATCACGACGATTAAATGGGCTGAATCCCGACCTTTTCCAAAGACTGTTTCTCGATTTAGTATCACAAATTCATGCCAAAACGCATTATACGAAACTTGTAATGCCATTAAAAATTATTGATTCTAGCACTTTGCCACTGAATTTGACGAATCATAAATGGGCAAAATTCCGCAAAACAAAGGCAGGAGTGAAACTGCATCTGCGTCTTGTATTTATGGAAAAAGGCACTTCTTACCCAGAAAAAGCCGTAATGACAACTGCAAAAGAACATGACCGAGGCCAGCTTGAAATTATGGTAGATGACAAAGAATGCATGTATGTGTTCGACCGTGGTTACTTAGACTACGAACGTTTTGACCGCATGACCGACGAGGGCTACTTTTTCCTTTCAAGGCTGCGGAAAAACGCAGTCATACGGGAAGTTTACAACTTTAAGTTGCCCGAAAATATGCCTGTTTTATCAGACCAAATGGTCTTAATTGGTACTACACAAAACCGTGCTGAAAATTATTTTCGCCTGATAAAGGTCTTGGATTCAAAGGGAAATGAACTCCATTTAATTACAAATCGTTTTGATTTAAGTGCCGAAGAGATTTCAGAAATGTACAAATCACGCTGGGCAATTGAATTGTTCTTCAAATGGATCAAACAACATCTCAGCATTAAGAAGTTTTACGGTCAGAGCGAATGGGCGATTCAAAACCAAGTATTTATCGCACTTATTGTTTTTTGCCTTCATGTTCTTGTGCAAATTGAAACAAAAAGCAAGCGAAAAACGCTACAAATTAGCCGTTATTTAAGGGCTGCATTATGGAAACCAGCGCATATTTGGCTTCGAAAGATTGAAGGCAAATCCGTCCCTTAATAAGCAAATTGTCGTTGTCACACAGGTCTAATTGTAAATTATTTCCAAATGGATGGAGCCACCTTTAATTCGGTATTTACTTTTTTGGCTCTAAACAGAAGATATAATAAAACTGAAAATTACGACATTATTTTTGCAACACTAGTGATGTCACACGTATTTTTGGAATAGGTATGTTATAATTTAAAAACATTATGTTCACGAAGGTGAAAGTATGAATAGAAGATCATTTATAAAAAAATTATTGGCTGGTTCCCTTGCATTTTTTGGAATTAGTGGAGGTACATATTATTACGCAAGAAATATTGAACCGGCATTGCTTACCTTACATAGAGAAACCATCCAATCCAAAAAAATACCGTCCTCATTTGATGGATTTAAAATCATTCAATTTTCCGATACGCACATTGGATTTCATTATACGCTAGATCAATTTCAAGAGCTGGTGAAGAAAATAAATGCTTTAGAACCCGATTTAATTGTTTTTACCGGTGATTTAGTAGATAAACCAGATCAATATAATTGGAATCCAAGACTTACTAAGTTATTAGGTTCATTACATGCACCGAAGGGTAAGTTCTGGATATACGGGAATCACGATCATGGTGGTTACGGGACAGAAATTGTAAAAGAAGTAATGGGACAAGCTGACTTTCAATTATTAAAAAATAGTCACCATACCATCGAACAGCAGGTTGACCGAATTCTTATCGCTGGTATCGATGACGTTATGCTTGGTCAGCCAAATCTTTCTAAAACATTAGAAAATACCAATCCTGATTTATTTACGATTCTTCTAGCCCACGAGCCTGATTTTGCAGATAAATCAATGGAATTCCCTGTCGATGTTCAACTGTCAGGTCATAGTCATGGCGGACAGGTTAGACTTCCTTTTGTTGGTCATCTTTATACACCGTTATATGCGGAGAAATATGTAGAAGGAAAATATACATTTGAATCTAGTAATCTCGACTTATATGTAAGTAGAGGCATTGGTACAACCAGACTACCTTACCGGTTCCTTTGCAAACCAGAAATCACGTTGTTTACGTTAAAAACACAATAACCAGGCTCTTTCATACGGACAAATGCATACATTGTTATTAGTCCATTGATGAAAGGGAGCGTTATAGATGACTACTCCATCTCCATATCTTGAGTATTATACTGTAAATAATACAAACCAACCTGATGAACGATTTTTTCCAATTGTTCCATTTCTAACCGGTTTAGTAGTAGGCCCTTTATTATATCAAGCATTCAATCCATATTACGGTTATCCATATCCTGTACCATACCCAGTACCTATTCCTTATTATAATAGTTATGGCTATGGTACAAGTTATTACTAGCTTCAACTAAAACAGATGAATTGGGCTTACTGATGACCGTACCCACACTTGGTGGCTAGAATCAAATATTGCTATGACAAGCTGGTTATGAACTATTGAGAACATAAGAAATTTCATTAGAAGTCCTACATCCAGTATAGAGCAGCAAGTATTCTAGCCACTCCATTGCATCCTCATACTAGCTGTAACAGTTTATTCATAGTTTTCTTCACCTTTCCATGTTAGAATAAATGAAGATTGAATATACATACAGTGGAGGATTATTACATGTTAAAAAAAATTCCCTTGTTCGTTCTATTTGGTTCTATTCTCTTGTTAGCTGCATGTGGCGGCAAACCTGAAGGTGATTTCTCGATAGACGTAAAGGACTTTACCTACACAAACCAAGATGGTGAACAAGTAAGCAAAAGCGATTTGGAAGGTAAGATCTGGATTGCCGATTTCATTTATACAACCTGCTTAACTGAATGTCCTCAAATGACCTATAACAAGCAAAGAATTGAAAAGGCTTTAAAAGAAGAAGGTATTGAGGATGTTGAATTTGTTTCCTTCAGTATCGATCCCGAAGTTGATACACCTGAAGTACTAAAGGAATATGGAGAAGTCCGGGGAATTGATTTCACAAATGGTAATTGGACGTTTTTAACCGGTTATGATTATGATACGATTAGGGAATTTGCCGTTTCTTCTTTTAAAACAGTTGCTGAGGATATGAATGATGGTACATATGCACATGGTGTGTCACTAACTATTGTAACTCCCGAAGGAAAAGCTATTAAACAATATAATGGAATGTATTTAAATGAAGACAAAATTAAAGAAGTTGTTGAATTCATTAAGAGCATGTTATAAGAAGCCGAGACCCGGCTTCTTCATTTATTAATTGAAAGTGGACAAGCTTTACGATACTATAAAAAGAAATACAAGAGGAAGATGGAAAGGAGGTTTGTCGATGCCAAGTAGTGAAACGGTTTCTTTACGTGATTTGGCCAGAGCTATTTATACGGTTAATCGTCATGCCAAAACTGCTCCCGAACCACAACATCTATACTTCATTAAGAAAGAAACCATTAAACAATTATTAAAGGAAAAACGGGCAAAAAAAATCGGGTTGCATTTCTCCGATCATCCCAAACTTAGTAACCAGCATTCTACCCTCTTAGTTCAGGTGGATGACTATTACTTTCATATCCCTCCAACGAAGGAAGACTTCCAGGAACTTAAACATTTAGGATCACTCGATCAAAATTATCGAAATCCCCAAACAAAAATGTCTTTATCACAAGCAAAAAAAATAATCTATCAATATATTGACTATAAACCAGTTAATCATAAGCCAAAAAGAAAACAATACCATTCTTCCTACTTTACACCATCTTCTTTAGGTAAAATGGAATGGCCGCCTAAGAAAAACTTTCGATAAGTTTATAACATCCTAAGTGGAATAAACACAGCAATCCTCATTGTGAGAACTATGAGGATTTTTCGTTTCGTTGGGTTTAGGTTAACTTTTAGAAAATATGATTTGGTAAAAGAATTTATTCTTTACGAGCAGGTTATATTAAATTTCGCGCGGCTTTATTTCCCTTTCGCGCGAGAGTTGCTATTTTTCGCGCGACACGATTCCATTTCGCCATTCTCGCGCGTTTTTGCTTCTTCCTCGCGCGATTTCTATCTCCCGTCGCGCGTTTTCTCTTCTCCCCCGCGCGATTTCTACCTCTTGTCGCGCGTTTTTTCTTACCCCCCGCGCGATTTCTGCCTCCTGTCGCGCGTTTTTTCTTACCCCGCGCGATTTCTGCCTCCTGTCGCGCGTTTTTGCTTCTCCCCCGCGCGATTTCGCCTCCTATCGCCTATTGCTCTACTTCCCGTTCGACATCCTCCAACGCACGCTCGGATATAGTACTCCCTACGTAACACGAAGGAGCTCCACCTCTCCTATACTTTCTTCCTCCTCTGTTTCATTCTCTTAAATAAATGTATTACACATAACACTAGACCGAACATTGCTAATACTTGTAAGGAGATTTTAAATAATTCATAAGTTAACATTTCGATATCGCCTATCCATAACACCACTGTAAAGAAAATGACGATAAATGCTAGACCGCTCAGTATGTAATTTAATAGCCTTTCAGATTTTAATGATATGAGAATTAAAGCAATTGGTCGTATGATAAAATAACAACCTAGAATTCCCAAAAAAATGAACAGCGTAAAAAAAGTCTCTTCTGATATTCCTAAAGATTGTAATTGTGATATATTAATCCAATTTATTCCCCAAATATATTCCTTCAACATCTACCATTCACCTCTGCACCTTCTACTATTATCCATTCTAAACGAACGATAAGAAAACTATACTCCCCTTCTCTTATTTAGCTTATTTTTCACTAAATTTGCTATAATTGATATAGTAATGAATCATGTAGAGGTGGTATGATGGTTGAATAAAGCAGCTATATGGATAATAGTAGGCGCAGCATTATGGGGGACCATTGGTTGGTTTGTAAAGAATTTATATACATACGGTTTTACACCAATGGAAGTTGTCACACTTCGAGTAACATCAACTGCTATTCTTTTAGTAAGTTATTTATTATATCATTCTCCTAAAGCATTAAAGCTACATTCTTTTTCAGATGTAAAGTACTTCATCGGTACAGGGATTTTTAGTATTATATTTTTTAATTACTGTATGTTTATGGCCATTGATTTATCTACCATTCCAATTGCTACAGCTTTACTTTATACGGCTCCTGCCTTTGTTTCCATCCTATCTTTTTTCTTGTTCAAGGAAACTTTCACAAGTAGAAAAGTACTTTCCCTGATGGGCACTATCGCTGGAACAAGCTTCGTAGTCGGGCTGTTACCTAGCAATTTAAGTACCATCCCATATCAAAGTATTCTGTTTGGAGTTGGTTCTGGTTTTGGATATGCTTTATATAGTATCTTTAGCAAATACGCCTTAAACAAATATACTAGTCTAAGCATAACAGCCTTTACATTTATTGTTGCTACCGTTACATTATTACCGTTCTTTCCCTATAGTGAAAAGCTAACAATATTAACGGAACCGGCGGTACTTTTTTATGCATTTGGACTAGGACTTTTCCCTACGGCTATTGCGTATATTGTCTATACATACGGCTTGAAAAAAACCGAAGCATCTAAGGCATCTATTCTATCAACCATTGAGCCGGTAGTTGCAACTTTTATCGGCATTTTAGTATTTCATGAATCGTTTACATTTGTACAGATGTTAGGTATGGCGCTTATTATAGGTTCGGTTATTCTCATGCAAACCAAACCAAACCAAGAAAATCTTTACAAACTTAACTAATCATTAAACAACTTGGAGGAAAGACCATGGAGCATTTATTAAATCAACAAGTTAAAACGATAGAAATATCTGGAATACGAAAGTTCTTTAACATGGTAACAGATGTGGAGGATGTAGTGTCACTTACGATTGGGCAACCAGACTTCTATACCCCTGAACATATCAAGGAAGCTTCTATTGAAGCAGTAAAAGCGAATAAAACGACCTACACGAGTAATGCTGGCATTATCGATTTAAGAAGAGCAATAGCGCATTATTATGAAACGAATTATCACGTTAGCTTCCATCCCGAAGATGAAATCATTGTCACTACAGGAGCTTCCCAAGGGATAGATATAGTGTTTCGAACTATTTTAAATCCTGGTGACGAGGTAATACTCCCTGCCCCCATCTATCCTGGTTATGAACCACTGATTACATTGGCAGGAGCGAAAACCGTTCATGTTGATACTTCTAACCACCAATTTAAAATGACGAAGGAGCTGCTAAAGCAGGCTATAACAGATAACACAAAATGTATCGTTCTCCCCTATCCATCTAATCCTACTGGAGTCTCTTTAACTCATTCGGAATTAAAAGAGCTCGTAGAAGTATTAAAAGACAAGAATATATTTATACTAGCTGATGAGATATATAGTGAATTAGTTTATGATTTTGACCATACATCTATTGCAAGCTTTCAAGAGGTTGCAAATCGTACAATCGTTATTAACGGCGTTTCCAAATCTCACTCGATGACTGGATTTAGGATAGGTTATGTTCTTGCACCGAGATGGCTTACTGCACATCTATTAAAAGTGCATCAATACAATGTTGCATGCGCCTCTTCTATCAGTCAATATGCAGCCTTGGAGGCCTTAACACACGGACTTGACGATCCGCAAAAAATGAAAGAAGTTTATGAGAAAAGAAGAGATTATGTATACGATCGTTTTACTAATATGGGGATTTCTGTTAACAAACCGAACGGAGCATTCTATTTATTTCCGAAGATTTCAAAGCCTGGTATGTCCTCCTTGGAATTAGGAGTAGACTTAGTTAGAAAAGGGAAGGTAGCATTAGTACCAGGTGGAAGTTTTTCAGAGTATGGAGAGCAGTATATGAGGTTATCTTACGCCTATGATTTCACCACTTTAGAAAAAGGCCTCAACCGTCTTGAGGAGTATTTTCATCGACATGGTAAAGGCTAAGTTTAGATGGGATATTCATCACTTAGGATATCCCTCCTACTAGTAGCCACTTTATCCTTATCTGGTCATATTCTTTTCATTTTTCACTTTTTCATAGATATTTAATAATCGATCTAGCTCTTGACTGAGTGCTATTGATTCTAAACTTGTTATTCCTTGCGTTAAGGCAACAGAACTCATTTTATTACGTAACTTTTCTATTTCTTTTAGGAGCTTGTCTGTTTCACACAAAATTAACAAAACCTCCTTTTCTATTTCTATTAATTTAGCATAAATAGGCTTTTTTTAACAATGAAATACCAACGCTTTTTTCAAGTAACAAAAATTTACACTGATTCACCTATATTCTTGTTATAATAAATATAGCTGAATTACATAATAGAACTTTTTATAGTTGAAAGGAATGTCTTCTTTGACCGAAGTAAAACAAAAAAATGAATGGAAAGAATGGGGTAAAGCAATATTTATTGCCATTGTCCTAGCCTTTCTATTACGCACATTTGTATTCGCGACTTCCATTGTAGAAGGTGATAGTATGGACCCTACGCTTCAAGATGGAGAGCGTGTTATATTTAATAAATTCGTTTATTTGATTAATGAACCAAATCGTGGAGACATTGTAATTATTCATCGTCCTGAGAAGAATTACGTAAAAAGAATTATAGGGTTACCTGGTGAAACAATTGAGATTAAGGACCATAAATTATATATCAATAATGAGCTTCATGATCAAACATTTTTAACAGAGGATGCTAAGAATCATACAGGTAATTATGGTCCAATAACAGTTCCAAAAGGAAGATACTTTGTTATGGGGGATAACCGGTCCATCAGTAAAGATTCCAGAAATGGGCTTGGATTTATTATGGAAGATGAAATTATCGGTAGATCTGAGTTTATCTTTTATCCTTTTAATGAAATAGCGAAAACACGATAAACTATTATGAAGTATGGAAGGTTGTCTTTTTAGTACATGTACTAAAAAGACAACCTATTTTTTGTTTATTATTTCTCGTTATCTAATATACAGCTTCCAATAAAGTACAATAAAATAACAAAACAAAATATACCAAAGTATGTTTCAAACATGGTGAACACCTCCTAGAATTTATTATATGTATTATTTCACTAGCGTCGCATTAAAATAATTTGCAAACATATAAAAATTAAAATATTCTGATATATTGTTTATTCATAAAAAAATCCTTTATAATGGTTGGATGGTAGTAAACCGATCCAAATCCAAAATAAAGGACAAACACATGGATAAGTTTACTCGAAAAACATCATTTGAACAATGGTTTTCGCTTATTTCATCTGACTTTTTACAGGAACAAGTGGAAAACTATCAATTAGATTACTATACGAAAAAGCTTTATACCCAATCTTTCTTGAAATTATTGTTGTATGCACAGCTTCATGAAACGGAAAGTTTACGCGCTTTAAGCGATTGTGTCTTCTCGGAAGATTTACAAGATGCCACCAATTTGGAGGCCATTAGCTTCTCCCAATTAGGAAGGAGACTCAATCAAATTCCGACAGATTTTTTTCAAGCCATTTTTCTTCGATTGGTAGCGCAAATTCACGACAAATCTGACTTTCAAACCAGACGAAAAAGGACAACACCACTCAAAATCATCGATTCAAGTACCTTACCGTTAAGCTTGAATAACCACCGTTGGGCAAACTTCCGTAAAACAAAGGCCGGTGTCAAACTCCATTTGCGTCTTGTTTTTATGGAAAAAGGTTGTTCCTATCCCGATGAAGCCAAGCTCACGAATGCGAAAGAACACGATCGAGGTCAACTCGAAGTATTGGTTGACGATAAAGAATGTATGTATGTGTTTGATCGAGGCTATTTGGATTACGAACGGTTTGATCGTATGACAGACGACGGTTACTTTTTCGTCTCACGCTTGCGCAAAAATGCGGTCACTCGTACATTAGAAACCTGCTCTTTACCAGAAGATTCGTCTGTTTTATCCGATGAAATAGTAGTGATTGGTACGACACAAAATCGTTCAGAGAATGTATTTAGACTGTTGAAAGTGATGGATACCAAAGGAAATGAGTTGCATTTACTGACTAATCGCTTTGATTTAGGTGCAGATGAAATCGCAGAACTGTATAAATCTCGCTGGGCGATCGAACTATTTTTCAAGTGGATGAAACAGCACTTAAATATTAAAAAGTTTTATGGTCAGAGTGAACAAGCTGTACATAATCAAGTCTACATCGCGATGATCGTGTACTGTTTAAACGTGTTGATACAACTCGAAACCAATAGTCAACGCACCTATTTACAGATCAGTCGCTATTTAAAGGCTGTCTTGTGGCAATCTGCGCATATATGGATACGCAAGATCGAGGGAAAAAGTGTTCCATAAAGCAATTGGTTGTCGTTGATACTTAGTTAAGACGTTATAGTAAAAAAATGGATGTTTACTACTTTTGCTTAGTTGTCTTTCTTTTTCATCAAAAAAGAAGAGAATAATAACCGGAAAATTCAGACATTATTTATGCAACGCTAGTGGTATTATTTCACTATTATAAAAATACACTAGCCTTTTATATCATACCACATATGCCCCCCAATTAAAGAGAAATGTGATAAGATATATGTAAAAATAATGACGAAGTTAATCGAATTAAAACAGAAAGCAGGTGAATATTTTGTTGCATTGCCCAAAATGTGGCTCCATTGTAAAAGAAGAGGAATTGTATTGTGTAAGCTGTGGTGTAGAGTTACCAAAAGATATTCACTTACGTTCGATAAATAATAAGAAATTCAATAAAAGTTGGTTTATACCAATCATAACCATCATCATCATGTTATTAGCCAATAATCTTTTTTATCATTTTCTACAAAATCAATCCTCACAAGCAATGAAGCATTACGAGCATGGAGCGAAAAGTCTTGAAGCCGGAGACTATGAAGCAGCAAACAAGTATTTTACACTAGCATTGAAAGAGAAACCAAATTTCAATCAAGGTGAGGTTGCATTAGAGTTTATCCAAAAAACATCCGATATTACGTCTTTATTAGAGGAAGCTAATCAGGAATTAGAAAACAATGAATTTCAATCTGCACTTACTTTAATTAGTCAAGCTGAATCATCTTTAACCAACTTCAATGGAACAGCAACCACTGATCTAGTAAATGAGATAGTATCTTTTCGTGATCATGTTAAAATCGAACAACTGAAAAGCATATTAAATCAAAATCCATCTGTCGATGAGTTAAAGGTATTACTTTGGGAAGCAGATGCGATAAAAAACAATGAAGCAACCGAAATCACTGACAGTATCCGGAATCAAATCGTTGAATTTATTTTCACAGAAGCAAGTAAACAACTAAGCGATAATCAGTTCAGTGATGCTTTATTTATAGTGGAAGACGGGTTAAAGTATGCCCCAAATTCGGAAAAGCTCCAAAGTCTTAAAACAACCATAGAAAAAGAGAAGGTTTCATTTGAGGTTACACAACAGCAGCGCATTCAACAAGCTATCGATACAGCTGAAGAGGAACGAGAAATGAACGAAACAGATGCTATTGAATTAACATCGATTAAGCTTGCAAATGATAACCAGGGGAACTTAGTAGTTAAAGGTGAAGTAACGAGTGTGGCGACTATTCCAATTAGTTCCATTCAAGTTGAATATTCTCTATTGACGAAGGATACAGAATTTCTTTCGAATAGTGTTTACGTTTATCCAGATACTCTATACCCTAATGAAAATGGAAAATTTGAATTTACCCATTATGATATTGGTAAGGATGTTAAGAAATTTGATGTCAAGGTATCCAAAATCACCTGGTATACAAATTATTAAGTACTCTATTGGAGTGAAACTATGTTACAAAATAAAAAAAATTTACCGATAATCATAACGATCATTATCATCCTTATTGGTATTGCTACATCTATTTACCTATATATATCTTGGCAGTCAGAGCCATTAGTAATAAATAATCCTGCCATCAGCAAGGTGCAAACCGACGATGAAACGGTTGACTTAAAAACCATCATTCACGAGGCAGAAAAAAACGTCGTCCAAATTGAAGCTAAGAATGACTCCCAAACTTTAACTGGTTCAGGATTTCTTTATAATGAAAAAGGCGATATCATAACAAATGCACACGTTATTAAGCAGGCAGAGACGATTTATGTCCGAACCGCCAATGCCCGTGTCTACCCTGCTGCTGTTATTGGAATTGGCGAAGAAACTGATATAGCGGTTATACGTGTACCTCAGTTAGCTGGGGAAAAAGGTCTTTCTATAGAAAGAGATCAATTAGCTGAACTAGGTGATGAAGTAATCGCGTTAGGTAGCCCTCACGGATTTCAAAATACGGTGACACTTGGAATTATCTCAGGTAGTGAACGTAACTTCTATGTAGAAGGTTACGATTATAAAAATGCCTATCAAATCTCTGCTCCGATCACACATGGTAATAGTGGCGGTCCCTTAATTAATCGCAACAGTGGTAAAGTGATTGGAATAAACTCTGTTGGAACCGAAGACGGAAGTATCGGCTTTAGTATTCCTATTGTTGATGTCATTCAAGAGATTGAAGGCTGGTCAAAGGAAGCTCAAAATAGTGAATTGACCTATACAAGTACAGAGGATTTACTTAATTCAATTGATCCCGAGCAAATGAAGCAGGATGCGGAATATGTAATGGAGTACTTTATCGATAGTATTACGATTCGTGATTATGTCGCTGCATATTCACTACTCGGTGAATCCATTCAATCTACAACCTCTTACGCTAGTTTTCGTGAAGATTATATCCAAGTAGTAGATGTTAACTATTCCCACCAGTCGACTTCTATTTTGGATAGCAATCATGCATCCGTTCTAGTAGATGTTACATTAACTAAAAATAAACCAAACGAAGAGGAACAGCTAGAAGAACAAATCCAATATGAATTTATCATCGGGTATGAAAATGACCAGTTGAAGATTATTGGTATCAACTATCAAGAACAAAATCCATCATAACGAACTCATTCACCCATATTCTCGCGATTGTGTTCGTTTGCTCTTATGATGAGCTTTTGAGGCTTTTGAGGCTTTAGACAAAACTATCTCAAAGTAAAAACCGAATGATGAGCTACGACCACGCTCCGGAAATATACTTGCGGTTGCTTCCAGTACAGGGGTGACATCTGCTCGAAAAGACCATCGCAGTGTCTATCATGCACTTTATCACAGCATAAGTGCGACATCTGCTCGAAAAGACCTCGCAGTGTCTTCTTTACCGCCGGGCGGCTGCCTTAGCCTCCTCGTGCTACTTCTTTAGGGATCTCACCTATGCCTATTCTCCCGCAGGAGTCTACGTATATTTCCGGAGCTAATATTTCCGGAGCTAGTATCGTATATCATTCGGTTTTACATTTATTTCTTTTAGTTGTTTATTGCGGATGAATTGAGCCGCTTATGCGTAATTTTGAGCCACCGAATGCGGAACATTGAGCCACCATTTGCGGTGCGAGAGCCACTAATAGTACAACTAATCTTAAATTATAGAGTCAGAGCCATAGCGGAGCTACTTGCCATTGACTGTAACGCCCGTTTCTTTGCTTTTGCTGGAAGGGGGCGGGGCCCCCACCAGCGAATGCTTAGAATCGGCTTGTCCGTGTTATCATACTTTAGCAGGTGTGCCTCTTTGGCATTATTTGTGACAAACCTGCAATTGTTCCTCAAAACGGACAAAAGTTAAGTCAATGGTGGCGGACTACAGTACCTATGCTAATTATGGCAAAGCGTTGGCGATGGTTCTCCCTTCCGCAATTACTGGCTCAAACGTCCGCATACAGTGGCTCAAAACTTCGCACTTCTGGCTCAATCTGTCCGCAATACTCACTTTTAGTTATGTCCCAATCTCTTTCTATGAAAAAAAGAAGACCTCGGAGCTTCGTAATCATGTTCACGAAGCTCCGAGGTCTTCCTTCTATCTTAATCACCCTAGAAACGGTGTTAGTTGTTTTGGTGGTAGAGGCCTACTAAAGAGATATCCTTGCATTTCATCACATCTTTCACTTGTCAGAAAATCCAATTGTTCCCTCGTTTCAACCCCTTCAGCAATTACCTTCATATTCAAGGAGTGAGACATATGGATGATCGACTTCACAATTGCTTGATTTTCCTTCTTTTGTTCATCTAAAAACATTCTATCTATTTTTAATTTTGTAATTGGAAATACACTCAAATACTTAAAAGATGAGTAACCAGTTCCAAAATCATCTATTGAAACGAGAACACCTAACCTTCTAAGTGCATGTAATGTCTCTAATATCTCTTCTTCATTGGACATGGCCATTCTCTCTGTTATTTCTAGTTCTAGATAAGAAGGCTCCAGGCCAGTCTCATCTAAAATATCATGAATCTTCTCAACTAAATTACGTTGGTAAAACTGTTTTGCAGATAAATTTACACTTACTGTAATTGGCTTATATCCCTTGTCTTGCCATTCTTTGTTCTGACGACATGCTTCCGATAATACCCAATCCCCTATATCAATAATTAATCCTGTCTTCTCAGCCAAAGGTATAAACTCACTTGGACTAATAAACCCCTTCTCCGGATGGTTCCATCTGATTAGCGCCTCTAGACCAACAACTTCATTCGTTAGTAAATTTATTTGAGGTTGGTAATGCAATTCAAACTGCCCCTCTTTTAAAGCACGTCTCAGTTCTGCCTCCATCGTTAACATTAATTTAAAATTTTCTGATATAGAGGAATAAAATAGATTGTAATAATTCCGATGTCGTTCCTTAATTACATACATAGCAGAGTCTGCATGTTTAATTAAATCAGAAGCTGTTAATCCGTTATCCGGAAAGATGCTAATCCCAATACTAACCGTAGTATATATTTCATAATCATCTATCGTGATCGGTTTTTCAAATTCAGCAATTAGCTTTTCAGCAAAATCGATAGCCATTTCTTTCTCTGTATGTCGTTGAAGCAGTAAGAATTCATCTCCACCCATTCTAGCAAGAAATGTATCCATTTGCTGGAATATTTTCAATCGATTTGCACAAGCCTGCAAAAGCTTATCGCCAAACGAATAACCTAAAGTATCATTAATTTCTTTAAAATAATCCAAATCTAAGAAGAAAACGGCTACTTTTTCTTCTTGTTGCTCGGCTTGTATAATAGCATCTTTTAACACTTTATTAAAAAAATTTCGATTAGGTAAATCCGTTAACTCATCATAATATGCCATATACTCAATTTTATTTTCTGCTTCAATTCGTTCCGTTATATCTTTCACACTAGCAGCCCGTATAATCTTACCATTCTTATAATACGGGTATTCGACCATTTCAATATAAAATAATGTTCCATCCTTGCGTACACCTTTTAATTCAAGTACACTATTAATCGTAACCAAATCGGTCTCGATAAGCTTTCGATAGCTCTTTGCATCGATTAATTGCTCCATCGTTTTCTGTTTCAATTCTTCTATTTTATACCCAAACATCGTAGCAAACGTATCATCACAATCTATAATTGCTGTTTTCCCGTATAAAACGATTCCCTCTACCGAGTTATTCGAAATTTGATTAATATAGCGTTTAATTTCATCTGCTCGATTCCTAATAGACAATTCATCAAGAATCAAACAATAGAGATTTTCGTTTACCTTTAGTGATTTAACTTCTAATAGTTTTCCCTTTTCTGTTTTCATTTCCATTAACAAGTGAGATCGAGAAGCATCCAATAATAATCTAAAATCAATGTAATCTTCGATAGAATTACTAATTATCTGTTCTGCATCCAATAAGGTATACGCCTTTTGATTACCTTCAATAATCATTCCATCTTTGCTTACAAACACAATTGCCTCTTTAAAAAAAGATAATATTTGGCTATTTAATGGCACGGTAAGCTGTTCTCTCATTTGATTTCTCCTCACTTGTCTCCGAATTTAACCGATACTAATTCTTTCCTTTGGATAGTGATAATCCCCTGATCGCTTCGTTTTCTTAAACATGAACAAGAAGGTAAGAATCCCTACTCTACCAATAAACATTAATGTCATTAAAATAATTTTAGTAATGGTTGATAGCTCTGATGTGATACCCATGGAGAGCCCTACTGTTCCGAAAGCAGACGTTACTTCAAATAAAATTTGCGTGATGGTAAAAGGCTCATAGGTAGTAATGAATAATACAGAGATAAATACCATAAAGATTGCCATTAGAGTTACCGTCACAGCTTTCATTAAATCTTCTTCATGAACTTCTCTTCTAAATATCCGTATACTGCTTCCACCCCGTGCATACGTAATGATAAAAATAACCGCTAAAGCGAAAGTAGTTGTTCTAATTCCTCCGCCAGCACTACTCGGTGACGCCCCAATAAACATTAAAAACGACATAAACAAATGATTCGATTCCGAAAGCTCACTCACATCCATTGTTGAAAGTCCTCCACTTCTAGTCGTAACGGACTGGAACAACGAATAAAATAGCGACTCATGCCAACTCTTTCCAACAAAATAATGCTGTACGTCTAATAAAAAGATCCCGATGGTTCCAACAAATATTAAAATCGCAAAAGTCAACGTCGTTAATTTTGTAAACAAACTGAAATGGGTTAACACGCGATTACGGGAAAATAAAAAGTTTTTTACTTCAATTAATACAGGAAATCCGATAGCACCAAAAATAATTAATAAAATGTTTAGAAACTGTACGAAGTAGTCATGCTGAAATGGTATTAGAGACTCCCCAGTAATATCAAATCCACCATTGGTAACTGCGCTAATCGTTCCAAAGAAACCATGTAAATAAGCTTCCCCAGGAGAAGAGAAATATCTTAAGAAATATGTACCTAGCACTAAAAATGCAATAAACTCAACTGTAAGTAATACTAGAATAATTTGTTTAATTAAACGAACCATACCCTCAAAATTGGTTTGATTCTGGTCTGTCATAATTAATTGACGTTCCTTTAAGCCGATCTTCTTCCCTAACAATAGCCAAATAAAAGTACCTATGGCCATAACACCTACCGCACCAAGTTGAAGAATAAACGCCAAAAGAAAAATACCTGTTGTGCTTAACGTGTCTGCTACCGTGATTGTACTTAATCCGGTTACACTTAATGCACTGACTGCAGTAAATACGACATCAATAAACTCGACCTCTACCCCGTCTTTATATGCAATTGGTAAGCTCATTAATATAGTAGAAAATATTGCAGCTATTATGTAAAAAAATAAAATAATACGTACTGGTGAAAGTGTGTTAATCCACCTAGAAAATGATTTTGGTAAAAACATGTATTTACAGACTCCTTAGACCACTTTTATTCAGAGTGTTCTTTCGTTTTAATTGTAGCACGATTCTAAAAATTTTCCTCTACTTTCGACAATTTGCTTGTTTCCCTATAAAATATTAAGTACAACATTCAAAAATTATAACGAAAAAAAGACCATTTGGAAAGACTTGTTCATATGCTTGGAGGATTGTAAATGGAATTAACCCCTACCTTAGGACAAAAAATAATAAACGAAACAAGGAAATTAATCAATGAAAATATTATTATTGTCAATAATCAAGCCATTATTATAGCAAGTACCGACTGCTCTAGAATAGGTGATTTTCACGAGGGCGCCCTTCAAACAATAAAAAACAACACGACGACAATATTAACCGAGGACCACCTAAAGAGCATGAAAGGAATACGTCCAGGAGTTAATTTACCGATAACTATCGAGGATCATGTCATTGGTGTTATTGGCATCACCGGTAATCCAGAAGAAATTATTCCTTTTGCTTCACTCATGAAGAAAATGACAGAGTTATTAATACGGGAAAATATTTATGTGCAAGAGCTTGAATGGCACGCTCGGGCTATGGAAGCCTATTTCTTCGAATGGGTGCAAATGGATCAACCATCTGAAGAATTCATTAAAAGAGGTAAACTACTTGAAATTCATCTCTCCCCTCCTTTAAGATGCTCAATCATAGAAATCGATTTCTCCAAGCATAAGGACGGCATAAATGAAATTCTAGACCTCCTCATGTTAAAACTTCCTTGTGTAGCGATTCGCTGGGGACATAATCGCATCGTACTATTAACGGAAGAAGATAAATTCGAATTAGACACGTTAAAGAGACAGTTCGAATCATTCCAGAACTATATCATGAACAAGTTACGTATACCATTTTCAATAGGTATTGGAACAAAATCCAACTCTTTCTGCATTAAAGACTCTTATCAAAAAGCAACAAAAGCCCTAACTCTTTCAAACGCTAATACCATTACAGCATATGATGATTTATTATTAGAAACTTGTTTGGATGAAGTTAGTCATAATGTTCGAATCGACTTTATTAACAAAGTACTATCCCCATTGGATAAAGAAGAGACTTTACTCCATACATTAAAAGTATTTCTAAAGAATAATTTAAATTTAAAGGCAACTGCTTCGAAGCTGCATATCCATGTTAATACATTACATTACCGCTTAAGTCGAATTGAGCAGTTGACAGGACTGAATCCAAAAAACACCTATACCATTGCTGTATTTTATATAGCTTTTACCTTTTTGGATGAAAACCCAAAAAAGTAAGCGGATAATTAAATTTTTTTGTATATTTCACCATATTAAATCATAGGCATTTATTTTAGAATAAAATAAAAAACACTTAGGAGAATTGCCTATGTTTACGGAAGAACTGAAACAAAAATTCATCACCATAGTCGGGGAGAATAACTTCCAGGATTCAAGAACTAGTTTACTTACCTATTCCTATGATGCGACCCCAGGATTCCAATCCTTTCCCGATGCAATACTATCTCCACGAAATACCGAAGAAGTTTCCAATATTGTAAAGCTTTGTAACGAGAATAACATCCCTATTACTCCAAGGGGATCCGGCACGAATCTTAGTGCTGGAACGACCCCTTTACACGGCGGAGTTGTCATCCTTATGAAGCATTTCGATAACATATTAGAAATAGATGAAGAAAATTTAACCGTACGAACTCAGCCAGGGGTGATTACTAAAACACTCATTGAAGCCGTGGAAGCAAAGGGGTTCTTCTATCCACCAGACCCTAGTTCTATGAAAATATCTCAAATTGGCGGTAATATTAATGAAAACTCTGGTGGATTACGGGGCCTTAAATATGGTGTAACACGTGATTATGTGATGGGACTAGAGATTGTTTTACCAAATGGGGAAGTGATTCACACTGGAGGAAAACTAGCAAAAGATGTAGCTGGATATGATCTTACTAGCCTATTTGTTGGCTCTGAAGGCACATTAGGAATCGTTACCGAAGCAACCTTAAAACTCATCCCAAAACCCGAAACGAAAAAAACAATGCTAGCACTTTATCAAGATCTCGATGCTGCTGCACGTTCTGTATCTGCCATTATTGCCAATCGGATAATTCCAGCTACACTAGAATTTTTAGACCAACCCACTTTAAAAGCTGTAGAAGATTTTGCACAAATCGGCTTACCCACGAATGTCAAGGCGGTTTTATTAATTGAACAAGATGGTTCTAAACGTGAAGTTGATCAAGATATGGAAAAAATCACTACCATATGTCGAAACAATGACGCTGTAGAAGTACAATTAGCCTCTTCAGCTGAAGAAGCTGAAGCCTTAACAACAGCAAGAAGGTCTGCCCTTTCTGCACTCGCTCGTTTACGACCAACTACTATTTTAGAAGATGCTACTGTTCCCCGATCTGAAATCGCGAAGATGGTAAACGCCATTCAACAAATTGCCAAGCGTTACGATGTTAACATTTGTACGTTCGGACATGCTGGTGATGGAAATCTACACCCTACTTGCTTAACAGATATTCGTGATGAAGAAGAAATGAAACGTGTGGAAAAAGCATTTGAGGAAATCTTTATTAAAGCAATTGAATTAGGAGGAACCATTACAGGTGAACATGGTGTTGGTGCAATGAAACTACCTTATTTACATTTAAAAGTTGGAGAAGCAGGGATAGAGGTTATGCGTAATATCAAGGAAGCAATAGACCCTAACCATATTATGAACCCAGGCAAAATCTTTGCTAAATCCGATAGAAGAAGAGTGGTGGTTCATAAATGATGAAAACGCGAGAAAAAGAACGAATTGCTCATGAATTTAAAGAAAAAATGGACTATGATGAGCTGTTAAACTGCATGCGATGTGGCTTTTGTCTTCCAAGTTGTCCAACCTATATCGAATCAGGAATGGATGAAGCACATTCTCCTAGAGGACGAATTGCCATGATGAAAGCAGTTGTTGATGGGGATATCGAGCCAGATGATGATGTTAAGCGTTCGTTAGATCTATGTCTAGGGTGTAGAGCCTGTGAACCGGTCTGTCCATCAGGGGTAAAATATGGACATTTACTCGAGCAAGCTAGAGATATTATTTATCAAAATAAAAAACAATCGTTACCGGTAAAGACTGTACGAAATGTGGTATTTCACAACTTATTTCCTAACCAAAATCGAATGATCAATGCCACCAGTTTACTTGGCTTCTATCAAAGGTCAGGATTGCAGAAAATAGCTAGAAAAAGTGGTATTATGAATTTTTTCCCAGACACATTAAAAACGATGGAAAAAGTACTTCCACCTGTGCCAAAGAAAAAACAATTGAAGAGTAGACCAACACATCTATTACCACTACAACAGCAAAAGAAGAAAGTTGCCTTCTTCTCAGGTTGCTTAATGGATACTATATTTATGTCAACAAATAACGCAACGATGAAACTGCTACAATATGCCGGATGTGAAATTGTAATCCCTAATACACAAAATTGCTGTGGTGCCTTACATGGTCACAGTGGTGAACGAAATAAAGCGAAGGAATTAGCGAAGAAAAATATACTAGCCTTTGAAAAGGCGCAAGTCGATTACATCATTACTAATGCCGGGGGTTGCGGAGCTTTCCTTGTTGATTATGGCTATTTACTAAAGGATGATCCAGAATGGAAGGAGCGAGCAGCTACATTTTCATCAAAAGTTAAAGATATAACTAGTGTCCTTGTAGAATTAGACTTTCATAAAGAACGATTAAGCCTACCGGATCAAATTGTAACGTATCAAGATTCCTGTCATTTAAAAAATGGTCAAAATACCTTTATGGAACCAAGAAAATTATTACAATCTATTCAAGGTGTCACATATGTAGAAATGAAGGACGCAAGTAGATGTTGTGGTTCTGCTGGTATTTATAATATTGTTGAATCTGAGATGTCTATGCAAATATTAGATTATAAAATGGAACAGACGAAAAATACAAACGCAAAAACAGTCGTAACAGCAAACCCTGGCTGTCTTCTCCAGATGAACTTAGGGATAGAACGCGAAGGTCTAACTCACTCCATCCGTGCTGTCCACATTGTAGACTTATTATTAGAGGCATATGAAACAAGTAATCATACGCAATAATATTTTAGGCTAGGCTACATACTGTCTAGCCTCTTTCTACATCAGCTTTTTAAACTTCTCTAATAATTGTTCACCTTGGTAGCCTTGTTCGATAAGCTCACCTAACATTTCTTCAATTTTACTTTTTCGTTTATCAACAATAGTACCAGTAAAAATGACATTAATATGCTCACCTATATTGTTTATACTATCAATGGAGGTAATGAATGTGGCAGGAGCATTGCTCATTTTTGAAATTTTCACTTCAATCATAACTTGGTCACGCGTATTTTGCATATTTTCAAACCAAGCCATATATTGCTTATTGATCAGTGCCTCGATAAGCCAGCTGTTTTTACCATCTTCTCTATTTATGACTAAACCATCGATTAATTCAACTTCTGTCTTTACGATATCTTCGTTATTACTTTCAACAATTTGTAATTGTTTTAGTAGGAATGTCTTCATCGTGTCTCCTCCCTTCTATCCAACTATATAAGTTCAGTGTACCAAATTTTTTTCAAATTGATAACTATTTCTAAAGTAACACCTCGACTAAAAAAGGTATGATTGCTTCTCTCCCGGTTAACCTCTATTCCCCTTATCGTTCATTCTAATCAACATGAAATGGATTGATGGGACACCTTGTCTATATCAGTCCCAGATAGCTCACCTTCCTATAAAGAGATACTGGTATGATGGGCTCAAGGACATAATGTTTCCGATGTACTAAAACATGTTACCAGATTTTTACGTGGTTAAATTATACTAAATATACAAAGAATATAGGTGTTCCAATGAGGAGCACCTTTTTTAGTGGAGTTGGAAATAACTTAACTATTTCAATTCACTGTCACGATAGGTAATGAGCTTCTACTTGAGGAGGAAACTTCATATGACTGTAGGAAGTCAAATTAAACAAGCCGTTGCAGGATTAAAGAGTGTGCAAGCAAGTTTTGAACAGTTTGCTTTACAAACTGAAAATAAGCAGGCAAAACAATTATATGAGCAAGCTGCACAACAAACCCAAAGCATTTTAAACTCTGTAGAGCCTCGCGTACAACAGATTGAGCAGGAAGAGCCTCAATATAAAGGTTTTTAATTAGTGGGGAGTAATTTTCCTCCCCGCTATCCATTCAATATAGAAACAGGTGAAAAAAGATGCTTAAAAAGCCATTTTTAATGGTAATTGGGATAATCATTATTTTTACTTTAGTAGGTTGTAACACCGAAAATAACACCCAACGTAATTCAGATCAGCCTATCAAAGTTACACAAATATCAGCTAAAAATACGTACGACCAATCCATATCCAATAAAGCCAAGCAAATTCTCTCCAAAAAAGAAAACATAACAAGGGTCTTAGCTGCTAACACAGATAAAATACTTATAATAGCGATCGAAATACCTCATCATGAACGGTTTGGCTTACAAAAGGTTAATAAAGAATTATCAAAAGAAATGGATGAAGAATTCAAGTACATTAAGGTTGAGCTAGTTACCGACAAAAAAATTGTAATTGAATTAGAAAAAATTGAAGAAAGATTACAAAATAACGACATAACGAAAAAAGAACTTGAGAAAGAGCTGAAACATATTAGTAAGCTTTTAAAGGAGCAGACATAAATTTAAATTTATTTAGCACAACGGAAAGAAGGGATACAAATGCCAGATAAAAAGAAAAAGAACTTACCACCTCAGGCACAAGCGTATCAGGCATTTCAGGATAAACGAGAGGTTAAACGTCCGGTTCTAAGAAATTGCATAAAAGCATTTCTAGTAGGTGGATTGATTTGTTTTATCGGCCAATTAATCACGACATTTTACATCTACTATTTTGACTTTACAGAACAAACAGCTGGGAACCCAACAGTCGCAACATTAATCTTTATAACGATGCTGTTAACTGGTTTTGGCGTATATGACCGGATCGGACAGTTTGCCGGTGCTGGTTCTGCCGTTCCAGTAACAGGCTTCGGAAATGCTGTCATATCTGCCGCTATTGAACACCGTACTGAAGGATTCGTTTTAGGTGTAGGTGGGAATATGTTCAAGCTTGCTGGTTCGGTTATTTTATTTGGTGTATTCTCTGCTTTTATCGTAGCTTTGATTAAAACGATTTTGACTACATGGGGTGGATTCTAAATGTTAACTGGACATCGTACCTGGTTATTCGAGAATAACCCTGTGATTATTTCTACTGGTACTGTAGGTGGCCCGTTTGAAGCAAACGGTAAAATCCCTGATGCCTTTCATATTCTCCATGACGATATATGGTTAGAACAAGATTCGTTCGAGAAAGCGCAGCAAATGATGATGGAAGAAGCATGCCAATACGCTATTAAGAATAGTCCAATTGAAAAAGAGCAAGTCTCTTTCTTTATAAGTGGTGATTTAATCAATCAAATTACGCCATCCAGTTTTGCAGCTAAAACATTAGGCTCTCCATATTTTGGATTATTTAGTGCATGTGCAACATCAATGGAAAGCTTAGCCTTAGCAGCATTCATCATTAATGCTAACGGGGCTGATTACATTCTAAGCGGTACTTCAAGCCATAATGCAGCAGCCGAAAAACAATTCCGTTATCCTACCGAGTACGGAGGTCAAAAACCCCCGACAGCTCAATGGACGGTTACCGGTGCTGGTTGTGCATTAGTTGCAAAATCAGGACAAGGACCACGTATTACATCTGCTACTATCGGTAAAATAATCGATATGGGAATGACTGACCCTTTTAACATGGGTGGTGCTATGGCTCCAGCTGCTGTAGATACGATTCTAACCCATTTAAGAGAACGTAATGTCGATGCTTCCTATTATGATTTAATTATTACTGGGGACCTCGCCCATATCGGTAGGGAGGTTGCATTAGACTTACTGCATAAAAATGACATCAACATACCTGATGAAAAGTTTGTTGATTGTGGACTTACAGTATATCGTGAAGATCAACCAGTATTAGCTGGTGGCAGTGGACCGGCATGCTCTGCCGTGGTAACCTATGGACATTTCTTAGAGCTTATGAAAAAGGGAGAACTGGATAGAATATTAGTCGTTGCAACCGGTTCCCTCCACTCCCCCCTTAGTGTTAATCAAAAAGATTCTATACCTTGCATCGCCCACGCGGTATCTATCGAAATAGGAAGTGATAAGTCATGATATTCTTTTGGGCATTTGTAGTTGGAGGATTAATTTGTGTAATTGGTCAAATTCTATTTGATGTATTCAAGCTCTCACCAGGACATACATTAAGTATCCTGGTTGTAGCTGGGGCAATATTAGATGGATTAGGACTATATGAACCTTTAATTGATTTTGCAGGGGCAGGTGTAACCGTACCAATCACAAGCTTTGGTAATTCATTAGTACATGGTGCCATGCAAGAAGCAGAAAAACATGGAATTATCGGTGTTATTACTGGGATGTTTGAAGTGACCAGTTCCGGGATATCAGCAGCGATTATCTTTGGTTTCATCGGTGCGCTAATCTTTAAGCCGAAAGGATAATCTCATAAAGGAGGAAACATAAACCATGACAGTAGGCTCACAAGTGAAGACCTGCTACGCTTCTATCAAAAATATTGAAGCAACATTAGGAGTACTTGCTTCACAAACAAATGAAGCTAATGCAAGAAATGTATATAGGGAAACAGAAACACTCATACGTGAGATTAAGCAGGATTTAGAGAAACAAGTATTAATGCTAGCTAGAGAAGAACCCCAATATAATCAATAGGAAGGAAAGTAAACGATGGCAGATTGGATTCAAATCGCTCTTAGATCGATAACATTACTCACTATATTGTTCCTTTTCACTAAATGGTTAGGTACGAAACAACTGTCCCAATTAAATATTTTTGAATATATAAGTGGAGTAGTATTAGGAGGAATTGTTGCCATCCATGTCAGTACATTAGATAGCCCTTTCTATTACGCGTTAATTTCCATGTTTGTGTGGTTTATTATTCCATACGCTGTCGAGTATTTCGCATTAAAGAGTAAAGTATTTCGTAATTTTGCTCAAGGTAAAAGTACTGTCTTGATTCAGAACGGAAAAATAATGGAGGACAATTTAAAGAAGGAACATTTTTCAACGGATGATTTATTAGAAAGCCTTCGCGATAAAAACATTTTTAAAGTAGCAGATGTAGAATTTGCCGTATTAGAACCAACTGGAAAGTTAAGTGTACTACCGAAGACAGAAAATCGCCCATTAACCGCCAAGGACATTGGACTAAAAGTAGCACCTGATCGAGAACCACAAACGGTTATTATGGATGGAAGGCCACTTCTAGAACCGTTAGCTAACCTCTCCTTAAATCCTAAATGGTTAGAAACGGAACTAGAAAAAATGAATATTAGCATGGAAAATGTATATCTTGGTCAAGTTGATAGTGATGGTCAATTAACGGTTGATCTTTACGATGATAAACTTACCGTACCAAGTCCAACACAAAAACCACTTTTACTTGCCACAATGAAGAAGTGTCAAGCTGATTTAGAACTATTTGCCCTTTCAACAAACAATCAAGAGACAAAGCAGTTGTATCAACGCAATAGCGAAAAAATGCAAAAAGCGATTGACCTTGTATCTACCTATCTAAAATAGAACCCTAATCCAAAAGGGTTTTATTTTTTGTATTACATATTTTTAACTAGGTGTGGAATCGTATTAATAAACATTATGTTGGAGTTGTAAATAGAATGGTAAAGAAAACATTTAGACGTTCCATAAGAAGCAGACAGAACATAACCGACACTAACTCAACAAATAACAACAAGAACTCCACAATAAACCCGAACTTAGAAAAAACAATTGAGCAGTTTAAGACTTTTTATTCGTATCCAACAAACAAAGATGTGGTAGTACGCAATCTACATATACCAGGATTAAATAAAAATGCTGGAATGGTATACATTGATACTATAACGAATACGACAGATATTGAAGCTTCTATCTTAAGCCCCCTTCTTCAGAACCAGGATTCAACGAAGGGAATTAACGAAATTATTACTTCTCCATCTGTCAGTACAACAGTAAAAATGATCGAGATAATATCAGATATAAACAATGGAAATGTGGCATTATTTATCGAAGGTGAACATCAAGCATATCTCTTTAATGTTTCAAACTTTGAAGGAAGAGCGATAGAAAAAGCAGAAAATGAAAATGTCGTTAAAGGGCCGAAAGAAGCGTTTAATGTAAAAGCAAGTACGAATATCTCATTAATTCGTAAGAGAATTAAAAGTGAAAACCTACTTGTAGAATCTGTAGTTATATCGAAACGCTCAAAAAACAATGTATATATGGTTTACCAAAAAGATTTGGTAAATGAAAAATTACTCCAAAATGTTCGAGATCGCCTCCAATCATTGGATGTTAATGCCATACAAAATCTAAGTCTATTAGAACAATATATTGAAGAACGAAAATACTCTATCTTTCCAACGTTATTATATACAGAACGACCTGACCGAGCAACGTCCTTCTTAGAGGATGGTTATATTGTTTTATTAATGGATAATTCTCCAGATTGTCTGGTACTCCCAGCAACATTCTGGTCGTTTTATCATTCATCGGAAGAGCATTATCTACGGTTTGCTTACGGGAATTTCACTAGGGTGCTCCGTATTTTTGCACTTTTTATTACTTTATTTACTTCTTCTTTATATGTAGCAGTTGTTACCTATCATGCAGAGATGATCCCTCCTGACTTATTGCTGGCCATCGCTGCTACAAGAGAAAGGGTTCCTTTTCCAGTAGGGATTGAGGTTTTTATCATGGAGTTGGCTTTTGAACTAATTCGAGAAGCTGGGTTAAGAGTTCCCAGTTCAATAGGACCAACAATAGGAATTGTTGGGGCATTAATCTTAGGACAAGCAGCAGTTGAAGCCAATATTGTAAGCCCAATCGTTGTCATCATTGTTGCACTTGGGGGCTTAAGCTCCTTCGCGATTGGTGATATTAGTATGAACTTTGCAATAAGGATATCACGATTTCTTTTATTATTAGCAGCAAGTTTCTTAGGGCTTTACGGTATAACTGCTTTCTTTACATTGGGATTATTTTATATGGTTTCTATAAAGTCTTTTGGTGTTCCCTACTTATCCCCTTTAACGCCCAATATAAGTCATCCGGTGACACGATTTTAAGAAAAATACTTCAAAATGAATTATTACGGCCTGGTTATGTGAAATCTAAAGACACAAAAAAGAAAGCTTAGAGGGATTAATAAATGGTCCAAATAAAAGAAAGAATCGGTATAAGAGAGTATATAGCCATTGTATTAATTATGACAAGCACTAAACTAACTGATAATACTCCTGTTTTATTATTTGAGCCTTTATACAACGCAGGATGGATGGCACCGGTAATAAACAGTATTTTATCTATTATTCCTCACTAGCGTCGCATTAAAATAATTTGCAAACATATAAAAATTAAAATATTCTGATATATTGTTTATTCATAAAAAAATCCTTTATAATGGTTGGATGGTAGTAAACCGATCCAAATCCAAAATAAAGGACAAACACATGGATAAGTTTACTCGAAAAACATCATTTGAACAATGGTTTTCGCTTATTTCATCTGACTTTTTACAGGAACAAGTGGAAAACTATCAATTAGATTACTATACGAAAAAGCTTTATACCCAATCTTTCTTGAAATTATTGTTGTATGCACAGCTTCATGAAACGGAAAGTTTACGCGCTTTAAGCGATTGTGTCTTCTCGGAAGATTTACAAGATGCCACCAATTTGGAGGCCATTAGCTTCTCCCAATTAGGAAGGAGACTCAATCAAATTCCGACAGATTTTTTTCAAGCCATTTTTCTTCGATTGGTAGCGCAAATTCACGACAAATCTGACTTTCAAACCAGACGAAAAAGGACAACACCACTCAAAATCATCGATTCAAGTACCTTACCGTTAAGCTTGAATAACCACCGTTGGGCAAACTTCCGTAAAACAAAGGCCGGTGTCAAACTCCATTTGCGTCTTGTTTTTATGGAAAAAGGTTGTTCCTATCCCGATGAAGCCAAGCTCACGAATGCGAAAGAACACGATCGAGGTCAACTCGAAGTATTGGTTGACGATAAAGAATGTATGTATGTGTTTGATCGAGGCTATTTGGATTACGAACGGTTTGATCGTATGACAGACGACGGTTACTTTTTCGTCTCACGCTTGCGCAAAAATGCGGTCACTCGTACATTAGAAACCTGCTCTTTACCAGAAGATTCGTCTGTTTTATCCGATGAAATAGTAGTGATTGGTACGACACAAAATCGTTCAGAGAATGTATTTAGACTGTTGAAAGTGATGGATACCAAAGGAAATGAGTTGCATTTACTGACTAATCGCTTTGATTTAGGTGCAGATGAAATCGCAGAACTGTATAAATCTCGCTGGGCGATCGAACTATTTTTCAAGTGGATGAAACAGCACTTAAATATTAAAAAGTTTTATGGTCAGAGTGAACAAGCTGTACATAATCAAGTCTACATCGCGATGATCGTGTACTGTTTAAACGTGTTGATACAACTCGAAACCAATAGTCAACGCACCTATTTACAGATCAGTCGCTATTTAAAGGCTGTCTTGTGGCAATCTGCGCATATATGGATACGCAAGATCGAGGGAAAAAGTGTTCCATAAAGCAATTGGTTGTCGTTGATACTTAGTTAAGACGTTATAGTAAAAAAATGGATGTTTACTACTTTTGCTTAGTTGTCTTTCTTTTTCATCAAAAAAGAAGAGAATAATAACCGGAAAATTCAGACATTATTTATGCAACGCTAGTGATTATTCCTATCTATTTGCTTATACGTGTTATGGGAAATTATCAAGAAAAGAATTTACTAGAAATCTCTGACCGATTATTTGGAAAAATATTAAGTACATTTTTATTATTCATTTTTTTAGTGATAGCATTTAGTACCTTAGTTGTTGACACAGCTATTTACACAGATATCATTGGAACGATGTATTTTATTAGAACTCCCACAATAGTTATTTATGGAATTTTATTAACCGTTAGCGCATACGGAGCGAAAAGAGGATTAGAACAAATTGCTTCTGTTTCGTGGTTAGTACTTCCTTATTTACAGGTTACATTACTGTTCGCTTTAATCCTCACCATTGGGGATGGAAATATTACATTTATTTTTCCTATTTTTGGACAAAGTAGCTGGGAAGTAATAAAGGAGAGTGCTCTAAGACAATCTATATTAGCTGATTTTCTATATTTATTTATACTTTATCCCTATTTAAAGAGCAAGAAGGATTTTTCAAAAGGAACATGGTTAGCACTATTTTTTACAACGCTGAACTTAACAGTGTCTCTTGTATGTTTTTTACTTTTTTTGATTATAATACCGTAATGCAATTGAATTATCCCTATCATGAAGTTATACGAACTATTTCTTTAGGTTTTCTAACCAATATGGAGACATTCTTTCTACCTTTTTGGCTTATCGCATCATTTGTTAGGTTTTCCATTTATTTATATATTGTAGCATTCTTATTCGGACACATCTTTAAAATAAATCACTTTGAGTATGTTACCCCCTCGCTAGCAACTGTTATTGTATTTCTAGGTCTAATACCAGAAAGTCCTTCTTTCACCTTGTTCAATTTTAAAGATTTTTTATTTATTCTTACATCACCAGTATTTTTCATGTTTCCTATCCTATTGTATATTGTTGCAAAGATTAAGGGGGAATTTAAAAATGCGAAAAACCAAAAGGCCCTTAGTTTCGTTTTACTATTTGCTATATTTCTATCCTTAACGGGCTGTTGGGATCAAAGAGGAGTTGAGGAGTACGCTTTTGTGATTGCTCTAGGAATGGACAAAGTAGACAATCAAAAGGATAAAGTAAGAATTACCTATTTAATTGCCAATCCAGAAACAGGGTCAGTAGCCTCTAGTGCAAGTTCACAGGAACCACCTAGGGGGATAATTTCCTTTGAGGCAAACAGCCTAATTACAGCAAAAAGCCTTGCAAATATAGTAATAGCCAAGGAAATCACCTATGATCTTGTTAGAATGTTATTCGTGTCAGAAGAACTAGCAAGAGATAAGGAATTCGTAAGGTGGATATATGATGCGGCTAAGTCTATGGATATAAGACGTGACATACAATTCCTAGTAACAAAAGAAGAAACCTCGCAATTTATACAAACAAATAAACCATTATTAGAAACTAGACCACATGACTATTACGAAAAGATTTTTAATGTGGGAGAAATATTTGGAACAACACCACCTTCGGAATTGAATACTTTTTTTCGAATTACAGAAGCCGACGCAGACTTATTTTTAGGTATGTATGGAACAACCGAGAAGGTTCAAGAACATAAATCAAATCAAGAACCTGATCAAATAAAAGCAGGTGAGTTTCACTATACGGGAGAAACCAATACAACTCAAATTGCTGGTTCTGCCGTTTTTAAGGAAGGCCGCATGATTGATACTTTAACTATAGAAGAGACTAAATTAACTTATTTACTTAACCCAACTTTGAAAACAGGGTATTTTCTTTTCACCTTCCCAGATCCATTTGACGAGGACTATCGAGTTGATGCCCAAATTGAATTGGATAATCCAATAAAAATAGACATGAACCTTAAAAAGGATACACCTAAAATTGATGTAACGGTTCCGATATCACTTGAAGTATTATCCAATCATAGTATGACCGATTACTCAAAAGACCCAATGAAGCAGGATAGACTAGAATCATCCATAAAAGAGGATTTAGCAAATAAATTTAAAGAGCTTATCAAAAAGACCCAGGAGGAATTTAAATCAGAGCCCTTTAACTGGTCTTTAATCGCTAGAAAAGAGTTTCCTACTATTCCAGACTGGGAGAAATTTGATTGGATGAAAACGTACCCCGATATGGATATTAATGTTTCGGTCCAATTGAAATTAGAGAAATTCGGGAGACAAAATGAACTGCCGAGAATAGAAGAAATGAGGGATTAAAATGAAGCTAGTGATTTGGCTAGTGATGATTATCATGTTTGTTTACACGATAGGATTTTCTATTACTCTGTGGAAAGGCAATAGTAAAATGGGTTCCATTACTACCTTTTTGCTAGCATTAGCTATCGTGATCCTCCCTTTCTTCACTATTCTGAGGTAAGTATATTATTGATGAGGAGGCATATTATGCCTCCTCAACTTTTAGTAAAGCTTCCCCTGTCTATACATAATCGTAGAAAGCTTCATTACGGCATGGATATAACAATTTTGCCTTAGTGGATAGGGGTCTGCGAAGAATTGTGGTAATACCGCATCAAAGGTTTCTTTCATTTTTACATATAGCTTTTGGTATACTTCTTCCTCTTGATAGAACTGGGTCTCCCTACCTTGTAGCCATTCTAAATATGATACAATTACTCCCCCAGCATTAGCCAATATATCTGGTATGATGACGACTCCCTGTTCACTTAAATATTCATCCGCTTCTGTTGAAACTGGTGCATTAGCACCTTCTACAATAATTCTAGCCTGTATATCCTTCTTATTCGCTTCATGAATTTGATTTTCCAGTGCAGCCAAGAATAATACATCTGTATCCAGCGTCATTATCGCTTCCCGGTTTAGAATTTCTGCTTTTATACCTGCCAACTTTACCATCTCATCTGTTTTCGGAAGGTCTCCATTATTTGCCGAACTATATTTTACTAAACTAGGTATATCAAGTCCTTCCGAATTGTATAAGGTGACATTACGATCACTTACCGCCACTACTTTATTATTTAGATGATTACATTGAAAAGCTGCTAATGCAACTACAGATCCAACATTTCCAAACCCTTGGACAGCGACCGTAAGTGATTTATCTTTTAAAGCTAGAACAGTTTTTGCAAATGGATTATCCCGCTCCGCTAACCAATTTTCTTGAAGGCTGAGAAAATCATGTATTAAATAACGAAACGTATAGTAAACCCCTTTACCTGTAGCTTCTCTCCTTCCTAAGGATCCCCCATTCTCTACACTTTTACCTGTAAAACTGCCTCGATATGATTCCCCTGGTCGAATGCTCTTATATTCCCCCATCATCCAGTCCATTTCCCGTTCTCCTGTTCCAACATCTGGAGCTGGTATATCTTTATCTGGACCTAGGCTATCACTGAAGTACTGTACATATTTTTTACATATAACATATAAATCCTTTTCACTGAATTCTCTAGGATTAATGACGACTCCGCCCTTAGCTCCGCCAAATGGCACTTGGTGTAAGGCGTTTTTCAATGTCATAAGAGCAGCAAGGTTCACTACCTCGTCTTCATTGACCGATTCGTGAAAACGAATTCCTCCCTTATATGGACCTAATATGTTGTTATGCTGTACTCGGAAGGCAGGGATTCGCACAACCTGACCATTCTCCAGCGCAATTCTTAAAAACGATTTATTGACATGATTTGGTGTAGAAAGAATCGCTAACAAGGACGTAAATGCTTTTTTTCTTCGCTCCCCACTTAATTCTGGTAAAAAAGTTTTGTCATCTACTAAAGCGTGTAATGAACTTTTTACAATATCGACTGTTTGATTTCCCACATAAATACCTCCAACTGATTTTTCTAACAATAAAATTGTAACAAAATCAACGGGAGATACCAATTAAGTTATCGAAATTTACAGAACAAAAACAGCTATTACAACCATGACTAGTAAACCTAGGATTACTGGGAGGAAGTTTTTCCTTACCAAATCCATAACGGAGACCCCACAAAATCCTGCAATTGCGATTAAGGATGACCACGCTACAATCGTCCCTCCACCGGTCCAAATGGCCCCTAATTGGCCGATAGCAGCTAATGTTCCTGCATCCATCCCACTTGTTTCAAGTGATGCTGCAAGTGCACCAGTAAGCGGTAATCCTGAGAATCCAGATCCATCCAAACCAGTAATAATACCTATTACTAGAACACTAATCGCTGCTAGTAATGCACTTTGGGGAAGAAATTCTTGTGTGGATTCTACTAATCCAAATAATAAAGCTGGACCTACCTCTACACCCAAAATACTCCCTGAGAAATCACTACTACCAAGAAAGAAAAACCCCGCAATTGGAATTACCGGCCCCATTGCCTTAAACGCAAAAACAAACCCATCTGTAATATGATTTGTAATATAATCCAATGCATGATGCCTACCAAAAGCAACAGTAGATAATAATAGTAAGATAACCGCAACCCCACCAACAAAGGCTGCCCCATCTCCGCCAACTAATCCACCACTTCCACTAAAAAGCTTGTTATACATCATATAAACTACAACGACTAAAAGAGCTAGGGGTACAAAGACGGCGAAAATTTTACTCCATCTGGTGAGATTATTCGTTTTTGCTTCATTATTTGTACTTTCCGCTGTGTTTAAAGTTGTTAGTTCATTTTTATTTAACGGGTCATCTTTCGAGCGAATAGATTTTCGATTTATTGCATATGCAAGGAGAATTGCCACACCTCCTGCTATTAAAGATAAGACAAGTGCTTTATCAGCAACCAGCCCTGGATTAATTCCTGCTGCTGTCGCAGAGAGGCTTGGGGCTACCTGGACAATATAGTCAGACGATAAAGCCATACCTTGACCAGCAAGTGCAATAGCAACAGCTGCTACAATAGCGGGTAATCCTGACCGGACCGCAGCTGGTACTAGTAACGCACAAATTAACGGTACAGCAGGTGTTGGCCAGAAAAATAAAGAAATGATATAGGTCGTTGCCACTAATACAAAAAATGACACATGACCATTAACCATTACCTTCTGTACTGGCTGAATCATTCGAACATCAGCACCTAAATCTTTTAAAGAAATGAGTAAGGCGAGCATAAAAGTAATGATGAGAAATATACTAAATAATTCTTGAGCTGCGATTAAGTTCGCATTAAATATTGCTGTAAATCCATCAACAATACTTCCTTTATAAACCCAAGCTATAATAAACGTCCCGAGTAATGTTGGAAGTACAACTCCTTTTCGAAAAATCATCGTTATAATGATTAAGAGTGTAAATATACCATATAACCAATGGACTAAAGTAAGCTCCATGTACATCTTCCTTTCTTACCGTAGTGCTATAGCCTATGCTAGTTTTACAATAGCGGTGAAAAAGAAGATTAAATGGATAAGATTACGTTGTCCTAAAACTCGTAAAGTAAGAAATTAAACAGCAGACATATGCTTCACTTTATTCCTCCTCAGAGCACATAACATGCATAGTAGTTCTCCTCCTTCATGAATTCCATCAAGGAAACCGTTCTCACAATAAACCTCTTTTCCACAACGATTACAAACTCCAACTAATTCCTTCACTGGAACACCTCCATATTATTAAATATAGTAAGACTGCTTACTATGTTTCAAAACAAAACTAAAAAACGGCTAAATACGAAAAAAATAAAGGTAACCTCTAATATGAGATTACCTAGTTGTGAGCGGATTGTTCAATTTTTATGCAGATTGTAATAATCGCTTCGGTTGTTTAATAAACAAGAAGAATACTACAATTGCAGATAATATAAATGATGGTAACATATAAGATCCATTATAAATTAGAGAAAACAACCATACCGGTTGACCTTCTGGTGCTGTATCCCCCCAAAAAACGATTCCTGCATAAAAATGGGCCAGAAAACGCAATCCAGAGCCTATAAATACCCCTAAGGTAATATACACTAATCTTTTCACAACCTTACCTTCCTTAAGTGACTTTTGAATTGGCTTAGCGAAAATTCCTGCTACTCCTAAAACAGTAAAGGCAAATCCATATTCAATAAATGCTTGGTATAAATTAAGTATATATGCGCCGAAAGCTAATTGGAGCACTCCCCATATAAAACCAGCTAATAGCCCTCCTTTTAGCCCCCATCGAAATGCAACGATAAAAATAGGTATCATTGCAAATGAAATAGAACCTCCATTAGGCATCTTAAAAGTTGGCAGTAGATCTAGAATTAATGCCAGTGCTGCAAATACTGCCACCTCAACCATAAACAATGTGCGTTTAGAACTCACTTTATTTCCTCCCCCAAATGTATTAAAAATCATGATGCTTCGATTTTTAAACACAAAAAAAGCAATGCCAAGGGGAAGCTTCCTGATGGGGAATTCCGCTCACATTGCTAATAAATCCATCAAAAAAGCCACCATCCCTACGCTAGTACTAACTAACAGGTTCAAAGGGTCTGAACATATTGTTCACTCTCAGCCAATCGGCTCCCCCTGTGGACTAGAAATCATTCACTTTTTTTGCTATTGATATTGTAGCCTAGTTTTCTCTTTTTAGCAAACGTTCTTCCTTACAGTGAAACAAACTCTTCTACATCTTTCACACAAAGGGCAATAGCATCCTCCCAGAAGTCTGGTTTTGTAAGGTCTACATTTAAATGCTTCATTGCTAAATCTTCTACGTTCATCCGTCCAGTATCACGTAATAATGCTATATAATCATCTTCAAAGCTCTTATCACTTTTTGTAGCATGAGCATAGATCCCTAGACTAAATAAATAACCAAATGTATAAGGGAAGTTGTAAAAAGGTGTTCCCGTAATATGGAAGTGTAATTTGGATGACCAGAAATTCGGATCATATTCGCTTAACGCTTCACAATATGCTTCTTTTTGCGCTTCGATCATTAATTCATTTAATCTATTAACGGAGACCATTCCTTGTTTACGTTCTTCATAGAATCTAGTTTCAAACAAGAATCTAGCATGGATATTCATAAAGAAAGCAATGCTGCGCTGTAATTTATCTTCCAGTAACTCTAACCTTTCTTGCTTATCTTTTGCACTTTTCACTGTAGCATCTGCTACAATCATTTCTGCAAAAGTGGATGCCGTCTCCGCTACATTCATAGCATACCTTTGATTCATACCATGTATATCATTCATGACATGTTGATGGTATGCATGGCCAAGCTCGTGTGCAAGAGTAGAGATATTGGATGTAGTGCCTGAATATGTCATAAACACTCGTGTTTGTTGACTATCTGGGAAGCTAGTGCAGAATCCACCAGGACGTTTACCGGCACGGTCCTCCGCCTCAATCCAGCGTTTCTCAAAAGTCATCTTAGCAAAATCTGCCATTTTAGGACTAAACTTATTAAAGTTCTCCATAATAAAATTTGCAGCCTCTGTATATGGTACTTTCTTAACTGTTTTTGCGATAGGGGCACTAATATCATAAATACTTAGTTTATCTTTACCAAGAAGTTCCGCCTTCTTATTTAAGTACTTTACAAAATGCTTTTTATTTCTTGAAATGGCATTCCACATAACATCTAACGTTTCACGCTTCATTCTATTTATTTTAAGCGGTTCTTTCAAAACATCTTCCCAACCACGATGTTTATATGTTTGTAATCGAAATCCAGCTAAATGATTTAGTGTTTGTGCAAATAAATCTGTATTGTCTTCCCAAGCTTTACTAATCTGCTTAAAGACATATTTTCGGAATTCTGGGTCTGGGTTACTTAATTTATTGGCTGCTTGTCCAACGGAATAGGATTTCATTTCTCCATTTTCTTCAATTTGTACTAACATTTTGCCTACGATAACTTCATACATTTGTCCCCAAGCATTATAACCATCAACCGCCAAATCATTAATTAGCACTTCTTGTTCCTTTGGAAGCATCTCTTTTGCTTGTGATCTTGTTTCATCCAGTACAAAAGCTACCTCTTGTAATGATGTATGCTGTAGTATTTCTCCCCATTCTGAATCTGGAATAGAGGCAAGTTTTTGATTTAATGTAGTATGTATCGTCCCCATCTTCGCCCCTAAATCACTGCGTTTTGCGACTAGTAGGTTAGCGTTAGTATCCTTCACATTCTGTGCACTTAAACAACTAATAAATGCAAAGGACTCCCGAAGCTTTTTCATCGTTTTTTCCAGTTTTGCTACTATATTAGCTAACTCATCAGCTATTCCCTGACTTTCCGGGTTAAATGCTTGAACAATTGTCGTTAACTCTTTCATTTCATCTTCTACTGTCTTCAGGTAGGATTGAAACTCCTTTGACTCACTTCCACCGGGAAAGATTACATCTAAATCCCATGTTTTCTCGTATTCTCTTACTTCTTGCATCAAACCTCTCCTTTATAAAAAATTTCAACTAATTAATATATTAACAATAAGTTATTCATTTTTCACTAGAAATATTTTGGAAACCGAAATATTTTATAATGGAAATAAATTGCATGAAATAAAAACCTAATAATTCTGTAAAGATATCCTGCTCCAGAAATATAATGATGAATCATACAAGATTTGGTAATCATTATTCGCAAATAGTTTACGAGGTTCTCCCCACCCCTTACCTAATCACCAATTTCAGATATATTTCTAGAGCCGATTATAGTACTTCCTTTTGAGATGACTTTATCTCCTGACAAAGTATTAGTTATTATCGATTGGAAATGGTCGCACCTGTATTTGGATGTGCATAAATTTGCACTCTTCCAAAATCCCTTGTTTCAATAATATATACATGAGCTTGTGTGCTTCCTAATATTTCATACGTTAAACCACCGAATTTCCCTGGATTTAAAAAACCTACCTCATTCCCTTTTACTGGAGATACCTCTAATGGATAGACTCGCCAGGAATTTATACTTGATGGTAAGTGTAGGTACTTATGGGTGGAGGTATTCGTGTTATTACCTCGATGTAAATATCTTCCAGTTCGTCCGTTAGTTGGCGTTATACTCGCACCTGTACTTGGGTGACCGTATATCTTTACTTTTCCAAAATCATTCGTTTCAATCGTGTAAACATGTTCTTGTGGTATATCTAAAATTTTATAGGTTAGTCCACTGAATTTTGCAGGATTTAAATAACCTTTCTCATTCCCTTTTACTGGAGCAGCATTTAAAGGGTATACTCGCCAAGAATTTTCTGAAGCTGGTAGGTGAATATAATTACCAATTTCCTCACTTGATTCACCGGTCGTACCAGGTCCTGCTAAGTTATTATTCTCAGTAGGAGGAGAGATAATGGGAATCGTAACATCATCTATCTCGCCTTTAGGCCTTCTATACGCAATCCCCACATGTTGACAGAAAGCCCTAACAACTGCTTCAGCATAAGCTAAATGATTATTCCGTAGTTGTTTAATATCATCTCCTGGTGAATCCGCAAATCCATATTCAATAATATTAGTAATAACCGTTGCCGTTTCTCGAATGATAAAGTAATAATCTTTACTTGCGTTACCTGGCAATGTTCTCGTGAAAACTCGCCGTATATTTTGTCCTTCTCTCTTTAATTCCTGTGCGATTCGCTCGGCCATTTCTTTCCCATCATAAATCGAATGAATGACCTCAGCACCATCCCCTCCCCCGGCATTTATATGATTAGAATGACAATATTTCGCCCCACTATTTCGAACAATCCTTGTTCTTTCATCAGGATCCAATGTTTTATCAATGCTCCTTGTCATCGCCACAGGTACACCGAGCTCCTTATAGCGATTATATTGATATAAAGAAATTTTCAATGTTAGATCTTTTTCCTTCCAATAACGATTAGTCCCTCCACCTGGATCGATTCCCCCATGTCCTGGATCAATAATTAAGATCGGTTTTGCCATTTAAATTTCCTCTCCTTTGCGTTGATTAATCCTTTTTCTCGTAATACATCCCTCTGCTGTAGCCCTTTCTTTGTAATATAGTTATTTTTAAACCATGTATTTAGTGCCGTTACTGTAGTAAAAAGTGAAGAAATAAGAAGCTCTAATGTCTCACTATCAAGTGGAAGAGGCGACTTGCCAAAAATAACAAGAAGCTGATTAATTAATGCAACAAACAATAATACAGTTCGAATTACTGTGCCTTTATCCATCCGTTCATACCTCCCTTCGTTAGCTTACTTTATTATTTTCATCTGTCCGTTAATTCGTCACGGCGATAAACGTTATCAATGTATTTCTACTTCTAAAATCGAAGGATTTTGAAAAAAGGAGGCAAAAGGAAGATTTTTTTACATAAATTTATCTTTAATTAATAATATTTTAATTAAAGTATATTGACTTTGAATGTTTATACAGCTATAATAAGTTACGTAAAGTAAGTAATGGATTAAATATTATTATCGGAGGGGAATTAATCATGACAAAAGCAGTGTGGAATGTTGACAAAAGCCATAGCACATTAGAATTTTCAGTTAAACACATGATGATCTCAAAAGTAAAAGGAGCTTTTACCGACTTTGATGCCACAGTAGAAGCAGACCCTACAGATTTAACCGATGCTACAATCGAATTTACTGTAAATTTGAATAGTATTGATACACGTAATGAAGATCGAGACAATCATCTTCGCTCCAATGATTTCTTTGATATTGAAACTCATCCTAAGATGACATTTGTTGCTACAGATATTAAGAAAAAATCAGATGATGAATATGATGTCACAGGTGACCTTTCCATCCGTGGTGTTACGAATCCAGTAACATTTGAGGTTGAAATGGAAGGAGTTCATAAGGATCCATGGGGAAATGAAGTAGCGGGATTCAGCGGATCTACAAAAATAAACCGAAAAGATTTTGGTTTAGTATGGAATACCGCACTTGAAACTGGTGGAGTTCTTGTAGGTGAAGAAGTTAAAATTAATATTGAAATTGAAGCACACAAACAAGCTTAATTAAATTAAGGGATTGTCTCTCCAATGCTCGGAGGACAGTCCCTTTAATTAATTTTAACCTCTTCCGATGAAAAAATTCGAATTACCATTTTTCCATCTATAGCTTTTGCCCGTATTAATATTGGGTGACTATACTCATTTTTAAATATAAAATCTGGCCCCCACCAACTTACGGTTGCATCTTTTCCTGGTGGAACATACGGAACCTTCCGACTATGGGAATACCTTTCTACAATCCGGATACCTTCTAGATTTACAGCATTAAATAAAGTGGACGATACTTGGCAGATCCCTCCACCAATGTCTTCCGATAATTCTCCTTTAACAATTACTGGTGCACGTTTGTAACCTTTTTCTACCGTACGCTTACCAACCACCTTGTTAAAAGAAAACTCTTCGCCAGGAAATACAACCGTATTATTGATTGCTTCAGCTGCTAAATAAATATTGTGCGAACGTTCTTTGTTACCTGTTCGATAATACGTTATATAATTTCCAATTTCTTTAGAACGAATATCCGATAATAATTCACTATCCACCTTTGGATAAATCTTTCGTTTCGGTACCTTCATTTCAAACGATACGTCGCTATAGAAGAATTGATAAAAGAAACGAATAAATCCTTCCCGATCTAACGTATACCCATGTTTTTCTGGAACAATAGTCCAAGAATCATCTAATGAAGCATTAATTGGAGGTACATATACCTGTTCCTCCAGACGATCCATTAAGGCATATAATTTATCCCTATCCATAAATATAGAATCCATGTAACGATAGGTGAAATCATCACGAATAATTTTCTCTTTCACATCTGTATCGGAAATAATTAGATTATTGGCTGAGATACTATCGGTAAAAACCATAATAAAGATAACCCCTAATAAAAGGACTCTTTTCACCGTGTCACCTCCTATTTTCTATTATTCGATATACTTGCTATTTCATGTATAAAAAACCACCCTACTGCCTAATAGTAAGGTGGATATGTTTATCTAAAGTCTCGATTATCTTCCATTTTACGACTAGTAACGATATAGCCAATCATTGTTGCAATGCCAATCACTAACCATTTTCCTATTCTTCGCATGACACACACCTCTTCTTACAGAATTAGAACGGACGAAATTTTCCTTTTTTCAATAATAACTTTGGTCCACCTAGTAAAAATAAATATCGATCATCCACAACTTTTTTCATTGTTGCAGCCGATTTACCATATAATTTTGTCCCATTCAGTATGGTCCCAACGGCATCTGTTACACCTAAACTTGCAACAGTCCCTTTATCACTAAATACAAATTCCTCCAAAGGCTCCTGATACATTAAAGCTCTGATATTTTGAGCACAGGTTGTTGCATGCTGCATGGCCGCTTGTGCTGTAGGCGGATATGGACGATTTTCTGCTTTATTCATTACCCATGCACAATCTCCAAGAATAAAAATGTTATCATATCCTGGTGCACGCAAATCACCATTTACAGTTACTTTTCCTTTCGTTAGTTCAAAGCCTGACTTATCTAAGATGGAGTTTCCTTTTACACCACCAGTCCATACAATGGTGCCAGCTTTAATCAGTTCGTTAGTTTCACCTACAATAAATCCTTCTGCAGTACATTCGTTAATTTTGGTTCCTTCCATTATTTCCGCACCGCGTTCTTGTAATGACTTTTTAGCATACGCTACTAAATCATGATCAAATCCAGGTAAAATAGTAGGTGCCGCTTCCACATTGATTATTTTTACCTTACCCCGATCAATGTCATACTTTTTACAAAGCTTAGGAATCTTCTCCACAAGCTCCCCTACAAATTCTATTCCAGTAAAACCGCCTCCACCTACTAATATCGCAAGGCTAGCTTCATCCATCGTCGTATCACTATGGTATCTTGCAAATTGATATTCAATATGCTCTCGAATTAATTGACAGGATTCAAAATTCTCAATAAAGAAGGCATGTTTATCCATCCCATTTATGCCGAATGTGTTAGATTCATATCCTAATGCGACAACTAAATAGTCATAGGTTAGTTCACTGTTTTCCATCAGGACCCGTTGATTGTCCTTATCTATTTCCACTACCGTATCATAAATTAACCGAACTCGATTAGGACTAATAATATCACGAATCATGATACGAACTTGATTAGGATTGATGGTACCTGCTGCCAGTTCATGCAGCCAAGTAGTTTGATAATGATAATTATGTTTATTAACTAATACAATCTCTGCTTCTTCAGGAGATAAATTCTTTACTAACTTCTTTGTTGTCATCATTCCCGCATATCCAGCACCTAGGACTACGATTCTTGGTTTTGCTTGCATATGTATTCACCCTTTTCTTTAATTTAGCTATGTTCGATACAATAAGACACACATACATAGTATTATGTATAAAGTGCCAATTATATCCATAGCTTTACTAACTTCATAAAAGATGGTTATTTTTTGTTAGACTAGCATATATATGGGATAGGGGGGATAGGTACATGCCACTTGAAACATTTCATGATCTTTCTGCTGATACCATAAATTTGCTTAAAGAAGCGATTAAGAAGAAGAAAAACAAGAATCGTTATGAAACATTACGAAACACCTCTCTTATAGGTGCTCTTATACTTTTATTGTTCCTCTTTATGATGCTCTACCTTTCAGACTTTGCCTATGTCGCAGATCCTTTTAGAACATTTGCTAGCATTCTCTCCAATCCATTTTACTTAATCATGATTGGATTACTATCGATATCATTGGCTTATTATAACTACTATCAAAAGAAGTTAAAAAAAGAGAAAGAAAAATTAAATAAAGTACGTTCTGAAGTAATGGATCACCTAAACGATTCTAATAACTTAAACCTACAAGATAAAGGTGCTGCTATTAAAGAAATGATGAAAAGAGAATATGATATCAATCTTTATGTCAAAAACAAATAAGCGCCTATGTAGAATTGGCTATGGTAATACACTACGAATATATTTTTATACCCATAACCAGATTCAAGAACCTATCTTCAATACTACTGAAGAAATATCCATAATGGTCGTTCCCGGGTAATAGAAATCGATAATTTCTCGATATGTTTTTCCTTGTTCTCCCATATAATGAGCCCCCCATTGGCTCATTCCAACACCATGGCCAAATCCTCTACCTTTCATTGTATAGGCAGACTTATGTTGCTCTAGGGAATCAATCAAATAGCTCTTAAACACAGTTCCTCCTATCATAGGACGAATTTGATTAAGATTAACATCGTTTAAACTCATCTGTTCAAACAAGATTAATCCTTCAAGCAATTGCCGCATGAAGATTACACTAATCGATCCAGTAACGCTTCTACCAGAAGCAAGTTTATCACCATTTAGTTCAAACTGATCAATCTCTAGGATTTTTATCTTACCAGGATAACCATTACGGTTTAGCCAGCTTTTGAGGGAATTAGCAATTTCTTCATCTTTTTCAACCGTTGTATCCCACCATGCTGGATTCGAAAAATCGATTGCTTCATAATCAATTTGCGTTTTCTGTAATGTAAACTCCCATGGATGGGTAGGATCGTATGGATCATCCTTAATTGGAAAATAGCGCATAGAATCGCCACCCCATACGTTAGCATTGTTTTCTGTTTTCCCACCATTACTAGCAGAATAAAACGTTTCGATTAATCGATTATCGTAAGTAACAACTTCTCCCTCGGTCTCTTCAACAGCCTGTGTTGTACTCGTATCCCATTCGTAACCACCATATACTTGAAAGCGAATTGTATCGTCAATTACTTGTTCTAGTTTCGAAACGGCATAAGTTCTTGCAGCTAAGGTTTGCGCCTTTAGCGTTTCTAGTCCCCAAGATGAAAATACTTCGAACGGGACAACCCCTTTCAAGTAATCTTCTAATGGTAATTGATTAACGGGACGTATATTCTTTTTATCCTCAATTAAAAACTCCATTGCACCAAGATATGGTCTATCATTAATATATACAATATGATTCATATCATAGGTTTGTGGAACGAGGATAAATCCCACTCCTATTCTTTGCTCTTTTTCCCCTTTTTGTTTTAAAAATAACTCCCCTTTCCTAGACTGTAGTGTATAGTTCACCCCTTTTTGTAGTTTTAATGTAGGATCTAACGTAAAAAACTCCCCTTCTACTTTAATGTTTAATTCATCGGTATTCCCTATATAGTTTACAAGCTTCACCGTCACCATATGTTCCGCACTAATTTTAACAGGAACCATTAAACAAAATACAATGATGAATAAAAGGGTAATATGTCTCATATGGATATTTTTTCAACTAGGAGAAGAATTATACATATGAAAAATAGATTGACTATCCGTACATTATTGTGTAATATCTAGTTAAGTTCATACGGTTACCTTTAAATCAGTCCTGTGAGACTGGCAAGGTGTAAAGACAGTTTAGCTGTCTATCATAATAGTAGAAATGGTCTACCCATTTCTATATTCTTATGCATAGAAGCACCTTAGCCTAATCCGGCCAAGGTGCTTTTCTTTTTATCTCTTACCTGGTAACTGTAGAGCTAATGAAACAAGGGAGAGATTCTATATGGCAAAATTCGATGAAATTCAAGTTGATCAACGGCTACCTTTCTTTCAAAGTCTACCGTTAAGCTTTCAGCATTTATTCGCTATGTTTGGATCGACTGTATTAGTACCAATCCTATTCGAGGTTAATCCTGCTACTATTCTACTAATGAATGGTATAGGAACATTGTTATACATTTTTATCACAAAAGGAAAAATTCCAGCATATTTAGGATCGAGCTTTGCATTTTTAGCTCCTGTCGGGATTGTAATAAGCCAATTCGGTTATGGGTATGCACTTGGTGGGTTCTTAGTTGTAGGGATTATCCTGACCTTAGTAGGGTTACTTGTAAAGGTTGCAGGTACCAAATGGATTGATGTTTTATTTCCACCAGCAGCTATGGGGGCAATAGTAGCCGTTATTGGACTAGAACTAGTGCCAGTTGCAGCTGCAGATGCTGGATTAATTGGAGAGAACCTAAATCCGACAACGATTATTGTTTCTTTATTAACTTTAGGAATTACAGTAATTGGATGGGTAACCTTCCGAGGATTCTTTAAGATTATTCCAATACTAATTGGGTTTATAGCTGGATACATTATTGCTTACTTCTTTGGATTGGTTGATCTAGAACCAGTAAAAAACGCTCCATGGATTGCGATGCCAGAGTTATACACGATGCAATTTGATTGGTCTGCTATATTAATTATTATACCTGCAGCACTAGTATTAATTCCGGAACATATTGGGCATTTATTCGTAACATCTAATATTGTTCAGAAAGATTTAGCTAAAAATCCTGGTCTGGATCGCTCATTCATCGGAAATGGTGTATCTACGATTTTATCCAGTTTTGTAGGCTCTACTCCAAACACAACGTACGGGGAAAACATTGGTGTACTAGCAATTACTAGAGTATACTCAACTTGGATAATTGGCGGAGCAGCTGTAATTGCTATCTTACTTTCCTTTGTAGGAAAATTAGCCGCACTTATCTCCTCTATTCCAGGGGCTGTTCTTGGAGGAATTTCTCTACTATTGTTCGGTATTATCGCCGCTAGTGGGATTCGAATGTTAGTAGAAGCAAAAGTAGATTATAGTAAATCCCAAAACTTAATTCTAACTTGTGTAATTTTAGTTATCGGTATAAGTGGCGCCACGATTCAAATCGGTCAAGTCGGACTTTCCGGAATGGGACTTGCTACTATAGTTGGAATTCTATTAAGCATACTATTTAAGTTATTTGATATGCTAAAATTATCTAATGAATAAGAGATACGTAAGAGCTAGATATACTTCCTCAGAATAAAATAAAGAGGTTAGGACTGAAGTAAAAATGTTATAAGGAAGAATCCGAACCACCTTTACTGGTTCGGATTCTTCCTTATTATTACCCCTTATGTCTCATCTCTATTTACTTTTCAAACTCCATTTTCCAAGCGTAATAATCTTTGTCTGGATTTTTTTCATAGCTTAAATAAGCGTTAAATTTCTTCCCTTGTTTACTCGTTAATCCTTTAACATAGGCTTTTTTATTCTTTAAGATATTCTTTACCATTGTCTTGGTAGGTTTTTTTCGTAATGCCTGTAAGTATTTATCGTTTTTCCATATGACAAACTTACACCCTTTTTTCCAATTACTACATCCAAAGCCTTTCCTACCTTCAATAATGTTTCCACCACAATTCGGGCAAGTCCCAAGTATTTCATGACTAGGTTTCGCTGCATTGCTTTTCACCTCATGAATCGTGACTTCCTGATCTGCCTTAATTATTTCAACTGATTCTGTCGTAAATTTATAAATCGTTTCAAGGAATGCGGTTTTAGGAACAATACCCTTTTGAATGTCAGAAAGTGTCTTTTCTAGTCTTCCAGTAAATTCAAGGTCAAACAATGACTTTACTGGTAGCGTTTCTACTAATTTCCTTCCAAGCTCTGTACTGATAAGATTTTTACCTTGTGTAGAAATATAGCCTACATCTTTTAGTTTTTTTATCGTTTCTGCTCTTGTAGCAGGGGTACCTATGCTAAAACCGGTTAAAATACTACCAACTATTTCTTCGTCGTCCTCATCATACCCTTTACCACAAGTTTCCATCACACGTAGAAGCGTTTTTTCTGTATGAGGCTTAGGTGGTTTCGTAACATGCGTTGTCACATCGGATTCAGCTACCTCCACCAATTCATCTTTCTCAACTAATGGTAGCAGCTTATCTTTCGAATTAATGCTCTCTACCTTCTTCCAGCCCTCTTCAAGTTGCACCTTCCCTTTAGATTCAAAAATCCCGTTTAACTCGACATCCTTAATCTTCGTAATTAACCTTGTTTCTTCGTACACTGCTATCGGCATAAACTGCATAATAAAACGATTCTTAATTGCAGTATATATAATTTGTTCATCTGCTGTTAACCGCTTCGGTTTCATATATGTCGGAATGATTGCACTATGGCTTTCCACCTTGGTATTATTAAACACCCGTTTTGTTTTCATAAATTTAATTTCATCTTTATATGGCAGCTCTTCTGCTAGTGTTTTGAGAACTCTAGCAGTTTTACCGACTAAACTTTCCTCTAATGCTGTACTAGATGTTCTCGGATAGGTAATAAATTTCTTCTCATACAAGGACTGAGCAACTTTTAATACTTTATCTGAAGTCCATCCCTTATATTTATTCGTAATATACCCTTGCAAGTTAGATAGATTAAATAGAAAAGGTGGAAATTCTTTTTTCTTTTCTACCTTTTTGTGAGTAATAACCGCTTCTTTTTGTTGGATTTGTTGATTTACAATTTCAAGTGCTTCCTTTTGCTTAAACTTCTCTCCTGATTCTTCTACATATGTACCCTCGTACAACTCATTATTATTCGTTTTAAATGTCGCTACTAACTTAAAATAATCTTCTGGGACAAAGTTCTCTATTTCTTTATCACGATCATATATAATCTTTAAGGTAGGTAGTAAGACACGACCAATATTAAGTGCCTTTCCTCTTCCTTTTTGATATTTCAGCGTTGCAACAGAGGTTAAGTTAATTCCAATCAACCAATCTGCCCATTGTCTGCTAACTCCTGCATCTTGAAGAGGACGTAATTCATCATTTGGTTGTAGTGATTCAAGGCCACGTAGGACCTCATCCTTCGTCCATTCATTAAGTAATAATCGGGATACAGGCTTATTTAATCGAGCCCGGTAAATAATACTATCTCCAATCAATTGCCCTTCCCGATCAAAATCACATGCGGATATAATTTCCACTACATCTTTTCTTTTCATCAATTGATGAATAATAGCTAATTGCTTCTTTGCCCCTTGGTCTGCCCATTGTCTATTTTTCGGATTGCTCTTTACTTTGTACTCAAATTTAGTCGGAATAAACGGGAAATGTTCCATTTTCCATCTAGCCATTTTACTATCATAGTCTTTCGCATCATAGAGCTGTAATAAATGACCAAATGCCCAAGTAATAATATAATCATTACCTTCATAGTAGCCGTCTCTTTTACCTTTAATCCCTAGAGCATCGGCTATATTCTTTGCTACGGAGGGTTTTTCTGCGAGAATTAATTTCAAACTTACACCTACTTTCATTTTTGAAGCATATAGGAAGGGAATCAGATAAGTATTCGGAGGATAAAAGATGGGTGAATCTATTATACTAATAAATAGCGGAAATGTTAACAGAGAAAATAGAATATGGAACACTCACTTTTTTGCAAATAAAGGGTATACTTGTAGAAAATAGTCTAAGGAAAGGAGCAATGAATATGTTAGCTACTATCGAAAAACAATCCAATGAATTTTTAGTAACATTTCAACCCCACTTAAAACATTCAAAAATGGATGTATGGGAAATGCTTACCAACAATGAACGGTTAGCTCTTTGGTTTGATGAGTTACAGGTTATTAAGCTGGGAAAAGGGGGATATTTGCACTTTGATATGGGAGATGGAACATTTCAACGAATAGATATAATCGACTTCGAGGAATATGAAATACTAGAATTTACTTGGGATGACAATTTCGTCCGTTTTGAACTATTAGAAGCGTCTGATGGGTGTAATTTAGTACTAATTGAAAGAATTACAGAAATTACGGAGCATACTGCAAAAGACATAGCTGGATGGCATGTATGTTTAAATGTTATCCAATCTATCTTAGACAATGAACGAATTAATTCTCGAAAAGAACAATGGGAATATTGGTATGAAAAGTACACTAAAGCTCTAAATTCCTACTTATAAATGGAAGTAAAAAAAGCAAAACAATCAAGAAGAAGGGATTGTTTTGCTTTTTTCCGTAATAATAAATTCTACTAATCGGTCAATGATTTGTGGCCCATCTTCTTCATCAAGAAGATTATTCAGCATTATAGAGAAAACCAATTCTTCCCCTTGACGAGTCGTCAAATAGCCTGATAGGGTACTAACCCCCATTATGGTTCCTGTTTTTGCAACAACTGGTAACCCATACATTCTATCATGTAATGTTCCACCGATCATTCGGTCACCATTACCAGCCACCGGCAGAGATCGGTAGAAACTAGTAAACCAGTTTCTATCCTGTATACGACATAACAAATCAGTTATGACATTAGCTGGAATTAACGTAACGTGTGAAATTCCAGATCCATCTCGAATTACTAGTTTGCTTGGATCTATTCCTATATCTTCTAAATAGTTATTTAATACTTCTAAACCACTTTCCCAACTACCCTCTCCTCTTTTTACCTTTCCTAATTCCTTAATGATAATCTCACCATGCCCATTATTACTAAGCTTCATAAAAGGTATAGCTAATTCTCTTAAGGAAATAGAATTCCTAACAAAAAGTTGCCTGGCGTCTTTCGATGTCTCACCCCGCTTTAACTGACCAGTATAATTTATCCCTACCTGTTTCAATGAGCGAGAAAAAATTTCTAAAGCATACTCTGAAGGTTCCCAAACGGAGACCCATTTATTTATCGTTGCAGAATATTTAGGGATAGTCCCTTCTAATACAACATTATTATTCCCGTGTTGACGTGTAACCGTAATATCAGCCTCTTCCTCACTGCCAATCTCTAGGGTAACTACCTTGTTTGTTATAGTTATGTATTTCGTGTAAGGATTCAATACAATCTCTGGTCTATCTCCTACATTATCCCCTGGTATTATCGTCAGCATTACCGTACCTGAATCATAATCCTCATTTGGTGAAACAGTTAAGGCTGATACTTGGGCACCATAGTATTGATGTTCATCATTCCAATTTAGATCCTGAGATAATCGAACTGCATCATACCATGTATCGTCACCAATGATATTGCCGTTTATTTCTTTAATCCCATATCCTAGTAATACCTTAGCTAATTTTTCAAAATCAGCTTGTAACAAAGTTGGATCCCCTTTACCTTTTATATACAAATTACCATCTAATCGATCTCCAACAATATCACCATCCACCCATAATTCAGTTGGAAAAACATAGTCTTCTCCTAACACCTCTAATCCTGCTGCACAAGTAAATAGTTTCATATTGGATGCTGGGTGCAATCGAGTATTACCCATATGCTCATATAACAATTGTCCAGTTTCTCTCGAACGAATACTGACCCCTACTAACGCTCCTTCCAGTTTTGGTTCAAGTTTTACTAATTCTTCAAATCTAGTCCATTTCATGTCCATTTCTCTACCCCCTTTTATCATTTCCATTAAGACTTCTTATTTAAATCCAATTCACTCTACCCTATATTTAAATAGAAAAATTTAGGAAAAATTTCCTAAAAAACAGCAAAACTAAGCCATTTTTTATATATTTTCATATTTTGTTGAATATTGTCACTATTATATAGTATTTTATCCCTTTTTTGATTATAATGAAAGCCGTGGAGGTGAAAAAATGGGAATTAATTTGGGAAAGTCAATTAAAATCAATCGATTACGAGCAAATATGACACAAGCAGATTTAGCGAATGGAATCATTTCTGTATCCTATTTATCTAAAATAGAGAATGGTACGGCTGAGCCAACAAATGAAATAATGCAGCTATTAAGAGAAAAACTGAATCTTTATCAGGCTAATTTAGAGGACCAAATTACAAATCAAACTATTATTAAATGGTTTCTACATTTACTCCGCTCTCATAAAGAAGAAGCGATCAGACTATATGATCAAATCAACTTTGCTTTACCTAATGGAATCGATAAGCAACTGCTTTCATTAATAGATATCCATAAGCTCTGCTATTATGTTCTAGTTAATAATTTGGAATCAGCCGGACAACTTCTCATCTCCCTTCATAAAAGCTCCAAGAAATTCAATGACATAGAAAAATACTATTATTATAAATTTGCAGGAAACTATTACTATAAGCATCTTACTTATAAAAAATCCCTTGCGTTCTATCAAAAAGCTGAAAACCTGCTTAATCCCGAGCTGTTCCATCAAGATGAGGAAACCCATAATCTATATTACTTAATTGCCTTAGCAGCTAGTAAAAATAGGCAGACCCATTTATGTTTACATTATTCTAATAAAGCATTGAAATATTACCAGAATAATTATGAATTAAAAGAATGTGCAGAATGCCATATTTTATTGGGGATATCTTACAGAAGAATTAAAGATTTTGAGCAATCAAAAACAAATTACAATCAAGCTATTAAACTTGCTAAAAGGCTTGAAAATAACGAGACATTAATACTTTGTTATCAAAACTTAGGTAAATTGTTTTCATCTATTGAAAAGTCAAATGAAGCAATTAAGTATTATAAAAAAAGTTATGAGTTGAGAAAAAATGCAGCGATTCATAGAAAGCTTACTCCTATTTCTAGTTTAATGAAGGAGTATTATAAAACCGGCGACTTAGAAAACACCAAGAAATGGCTAGAAATTGGGACTAATTTATCTAACGAAATTAACCCTAATGACTCAATTCATGTTTATGAGTTTAAAGTTTACCATTATTTAATTAATGGGTTTAATGATTCATTTGAGTCTTTAACAATAGATCACATCATACCTTTCTTCAGTGAAAAACAAATGCATTTTGAAGCATCAACTTATATAAAACTTTTAGCAGACTATTACTTTGAAAATAGAAAGTATAAATTATCTGCAACTTATTATAAAAAGCTAGTTAACATTCATGATTTATCTTGAAAGGAGGTGACTAAGAATGAAAAAAGTTCTATTCTTTGCTTTAATTTCAGTAGCAATACTATTTACTAGTATCTCATCGAGCAGCTTAGTTACTTACAAAATCTATGATTTAGCAAATAACGAAGAACCATATCCAGGTTGGACAAAGGATTAATCACTACAAAAAAAAGATGTGTATATTTCCTTGCCTTTAAAAGATAAAAATTTGGAGAAATATACTCTCTATACTAGATTTTCTTTTTTCTTTATATCATACTTAATTCTTAGGAAAGGCAAGGAAAATATCCACATTTGATGTAAAGCTTGCAAGCACCCATTTTCTAGCTGTTTCATGTTAAATTGTTCTTCTAAAGGTAGCTTCATATTGCTCTTTCCAATGGTCAAGTAAATTCCAGCATCAGAGTCCTTAGACATCCTTTTACTTGTTAAACAAAGATCACTTCCCTGCGGCTGGAGAGCCAAAATCCCTGTCATAGTAGTTCTTGGTAATGGTAACGCTATATTCATATATCGTGCACCTGATGTTTCATGCTCCGAGTACAAAGCAACAAAAACGGTTTCATTATTTATCTTACGAACCCACGCTCGAACATTCTCTCGACCATCCTTCGAATCCTCTACATCGATAATTCGCCCAGTCATTTCTATTTGCCTTTTACTTAATGGTAAGTTAATTTGTTTCATGAGCCGACTTATCAACTTATATATCGCTGCAAACGGTAGGAACCATCTACTCCATCTCACTTCAGCATATAGTTCATAGTCATTGGTATTTTCATAGAAATCTCGTATATTATTGGCCATACTATCACATTCCACTGTAAAAAATGTTTCCATCCTGTCTACCAATCCGTTATGAATATAGTCTCCTCTTTTATCTTCTAAGATTTTTTCATCGATAATACATTTTCCCTTAATTTGACTTACCGGGAAAAACGTTTTCGTTACACTTGAATTTGGTATATGTAAAGACCAGCCAATTAAACCAATAAGAGCAAAAAGTACCGCATTGATTAATCCATGGGACTCTATCATACGATCAATCCCAAGGGAATATAGACCAGTGAAATTCCCAAATGCATAGATTAATGAAAACAAAATGGATATGCCCAATGACCCAAAGGAAAGACGAATCAATACTCGTTGGATACGGTTGCTAATTGTAGCTTTTATACTTAAGTAAATACTAATATAGATGCCAACAATGTATAAAATAACCGATAATACTTCTATGAAAACGGAAAAGGTTATTCCGAATGCAACTACCCAAGGAGAGATAATAATAATCATCCCGGCAAAAATAAACAACCTATTCCTATTAATCATTCTACCAAGTAACCCCAGGAAAACAGGGAATAAAAATGCTGAATAATGAAAGTGGATACTCGTTAACCAAGTAATCATTGGCGAAAACCCTATATCCAGCTTTACTTGATAAGCAAAAAACCAAGCACCACCGGTGGCTAAATAGATAAACCCAATATCAATCAAAAATTCCTCAAAGTGAATAAATCCTCTACTTACAAAGCGCATAATCCCGCCAATAGCAAGTAAACAAGTAAATAGTAGATAAATAGAAGAAAACAGAAAAATAAGGATTGGATTCTGAACAAAGTATAAAAAGAATACGGCAATAGAAGACAGAAGAACTGTATATGGTAGCAATCTACCAAACACTTGATTAAAATCCTCCCGAAGCAAGTACAGTATCGACGGGACAAAAATTAGTTGCGCTACCGCTAATAAAGTTAAATACCAGCCGGAACTTTGTGATAATAGGATCACCAGCAATAATAGTATATTTAAAAGTAACAGCTTACCTATCCTCATCTTCCTTAAACACTCCCTCATAGGAAAAAATCCGTCCTATAATTGGATTTTTTACTGTAACATCAATTGTATACAATGCCTTTTCATCACAATAGCCTTCCCGTACAGTAGCTATCCCTTGTAGCATTTTTGGCAACTGAATTTCTAGTTTCCCTATTATTAGACGTTGTTTGTTGGATTGAATTAATAATCCACCATCCGCTTCGACATGAAAGATCAGGTCTGAATACAACCTTGATGGTTCTCCTAAATAGTCATTAATAATAGGTAGTTTAGAGTCTAATTTCATCAAGGCATTAAAGTATCGATAGTGATTTTCAAATTGAAATATTCTTTCCCAGTGAATTTGTTCTTCTCCATTTGTTCCTATCCTTGGCGAGTTTTTTATTAAAAACGGAATATTTTCTCCTGATTCCGGGAAAAGAAGCTTCCACCTTACACCGAATCGAAAAAGCGGATAAAGCCATTTAGGACCTCCTTTTACCGTTCTCATTATCCCTGTTCCCCGAAAAACTCGTTTCCCCATCGATAGATAACGGTATTGGAGCATGGGATGTAATTTTTCAAATTGATCTTCTAGCACTTTTTCATATATAGACATCCTAGCTTCCCCTAACGTTTTCGTTTACAATTTCGTGCAGTTGGAACATCCTTACTAATTACTATCCCAATAATGGATAACACAAATAAAGCTAGATTAAATGTTAATGGGTTAAAAGGTTGAACTAAATATTCCACATTTGAAATGATCGCACCTAGCATCAATATGGGAAAAAGAATAGCTTGAATGTAGAATAACCTTCTCTTATAAGGATAAAAAATCCAGATGATGCCTATAAGAACTTCTATAACACCTGCAGTTAATACGATTAATTCCCCCTGCTTCATGGTTAAAGGGAGTGTATTCGTTACCATCATTATTTCCTCTGGATGCATAGCAACGAGCTTCGGGACAATTCCATGGTATAACCAAATAAACATAAAAAAGATGGATAACATGACATGACTAAAGAAACGGATAAATTGTGAAGCAGGAGTCTCTTCTTTCTCCATCCATCGTTTTAACACATCAAAGCTAAGAGCTGTCGCCCACCCCATTAAAGGCCGAAATAGAAAGTGATCGATAAACCTACCAACTTTTCCAAAACTAGGTTCATAGTTATATTGCGTTAAAAATTGTAAAGTTTGATCTTGCTGATTTGGTATGTACTTCCAATAGCCTCTACCTTCTTTTATTATCGATATTTTCTGATTGGTGCCAAAATGAAGTGAAGAGGTCCGCGAACCATCCTCTGCATGAAAGCTTCCAACACTTTTTCCCCAGCCTTGCACAGAGATTCCAAAGCCTATATTCGTCTTGTATAAGAACTCCTGTGGTTTTCCTTCTTCTTTTGGCATATATGTAATTTCGGAAAACCGTAAATCCCATTGCTGATGCAACCCTGGATCCTGTGTTGCTTTCCAGACCTTATCCATATCGGCCTCGATAGTCGTCTCTACATATATTGGCTTACTTCTCACGGCTACTTCCCCCTTTTCAGTCCTTCTTTTGGTTCAGTTTACCATAAAGAAAGAGTTGTAGGAAAACTCCCTACAACTCCCTCTTTATTTACTAAGTCTTTTCTTTTCGTTTAATAGCTCTTGAAATTGCCTTTCTAATTCTGGATCTGGATTAATACTTAGCCTACTTAAGACATCCGTCAGCTTCGTTTCAATAATCATCAAATCCTGTTCCTTTTCATCCATTGTCTTTGGTTGATAATTGATATACGAATTGTAATTCCCCTCGAACAACTTCATTTCTTGATTTTCAATCGCTATAATTTTATCCGCAACTTTTTCAATAAATCGCCTATCATGGGACACAAAGATGATGGTACCTCTATATTCTCTTAATAAAGATTCCAATGCCTCTACAGCTGTAATATCTAAGAAATTAGTTGGTTCGTCTAGAACTATTGTATTTATATCACTTAGAAATATTTTGGCAAAGGCAACCTTTACTCTTTCTCCTCCACTTAAAACGTTTACTTGCTTATAAACATCATCTTGAAAGAAATGTAATCTCGCCAAAACTGTTCGTATGAGCGTTTCATCCTGAGATGAGGTGGTCGTAATGTTTTTTAAAATCGTTTCTTCGACATTTAGAATATCTAAGTTTTGACTAAAGTAACCCACTCTTACCGATGGAGATATTTCTATACCATTCTCCTTGGATAGTAATTTCTTGATAAATGTTGTTTTACCAACACCATTACTTCCTATAACCGCTACTTTATCACCTGCATGAAGCTGAAAGGATGTTTGGCCCCATAGCAACCTAGTTCCTACCTTTCCTTCCATTTCCTCTACACGAATAATGGCTTTCTTTCCAAGCATTTCCTCATGAATAATATCCATATTTAATGGCGGATCCTCTTTTACTTTTTCTACCTTTTCAAGCTTTTCTATTCGCGTTTTAATGGCATTAGCTGTTTTCTCTAGCTTCTTCTGTTTTTTAGCATAATATGGACTGCTTCCCATTTGATTTGCATCTGAATCGCTTTTCTTTTTAGGATTTTTCGTAGCACGAGATGCTTTTTTCTTTTTTAATTCTAAGGCAGACTCCAGTTGTCTCTTCTTTGTTATATATTGCATATATTCTTCTTGTTGTTGTTGGATTTTTAGCTCTTTTTGCTCACGATAGACCGTATAATTCCCGGGGTAGACCGTAACCTTACAGTGCTCAACCTCCCAAATCGTCGTACAAAGAGCATCTAAGAAAGCCCTATCGTGTGAAACAATCACAATTGCCCCTGTCCACCGTTTCAGTTGATGCTCTAATTTTTCAATATGCTCTTTATCTAAGTTAGTAGTTGGTTCATCTGCGAATAATAATTGTGGTTTCTTTGCGATTGCCTTATTGATATATTGCTGCGTTATCTCTCCACCACTCTTCGTTTTATTGGTATACTTCAATTGTGGTAATAATTCCAAGCTTGCTTCCGATTGAACAGTACCCTGATAGTCTAACTCGCGACCTGCCAAAATATTGACTAAGGATGTTTTACCACTGCCATTCTTTCCGACTACACCAATACAGTCACCCTGTTGTATTTGCAGATGTTGAACATTTAATATTTCTTTCCCATTCACTTCATATATAATATCCTGAGCTTCTAATAACAGCATGTTTTCACCTCTTTTTCAACTAAAAAAAGCCCCCAATTCACAATTGAATAGGAAGCTTTTCAAGCTAAAAACCATGCTAAATAAACGATTATTACCGTTGTCCGTGTTTACTAAAGCAGAGCTAATCCTATTCAATGCGTGAATAAATTGCATGCAAAAGAGAAGGCTTTTTCCCAATCTTTTAAACGTACAACTATCCAATTCACGATTTTTAAAATAGGATTAATTTAACATCTGCCCAAGTAACACCCTTTCCACTTTTCTTACTAATACTATAAATGAATGCTTTTTTCCTGTCAACGGAGAAAAAGATGACCCGTTTGTTATGGATCATCTTTTTCTACTCTAAACTTTAAATTGTCCTACCAGTGTGTTTAGTTCCTCCGCTAATTTAGCTAAATCCTCTGAGCTTTTTGCCATTTCTTCCATTGAACTGCTCGTTTGTTGCGAAGAAGCAGAGGTTTGTTCAATACCAGCGGCTGACTCCTCAGATATAGCTGCAATTTCTTCTATTGAAGTATTCATTTCATGTGTTGTATCTGATATTTCATTCAGGTTTTGTTTAACAACTTTAATGCTTTCTACCATTTCCACTATTGCCTGATTAATATCATCAAAGGTTTCTTTTGTAAAGATAACTTGTTTTGTTCCTTGTTGTACTTCTTCATATCCGCTCTCTAATGACTCGGTCACGGAACGTGTTTCCAACTGAACCTTTTTTACAATATCAGTAATATCTGTTACTGATGTGGATACTTGTTCTGATAATCTTCTTACTTCGTCTGCTACTACTGCAAATCCTTTTCCATGCTCGCCTGCTCGGGCCGCTTCTATTGCTGCATTAAGTGCTAGTAGATTGGTTTGATCGGCGATATCACGGATGACAGAAACGAGCTGACTAATCGTCTTCGAACTATCATCTAATCCACGTACTTTTGTAACAGCTACCTTCATGATATTGTCGATACGATTCATCTGCTCACCTGAAGCCTGCATCAACTCATTACCTTGGTTAGCTAAATCTAACACAGATTCAGAAGAATTCTCTATCTTCGTTCCATTCTCATTAGCATCTTGAACTCTTCGTGAGAATTGCTGCATCGTATAGGTTAAATTACTTGCACCATCTGCCTGTTTCTCCGAACCTGCAGCCAATTCCTGCATTGTTGTGGCTACTTGTTCTGATCCGGCTCTTACTTCACTCGCTGACAGCTTAAGCTCCTTACTTTGCGTAGTAACCGAATTGGAAACAAGGGAAACTTGTCTTATCACTTCTTTTAAATAGGCGCTCATTCTCCCAATAGAAGATGCTAATTGTCCTATCTCATCCTTACCATCATAATCAACTTCTGGTACGGTTAAGTCTCCTTCTGCTATTTGATTACTAACTTCAACAACTTTTTTGAGATTGCGGGAAATAGCTTGACTAATGAATACAATCAACAGAACACCAATAACAATCGTCACCGCTAAGATAATTAATTGAGTTACGAATGTTTTCTTTTGGCTTTCCATTGCACTACTAATTGCTTGTTGTCGATCCGCATCTAACATACTGACTAATTCATCTAATAAGCTGACCGTCTCATCTCTAATTTCATTCGTCTGACTAAGAAATGATTCTGCCACATCCATATTTCCATTCTTAATTGCTGAAACAATATAATTGGTAAACATACGGTACATTTCTTGATTCATGGAAGTGACTTCTTGATAAATCTCTTCTTGTTCTTTTGACTTTAAATTAACGCGAACTTTGCTTGCAAATTGATTATAACTTACTTGGTTCTCTTTAAACGATTCTACCAAATCAGGATTTTGTTCTTGATAATAAGAAACGATATAAATGCTCATATTGCGTGTTAATGATCCCATTTCGGAAATGCTCATCGCTAAATCACTTTTCGCTTCTAATTCTTCTATATTTTTTCCTATCCCAATAATAGAGTTTGAAACAAGAGCCGAGGAACCGATAAACAGTAATATAACAATAGCTAGTGTCAAGCCATACTTCCAACCAATTCTTATATCACGGTATCTTATTCTTTTCAGTCGAAGTTTCTTTAGCATTTCTTTTCCTCCCATATTTTATAGATCAATTAGTAAACAACTCTTCTTTCAAAATCGTTAACTAGTTATGTATAAAATACTATCCCCTACTTTTTATAATAAGCTATGATTCGACAATTTACAACAATTCTCAAATATAACTATTTACATAAAAATAGCTACTATTTCAATGGTTTAACATAATTGACTTCCAATATGGCAGTTAGTATGATGTTCTTAATATTTATATCGTTCAAACTTGTCATTTTCTATATACTTATCAGTCATTTTTAGGGGGAAGATTATGAGAAAAATATTTATTAATGGGAACTTTTATACATTAGATCCAATTAAACCTATTGTACAAGCCGTAGTTGTAGAGAACGGGAGATTTATTGCTATGGGATCTGAAGCAGACATATTACTTCAATGGAACAATCATACGTGTGAAGTTATTGACCTTGGTGGGAAGACTGTAACACCGGGGTTAGTGGATAGTCATCTCCATTTGTCACTTATCGCTGAACAATTTATGCACTTAGACCTTACTGGTATTACCTCCAAAACAGAAATGTTGGAAAAAATTCAAGAGAAAGCTAACACGTTAGCACCTAATGAATGGTTACTTGGTGGTGGCTGGGATGAGAATCTATTTATGGATGGATCCATTCCTACCCTTGAAGAGCTTGATTATGTTGCTCCCCATAATCCACTCTTTTTAACTAGAATTTGTACACATGCAGCTGTCGCTAATAGTAAAGCTTTTGAATTAAGTAACTACCACCCTCATATGTCTATACCAGAAGGTGGTACTATTGTCTTAGACGAATCCTCTCGAAAACCGACTGGGTTAATCCTTGAATCCGCTTCGGAACTCTTTAAACAGCACATCCCACAAAAATCTTATGCGGAACTAGTCCAGGCGATGCGGAAGGCTATTCAATTTGCTATTCAAAAAGGGTTAACTAGTGTTCATACAAATGACCCACTCTTTCTCGGTGGCTTACAGCAAACATATACAATTTATGATACCTTATTAAATCAAGAGAAGCTTGGACTCCGGACGAACCTTTTAATTAATCATGACTTTCTTGATGATTTGAAGGCCTCTGGTATATATACTGGTTATGGAAATGAAACACTGCAAATTGGTGCCGTTAAAATATTTGCTGATGGGGCCTTTGGACGAAGAACAGCACTACTATCTGAACCTTACCATGATGCCCCAGGTCATTATGGAGAGGCAATGCTTGATCAAGAAGCCCTAACAGATATTGTTAGGAGGTCGCGTGAATTATCGATGCCTATTGCCGTACATACGATTGGTGATCAAGCATTGGTAAATGTTCTAGATGTCTTAGATCAATTTCCTACCGTTAGTCATCGCGACAGACTTATTCACGTACAAGTGCTTAATCAAGAATTAATTAATCGTTTAATACATCCAAGCCGCATTGCTGATATTCAGCCTAGATTTGTAGCTAGTGACTTTCCATGGGTTATAGAAAGACTTGGTAAGAGCCGTTCCGAAACATCCTATGTATGGAAGACATTGATGGATTATGGTGTTATTTGTGCTGGTGGCTCAGACTCTCCAGTTGAACCAGTTGATCCATTACTCGGTATTCACGCTGCCGTTACGCGAAAATTACCAGGTGAAACACATGATGGATGGAATGCTAAAGAAAAGCTATCTATGATTGATGCCTTTCGGTTATTTACCGAATTTACAGCTTATGCAACAAGTGAGGAAATATTAAAAGGAACTATTTCTAGAGGAAAACTTGCGGATATGACGGTTCTTTCTAATAATCCGTTCGAAATGGAAAATCCTGATGAATTATTAAATACTGAAATTGAAATGACGATTATTGGTGGAGAAATCAAATACGAAAAATAACTTCAGTTTTAATAGATGAGGCTAAAGACCCAAACGTATCAACACTAGATAGGAAATATACCAATCCTCTAGACGTTCCAGGTACTTAGAGGACATTACTATCTGTCGCGCGGGGTTTTACCTTTGCGCGAAACTTACTTCGGCCGCGCGGGAACTTATTTTTCGCGCGACTTTTCCTCCATTTCGCGCGGGCATCCTTATTTTTCGCGCGAGATTCCTTCTGTCGCGCGATTTCTTCTTATTGTCGCGCGATTTCTTTCTATTGCCGCGCGATTTTTCACCTTTCTCGCGCCAAACTTACTCCGGCCGCGCGAGCACTTCTTTTTCGCGCGACTCTTTCTCTTTTTCGCGCGGGCATCCTTATTTTTCGCGCGAGGTTGCTTCTGTCGCGCGATTTCTTCTTATTGTCGCGCGATTTTCCTTCCGGGTCGCGCGATTTCTTTCTATTGTCGCGCGATTTTTCACCTTTCTCGCGCCAAACTTACTCCGGCCGCGCGGGGACTTATTTCTCGCGCGACTCTTTCTCCATTTCGCGCGGGCATCCTTATTTTTCACGCAAAGTTGCATCGCATATTTCCGATGCAGTAGATATGCATGGTCTGCATATGCTCCTGGCCTCATTTATTAATTTTATTCATTCCATCTCAATGCTACCGTTAATCTACAGCACTTTGTATCATTAATCATGGATACAAAATCTAATCGCAAACCGTCTGGATTTACTTGAATATCTACATCCGCAGTGATTCCAATACTTTGGATTAACCGTCTAACTTCCTCTACATTGGATTCTTGTGCAGCAGTCATAACCTGCTCATCAAACTCCTTTGATGATGCAAAGCGATCCAAAACCATACTTACTTCTTTCATTAATTTCTTTGTTTCATTTGCAGAATCATATAATAAACCAGGGTCCACTTCAGGAAACTGGCGATAATAATTCCTAAATAGATAAGAATGTGGTAGATAATAATAAACTGGATACCAATAATACAAGCTATCCCCTCCTCAATTCCTATATAACACTATATGCTGAAGAAGAAAATAAGGAAATTGTCTAGCCCACGTTTGGATTATGAATTTTTTTCCATTGATAATCTATTTCCAGCAGCATATAATAAGAACAAACGTTCTTATTGGTGGTGAAATGTAATGCAAATAGATTATTCTACTTTTCCACGTCACAATGTACTATGTATTGATATGCGATCGTTCTATGCTAGTGTGGAAGCTGTTAAATTAAAACTTGACCCAATGACCACAATGCTTGCTGTTGTTGGGGATCCAAATAGATCCGGAAGTATTGTACTTGCCGCTTCACCTGCTCTCAAAGCAAAATACGGAATTAGCAATGTGAGTCGTTTTTTTGAATTACCGAATGACCCTGCTATTCATATTGTTCCAGCACATATGGCTGATTATCTTCAAGTTTCGGTGGAAATCACTAGGCTAATAAACCAATACGCTCCAAAAGAGGCCATCCATCAATACTCTGTCGATGAGGTATGGGTAACACTTGATGGATTAGAGAAGCTATTTGGGAATCCATGGGAGATTGCCAATCAAATTAAACAAGACATTCTCGATAGTTTTGGCATTACGTGCTCCATTGGAATTGGCGATAATAAATTTTTAGCGAAGGTTGTCATGGATTTACACGCTAAAAAAGTCGGTATAGTAGAATGCCGGTATGAGGATGTAGAGGAAAAGCTTTGGCCACATCCTGTGGAAAAAATATGGGGAATTGGGAGTAGAATGAAGCGCAACCTCAATCGTATGGGGATTGTCACCCTTGGACAGCTTGCAAAATTTGACTTGAATCGTATTAAAAAGCGGTTTGGTGTAATGGGAGAACAGCTTTATTGGCATGCATGGGGGATTGATTTAAGTCCAGTATTTGGGGATTTTGTTAAGCACGAGCAAAAAGGCTTTGGTCACGGGATTGCTCTTTTACGAGATTATACGAAAGATGAAGTTGCGGTTTGTATTTTAGATCTTTGTGAAGAGGTTTGTCGTAGAACCAGAACGGCTGGCAAAGTCGGTAAAACTATTCATCTTGGAATAGCCTATTCTAAGGAAACCGACGGTGGTTTCTCACGCTCTAGGTCTATCCCTATTCCGACTAATATCACGATGGATATGTACCATATTTGTATGCTGCTTTTCAAGGAATTTTATGACGGTCATAGTACAATTCGCCATGTTTATGTCACGTTAGATAACTTATATGATAAAGCCGAAACACAACTAGATTTATTTGAGAATCGCTCCAAAAAAAATGATATTGGCTATGTCATGGATGCTATTCGTGAAAAACATGGTACAACTGCCCTCCTCCGAGCTAGTAGCTTTACCGATGCTGGAGTTACACTAGACCGTAGTAAAAAAATTGGTGGTCATTACGCTTAACAGGAAAACTAACGCATTTGCTCTTTCCCGAGCAAATGCGTTAGTTTTTTTTCTCATGCCTGACGAGATAGATATGTATATCCCTATCTGCGAAGTGAACCATCTTAAGATTTATTCGTTTTCTAACAATGCACCAATTGCTCCAGTATGAGTACCTTTTTCTAGAAAAACTGGCTCATAGGACATCATGTCACGAAATTGAACAAAAACTTCCTTCAATGAAGGATTATTCGTAACAGTACCACCTACAAATACGATTTGTTTAATTTGTTTTGCCGTCGCAACTTGAGTAGCTAATAATAAAATGGTCTCCCCTATCATTCGCATTACACTCGCAAGATGATCATTTTCTGTAACATCTTTATTTAAATGTGCTTTCCCTAAATTGGCAGCTGTTAAGTCCCCATATATAGGAGGTTCTTCCGGGTCATAAATATCTCGTACTAGCAAATCGCTTTTTCGAGAATCACCATTACTAGCCATCGTAGTGAAGGTTTGAAAATCATTATTCCGGGTAATTAGATAACCTAAACCCATCAAAGTTCCACCACCGATACCACTACCTAGAACACGTTCAAAAGAGTTATGGGTAACATGAAAAATGGAGGTTCCTGTCCCAATGTTAACTAAAATGTATTCCTCATGATTAATAGCTTTTTCTTTTAACAGATAAGAAGCTCCTCTCGTAACTGCTTGAAACTCATCAACCAAATGACAGTTAAAAGAAGGAAATTTTGTAAAGGAGTTCGCTTTACCACCTGTTACAAACAGACTCGCATTAGGAGACAAGATTGACAACCACTCCAATACTGCATCTATATCCAGACTAGAAAAGGTTTTAATATGTATTTTCCCATGGTCATGATAAGCAAGCTTGACTAGTGAACCTCCAGCATCTATACCAATTTTATTCACCAACTTGTATTCTCCTCCTTGTCCTAAATTACCTTCAATTTACACGAACGCGTGCAAAAAGAAAAGCCAAAAATTGACAGGCAGTTGTCCATCTATATAGCCATAATGAAAATTAGAATTTAGAACAGATTAATGAAATAGAAAGCAATTTAGGAAGGAATGTCTATATGAACACAAAACTGATTGACTGGCCTACTTTTATTGGAGCACTAATTATTTTGCTAAGTGTTTCACTACCATTAATTATCTTTCCAGAAGCAGGAGCAAATGTCATTAACATCATTAATAACTATATTACTGGAAAATTTGGTGTCCTCTTTCTAGCCCTAGGTCTATTCGCTTTAATCTTTATGTTATATATTGCCTTCAGTAAGTATGGGAAAATCAAATTAGGAAAACGAGGAACAGAAAAGGAGTTTGGATCTTTTTCGTGGGCAGCAATGCTCTTTTCTGCTGGAATAGGCTCTAGTATTTTATACTGGGGAATGATTGAATGGGCTTATTATTATCAAGGTCCGCCCTTTGGTGTAGAGCCAATGACAAAGGAAGCGATAGAATTAGCCGCGACCTATGGAATTTTCCACTGGGGTCCGATTGCTTGGGCAATCTATACACTCCCAGCCCTACCAATTGCTTATTTCTATTATGTGAGGAAAAATCCAGTACTAAAAATAAGTTTGGCCACCAAGCCTGTTATTGGCAAGCTCGCAGATGGTCCAGTAGGAGTACTAATTGATATTCTCTTTATCTTTGGACTATTAGGTGGTGCAGGTACAACACTCGCTCTAGGAACACCAATGATCGCAGAAGGTGTTAGCCATATTACAGGCCAGTTACCCTCTTCTTACAAGCAGGTATCATGGTCCTATGCACGTTAATTTTTGCAATAAGTGCCTACTCTGGATTAAATAAAGGAATAAAAATATTAAGTGATATTAATCTATGGCTTGCCATTTTCATTCTCGTGTTTATCTTCGTTTTTGGTCCTACCGTATTTATAAGCGAATCTACCTTTACCAGCTTAGGTATTCTTATGGACAATTTCTTTCATATGGCAACTTGGTTAGAACCGTTAGCAGCATTTGAAGCATATCCTGAAACAAGGTTTCCAGAGACATGGACTGTATTTTACTGGGCATGGTGGGTTGTTTACGCTCCATTTGTAGGATTGTTTGTAGCAAGAATTTCTTATGGGAGAACAATTAAAGAAATGATATTAGGAACGCTAATTTATGGAACACTGGGCTGTATTATGTTCTTTGGAATCCTAGGGAACTTCGGATTATACTTACAATTATCTGGTTCCTTTGATGTAATTGGTCATATGAATGCATTTGGGGCACCAGCAGCAATTATTGCTACTTTAAATCAATTACCTATTTCGGGATTCATTGTACTACTATTTACCATATTGGCGATTATCTTTCTATCCACGACCTTCGACTCTGCTTCCTATATATTAGCTGCAGTAGTACAAAAGCATGTACCTGGCGGGGAAGCATTGCGATGGAATCGTTTATTTTGGGCTTTCACATTATTAATCCTACCTCTTGTACTCATGTTCATCGGCGATTTAGAAGCACTACAGACCGCTAGTATTGTAGCAGGCTTTCCCGTCATGTTTATTATGCTTTTACTTGCCATATCCTTTGTAAAAGCTTGCGGAAGTGATTTACGCGCATCAAAGGAATATCGTTCTCCTACAATTTATATAGATCGTAGAACCATACAGAAAAAAGATAAATAAAAAGTAGAGGAAGAAACGAGGACTTCCTCTACTTTCTATTTTTCACCTTTAAAAGTTAATTCAATTAATAACGAACGGAAGCATTCACATCGATTAGTCCATAACGTACATCTCTTCCAACACCATTCATATAAACGGCTGTATTCTGAATAGCAGCTCGAACTTGCGTGTTATTTCTTCCTTGACCAGTAAGTAATGCTGCTTGACCAGCAACATGTGGCGCTGCCATGGAAGTACCTGACATATAGACATAGCGATTACCTGGATAAGTAGAGGCAATATCAACACCCGGAGCCATTACATCTACCCATGTTCCCCAGTTTGAAAAGTTTGCCTTAACATTTCTTGAATCGGTTGCACCAACAGCTATTACATTAGAATAGGAAGCTGGTTCAAATGTCGTGCTAACACCTGAATTTCCAGCAGCAGCTACCAGAACAACACCGTTATTCCAGGCATAATTCACGGCATTTTGTAAGGTTTGAGTATGACAGTCACATCCAAGAGAAAGGTTAATCACCTCTGCCCCAGCATCTGTTGCATAAATAATACCATCGGCAATATTAGCTAACGTTCCATTTCCACTAGCATCTAGTACACGAACTGCTAGTATTTTCGTATTAGGTGCCATACCTGCTATTCCTATCCCATTGTTCGTCCCTGCTGCAGCAATACCAGCTACATGAGTACCATGACCATTTTGATCACTCGGGTTCCAATCATTTTGCACAAAATCATACCCTCGAATAACTTTCCCAGCTAAATCAGGATGATTATAATCTACACCAGTATCTAATACGGCTATCTCTTGATTGGAGCTTCCACGAGCAACATCCCATGCTAGATGCACATTGGTGTTAAATAAGCCATACTGGTAAATAGGGCTAAAATACGGATCATCTGGTGTCCAAGCCGCTGATAGAATGTAGTTGGGCTCTGCATACTCAACATCTGGATGCTCACTTAAAGCCTTTACAACAGCCTCTACACTCTCTACCTCCAGTACTGAAAAAGGCGATCTTACTGCATTCACATCTGCTTTCACTTTAGCATTCACCATTTCTAGTACACTGATTTTCTGATTTTCCGTAACATGGTCTTTAAACTTTACAATTACCTCATCCTTCACATACTCCCCACTAGAGGAAGCTTGAGTGCTATTCGTAACCTTCTCTAAATTCCCATCATCTGCCTCTGCACTTCCCACCATAGGAAATAGTAAAACAAACACCGCAATAACAATACTACCTAACCAAGATTTTCTCATGAAACTCCTCCTCTCGAATGTACGATAAAGTATACTTCGAGAATAGACGTCTCATTTTAAGTACTCCTTACTAAAAAAGTTGGGAAACTGAAGGGAATATAGATTCTAAGTTGCAGGTCTTTATGACTAAAAAGTAATAAAATATGCATAAAACTTTTTCACCAAATTGTTCATACTAAAAATAGACTCAAGATGGTGGTGAAGTTAATTACAAATGGAATTTACAAAGGATTTTATCAACCTTCTAGACACGACCATTTATTGTGAATCTGTAATTCATAATAAACCAACTATCGTACTCATTCATGGGTTTGTGGCTTCGTCTTATACATTTAATCGTTTAAAACCACTACTCGCACAAAATTACTCGGTAATTACATTAGATTTACCCGGATTTGGTAAAAGCGAAAAATCTACTACGTTTACGTATTCATTTAAAAACTATGCCAGTCTTGTGCTTCAATGTTTAGATTATTTTCAGATTAAAGAAGCACATATTGCTGGTCATTCAATGGGGGGACAAATTGCGTTATACACTGCAAAAATGAATCCAAGTCGCGTGAAGAAGCTCATTTTATTCGGGAGCTCTGGGTACTTGCCTCGAGCGAAAAGTTACCTAATCTATAGCTCCTATCTCCCTTTCTCTCATGTCATCGCAAGGCGAAAGATTAATTCACAAAGTGTAGTACGAAATTTAAAGAATGTCTTCTATAATCATTCCTTAATTACTGCTGACCAAATAGAGGAATATGGTAGACCGCTTCAAGATAAGAATTTCCCTAAATCATTAATTCGATTATTACGTCATCGCGAGGGAGATTTATGTACAGAACAATTAAACAAAATACAGACTCCTACACTACTTCTCTGGGGAAAAGAAGATAGGGTCGTACCACTTGCGATAGGTAAAAAACTCACCCAAGATATACCGAACGCTAAGCTGATTGTTTATGAAAAGGCAGGGCATTTAATTACAGAAGAAAAACCACAACAACTATATGAGCAAATTATTTCTTTTACAGAGGAGTGAATGCAAATAGAAACAGTATTTCCCTATAAAAGCCCACTACCTTTATTTAAAATTGCATAATCTGATAGTAGATAATTTAAAAGCATGGGGGGATGTCTATGGCATCGCGAAGGAATTTACCTAGCCGCTTCGATATTGATATGACCCCATTACACGATTTTATGAGAAACTTAGATTCCTTCTTTAATCATTCCTTTAAACAAATGAATGAACACTTTCACTTTAATCCATTCTGGCTTGATGTAAAGGAACATAATACCCACTTCACCATTGAAGCGGATCTTAAAGGCTACAACAAAGACCAAATAGAGATCGAAGTGGCAGGTAACCGAATTCGAATAGCTGTACAGGATTATCAAATGACGGATCAAAAAGATACAAAAAAACAGTACAGGGAAACCCAACAACGTTATTCTAAGAAAGAACGCGTTATATCATTACCATTTGACATACCGAAAAAGGACATCAAAGCTTCGTTTAATAAGGATAGGTTGAATATAACCATTCCCAAACAAAAAACGGATCATAGGTTTATCGAAATTGAAGATTCATAATCATTACTTGGATTCGGCACTAGAGATAGTCGAGTCCTTTTGTTTGTACAAGAGGAGTGAAGAATTTGTCCGTCATACGAACAGATAAATGGCTCGAGAAGTCATATAACACACCAGAGCTGATATTCCAGAAGCTTTCTCCTTACTTTGACCATTTATATCCTAAAGGGATTGCTAACATCCTAATACAGAATGGGATGTATCAAAAACCAGAGCCAGAATGGGAAGATTTATTAAAGAAACTTCAACATAATAAAATATGGGAAATAGTGAAACAAGAGGAACGATATCTAAAACAAGACTGGGAAGGTCCAAACTTGCCAATATTTATTTTCCCTTCTAATTCTTACAATCGTAAAATTAGCGAACATTATAATGGAAGAACCGGCCTTGCATTTCAAGATAAACTATTTTTATTTATATCTACTAAAACGACAATAGAAGAAGTAAAAGCTCTATTTACCCATGAATACCATCATGCTTGTAGACTATTACACGATCAAAAAAATGATGAAGACTATTCGTTATTAGATGTTATTGTTCTAGAAGGATTAGCAGAAAGTGCAGTTTATGAAAGATTTGGTAGAGAGCCGTTAGCCCCATGGACTTCCTATTACTCTGATTCAGAATTAGAGGATCTATGGTACGAAATAATACTTCCAAATAAGGATTTACCAAAGACCTCCCGGAAGGCTATCCAACTGTTATATGGAAAAAGCAATTATCCAAATATGATTGGATATTGCGTAGGATATTATTTGGTTAAACAATATATTAGAAAAAATGGTAGATTAAGCAGAGAATTAATCCGTGTTCCATCTGAAGAATTTGTACTGGATAACTAACATATAGGCAAATAAAATGTTTACCTAATATCTAGGTATCTATCCCAAACAAAAAGAATGAGCTTTCATATAGTATTAACAAACACTAAATAAATAGTGTTTTTAACTAAGGAGATATCCTTAGATAAATTGAAAAAGTACGTTAGGAGGGATGTAGAATGTCATTCGGATACGGTTGTGGTTATGGCGGCGGTTACGGCTACGGCGGAGGATATGGCTACGGCGGTGGTTTTGCGCTGATTGTCGTGCTATTTATTCTTCTAATCATCGTAGGTGCTGCTTGGCTATAATAAAGGAAATACCTTCTAGACTACAATTAGGCGGGGATCTGATCCCCGTCCAGGTAGTTAAGGTTTAGGTTTATAAACGAAAGACTATATTTCTTCTAAGTTTAATGGCCATGAGGTGGGCCAATTGTTAAAATATAGCGAATAAAGGGGCTGGGACATAACTAGCCAAGAATAATAAAAAAATGGTTCCGATCATCGTTTTTGGATGATTGGAACCATTTTCATTAGGCTATTGTCATTTTTTTTAAGTTAACTCGCTTTAGAGGCGGTGTACTTCCTTAGATTCACCGCCATTAACGCAAATCCTAATTCATTTTCTACTTTGGATTTGCCCCTCACTGACATTCGAGTGAAGCGCAAATTAGCCTTCAAAAATCCGAAGACTGGCTCTACGTCAATTTTACGTTTCCCATAGATTTCACCAGTTTCTTGATTCGAAAGCTGCTCTCTTATGTATTCTTTTTGCTGTTCCCATTTCTCGTTGTAGAAAACTTTTCGATTGTTTCCATCCTTTGCTTTTGTACACAAGGAACGTAATGGACAACCAGTACAGTCTTCACATTCATAAACTTTGAACGTACGTGTAAAACCGTATTTGTCAGTTCGGGTGGAAGTGTATCGGAATGGTAGTGTTTTATTATTTGGACAAGTAAATGAATCCTCTTCTTCGCTATATTGCCAATTGGCTATGTTGAAAGGATCATTCTTAACTTTCTTTTTCTTCTCCGTTCGATATTGATTAAAGGTAACGAGCGGCGTGCGTTCTCGTTGATTCATGACATCCTCATAATTTTGTTCACTACCATAACCTGCATCAGCGACAATATATTTTGGCAACTTGAAAAAGCTTTTCTCAATCGTATCTAGAAAAGGAATGAACGTGCGTGTATCTGTTGGATTTGGAAAGACATCATAGGCGAGGGCATACTGTCCTTCTGTCGCAAGTTGCACATTATAACCTGCCTTCAGTTGCCCATTCTTCATATAATCATCTTTCATACGCATAAACGTGGCATCGTGATCTGTCTTCGAATAACTATTTCGTTCTCCAAAGATTTCCATGTCATTTTGATAGTTTTGTTTTCGCTCCAGGTAATCCTTAAAATGCTTACGATATTGCTTAGGTACCTTACGTTCAGAGCGAAGCTGTTTACGTAGGCTTACCTCTTCGGTTGATTCAATCTTCTTATCAAATTCTTCTACCTTTTCATCTAACTTTTCCACTAGATTTTTAAGCTCTTTTGTAGAAAGTTCATCGGAACTTTCCCGTTCTATCTCTGGAATAATTTCTTTTTTTAATAACTCATCATACATTTGGTTAGACTTTTCCACCAAATTAGCACTATATTTTTCCACCGATTTTCGCCAAACGAAGGTAAACTTATTGGCATTCGCTTCAATTTTCGTTCCGTCGATAAATATTGCTTCTTCTTCAATTAATTTTTCTTGAACCAATTGACAGCGAAATTGTACGAAGCATTGACGTAGTAATTCTTTTACTTCTGGATGAACACGGAAACGATTGATGGTACGATAACTCGGTTCATAACCTTGGGCAAGCCACATCATACGGATACTGTCTGTAAGTAAGCTCTCTATCTTCCTGCCAGAAAAAACAGATTGCGTGTAAGCACAAAGAATAATTTTCATCATCATTCGAGGGTGATATGCTGGATAACCAGTCTCACGTAAAAAGAAATCAAATGCTTCGGCTGGAATACTCTCCACCACATCATTAACAGCGTAAGCAACATCATTTTCTTGTAATTTCATTTCTAAATCTATCGGCAAAACAACTTGATTCATGGTATAATGTTTGAACATAGGGATACCTCCTGATAGGTTATTGTGTGGTTACTTTAATTTTATCAGAGGGTGTCCTTTTTGTTTACTAAAAAGAGTAAGAATATTAAAAAAGACGTAGCACTTACCATTTTAAATGGTTAGCGCTACGTTTTTAATTATTTACTGGGGTTTTGTCCCAGCCTCTTTTTGTTTAGCTAGAAATATATACCGCCTCTCCCCCTCAAATTACTAATTCAACCAATTTAATCCATTACCTCCATGAAAAAGACAAATCTTCTTGAACTTTTTGTGAAGTATTTCTCAATCCATTGTAATATTTATTACAGCGTAATAAGATATGGTTGCAGCACTTTGTGAATAAAAACACAAATTTGTCCATTTTATGAACAGTTAACTAGCTAGAAAGGAGCAAGAAAAATGAAAATCAAATTGGCATTTATTTCATTTGCTATATTGATCACAACACTATTAGCTGGCTGTGAACCATTATTAGTTCTAGATCCAAAAGGACCACAAGCAGAAACAACAGCTAATGTAATATGGTTATCCATTTTTACTATGGCAGTAATTGTTATTGTAGTTATTGCAATGCTAGTCATCATGCTATTTAAATATCGAGCGAGTAAGCAATCAGAGGATTATGAGCCTCCTCATATTGAAGGAAATCCAATTGTAGAAGGGCTTATTATCGGGATTCCCGTATTAATCGTTATTTTCCTTTCTATAGTGTCGGTAAAATCAACCTATGAAGTAGAAAGTGTTCCAGAAGGTTATGAGAATCAAGAACCGATGATTATCTATGCTGCTTCATCTAACTGGAAATGGCATTTTAGCTATCCAGAACAAGATATTGAGACATTAAATTATGTCATTTTACCAACGCATCGTCCAGTAGAATTCCGTTTGTATTCCTATGGACCAATTACAAGCTTCTGGATTCCACAGCTTGCCGGGCAAAAATATGCCATGGCAGATATGGTTACAAAGATTAATATTGTAGCCGAGGTCCCAGGAGATTACCCAGGTCGTAATTCCAACTTTAGTGGAAAAGGATTTGCTGAAAATACATTTACTGCGACGGCGTTATCTCCAAGTGAGTTTGATAAATGGGTTGAAGACATCCATTCAACCGCTGAACCTCTAACTGAAGAGAAGTTCGATGAATTATTAGAACCTGGACATCTTGGACAAATGACCTTTACGGGTACGCATTTAGAATTTAACCCAGCTCCTGAAGGTGAGCATGCAGGTCATCAACATCATCAAGGCTCCAGTGATGACCATGATGATCATGAAGAACACGAAAATCATGAAAATCATGAAAATCACGAAGACCATTCCAATCACTAAAAGATAAATTAATGAGTTAATTGTATGAAACTAAACAGAAATTCTCGAGAGGAGTTAACATAATGGAATTTTTTGATCGATTTGCCGTCCCCCATCCAAGCCCATTAATCTATGCATCAATGGTTGCAATTGGATTAACACTAATTGCCATTGTTGTTGGTATTACGTACTTTAAAAAATGGGGTTACTTGTGGCGTGAATGGTTAACCACTGTTGACCATAAACGAATCGGTATTATGTACATGATTTCTGCATTATTAATGCTATTCCGTGGTGGAGCAGATGCTGTCATGATGCGTCTGCAAACTGCGGTTCCAGATAATACATTTCTAGATGCACAGCACTATAATGAAGTATTTACAACACATGGTGTTGTCATGATTTTCTTCATGGCAATGGCATTTGTTATTGGTTTAATGAACTTTGTTGTACCACTACAAATTGGTGCACGTGACGTTGCATTCCCACGTCTAAATGCGATCAGTTTCTGGTTATATTTTGCAGGAGCAATGCTGTTTAACATCTCCTTTGTTGTCGGTGGTTCTCCAGATGCAGGTTGGACGAATTATTTCCCACTTGCAGGTACCGACTATAGTGAATCAGTAGGTGTTAACTACTACATGTGGTCTCTGCAAATTTCGGGTATTGGTACGTTAATGACAGGGATTAACTTTATCGTAACCATATTGAAAATGAGAGCACCTGGCATGAAACTGATGAAAATGCCGATGTTTACTTGGTCTGCATTAATCACAAACGTCATTATTGTTTTTGCTTTCCCGGTACTAACAATAGCACTATTAATGGGTACCTTTGATCGTCAGTTCGGTACACATTTCTTTGCATCAACAAATGGTGGTATGGATATGCTATGGGCCAACCTATTCTGGGTATGGGGGCACCCTGAAGTATATATCTTGATACTCCCTGCCTTTGGTATTTATAGTGAGATTATTTCTACTTTCTCACAACGTAATCTTTACGGTTACAAATCAATGGTCGGTTCAATGGTCATTATCTCATTCTTATCATTCTTAGTTTGGGTTCACCATTTCTTTACCATGGGACATGGAGCAATGGTAAATAGTATTTTCTCTATTACAACTATGGCGATTGCCGTTCCAACAGGGATAAAAATCTTTAACTGGCTATTAACTATGTGGAAAGGTAAAATTCGTTTCACCGTTCCAATGCTTTATTCTTTAGGGTTCATTCCATTATTCACAATTGGTGGAGTAACTGGTGTTATGCTTGCTATTGCAAGTGCAGACTACCAATATCATAATACGATGTTCCTAGTTGCTCACTTCCATAACGTGATTATTCCTGGTGTCGTATTTGCGATGTTAGCTGGTCTTACCTACTGGTGGCCGAAGATGTTCGGATTTATGCTTAACGAACGAATCGGAAAATGGGGCTTCTGGTTCCTATCTATTGGTTTCTGTTTCGCATTCTTCCCAATGTACATTACAGGACTAGACGGTCAAGCACGCCGTATGTACACGTACTCTGAAGCAGCTGGATTTGGTCCATTAAACTTACTTTCCTTCTTTGGTGCAGGATTAATGGCGATTGCATTCGTGCTTATTGTATACAACGTATACTATAGCTTCCGTAACGCACCAAGAAATGTAGGGCAAGATCCATGGAATGCACGTTCACTTGAATGGGCAACTCCTAACCCAGTTCCGGAGTATAACTTTGCTGTAACACCAGTCGTTAACTCATCAGAAGCATTCTGGGATTCGAAGAAAAACGGCCATACCTTATTTAAAGATAAAATCACGAAAATTCATATGCCGAATAATAGTGGATTGCCAATCATTATGGCGGGATTATTCTTTATACTCGGATTCTCCTTTGTCTTTAGCATTTGGATTGGTGTCATTATTGCACTACTAGGAATTCTTGGTACCATGGCTTATCGATCATTCGAAATTGATCATGGTCACTATATTCCTGAAGAAGAAATTAAAGAAACAGAAAATAAATACGGAGGTGCTAAATAATGAAAATCGATCACTCGCAACCTCTTGAATATGGTACACATCAGAACCAAATGAATATCTTAGGTTTTTGGATATTCTTAGGTGCTGAAATCATGTTATTTGGTACACTGTTCGCATCGTACTTCACTTTAGAAAACGGTGTTGGTAATGGTCCATCTGGTGCTGACATTTTTGAAATCACGCCTGTATTAATGGAAACCATTATTCTATTAACTAGTAGTTTTACAATTGGTCTTGCAACACATGCCATGCGTATCAATAATAAAAAAGCAACCATTACATTTTTAGCTATTACCCTGTTACTAGGATTATCATTCTTAAGTGTTGAAATTTACGAGTTTATTCATTATTACCATGTTGGGGCAACCCTTCAAACAAGTGCATTTACAGCGATTCTATTAACAACATTAGGGACACACGGTGCCCACGTTACGTTCGGTTTATTTTGGGGATTATTCATCCTTCTCCAAATTAAAAAGCGTGGTTTCACACCGGAAACAACCAACAAGTCGTTTATCTTTTCCCTTTATTGGCATTTTCTAGATGTAGTTTGGATTTTCATCTTTAGCTTCATCTATTTGAAAGGAATGATGTAAACATGAAAGAATTATTTCCAGCAAAACAAGTGATAGGCTTTGTCTTTTCCTTAATCCTTACTGCTGTTGCGCTAACTGTTTACTTCCTTGACATGTCATTTGAAGTTGGTATGACGATACTATTAATAACAGCATTTACCCAAGCTGCGCTCCAATTAGTATTCTTTATGCACGCTGGGGAATCTGAAGATAAGAATATGATCTATACCAATGTTTATTATGGAATTGCGATTGCATTAGTGACCATATTTGGGACATTGTTAACATTAATTTGGGGTTATATGTAAGAGAAGTGTTAGAAGCGTAAAGCTAAAAAGAAAAGAAGCTCTGTCTTATGACAGGGCTTCTTCTTTTTTATGAGGATGCTTCTGCTTATTTTTCTCCACTACTTCTTCCGTAGCAACTAGGAATATACCCATAATAAAAATAAATACGCCGCCCATTACAACACCTAATCCAACTCCTGTTAACCATTCGTAACCGCTTCCAAAAAATCCATACAGAAACGAAATGACACCTATTGTAATTAATGTCCCACAAAGAATACTAATCGCTCTTACAACTTTCGCAGAATTTATCATAATAAATCCCCCTTCTATCTTATATTATTCACATCGTTCACAAATTTGTCAAATTTATTTTTAAAAAGCTCTGGGACAACCAGTAGTAGCTACTATTAATCTCTCGTAGAAGGTGAGGCTAATCTCTGAACATCAGGTGCTATACCGCTTTGAGCTTGTATTTCCTTATCTTTTGAAGTTAAGAGAATCGCCTTTTTTACTTATTGTTTGTACAAATAGCTCACTCCTTCTTCACAAGTTGTACATATTCTATTGTGAAATTCATCTTATCGAAAAGGAGTGAACTATTTTGATAAATTACTCTATTTCCCAATTGGTTAAACGAAACGAAAGAAAAATAGACCAAACATTACGAGAAACCTTACTGAATTTTTATCAACCATTCCGTTCTATCCCTACTATTCTGCACAAGCCACTTGAGAATAACCTGAAGAAATATAAAAATTACTCCGTCGTAATTGAATTTGAACCCCAATCGTATGATCACGGGATGAGGGAAATAAAAACCACCAGTTGCAAAAATCTCAAAGAATTTCCTATGATTACTTGCTGTTCAGCAAAAATGTCCTTAAACAACCTGGAACAATTACTTGATAATTGTAAAGCGATTAAAAAGGTATATCATGACCGAGAATTCACAGCACTACTAGATGTAGTTACCCCGACAATTGGATCAAATACACTTCACCAATCAGAATATACCGGGCTTGGTAAGACGATAGCTATCATCGACACCGGTATACATCCACACGATGATATAAAGGATCGCATTACGGGTTTTGTAGACCTAATTGGTGGCAAAACAGAGCCCTATGATGATAACGGACATGGTACCCACTGTGCTGGTGATGCGGCAGGAAACGGCTTATCCTCCATCGATAGAAAATATATAGCACCCGCACCCGAAGCTAAACTGGTTGGTGTAAAGGTGCTCGATAAGAGAGGTGCCGGATCTTTATCAACTGTAATTCAAGGCATTCAATGGTGTACGCAAAACAAAGAGCAATACAACATAGATATCATTTCCCTCTCTCTAGGCTCAGAGGCAATTGAATCAGCTAGTGATGATCCAGTAGTGCAAGCAGTTGAAAGAGCATGGGAAAATGGAATTGTCGTTTGTGTAGCAGCAGGAAACTCCGGTCCCAGAAATGGTACAATAGCTAGCCCTGGAATAAGTCCTGCAGTCATTACCGTAGGTGCAACTAATGACAATAACACAATAGATCGGTCGGACGACACTGTAGCTGAATTTTCAAGTCGAGGACCAACCATCGATAATTTTATAAAACCTGATTTAGTACTACCAGGTGTTAATATCGTATCACTTAGGGCGCCTGGATCTTACCTGGACCGGGCTAATCGATTTGCTAGAGTTGGTTCAAACTATTTTTCCCTATCTGGTACCTCTATGGCGACACCGATATGTGCTGGAGTCGTTGCACAATTACTTCAAAAAGAACCCTACCTTACCCCAGATCAAGTAAAGAATAAGTTACTTATGGCGTGCACTGATATGGGACAACCACCTACTGTTCAAGGATACGGATACTTGAATGCAGTAAACCTACTACATTAACCCCTCCCTTCTATCTGAACTACCCTTAGGTATCTGCAAGCATAACTAATTAGCAGATACCTTTTTTATTAAAAATTGTTTGTATTTTGTGAAACCTGCGATACAATAATAACGTATAATAGGTAATCGGAGTTTTAAATCTACAGATAGGATGATGCATATGACATTATTTGGAGTTGATATCCAAACCATTTATTTAACAACACTTATCATATCTGGATGTCTAATTGTTCTTTATATCTTTTTTGGGGACGTGTTAGATGCTGTTAGTGAGGGAATACCCTTCCTTAATCCCACTCTTATATTAGCCTTTTTTGTTTTCCTTTCTTCATCTGGTTATGTTCTGGAATTAGTAACATCTTTCCCAAGTTTAGTAATACTCCTAATCTCTATAAGCTTCGCATTAATTATGGACGTATTATTGAATTTCTTCGTATTAATTCCGCTTGCATCAGCCGAAGAATCATTAGTTTTAACAGAGGAATCACTTAAAGGACGAGTAGGAAAAATTATCATCTCCATACCAGAAGATGGATTTGGAGAGGTTGTAATTGATGGTAAAGGTGGCATGATTACAAGACCTGCGGCAAGCTATGAAAACACACCTATCCCAGAAGGAACCGAAGTATTAATACTGAATAGTAAAGAGCGCGTTTTATATGTCGTCCCATATGATTTAGAATCCGAGTTGTCTTAGTCTAATACGGAATATCCGTGTTAAATAAATTTTAGGAGGAACGTTAATGGATGAATTAGTTAACGGAATGACGATTATTATTGCAATAGCTGTCTTTCTTGTCATTGCACTTATCGGAGTATTTATTAAGAAGTACCGTACAGCTGGTCCAGACGAAGCACTTATCGTTACGGGTAGTTATTTAGGAAATGGGAAAACGGTACATACAGATGAATCTGGAAACAAAATCAAAATCATTCGTGGTGGCGGTACTTTTGTACTTCCAGTATTCCAACAAGCAGAGCAACTAAGTCTATTATCAAGTAAAATAGATGTTACTACCCCTGAAGTCTATACGGAGCAAGGTGTGCCCGTTATGGCTGATGGTACCGCTATTATAAAAATTGGTGGAACGATTAATGAAATTGCTACTGCTGCAGAACAGTTTTTAGGCAAGACAAAAGAAGATCGAGAAAATGAAGCCAAAGAAGTCCTAGAAGGACATTTACGTTCCATCCTTGGATCCATGACTGTAGAAGAAATCTATAAAAACCGTGAAAAATTCTCTCAAGAGGTACAACGCGTTGCATCTCAAGATTTAGCTAAAATGGGATTAAACATCGTTTCCTTCACAATCAAAGATGTTCGAGACAAAAATGGATACTTAGAATCATTAGGTAAACCACGTATCGCACAAGTAAAGCGTGATGCAGATATTGCTACTGCAGATGCAGAGAAAGAAACCCGTATCAAACAAGCAGAGGCCTCTAAAGAAGCGAAAAAAGCTGAACTAGAACGTGCAACTGAAATTGCAGAAGCAGAAAAAGAAAATCAATTAAAAACAGCAGAATATCGACGTGAACAAGATATAGCTAAAGCACGTGCAGACCAAGCATATGATTTAGAAACAGCTCGTGCACAACAAGAAGTAACAGAGCAAGAAATGCAAATCAGAATTATCGAACGTCAGAAGCAAATTGAACTAGAAGAGAAAGAGATTCTTCGTAGAGAAAAACAATATGATTCAGAAGTTAAGAAAAAAGCAGATGCGGACCGTTATGCAGTTGAGCAGGCAGCAATCGCTGAGAAGGCTAAACAAATCGCAGCAGCTGATGCTAATCAATACAGAATCGAATCTCAAGCGAAAGCAGATGCAGAAAAAGTTCGCGTAGATGGTTTAGCTAAAGCAGAAGCGCAACGTGCACAAGGTGAATCAGAAGCAGATGTTATTCGTCTTAAAGGTCTTGCAGAAGCAGAGGCTAAACGAAAAATTGCCGAAGCATTTGAACAATACGGTCAAGCGGCGATTCTTGACATGGTTATCCGTATGCTTCCTGAATATGCGAAAGAGATTGCTAGTCCACTAGGAAACATTGATAAGATTACCGTTGTTGATACTGGTGGAAATGGTAAAGATGGTGGTGCAAACAAAGTTACAGGCTATGCTACAGACTTAATGGCATCATTACAAGAAACCCTTAAAGCATCCTCTGGTATTGATGTTAAGGAACTACTAGAGGGATTAGTCGGTACTAATAAACTGACTAATGTTGATCGAGATGGACTCTCTTTTGAACTAACTGAAACAGATAATCCATCTAAGAAATCCGTAGATAAAGTCGAGGAAGAAGTTTCTAATTAGGATAATACTTCTCAAGAAGCTTTTCTATTAAAAACTAAGATTACCCCCATACAACTGTTCAGGTCGTATGGGGGCATTTTCATGAATACAAGAAATTTTTATTTACACGCCAAAACTGAACCCTTTTACTTTTATACTCTTGCTGTTTTTCTTCTTCTACCACAACCACATGTTTTCTTTGCTCTTTTTCGTTGTGGTTTAGGAGAGGACGTATTCTCTACCTTATTTTGTTTTTTCATTTATATTGGTCCTCCTTCACTTAAAAGTCATTCTGCAAGTCGCTGTACAATGGACTCTATAATACTTGCAGCACCCGCTACCGCAAGTATTAATACTAATATCTCACTACCAGTTGGCCAAACATATAATAATCCCAAAAGTATTGCTGCAGCCCAAATACCCGTACACCAATAACAGCTTAGCAACTCGCCAAACCAATTACGTAATCCTTTCCCTTTTATTTCAATATAAGTAATCTCATTTCCATCTGAATCTATTTCTTTTATCTCTTCATGGAACGGTTTGCGTAAGAAACTAGTAATTTTATCAAAAACTATCAATCGGGTTAGTCGAAATGATGCTAATGATATGATTAAAAAATCTAACCAGCCATTAATCATGTTTTTTATCCTCCTATTTCTTTCTTAATGAGCTGAATTAGGGGAGGATTACGAATAAAATAGCTTAATATAAAATATTATATTGATTCCTAGTGTGACGTGACACCACTAAACACCTAATTCCAAGAAATAACTAAACTTCAGCCAAATTAAAGGATAATACTCGGTCTGTTTCCGGATTATAAACCACATTTCCTCGTATCTTCAGTTGCTCTTCAGAACGATGTAGTTCAAAATCAAATGTCTCTTTTATTCTATTTGCGGATATTTCGGTTTTACTAATAGCTCGATAATCTGATACATCAAATCCCCGATATGCTATTTGTACAAGTTCTAATAAATATTTCCCCCATCTTTCTTCTTCTAACTCAGGAGAGGGAATTATTTCCACATTTAGAGTACCTTGACCTATATTCACACTTAATGTTTCAAAAACTCGTCGATGTAAATTAATACGATTATTCGGAAATCCTCTTACTTCATCAACGATAGTAACAATAACCTCTCTACCATTAGCTGGATTTCGAACCTTTATTGCTTCGCCACATTGATATGGTGAATTATCCCCTACAGCTACCGTCATATAGTTATTCGTGGACCAAGGAATACCACATTTTGTTACTTGACCACCAGTTGTCCAAGTAGCTTGCCCGTGGATTACCTGTTGACGGTTATACGCTTCAACATAGTCAAATTGATTAGCTCTTGCTGTGGAATGCGGATAGTACAGATAGGGATACTGTGTGTATTGATGCATATGTGAACTTTGATTCATATATGGATTGTAATAATACATCTCGAATCTCTCCCTCGTGCAAATTTATCAATCACGTTATAGCTAAACGTCCTGTCATACAATCACCTATAATACAAGGATATGAAACTAGATGGTTGGCCTGTTACATATATGGGAAATATTAAATTAGAAGGAGGAATTGAAAATGAGTGAACAAACATTCTATATTAAAGAGGCTATATCCAAACAAGGTATAGATAAAGTGGAACAAATTTTAAATCCATTACATGGAGTCGAAAGAGTTTTAGTCGATACAAGTGATGGTGAAGTAAAGGTAGAATTTGATGATAAAGTTATTTCGAAGGAAAGAATTGTCATGACATTAGTAGAACACAATCTCACTATTTTGCATTAAAAAGAGTGTAGCGTTAAACTGTTACCAGTTTTTGCCGCTACATTCTTATCTCCTTAGGCTAGTATATCATGCAAATTATGCTTCTCAATATAACGCTTAGCATAAGAACATTCTGGTACAAGCTTAACGCCTTCCTGCTTAGCATAATTTACTATTGCTTCAACAAGTTGGCCTGCTATGCCTTGCCCCCTAAGCTCGTCTGAAACAAACGTATGATCAACAATCAAATTTGAATTAGTGTCTTTTTGAAATGTTATTTCTGCCTTAGGCATATCTTCATTTTCACCGATATATAATTTGCTCTGACCATGTTTTATTTCTGCCATGATTACACCCTTTCACCTATTTGTTTGATAGGTTTAATTATACGATTATTCATACTCCTTTTCAAAATCAATGGTACTCCTAACCGTATCGATAGGTCTTACTAATTTCTCAATTTCTTCTCGCTTTGACTCAAAGAAAGGTGGTAGAGATAATTTCTCCCCTAATGTTTCGTATGGTTCATCGCCCATAAAGCCTGGGCCATCTGTCGCAAACTCAAACAATATTTGCGGTGCAACATTTACATACAATGAACCAAAGAAGAATCGGTCAACAAAACCTGACGACTGGAAGCCAAAGCTATGAACACGATTCATCCAAGCATCTAACTCCGAACGATCATCGACACGAAAAGCCGTATGGTGAACCGTTCCATAGCCTTGACGTGCTCGAGGAAGGATCGGATTGTATTCCACTACTACTTGGGCACCGTTTCCTCCTTCGCCAACTTCAAACAAGTGAAAAGCACCTTCACTACCAATTTCTTTAAATAAAAGTACCTTCTCTAACATTTCTTTAAAATAATCAAAGTTAGCTACTCGAACAAAAATTGGCCCTAAACCAGTAATCGCATATTCTAACGGGATAGGTCCCTTTTGCCAAGGTGTGCCTGATTCTACGCCAACATTATGTTCATCAGAAATTAGCTGATAATGCTGATCATCGAAATCAACAAATGATAGATGCTTCTTCCCAAATTGTTCTTGTATCCCTTTATGTTTTACTCCCAAACGGTCAAAACGTTTCACCCAATACGTTAAAGCTTCATCTGTTGGAACGCGAAACGATGTTTTATATATTTCATCTGTTCCATGAACACCTTTTGGAATACCAGGGAAATCGAAGAACGTCATATCTGTTCCAGCACTCCCCTTATCATCTGCAAAAAACAAGTGATACGTACGAATATCATCTTGGTTAACCGTTTTTTTCACTAAGCGCATACCTAATACATACGTAAAAAACTTATAATTTTCTTCTGCACTACTCGTAATAGCTGTTACATGGTGGATACCTTTTAACTGATTCATTACTATTCCCCTCACTTATACCTCGAACTAATATAACTTTAATTAAAATATCTTTAATTAAAAATAAATGTACCATACATCATACATCGTGTCAATTAACTGTTTCTCTTTGGTTATTCTTACACTATGAACGTTTAACTTTTTCAATTAAGTAATGAACAAATTGATCATCCCTTACTAACCAGGCCTCATAATTTCGTTTTAAATAGCTCTCAGCATCGATAAAATTCGAAAAGGATTCAGAGAGTTTTTGATGATTATGTTCTATAAACCACGTATCATTCTCTTGGTATAAGAGATATAATGACTCCGATTTACTACTATAGAGTGTGCCAAAGGAATTTCCTTTTACATTATAACGATTTCTTTTGGCATCCTCCCTTAAAGGCTCCAGCTGGAATGTCTCCTCCACAAATGATCGATATACTGCCTCTGTCATCGTACAACCAGAAGCTTTTGCATGTCCACCACCTCCATATTCAGATGCAATCTCCGCTACATCAATATGATCATGGATGGTACGAAACCCCTTTCTTCGACTACCGATATTTACAATTGCGATATAATCTAGATGGGGACAGCCTTTTCCTAATTCATTACCAAGTTCTGAATGATAGGATTCAGCAAATACAACTCCTGCATAGTGGTCTCCAATCTTATGCTGGATCAGTTCTCTTCTCTTTCTGCGAATATACCGCTCTATTTTATCGTCTTCCATGACGAGTATCTTCTTTTCAAAATCATCAAAAAAGAAATGTTCATTGTCTTGTAGACGTTCCATCATTTTTTCTTCAAATTCATCTATTGAAACTAAATAAAATAATGCATTTAAACGATGTGCCTCATGGTTTTCATTCTTTTCCCATTCCCACGTATCATAATTGCCTTACCAATTCGACAAATTCATCAATTGCTGGCTTCGCTTCAAGATAGCCTTCCTTTACCAAAAACTCATAGAATAAAGAAGTAGCAGAGTTCAAATTACCATCTTCGTTTTCTACTACGACATGTCCCCAGTTATAAGCATTAAAATGTAATGCTGTTTTATGATGATCAATTAATCGAAGCTTTCCGCCGCTTTGATAAAACTGTTCTAACCGCTTTTCATTTTCCTCATTAACTGATAGGTCTGTTATAAACAAATAGGTGTCCTTATTCTCGCTATCTAGAAACCAAGCTACTTCCCTATCCAATCCCCCTACGGAGTTAAACCTGACCTGTACTTGTTTACCAAAGGCAAGCTTGGCTAGAATACCACAACTGACACCATCTAAATCATTATGGGAAAGTAGTTTGTACATTTGTATCACCTCGATGGTAGTATGCTTTAACCTGTTCAAAATTATAGATAGTTGAGAAAGAATGAAAAAATAGAACAAGGGAAAATTAGTACCAAATGATGTTAGGAGGATAAATGGATGAACTATTATTTGAAACCCTTTATCATAAAACTTGTATTGACCACAGCAATACTATGGATTGTTTTAGGATTAATTTATCATGTAAGCCTCATGAACATATTGATTATCAGTATTATAATAAGTACATTGGCATTTTTAGGAGATATTTTCATCTTACCTAGCGTCCGTAACTTTTGGGCAACTATTGGTGATTTTGGCTTATCATTTGTTGGCATCTATGTACTAGGACTATGGTTAACCGAAGATAGCACTTTCTTGACTGATGCCGCATTAATCTCAGCAATTGGCATAGCTATTGGTGAGGTTTTCTATCACCGTTATTTAAAGGACAATATATTTCACGCCAAAAACAGATCTTCACCACAGAATATAAGAACGTTTACTGGCATGCAAACAGAATTTAGTAAAGAGTTAGACGATCCTGATGATAATCATCAATAGTTACATTCCTCGTGAAGTCTCATTAAATGATTACAAAGCACATTTCTCCTATCCTTGTCATAAATGTCCACGCTCGTTAAAACGAAATTCCATAGGATAGCATTGAATAAAGATAAAGGAGGGAATGTAAGTATGGGGTATAATGGAGGCTATGGGAATAACTTTGCGTTAATTGTAGTTCTATTCATTTTATTAATTATTGTAGGTTCTGCCTATGTTGGTGGTGGATACTAAGAATGAACCTGATACGTTGTTTTTAACTGTTCAAGTTACCTGACTGATTACACAAGAAGGGTGGTTATCAGGCTAAAGCCTATCAACCACCCTTCTATCATTATCAGTTATTAATTTCTTCTAATAATGTTTCTATTTCAGTCATTACTTCTCCAGCTCTTTCCCACTCACCTTGTGAAAGCGCATTTTGATAGGCATCGAATAATTCGGATAGCTCTATTAGCGTATCCTCTGCATCAAGAATAGGATTCGTATCCTCCCCACCCTCAACACTTTCATTAGATTCAGTTGGATCTACTTCCTCATCTGATTCATGATTAGGATCCACTAATTCAAGAATCCGGTCTAAGGCTTTTTCAAAGGTTTCTTCCATCACAATATAATCACCATATGCTACCACCACTTGTTTTACTTCTGGAAGTGATGTTTCATTGGACGATTCAATATAAATTGGTTCCACATAGAGAATCGTATCTTCAATTGGAATGGCTAGTAAATTCCCTCGAATAACCTCTGATCCACCTTGAGACCAAAGATTTAACTGCTGTGATATCACACTGTCTTGATTAATTCTATTTTCAATTTGTTGTGGACCATATACGTTCTTCTGCTTAGGGAAACGATGTACGAATATCTCACCATAATGCTCCCCATCATTTCGAACTCCCATCCATGCAATCATGTTTTGTCTATTTCTAGGTGTGAATGGCTGTATTAAGATGAATTCTTCCATCTCTGTTTCCTCAAGCTTCATCGTGACATAGTATGGATTCATCGTTATATCTTTGTTATAGTACTTCTCTGTCGGAAATTGCCATACATCCTCACGGTTATAAAATACTTCCAGATTGGTCATATGATATGTTCCGAACATCGTCGCTTGTGTTATAAATAACTTTTCAGGATATCGGAAATGTGCCTGAACATCCTCAGGAATTTCTTCCGTAAATAAATCAGGGAATATATTTCGATATGTTTGTAGCAATGGGTCAGTTGGATCTACTGGATAGTAATTAACTTCTCCACTGTACGCATCTACAACTACTTTTACAGAGTTACGAATATAATTCTCACCACTATTATTATAAGGCTCAGCATATGGATACTGTGCTTCAGTAAGGTATGCGTCGATCATCCAGGCAAGACTACCATCTTCGCGAATGAAAATATATGGATCATCATTATACTCAAAGAAAGGAGCGATTTTATTAACACGATCAACGATATTACGTGTATGAAGTAATAAACTTTCCTTCGTTATCTGATCAGAGACAAGCATACGGAAGTTACCTGTGTCGATTGCAAATAATAAACGATTTAAACCAGTCATCGGTATTCCATTATCTGCTTCATAACGTGATGTGGCATTATCGCCACCTTCAGGATAATCAAATTCTTCCTTCTTACTATTAACAATTACTTCATCATAGGGCTCTTCCCCAAAATAAATTTGTGGACGACTAATGTCGATAACACCTTGTGGTGGTAAATTATTTAACATATACTCCGGTTGTCCTTGTGGTGTTACCTGATTAACATGGCTCATTACAACACCATATCCATGGGTATAGCGTAAATTAAGATTTTCCCATGTTTTCGCTTGATCGGATAGATCCTCCGTGCGTAATTCCCTTGGACTAATAAATACTTGCTCATATTTTCCATCGATCATATAACGGTCAATATCCACATCATTAAACGTATAATAAGGTCGTATGGTTTGGGTTTGATCGTAAACATCCTGTAACGGTCTAACATCATTAATTCGTACATTATCAATCGTTAGCCGATTCCGCTCAATCATATCAGAATCTAAAGAATCATTAGCTGGGTGTTCTTCTTCTTTGATTTCTGCTAATTGATAGGCAGCTCTTGTATATTCTAGATTATGCGCCAAGTATGGTTCCTCTTTCGAGAACTCGTTTGGAGAAACAATAAAGCTTTGTACAATTACACTAGAAGCCTGACCAACTATAACTAATGCGACATAAACTACAACTGGAATAGCCATAGCTACAATTTTCCCGCGATTCATCGCAATAATCATCCAGATGGTGCCAATAATAGCAACTGCTGCTAAAATATAAGATTTAGGAATATTGATTATTTGGTCTGTGTAGCTTAAACCATAAACAGCACTTTCTTGAAAAATATTAACTTGATTTGTTAATAATGTTTCATATGGAGCTAATACATGTAGACCTGCTAGCAATAGACCTATAACCCCTAAAGTAACTCCCATATGAATTTGAGCTTTTTTACTTTTGCGATACATGGAAAACACAGAGTAGAATCCTGCTTCTATTAAAAAGAAAAAGATGGCTAAGCCTAGTAATAGATTTATAGCAATTTTCAATACTGGCAATGTATACATATAAAATGCAATATCCATGTCAAAATACGGATCGGTTATCCCAAAGGATGCTTGATTCAAGAATTTCAGTAATGGCTCCCAACCAATCCCCTGTACTAGAGAACTACCCAATAATCCAATTAATAATGAAATAGCAAATATAATAGCACTACTCTTCTTCTTTTCTAAAATTATTGGTGGTAGTTTTTCGTTATCTAAATAACTAATATAGGAACTACGAATCCAATAAAATGTAACAACAGATAGTACAAGAAAAACAACAAAACCAACCGCAGCAAGTAATAATTTACTACTTAAAATGGATACGAAAACGCTACGGAACCCTTCACTATCCATCCAAATATAATCTGTTAACAATCCAACAGATAAAAAACCTACAATAAGAACGAGAGCAATAACCAATAAAGTAATTGATTTAGCTTTCGATAGCTTTGGTTTCTTTTTTGAAGATTTGTTTTCAAAAACGGTGAAATCCAATGTTGTACCCCCTAATTAATAGTTAAACAAAAATAATTGCTTATCCTAATCATATCAGATTTTCTGATATTGCAACTATTAATACGATGCGACACTACTTTAGGTTTCAAAATAATTCTCGTACATAAATTCATTCATAAATAAACAAGGGATTATCCATTTCGTTTTCTAGTTAGTAGTGGTACCCACTTCCCCCTAAAAACCCTCATACTATAGGGAATCCTTGTCATTTTCTGATTAGTAAAATATGATGAATGTAAGTGAAGTATTAAAGGGGGATGATAATCATGCTTACCCATTTTAATCAAGATGGTCGAGCAAAAATGGTTGATATATCTGATAAAGAAGCTAGTTCCCGTGTAGCTGTTGCTCGATCTAGTATACATATGAACCAACTCGTCTATGAAGCAATACAACAGCAACAAATAAAAAAAGGTGATGTTCTGTCAGTTGCCCAAGTAGCTGGTATTATGGCAGCCAAACAAACCTCCTCTCTCATTCCGATGTGTCACCCGATTCCAATCAGCGGGGTTAATATTACGTTCGAATGGAATGAAGTAAATGATAACATAGAACTTATTATCCACTCAGAGGTTAAGACTGTTGGTAGTACAGGAGTTGAGATGGAAGCCTTAACAGCTGCTTCGATAGCAGCACTTACCATCTATGATATGTGTAAGGCTATCGATAAAAGCATGACGATTGGTTCTACCTATTTGCTTGAAAAAAGTGGTGGAAAGAGCGGAGATTATAAACGAAGCAAGTAGTTAACTTTATTAGTTAAGAGGCTTTAGACAAAACTATTTCTAATATAGGATAAACCGAACATGAAAGTTAGCGCATCAAATCCGCCCCGGAAATATACTTGCGGTTCGTGGGCGGCTGTTGAGCCTCCTCGTGCTTCTTCTTTAGGGGTCTCAACCGTGCCCTTTCCTCCCACAGGAGTCTCCGTATATTTCCGGGGCTAAAGTAGTGATTGTTCGTATTTTATCACCTTTGTTTTAGCTATGTCCCAGCCTCTTACTTTTCATCGATATCCTTCGTCACTTCCTTCAACACGTGTCCAAGTTCAGGTAGGATTAGCTTTTCCATTGCAAGTTGGACAGCTTTTGGTGAACCTGGTGTAGAAAAAACAATTCGATTATTCATTACACCAGCTGTAGCCCGAGATAGCATACTAGCAGAACCAATATCTGACTGATAACTTAGCATTCTAAACAGCTCACCAAATCCTGGAATTTCCTTAGTGAAAAGAGGCTGAATGGCTTCAATGGTGACATCTCGCTCCGAAATTCCTGTACCACCATTAATAAGTACCACATCCACATCTTGACGTATCGTAACGCCTTTTACCATTTCTTGGATAAGTCTTTTCTCATCTCGAACGATGTCATAGTGCGTTATACGATGCCCTTCTGCTTCTAATAATTGTATAATCAGCTTTCCACTCTTATCCGTTTCCTTCGTACGTGTATCACTTACAGTCATAACGGAGCATTTCACGGAAGCTCTCTCATTCTCACGATGTTCTTGCAGCATCTAACTACCTCCTTCTTTTGTCTTTATATACCGTTCTAAATCCTCTTGGTAATTAATGTTACGAAATGGATTATCATCATCAAATTCCACGTAAGCTACTTGACTGTTTTGAAATAGTTGCCTCGGAGCAAGCATATTACAGCGTAGTTGCTCCTTCATTTTCTCCTTTATGGAACAATGAAATATCGATATAAGAGGCTCCAGTCTTCCATTTACAATTGGTACAATCGCTTCTTTTCCAGCTCCAATATGATCAAGAAGAATCTCATATGTTCTTGTATTAATAAATGGTGTATCAATCGGAGAAATCAAATACCACTCACTTGTTAGATGCTCCATTCCAGAATAAATACCTGCTAGTGGCCCCAGTCCAGCTATGGCAGGGTTATCGGTAATAATTTTGCAGCTAGTATCTTCGCTAGTGAACTTAGTTATTAATTCACTACTGGAAACGAGAACAATCGATTCTACTAGGGGTTCCATGGCAGCTATCGTATATTGATAGAAAGGAATCCCATCCTTCTCAGCAAATGCCTTTGGCGAACCGAATCTACTAGATTTTCCACCGGCTACTATAATTCCTGATACGCCCTTTCCCATCATAACCATCCCTCTCTATAGTTATGATATACCCAAGTACATATGCGATTGGTTTCATCGAAATGAAATATAGGGTAAGGAATGGCAGATGCATTAATTTCAGCGGTGGTTATAATCCCGATGACATTTTGTAGGGATGAAATTAAGGATAACTCTTCTTCATTCTTTAATAGAACTAGCTTGGGAAAAATTAGTTTTTTAAACCCTTCTAATAGTAAGAACTCTACTCCTAATTGTTGATAAATAAGAAGAATATCTTGAATTTGCCAATCCCCAGAATGGGATACTTGTAATACATCCTCACCTAGTACTCCAGCGACATATGCACCAGCTTGTTTATGCTGTTCACTATCTGTTTTCTCTAAACCAATTGGTAGTCCACCATGTCCATGGTGCTTAAGTGAAGCAATCCTTATTCCTTCGCTTGCTAAGTACGTAATCAATTCCTTTGCAATAGTCGTTTTTCCACTATTTTTATATCCTACAACTTGTAGAATGACCATGCTTATCCCCCACTTACTGGTGGGATAAACGCAACAATATCCCCTGAAGAAACAGTATCTGTTGGCAGTGCATACTCCTCATTAACAGCTGTCATCACATGATCTAGTTGTGGTAAAGCATATTCCATTTTCAAATTTTCCTTTAATTCCGTAATGGTTATTCCAGATTCTTCCACAATCAATCTTTCTTTCCCTATAGCTTCTTGCAATTGGGCAAAAAATAGAACTGTAATCATTCTGCTACCTCCTTAGGATGGTTCACCATTTGGATAACCGTTCTGTTCAAGCTGATCTCCAATCCATGTTTCTCCATCGTCCCAATGTTCTTTCTTCCATATCGGCACAATTTGTTTTATTCTCTCCATCGCGAATTCATTCGCCTCATAGGCTGCTTTTCGATGTGGTGAGGATACTGCTATTACAACCGCTATCTCGGAAATAGTTAGTTTTCCAATCCGATGGGTAATGGCAACCTCTGTATCTGGCCATCTTTCTTGAATTTCTTTCCCTATCTGGGCAAGTTTCTTCACTGCCATCGTTTTATAGGCTTGATATTCTAAAAAAATTGTCCTTCTGCCATCTGTCCACTCACGAACTGTTCCTAGAAAAGTTGTAATAGCTCCAGCTTTTCTTCTTGTTACTTTTTCAATAATCTTCTCAACTTGAATTGGTTCCTCGAGAATTTCATACATATCTTCCTTCATTTCATTTACTCCTTTTAGAATAAATCTCCTGTTTTATAAAGCTATCAAATGATACACCTTCTTGATCATCTAGTAAAATAACGGAGACCTCCATCCCTGCTTCATATCCCCTAGTTCCACCGGGAAGCTGAATGAGAATATCTGCCTGCCCCAATGAAGAAACGACATTCGATTTATCCAATCCAATTGGATTTGCTATTAACCTACCATTTTTAAACCTTAATTGGCCACGAACAAACCTATCAAAAGGGTTCGCTTTCCTAAAGTCAGCTCCTAAGATAGCCACTTCCTTCTTTAAAAACGGTGTACTAGTATGTAAAAATTCACGGATAATAGGCCTAGTAAACAATTCAAATCCGACATAACATGCAGATGGATTGCCTGATAATCCAAATAAAAGCTGGCCATTGTATTCCGCTATAGTCGTAACACTCCCTGGACGCATCGCAATTTTATTACATAATACGTTGGCTCCTAATTTCTCATAGATTGCGGGAAGATAATCGTAATCCCCAACGGAAACTCCACCAGTAGTAATTAAAAAATCCACCTTATCCAAAGCTTCTGACACCTGGATAAAGCATGTATCAAAATCATCTGAGAAATGGCCAAGATAGATTGGTTCTCCCCCCGCTCTTTTCACTTGAGCATACACCATATAGGCGTTACTATTCCGTATTTTACCTGGTTCAAGAGATTGATCGACCTCTAATAGTTCACTTCCAGTAGCTATGATTCCGACTTTTGGCTTTACACTGACCGGAACCTCTTTGTACCCAAAGGTAGCAAGTAAAGCTACAATCCCCGGATTTATAAAAGTTCCCTTTGATGCCAATACCGTACCTTTTTTTGTATCCTCTCCTGTAAATGAAATATTTTCCCCTGCCTTAGAGCTACGCTTTAAATCAAAATATGCAACTCCATTCACTTCATATTCGTTTGCTAGCTCAAGCATCACAACGGCATCACAGCCCTTAGGAATCATGGCACCAGTCATAATACGAACAGCCTGTTTCTTCCCAACTTCCTCTTGAAATACACTTCCGGCACCTATTTCCCCGATTACTTCAAAAGTTATTGGGTTACTTCTTGAAGCACCTACTGTATCCATTGCACGAACTGCAAAACCATCATATGGTGAGCGGTCAAAAAAAGGCACATCATGGTCAGCAATTAAATCTTGACCAAGAAAATGCCCATAGGAATCTTCAATTGGCACATACTGTAAGCTCCCAGTTTTTTTATAGTTCATCATTCGTTGGATCGCATCCTGAACCTTGATAGGTTTTCTTCTTTCTACCATGCTGCCCCTCCTATCCTACTAGTTGATAATATATATTTCTAGCCTGTTCAATTGAATTCGTTCCATGAATTAACACTCTACCATCCTTGAATATTACAACCCGAAATGATTGATAATCGACTGAAAGTAAAAAATCATTCTGATGAACCGTTCCAATTTCGCTTAATCGTCTAGCAAGTTCTTTCATATGTACTTCTCGTTTCGACCGAACTTGAACCGTATTTCTCCCACAAAGAACTTCCATTTTGGTTTGTGACGCATAGGTTAGTTTCGGATATATAGGATTCTCCCCACATGTAGGACAGGTATTTTTCTTTGCACGTTTTAAGTCCATGGTGTGAAATATATTATTCCATAAATCAAAGGTCACTAGCTTCGTACGTAGGGATTTATTATCTTCTACTAAGATCTTTAATGCCTCCGCTTGCTGAAGTGCGACAACCATTTGTACAGCCGGGGAGATGATCCCTACTGAATCACAGGTTGCACCTGAAACTGGGGTTGCATCAAGTAAACATTGTAAGCAAGGTGTTTCTTGAGGTAAGATGGTATAACTCATCCCTGTACTACCGACACAGGAGCCAAATATCCATGGAATGGTATATTGATGGATTAAATCATTCATAATAAAGCGAATATCAAAATTATCCGTAGCATCAATAACCAAGTCCACATCCTCCATCAATGATGGCAAATTCGAACTCGTACCATCCATGACATACGCATTAACCGTGACGGTAGAATTGATGTTAAGTAAGTGTTCTTTAGCAGCTATCACTTTCGGTAATTGCTTCAAACAATCCTCCTCAGTAAATAGCTGTTGTCTTTGTAAATTACTTACCTCGACATAATCCCGATCAACGATGGACAGCCTACCTATTCCAGCTCGTACTAAGCTTTCTGCATTCATCGTTCCAAGTGCGCCACATCCAATAATTAACACATGCTTACTCTGTATCTTTTTTTGACCACTTACTCCGATTGGTTTGTATAATTCCTGGCGCGAATAACGATCCTTCATTGACTTTCCCTCACTTAAGTAAGATAATATCAACCACCGATATAGGACATTTCAATTTTTTCTTTATTTCTTGAGGATTCTTCTGTTCTCTCATCGGAATATCTGTCCGTTCGATTTTGCCAAATTACTATGATTTGTTTCTCTAATTCCTCATCAGTAGCCCCAGAGCGAATTAGTTCTTTCAAATCGAATCCACTTGCAGCAAACAAGCAAGTATAGACCTTACCATCTGCTGCAATTCGAGCTCTTGTACATGTCGAGCAAAAGGATTCCGAAACCGAAGTAATAAAACCAACCTCTACATTACTACCTACGTACCGGTAGCGCTTTGCTACTTCCCCTACATATGCAGGGTCGACTGGCTCTAAATCAAAATGCTCTGTTAGCTGGTCATAGATTTCTCTTTTTGTCACTACTTTACTAAAATCCCAACCATTCGTACTGCCAACATCCATAAATTCGATAAACCTTAATGAAATACCTTTATTTTTAAAAAACTTAGCCATTGGAATAATCTCCTGATCATTCATACCCTTTTTTACAACCATATTCACTTTTACATCAAGGCCCACCTGTAGAGCCTTTTCCATACCTTGTATTACTCGATTCGTACTTACGCCACTTTCATTAATCAATTGAAATACATCATTATCAAGAGCATCTAAACTAACATTAACCCGTTTTAAGCCGGCCGCTTTTAACGATACAGCCATTTTCTCTAGTAATGTAGCATTAGTTGTTAAACCAATATCTTGTAACCCTTCAATGGCAGATAATCTAGCTATTAAGTTGGATAGGTCTCTACGCAATAATGGTTCTCCACCTGTAATACGAATCTTTTTAACACCTAACTTCACAAATGTCTTCGCTAGTCTTTCAATCTCTTCAAATGTTAGTAAATGGCTTTTAGGTAGGAATGGATAGTTTTTCCCAAATATTTCCTTAGGCATACAATATGTACAACGAAAATTACATCGATCCGTTACGGAAATACGCAAATCCTGTATGGGACGACCAAATTTATCCGTAATATTCATGCGTATCGGCCTCCTAATGACCTGTTTTGACTAAAATGGTGAGATAATAATAGAAAAATATCTAACGAAAGCCTAAGCATTCGCTATATTATCCTAGAAAATTCCAACGGCGTATGGACTGGTGAGCCAAACATTCTCAAAAGAGATATTGGCTCACCAAATTTATGTTTGAAACGATTACCCACCCATGTAGCAATTCAGTAGAAATCCACTTTTATTCTATCTCCACGCCAATCAAGCATGGTATTTGCTATTGCTACTTACTTCTTTAATCCTAGATGGATGTGTATAAACGTTCATTTTATTTTCTCTGGCAAAACCGATTGCTGTAATACCTAGATCATTTGCTAGATTTAATGCTAGATCTGTTGGTGCTGACTTAGACAATAATATTCCAACACCAATCTTAGATACCTTAAGTAGTACTTCCGATGAGATACGACCACTAAATACGATGAGTTTATCTGCTAATGGGATTTGATTCTGTAATACACTACCATACACTTTATCTAGTGCATTATGCCTTCCTATATCGGTACGAATCTCTAACAAATCTTCTGGTGTTGCAAGTGCTGCATTGTGAACACCGCCAGTTCTTTTAAATTGTTCAGAACGTTCTTGTAAATCTTTCATAAGATTATAGCATTGTTCTACAGATAACGATAATGAACTCGTTATCGTTTTAGCAGTTTTGACATCACTTTTAAAGTAAAACTGTCTACTCTTCCCACAACACGAACCAATAAATCGTTTGGAATAATCCTGCTCTCGCAAGTTTATTTGTTTATATAAGTCGACATAGGCAAATCCGCTCACCTGATCTATCGAAAGGTTTTTAATTTCCTTGAATAGGCGAATAATCCCCTCTGAAGCCAGAAATCCGACTAAAAGCTCTTCTAGATTGGTTGGGGAACAGAGCATTGTTGCAAATTCTTCCCCATTCAAAATAATGGTTAAAGGAAACTCTATAGCAATCTCCTCTTCCACTTCTAATGCCTCTCTACCATGAAAACGAACTATCTCCCAACCATCCTGATTGATATCATTCATCGTCTCACCTTCATTGTGGTTCCATTTCTAATTCTTCTATACGTTTTTCCACGTACTTGGTATCTTTTTGTGCATAGTAGGTTTCCGCTTTCTCCACAATGACTGCAGTATTATATTCCGGTATTCCAGCAAAGCTCTCATAGACACCCTTAGGAATTAAGGAATTTCCCTCTGGCCAATGTACTTCTAAATTACCAGACCGTACTGGGACAAATTTTGCACGTCCAGTAAATGACCCATGCTGATTAAAGACGACAATAGCATCTCCCTCCTGAATACCAAGCTCTTTTCCATCCTTTTTATTCATTAGTACATCAAATCGATCTGCAGTATTAAATGGATCTTTCTCATGATAAATCATCGAATTAAATTGTTTTCCCCGTCGAGTAGTTACATAAAAATGTCCTTCAGGTTTTCGTAATTCTGGTAATTCAACTGTAATTAAATTCCCTTTTCCATCCGGAGTTGGACAGATACCATCTTCACATAACCATGCTCCTCCCCATTGGAAGAGATCACCCTTTTTCTTTAAATTTTGAATCCCATCATAGTTTGGTGCTGCCTTAGCGATCTCTTCACGGATTTCAGAGGCATCCTTAAAATCGATTAGCTCTTTCTTATCCGGTCTAACTCTTTTTGCTAAATCAATATATATTTCCCATTCTGCTCGTGCTTCTTCGATTCTAGGTCCTTTTATTTCTGGTGAGAAATAGACCATTCTCTCTGTTGAAGTAGACGTTCCTCCCCCAGGCTGCTCATACCGCGTCATAGCAGGTAAAACGAGAACAGCCTCTTTGGCATCTAGTAGTGTCGAGGTATTCAAGATAATATCTTGATGCACTCGTAAATCAATATTTTCCAAACTGTCCTTCACAAAATCTGGATCTGGCATCGTTTCTAAGAAATTTCCACCAGACATATAATAGAGCTTTAATTTTCTTTCATGCTGTTCTGGCAATAGTGCATTTTCCAAGGATACCCCAACAATATCTCCTTGCCATTGCGGGATATCAAATCCCCAAATTTGTTCTATTCGCTTCCTATTATTTTCATCGAGACCTCCACCTGGTAAGGAGAATGGATCGGCACCCATTTCGGAAGAACCTTGCACCCCAGAATGCCCACGGATTGGCATTAAGCCACAGTGCTCTCTACCGAGAAAACCTCTAAGTAATGCTAAGTTAGCTACTTGTGATATATTATCTGTGCCAAATCGATGCTGCGTAAGTCCCATCGACCAAACAAAAACCGCAGAGCGTGATTTAGCTAGTAACTGAGCTAATTCTAGCATCCTCGCTTTCGAAATACCCGATGATTTTTCTAATTGCTTCCAATTATAGGATTTTACTTTAGCTTGCAATTCTGCTAAACCATTTACATGATGGTTTATAAAATTGTGATCAAGGGCTGATCCTGGCTCACGTTCTTCCATTTCAAACCAATGCTTCATTATTCCATGCATAAAGGCGATATCACCACCAATATTAACCTGGTAGAAATCATCCGCAATTTTCGTTCCGAACAGTGCTGATTCTGGAATGGAAGGAACCCAATACTTATCCATTGCTGGCTCATGGTATGGATTAATAATGATGATTTTGGTTCCTTTACGTTTAGCTGCATACATATATTTCGTGGATACAGGTTGATTATTAGCGGCGACAGATCCCCAGAATACGAGGACATCTGTACCAATCCAGTCTTTATAATTACAAGTCGAAGCTCCCACACCAATAGAGCGGCTCAACGCCGTTTTAGATGGTGAATGGCAGATACGTGAAGCATTATCTACATTATTTACTCCCAAAAAACGAGAAACCTTCGCTAACGTGTAATAAACTTCATTTGTTATTCCTCTTGACGTTGTATAAAACGCAGCTTGCTTCGGATTAACCGCTTTCATTTTATCCGCAATTCTATCTAGGGCGTCATCCCATGATATTCGTCTAAAATTTCGGTCCCCCGGCTTACGGATTAATGGATAAGGAATTCTTCCTAGCTTACGAAGTTCTGTACTATTCATCTTTTGCAGTTCTTCTATATCAGCATGTAAAATATCTTCCTTTATTGGCCCCATCGTATTTAGACGAAGTACATTCAATCTTGTCGTACATACATGTGGACCCTTTAATGTTTGATCCTTAAGTCCAGCAACACCTAATGCACAACCATCACATACACCCTGCGTAAGAATTCGAGTTGCGTATGGTAAGTTATCCTTATTCTCCCACACCACTTTCATCGTATCTCGAATATGATGTGGCTTTACTTTTCCTAATCCAAATGGTACTTTACTTACCCAAAGCTTCGGATCAGGCTTCTTCGATATTTTGATCGGACCAGTATGCTTCGTTTTTCCCAAGACGTTCTCCTCCTTTTTAGCTGGTTGAGATACACATGTAGGGTCAGACTCCTTATTTGAAGTCGCGACCCTTTTTCGATTACCAATATGCTATTCTTGTGTTGCTGCAGAGGCATGCTGCACAGCAAGCTTCTCTTTTTCCCCTCGAAGTCGTTTAATATCCAATCGTATCCACAAAGATAGCCCTAACGCTACAGCGAACATAATAGAAAATATAGTCATCGTTAACGTATAACTACCCGTATTGTCATAAATAAAGGAAAGCAGAATAGGCCCAACAACTCCAGCCATAGCCCATGCAGTTAAAATATAGCCATGAATTGCACCTAATTGCTTTGTTCCAAATAAATCACCAATATATGCTGGTACCGATGCGAATCCACCACCATAACACGTTAATATGGCAAACAAAAGAACTTGGAATAAAATCGCATTAGATGCAAATGGTAAGATGGCAAATGCCACTACTTGAATAACAAAAAAAGCAGTATATACATTAGGACGACCAATATAATCACTTAATGACGCCCAACCAATCCGTCCTCCACCATTGAACAAGCCTAACACACCTACCATAGCAGCTGCAGCAATAGCTGTCATTCCGGTAATTTCCTGTGCCATTGGGGATGCTACGGCAAGAATGGCAATTCCACAAGTGACATTAATAAATAACATAAACCATAACATCCAGAATCTTCTTGTTTTGATTGCTTCATTAGCAGTTAACTGGGATAAATCTTCTCTTATCTTAATCTTTGTCTTCCCAGATTCTTGTTTTTCCACAAAGCCTGCTGGTACCCAACCTTCTGGTGGTGGTGCTAAATATTGAGCAGATGCCGTCATGACAACAAAATAAACCGCTCCAAGAATAAAGAATGTATTCGATATTCCAACTAAACCTATTAACGATTCGATGGCTGGGCCACTGAGCATAGCAGCAAATCCAAATCCCATAATAGCCAAACCAGTTGCCAAGCCACGCCGATCAGGGAACCACTTAACAAGTGTTGACACTGGTGATATGTATCCGATTCCAAGTCCCATTCCTCCGATAATTCCATAGAAAAGATATAATAAAGGCAATGATTCCAAAAGCGTTGCAACACCTGAACCAGCAACTCCTACCCCAAAGAATATCGCTGCTAGCATACTTGATTTTTTAGGACCGTTTTTTTCTACAAAGCGCCCCATAAATGCTGCCGAAAAGCCTAAGCAGAAAATAGCAATACTAAACGCTGTAGAAACTTGTGTCTGACTCCAACCATACTGTTCAATCATTGGATTGGTAAACACACTCCATGCATACGCCGATCCAATGGAAAGGTGAACACCAAGAGCAGATGCTGCGATTAGCCACCTATTTTTGACCTTCTCCATAAACTTCCTCCTTTAATCATAGTAAGTTTCATCATTAATCATACTAAAAACAAGTTCACTATAGAGCACTTAGTGGCAGATTGGGCTTTTATAATTGCTTTGCAAAACAAGGTGTAAACGTATTATTTTTTATTATTTTCAATCAATTCTGTTTATTATCCTATCATGAAAGCGATTGCTAATCAACTATTAATTTTGCTCCTTTGACAAGCTAAAATAAAAAAGCCTTGCAAGGTGAACCGATTAGCTAGTATTGGGACACTAACTTTAGCGTTCAGACCGATTGCAAGGCTTTTATAAAGGATTATCGATAAAAAATGTTAAAACTTTCGCTTCATTTTCATCTACTGGAACAAATAGATGCGGTTTAGAACCTTGGAAACAAGCACTATCTCCTTTTTCCATATAATACTTTTTTCCATCATATAAAAGATAAATTGCCCCTTCGAGAATAAAGATAAATTCGTCTTGTGAGTGCGTATAGGTATCTTCACGAGCATTTAAATTCTTAGGGGTTACATGAACAATAGTCGGTTCAAATCCAGATAGTGATGAACGATTGGCAAGAAGCTCATAGGAATACCCCATATTTTCATCCCCAAATCTCGGCCTTCTACTGGACTTAGGTAATAAAACCAAGTCTTGTTCATTTTGTTCATCTAATAGCCATGAGAGAGAAACTTCGAGTACTTCACTGATTTTAGAAAGGGTTGCAATGGCAGATGCAGATTGCCCGTTTTCTATTTTCGATAGCATACTTTTTGAAATACCTGCTTCATCTGCAACTTGCTGCTGAGTCCATTTTTTCCGCAGGCGCATTTCTTTTATTTTCTTCCCGATTGTTTCCAGATTAATGATTTTTCTCTCCCCTCTTGTTGTTGCAAATCTTTCTTCTATCATAGATTAGAGATAAATTGCTAGTCAAGAGTAGGATAGATTTTATACGTTAGCTAACTTTATCTTTATTAATATTACTTGATACCTTTGGTTTCGTTACAAAAATATAAATAGACAATAGGATACAGAATAATAAGCTAATACGGAAAACGGTATCTAAGTCATAGTCATCTTCCTACATTCTACCACTGATAACGAAATTTAGTTTTTAATTATATGAGTCAATTTCATAATTGCTCTTTTTAAAAATACAGAATCCTACAGAATTTCTAAAATGTATTTTTAAAAACAGAAATCATGCTACTTGTTGCTGATTTAATTGTACATTAATTCGGTCTGCGGCTAACTTTGAAGCATTATAAATAAGGGTTACCATGTCAAAATGAATTTTTGCACGTTTCCCAGTACGATAGCGAACATTGTTCAGTTGAAAGAATTCTTTCAGATAGGCATTAACCCGTTCTACGGCAGTACGACGTTTGAAAATGTTTTTCCATGCTTGTGACCCGCGTGCTGGTGCGGTATATCTGCGAAGGTCTGAAGTGATTTTCACTTTATAAACCTTTTGGCAAATACCTTCATTAGCTAAGGGACAGTCGCTGCATTCCTTTGGTCTTGTGTATTTCAATGTTTCATATTTAGGATCAAAACTATCATAACGATAAGAATGCTCTCTGAAACAAGTTGGGGCAAAGTGTTTATCATAGCCAATGATTTCCCCTTCATTTCGCTTATTATACGCGATGACGGATTGTTGTCCCATTCGATGTACCTGCTCGTATATGGGTTCATAGTCATAGCCCGCATCCATTGTTTGATAACGTAATGGAAGGTGAAGGCGTTCCTGAATTCCTTTCAGTAAAGGGATAGCTGCCTTACCATCATTTAGACTCCCAGATGAAAAAAGAGCCTGTAGAATGTATTGGCTTGATGTACCAACGGCTAAATGACCTTTGTAGCCAAACCAAAAAACATTTTGTCCTTCTGAGTTCTTTTTCACGCCCCATTTAGGGTCTTGGGGAACTTCGGCACGTAGTTCGGCTAGGGGAACATCTAATTGGGCCACAATTTTTCTATCATATAAAGGTAAATTGGCTTCCGTTTCAGCTTGTTCTTTAAGCCACCCGTCACGCTCATCTTTTGATTTCCGACCACGTTTTTGGGGTTCAGATTTTGGCTTTTCTTCTTTTGGCTGCGCTTGGTCTCGTGCTTCAAAATGGGTTGCATCAATGGCCACTGTATCATCCGTGATGAAACCTTCTGCAATAGCCTGGAGGACCACTTTTTCTTGTTCTTTCTCAAGGATATCGCTTTCCTCCAATTTCGTTATGAGACGTGAATAGGAGGATTCTGAAGGCACATGATCAGAAACCAAAAAGCCACAATTTAACTTAAAAGCTAGATCATCATGAAGACGTTTTATAAGATCCTTCATCGTAGGGATGCGCTCTATGTATCTTACAAAGGTGGAGATAATCATGGCTGCATAGTTTAGTTCTTCCGGTGCACCCAACCGTGATTTTTTCGCCACTTGATGGTACATCGAATCCAAATCTACCGCTGAAATAATGGCTTCATATTTTTGGGTAGGTTCCATGTCAAATAATTCCTGTATGCCAAATAGGCTAGGTTGTCGTATAATAGTCATAAGAAGTACTCCTCCAGTCTTTTTATGGTTTGTGGTCAACTACCATTATACAAGATTTGGGGAGGTACTTCTTTTTTTATCTCTTAAACCCCTTGATACACAAGGGCTAAGAATTATGAAATTCATTCATATGTAAAATAAAAAGGATTGTGATTTTACACCTTAATCACAATCCTCCTATATTAACCTGTTCCTTCTACATAAGCTAACGATCGACTAGGAAGTTTTTTTCCTAGTTTGTTTTGGATAAAAATAGAAGCTTCTTGAACCTTTTTATCCTGTATACCTGTGCTTATCCCTAACCCATGTAATAAATATAAGACATCATTTGTTGCGACATTACCTGCTGCACCCGGAGCATAAGGACAGCCTCCTAGTCCACCAATTGACGTATCAAACCTCGTTATTCCATAATTTAATGCGGTCATGATATTAGCAATCGCCATTCCTCTGGTATCATGGAAATGCATGATTATTTTTTCTTTTGGAAATCGCTTCAGTATTTCATCCAGTAGTAGTTCTACTTGAGAGGGTACTGCTGAACCAATCGTGTCCCCTAGTGAAATATCATCCACACCACTTGTGATTAATTGATCACATACTTGCATAACCTGAGTTGGCGTTATTTTCCCTTCATATGGACATTCAAATACTGTAGAAACATAGCCCGTAACTTTTTTCTTTTCTTTCTTCGCCTCATCAATAACTTGCTTTAGTACAGGATAGGTTTCCGTTATCGATTTGTTGATATTCTTTACATTATGGGTTTCACTCGCTGACATAAAAACAGACGCTCCGTCTATACCTGCTTCTAGTGCATTCTCCAACCCTCTTATGTTTGGGACTAACGCCGAATACACGACAGCAGGATTACGCTTAATCCGCTTCCCAACCTCCTTAGCATCTGCTAAGGCTGGGATCCATTTCGGATTAACAAATGAAGAGTATTCTATTTCTGTTACTCCCGTATTAGAGAGCATATCTATCCATGCCACTTTATCGTCTGTCGTGATAAACTGTTTTTCATTTTGTAGACCATCACGAGGGCCCACTTCTTTTAACTGAACAAAATCTGGTCTTTTTCCCACGTATTCCCCTCCTTTTTATTGATGACAAAAGCCTCCTGTTTCCGATTACATGTATATAAGTAAAATATGTGAAAAATAAAAAATCGTTTTTATTATTTCTTATTCAATATTGTATCCTTTTATTCAACTTTGTTGAATAAAGTTTAACCTACTATAATACATTATGTCAAACCGTTATTTTTAAATTTTTTGATTTATAAGTATTATTTCTAGATACTGCTTTTTCGCTGTGTATTATCTGTATGGCCTTACGTTTTATGTATTCTCACTTAAGAGCTTTTGGCGTTTTAGAACTTTTATACAGTGATATAGACTGATCCTCCTTATCCACTTATAACTACATAAGAAGTGACATATATAATCAATTATGCAATTTACATTGAATATAGTATGATAGATAAGGTATGTAATACCTTGTAAGTTCTATAGGGAAAGGAAATAGACATGAGCATAAAAGATGAAGTAGCAAAGCGAAAAACATTTGCAATCATTTCCCACCCAGATGCTGGGAAAACAACATTAACTGAAAAATTATTATTATATGGAAATCTAATTCGTACTGCCGGTACGGTAAAGGGTAAAAAATCTGGTAAATTCGCTACATCTGATTGGATGGAAATCGAAAAACAGCGTGGTATTTCCGTTACCTCCAGTGTAATGAATTTTCCATATAAAGATTTTCAAGTAAATATTCTCGATACTCCTGGACACGAAGATTTCAGTGAGGATACGTATCGTACACTGACAGCTGTCGATAGTGTTGTTATGATTATTGATTCGGTAAAAGGTATTGAACCACAAACAATTAAATTATTTAAAGTATGTAGAATGCGTGGTATTCCTATTTTTACGTTTATTAATAAATTGGACCGTGAAGGTAGAGAACCCTTCGAACTATTAGAAGAGATTGAGGAAGTTCTGGAAATCGAAACATACCCTATGAACTGGCCTGTCGGTATGGGGAAACGTTTCCTTGGTATATTCGATAGAATGAATCAACAATTTATTAAATTTAATGGTAATGAAGCTGAATCTCACATTCCGTATGGAGAACTAGAGAACGAAGATAATCAAGCTATGATTACCACAAGCGAATTTGAGGCCGCAAAAGAGGAATTAGCATTATTAGATGAGGCTGGTAACCAATTCTCATTAGAAGCTGTTTTAAACGGAGAGCAAACACCAGTATTTTTCGGAAGTGCACTAGCTCCCTTTGGTGTCCATGACTTTTTTGATACATTTATAAAGCTTGCACCGTCACCCCAAGCTAGAAGGTCAACTGAGGGAATTGTATCCCCGGATAATCCTGATTTCTCTGGATTTATCTTTAAAATTCAAGCGAATATGAACACTAAACACCGAGACCGGATTGCCTTCGTTCGCGTTTGCTCTGGTAAGTTTGAACGTGGTATGAGTGTGAAGCTATCCCGTACAGGTAAAGTATTTAAGCTATCACAATCGCAACAAATTGTTGCTTCTACCCGAGATACAATCGATGAAGCTTATGCTGGAGATATTATTGGAATCTATGATCCTAATGCCTATCAAATTGGAGATACATTACTAGAAGGAAAGGCAGCTTTTGAATTTGATGAACTTCCAAAGTTTCCACCTGAATTATTTAAAAAAGTAATGGCAAAAAATGTTATGAAGTCGAAACAGTTCAAAAAAGGAATTGAGCAGCTTGTACAAGAAGGAGCCATTCAACTATTTAAAGACAAACGAACGGAGTCCTATATTCTCGGAGCAGTAGGTGAATTGCAATACGAAGTGTTTAAATACCGTATGGAAAATGAATACAATGTAGAGGTTATGTTTGAATCGATTGGGGAACGGATACCTCGATGGTTGAAGGCAGAACAGGTAAAGGAATCGCTATTTGATGATCGTAATTTACTTGTTCGTGATCGTAACGATAATTATCTCGTCCTATTCCGTAATGAGTTTGCATTGAACTGGTTTAAAGATAATCATAAGGACATTGAGTTAATTGATTTGTTTGAAGTTAATTCGTATGGCCAAGTTAAATAAAATAGTTTTTAGTAGGAAAACGATATTCAACTAACAACTTGAATGATATAACGTGCACCTCACACGGCTCCGGAAATAACGCTTGCTAAAGCTGTTAAGCTAGGCTTCTACATTTATTTTCGGAGCTGTTATCGTGCATCGTTGTATTTACTCAAGAGTCGCTTTTATTCCACTCTTGATAAAACACTTCTACACTAGGGAAGCGTTTGTTTCGATCCTTTTCCACCGCCTTAATGGCAACCTCATACAGCTCTCTGCCAGCTTCCCATTTATCATATGAACGATTTAATTCTCCACCTAATAGGGAAAAAGCCATCGCTCCCATATTAAAGACGTTTGTGCTGCCGTCTATTACAGCACCTAATTCAAATTCTTCTGGGGACATGAATCGAGATGAGCCCCACATCCTCCCCATCGTGTTTATATATGGCTTTTTCCGATATAAATCAATATCACAAATTTTAAGCTGGTAATTCGTGAAATCATATAATATACTTCCATCATAAAAATCAATGGCAACATATCCATGACGTTCAACATGAACGTGAAATTCCAAAATTTGCTTAAAAGCTGCCAGTCGTTTTTCTATAGGCAATTGTTTAAACCGGAAGAATGGTGAATCAGGATGTTCATATTTAAGTGGTGGTGGGAAATTCCAGTGATTGTGTAAAACTTCTCCACCAAACCAATCAAATAAAAGACAATATCCATCCCCCACTTCCATATGATCCAATAAATTGACTAAAGAAGCATGGGATAGGTCTTGATAAATTCCAACCGATTGTTTAAGATTTTGAACTGCCAATTCTGGAGAAACGGAACCATGAAGAGTCTCCGCTCCTGCATATTTCAAAAATCGTTTAACTCCTTCGCTTTCTACTCCAAAGCTTATATTACCAGAATCTTGTTGATCAAATACTGCAAAGACTTGACCAAATCTGCTTAACCAAATAAAGTTATAATCCGCTTTTAGTTGAATGGAAATATCCTGATTTAACTGTTTTTTTATCATATGTACTCCTTCTTATTCGAACTAATGAATGTAAGCTTTGACTTCAGAAGAAAAAATGAAGTTGTCTTTTGCATTAATTAGATAATTTATAGGAAAGTTCCCCTCTTTCAAATGACCAATTCATTTCTCTTATCACAGTATATGAAACATCGGGAGGAATACGTTTTAATACTGTTTCCGAAACGATCAAACGATTTAGATGTAATGTGTTAGCAATTTGGATAATGGAAGCATTATCTCGTTTAAAATTAGGCCCTAAACTATGTAATGCTTGCTCAATCGCATCTTGTTCAGTAGGATAGATAAACGGAAACATAGCTCTTCTTAAAAAAGTACTAGTAATACAGTTCATATACGTTGCTTCTCTATCAACCTTATGAAACAATCTCTCTGTAGTAAAATCGGCAAGACCTACCCCTTGTGCATTTCCATGTGAAGCACTTGATAAATCTAGTACAACTATTCTTTTAATTCTTGGCTCTATTGGTTCTTCTATTCCATCAATCCGTAGTCTTCCGATTATATTCGGATCCATCCCCGTACCACTATAGTTTTTTCCCATCTCTTCGACGATTAATAAATCAATATCCTTAATGGGTAAGGAAGGCATTAGTTCTTTTGCTTTCTTCAATAGTTTAGCCTCTTCTTCATGCCAATTATCTACCGAGACCCCCTGGATAATTGCGGTCTGGTCATAACTGTCTTCTACGGCAGCAAGCCCCATACGAATAGGAGAATTTTCTAGTGCCACTTTCGAGCCTTCGACAAGATTATATTCCATCCTATCTGCTCCCTGACTATGAAAGAAGCTTGCACCTTTTTGCTTCCCTAAGCCAACCAACACCATCTTACTTAAACCACTTTCTATCTTGCCGCTAAAAGCTGTATGAGACTTGATTCGATTAATCACTATAATCGCATCCGCCTGATAGGCTAGCTTGTCCATATAGATTGGGAAATCATCATGTATTTCTCCAACTTTAACGACTTCCATAGACGATCGAATTGGCGCCCCAACTGATTGTTCAGTAATCCCAAGATGTTCTAATACCCGAACCTGTCCTTCTGCTGTTGCCCCGCCATGGCTTCCCATGGAAGGAACAATAAAAGGTCGCAGCTTCTTGCTTTGTAAATACAAAACAATTTCTTTTAATATTTTGACTATATTATCTATACCACGACTTCCAGCTGTAATAGCTACCTCTGCTCCAGGAGGTAAATCATTTATACTACTATTTTGTTTCATCTCATTCCATATTATATGTTTCAAGTTTTTTAACTTAGAAGATTTAAATGACTGTTCAATTTCATATAAAATCATAGTACCATCTCCTAATCGATAGGTTTAATTATCAGTATACATGATATATTCTGTACATTCATTAAAATGCTCCAAAGTAACCATACTTTGGGTAAGAGGCTTGAATATGGGGTATATTATAGGCGGAGGTGTGTATCTTGGATAGAGATTTACGTGAATATCGTACCGGTCAAGGTGTACCATTATCAGGGTCCTATATGTGTCAGTCAGGGGCAACGGCAAAATTAAGTAAAAACGAAGTATTTCCACAATGTCCTGTAAGTAAAGAGGACACATATTGGAAACATCATCAAGAAAGATAAAAAGTGATAAGAAGAACTATTGTCCTTGTTATGACAAAGTTCTTCTTAATTTTGGACCTATAATTATACTAATTCCTTTCCAAGCATAACATCCCTTGCCCATTTAACAGATTGTTTATAGAGATTATTGAAGGACTTAGCATTAATCCCTAATTCCCCTGCTAATGCATCCATTTTGGACCATTCTCCTTTTTCCGCAGCACAAACTAAGTTTTTTACAGAAGTTAATGAGGTTTCTTTCCCTAATAATGTATCTTTAATAACCTGCTCGAGAGGAAGATTCTTCAAGATATGAATTAAAGGTTGCTTATAAATCGTATCTACTAATGAAAAGAGACCCGTTAAAAATAATCTTGAACTATCTTTACGATTACCTAGGTGAAGTGCTATTAATTCACTCGCCTTTGCTCTTGTTAAACTAAGTTTTATGACTTCTTCTGTTAACCGATCTGATTTATCGTATCGTTCTCGAAATGATATGACATAGATCCATTTTCTAAGTTCGATTAGGCCCAATAATACGATGGATTGTTTAATAGATTTAATCTCATACACGAGTCCGATGGCTGGGGAATTAAGTAATCGTAATAGTTTATAGGAAAGGGACACATCGGACTCAATATATTGTGTAATTTTATCAATATCTGGTTCTTCCTTAGAAAGCTCCGAGATAAGAATGAATAGGTTATGGTGCAGTACAGGTAAGTCTCTCGTCGACAAGGTGACAGGTTTACTGAAGAAGTACCCTTGAAAATATGTATAACCATCTTTTACGCACTGTTCATATTCTTCTCTTGTCTCCACCTTTTCAGCTAGAAAGACAATGGATGTATCCTGAAGACGATTCATAATTCTTAGCTGTTCCGTTCTAATTGTTTTTTGAATATCAATTTTTATAATATCTGCTAAATGAATAAGCTTATGGAAATTCTCATCTTCTTCCCTACATTCAAAGTCATCCAATGCTATTCTGTACCCTAGTTTTTTTAAATTTTGACAGGTTTCTATGATTTGATCTGTCGGCCTAACCGATTCTAATACTTCAATTACCATTAGTTCAGGCTGCAAAAATGTAGGAATAGTATTTTCTAATAAAGTCTCAGTAAAATTAATGAAACAGGGTTTTCCTTCTGAAAGGTCATTAATACCAAACTGTAAAAAGCTATTAATCACTTCAGAGGTGGCATGATTATCATTCCCCGCCAAATATACATTCTCACGTTGGTTATCCCTATATAATAATTCGTAAGCAAACACTTCAAGCTTTTTATTTAAAATTGGTTGCCGTGCTACATATACTTCCATATTCCCACCTCATAAATACGAAATCCTAGTTGAATAATACCATATTACTGTCAAAAACAGACAAAATTTAAGGGTATTTCCCCAATATTATCAATTTTACTTTTTTTCAAACGCTTATGCATTACTTGAAATTATGTAAACGGTAGACACTATATCATCAATAGAATACGTTCTCTTTTCCATCCCCTTTCTTTTTTGCCAATACCCGCAACCTCAATTATACAATTTTATAATTTAATTACAAAATATTCATAATATCATGCTTGACTAATTCAATTATCGTGGAATGCAATAATATAAATGTTTTTTACAGCATTAGATCCTACTATTAATAAGTGGTAATCACTTTTTAGGCTAAAAGTCCCCCTTTACATTCGGTCCATATTTGTTTATAGTGTTTTTGTAACATAATTGCATATTATCGTTTGCACTAGGGGAGCTACTTTAAGTGGCTGAGAAGACATTGTCTGACCCTTATAACCCGATCTAGATAATACTAGCGTGGGGAAGTGTAGTTGGCCTTATGTTGTTCTTTTTTGATACTTTTGAACTCCTATACATAACCAAACTGCATTCCCACGGGATGCAGTTTTTTTGTTGCAAAAATTTTGAGGAGGAATTTATGATGAATAACGCTTGTGGTACAAGTAGAATTGCGGGTTGTCAGTTTACGCTTTTCCCAATGAGCAATCAGTTTGTAGAAATTATACTTACAGCTTTAGAAGAGGTGGATACATCAAAGGTATGGAAGGATACAGATGATGTTAGTACTTGTATACGTGGAAAGATGGTCCATATTTTTGATGTAACAAAAGCCATCTTCTTACACGCAGCAAAAACAGGGGAACATGTAGCAATGAGTGGTACTTTTTCAATTGGCTGTCCTGGAGATACTGATGCAGATGTCTATATGGATGAAACAGAAGAACCATTAAACGAAGAGCTTAGTGCTTCCATAACGCAACAGGCAGGCTGTAAATTTGCCTTATACCCATTGGGGAGAGAGGACTATATGGATACAATTTATCAACAAATTGATCTATCGAAGTCACGTGGCGTTACAGTAAGTGGAAGCCACTACGCAACACGCTTGGATGGCGATGTACATGCTATTTTCCGTACGATGCAGGAGGCCTTTCAACAAGTTCAAGAAGAGGTATCTCATGTAACCATGACGTTCACCATTAGTGCAAATAGTCCATCCAATAAATAAGGAGTAATGTCATGTCTAAAAAATGGAATTTAAAAGAAATTATATTAATGTCAATTTTAGGGGTTGTATTTGGGATTATCTATCTCTTGTTCTTTTTTGTAGGTCAAGGAATTACAACCTTACTTACCCCCTTGGGATTAGGTCCCTTAGGGTACGAATTTATTTTTGGTATTTGGTTCATTGTATCCATAATAGCTGCCTATATTATTCGAAAACCTGGTGTCGCATTAACCGCCGAGGTCATTGCAGCTGTTGTAGAAGTATTAATGGGAACTACCGCTGGTCCTACACTTATTCTGTCCGGCTTTATTCAAGGATTAGGTGCAGAGTTAGCATTTGCTTTAACAGGTTGGCGTAAATATACGTTACCAGTACTTATGCTTTCAGGAGTAACTGCTGCCTGTGTGAGCTTTGGCTATCATTTATTTGCCTCAGGGATTATAGCATTAGAAAGTTGGATTATTATTGCTTCTTTAATCATTCGAATTATTAGTGGTGCTATTCTGGCTGGGATATTAGGTAAATGGATTGGAGATCAACTGGCTAAAACTGGTGTATTAAGAGGCTATGCATTAGGAAAGGAATTACGTGAAAAACGTGAATCAAAAGTTGTATAACGAAGCAATCCAACCGTTAATCCAACTAAATAACTTTAGTCTTTGGTACGAAAATAAAGAGCAATCTCCAGTCTTAAACGATTTAACATTTTCTATCTATTCTAATCAAATTGCATTATTAATGGGGACTAGTGGTTCTGGAAAAAGTAGCCTCGCACTATGCTTAAATGGGATTTATCCTGAGGCAGTTGAAGGAATTTCTTCTGGTGATATCTATTTTGAAGGAAATCATATAACGAATTATGCCAAGGGAGAATTATCCCAGTATATTGGGATTGTATTCCAAGACCCAGAAAGTCAGTTTTGCATGCTTACTGTTGAAGACGAACTAGCCTTTACATTAGAAAATAAGAAGATACCTTCAAAGGAAATGCCTAATCGCATTAAAAAAATTCTTCAACTAATGAAGATGGAAAGCTACATGAAAAGAAACCTTCATGAACTATCTGGTGGAGAAAAACAAAAAATCGCATTAGCTGCTGTTCTTTTACTAGAACCAAAGCTAATCATATTAGATGAACCAACAGCAAATCTAGATCCCGTTTCTAGTTTAGAGTTTATTAACCTAGTACATCAAATAAAGCAGAAAACGAATACCGCTTTCTTTATCATTGATCATCAATCGGATGATTGGCTTCCTATTATAAACCGCTTATTAGTCTTAGGAAAAAATGGTACCTTGATGGCAAATGGTCAGCCAGATGAAATTTTTCAGGATATGGTAATGGAGCAAGAAGGTATATTTCTACCGAAAAAATACCAAGCACCTTATCCATTTGACAAACGATTAGTCGAACAGAAACAACGCATAATCTATTCTCTTGAACATGTATGTTTTAGTTACAAGGGAAAAGATGTCTTACAAGATATTCATCTTGAATTATTTCAAGGTGAAATGGTTGCGATTGTTGGCCAAAATGGAGCAGGCAAGTCTACCCTACTCCAGTTGATGTCCGGTCTATTAGTTCCTGATTCTGGAGAAGTGACATTTTTTGATAAACCATTAAGAGCATGGAAAGAGAATGAACTAAGAAGTAAAATGGGGTTTGTTTTCCAAAATCCAGAGCATCAATTTATAACTGACACGGTATATGATGAAATATCATTCAGTATGCGACTAAATGGTATAGCGGATGAATTAATAAACCATCGTGTATTAAAGCTTCTTGAACAGTTTAATTTGACTCATCTACAACATGCTAATCCTTTTTCGTTAAGTGGTGGACAAAAAAGAAGACTAAGTGTAGCAACGATGCTAGATGAAGAACCTTCCTTACTTCTATTGGATGAACCAACTTTTGGCCAAGATGCTCATAACACACGAGAAATGTTAGCAATTCTCTTACAGCTTTTAGAAAGCGGAACGAGTGTAGTCATGATTACACATGATATGGATCTTGCTGATTTCGCCGATAGGATAATCGTATTGGATCAGCAGAGACTTTGTTTCTCTGGTACACCAGATGAACTATGGATGCAACAGGATATTATTTCGAAAGCAAAACTGCGGTTACCATATCGCATGGAAAAACAATATAGAGTTGGTGAGCAACATGATTTCGTCTATTAATCCGGCTATCAAAGCGATTGCTATATTAATTCCTGGCGTACTACTCGGTTTAATGTATGATGTTATGACTCCACTTCTCTACTTTGTGTTTATTATTAGCATCACATTCTTACTCACGACGATATCCTTCAAGAAGTGGATAAAAATGTTTGCTCCCTTTCTTTTCCTTGTTTTGGGGCTTGCCTGGATGACGATGCTATATACAAGTGGACGTTTCTCTGGTGGTGATGTTTTATTTCATATTTTTATGTTTGAAATTCAAGTCGGTAGTGTCCTCACCGCGATAAGTCTAGCATTACGATCACTTTGCTTTGTTTCACTATCCCTATTATTTGCGCTTACGACCGATTCTACCAAGTTCATGTTAAGCCTGATGCAACAGTGTAAACTATCGCCTAGAATCACCTATGGTATTCTAGCGGGGTATCGTTTCTTGCCTACATTTAAACAAGAATTCGATACGATCAGAAAAGCACATCGGATTCGTGGAGTAGGAAGGGCAACAGGCATAAAGGAAAGATTACATCAGTTCCGTCGCTATATCATTCCCTTACTAGCAAATGGGATTCGTAGAGCTGAACGAGTAGCTATTGCGATGGAGTCCAAAGGATTTACTGGAGACCCCGACCGAACTTACTACCGAGAATTAAAGGTTAAAAAGAGGGATTGGCTATTTCTTTTGATGATGGTAGGTGTATTATTAGGGATAATGCTACTTTCTTACTATCTAGGATACTTTAATATTATGGGGTATAAAATCAAACCATGATGCTTTAATATAGTTTTTTTCGTGTAGGTTCCAAATAACTATAATAAGAATCTAGGATATAACTAAAAAAATAAATGTAATACCGAATGATGTGATCCGGAAATAGGCAAGGGAGGATTGGCCCCTCCCAGAACCCCAGTAATGCAACATCAAACATATTTTCGGAAGGGGTTATGAACTCATCATTCGGTTTTCTATTATAATAAGTAATTTTGCCCCAAACTCTTATGCCCCGTTTTATTTCTTATTTTCTTTCAATCTAACAAAACGCTCTAACTTATTCAGTTCGAAAAACAGCTCTATAATGCTATTAGCAATTGGAAAAACTTTTGCCCACTTTGAAAATTCTGCTCCTTGTAATTCCTCAATCAAATTATTGATGGTTACCTGCATTGCTGCCTTCGTCTCTTTTTGTAAATCCTTATCTAAAATGATCTTGTCCTCATACAAAAGCAATATATTCTCACAATAAGAATTAATCTCTTGTACCAGTTTTTTAATTAGAAACGATTTATTACTAGACATCATTTCTATATCATGAATATTCTTTTCTAATTCCCGAATAAGCGTATGTTTCTTACTTAGAACTTGAATCATATGTTTATAGATAATAATACTACGGAAAAAGCTTAACCGCTTCCTAATAAAAAGTCGATTTCTTTCATCCGATATTATCTCATAATAATTTTTAGCATCGTTGATTAATTTTTCCGCCTCTTTATCCTCTGCTCTCATTTGCGGTACACTCATCGTCTTATTCGATATGACCCGTAATAAAAAGTTGGTTTGTTCACTTGCCTTTTTAATTAACGAAAACAATATCTTTTTGTGATTTGGAGGCATGATTAGTGCGTTAATGATAAATGCAGATACAACGCCAATAGCTACTAAAGATAGACGTTCGATAATATACATATAACTAATTCCGTTATCTCCACCTAGCATCATTGTAATAATTGTTAAGACGGTCAAGCTTACAGTTTTATTCAGCCCGAGCTTTATATTAATAGCAATAGATATAATAACAATAGCCCCAACAGATAACGGATGATTACCTAATAAGAAATATCCACCTAACGCAAAGACTATCCCAACACTATTCGAAATAATAACTTCTTTTATATACGTATAAGACCTCATAATGGATGGCTGCATCGCTAATACTGCAGCAATACCTGCTACGATTTGTAGTTCTAAGTTTAACAATTCCGTAACAAGTAATGTTAATGCTACTGCTAGACCCGTTTTTACCATACGTGGGCCGATATTAAATTCCATGTTTTGCACCTCAAGTACTATTTATAAAGATAGACCTATTATAGATACTCCTCCTATAAAATTCAATTACTATTTTTAGTGTTCATTCGACAATAATATTTACATAATATGAAAAAAGGAGGCTGGGATAAAAAAATAATCATAAAGGAAAAACCGAATGATGAGCAACCGACCTCGCTCCGGAAATATACTTCGCTTTCACTTCCAGTACAGGGGCGACATCTGCTCGATAAAACCATCGCAGTGTCTACCTTGCCGCCGGGCGGCTGGTGAGCCTCCTCGTGCTACTTCTTTAGGGGTCTCACCTATGCCTTTCCTCCCGCAGGAGTCTACGTATATTTCCGGAGCTAGTATCGTGTATCATTCGGTTTTACATTTATTTTCATTATGTCCAGCCTTCTCAAGGCTTCAGAAATTTAATTATTTCCTTTTCCTTTATTTGTGTCCTTCTTATCCTTACCTTTTCCATTGTTGCCTTTCTCTTTATCAGTACCTTTATTCCCTTGGCTATTATTCCCGTCACTTTGTTCTGTAATAAATAGTCTTCCATCTGCTAATTGACGAGTTTCGTTACCGTAGCTATCCCTTACCTTAACCTCGATAACGGCACCTTCAGCAAGTACATTACTCGGTACTGTCCAATAACCGACATAATGTCCAGGTGTAGTTTCTACTAATGGAAGTTCAATAGGATTATAGGATGTCACCCCATTTAAATTGGTAAGCGGCATTTGAACGACAAAGGATGCTTTTAATCCAGGCTCACTATCAAACTCAATCTGAACACTTTGACCGACATGTAAATGTTGATCTTCAGCAGGTGTTAAATTTGTAATCTCTGGAGCTGTAAATTTCGCATAAACTGTAAACGTTTGAGTAGTTGTATTGCCAGCTGCATCGGTTGCAACTACTTCTATCGTATTTTCTCCTTCATCAAGCATGATTCGTTTTGAGAATTCTCCATCTTCCACAGAAGCCTCTTGTCCATTGACTGTGACCGTAGAAAGATTATCATCATGGACCGATCCCTGTACAGTTAATGTCTCACGATTTGTCTTTTGCCCATCTTCTACATTTACAACATTCAACTCAGGTGCGATCGTATCTAATGTTACGGTAACAACTTCAGAAGCTGACGCTTGATCGCCATTGACATAGGTTACGGCTTGTAGATTATTTTGACCTTCTTCTAATTCAATGTCGAAGCTAAATAATCCATCTTCACCAATTTCTGCTGTGCCTAATTCTGCATCATTATTCAATAAACTAACTGTTGTAGTAGGTGATGCTGCACCTTCTACAGTTACAGTAGCCTCATTAGTGAAAGTACCGTCTGCAGGAGAAGTGATTTCTGGTTTTTCTACTCCATACGCGACACGGGCACGAATCATATAATTTCCTTCATCAGCTGGTGACGACGACCATGATCCACCTACATATTGATAACTTCTTCCAGCATTTGGACCATTCTCATCCGTCGCTAATCCAGGTGCATTGGGATTTGGTGAAGTCTGAATATAAACCATATAGAAGTCACCATCTACTTGGATATTATGTTCTCTTAAATCAACTACAGTCCACTCGTTTAGATCACGAATTGCTTCTGCTTCAATTGGCCCTGCTAATTTTTCAGCTGGGAGTCCGTCAGCACCAGCACTCCATACTTCTACTGCAAAACCAGTTCCTCCAGGGGTTGGCCAATCTGTTCCATGGAATTGGAATACCCCATCTGTAACAATCGCTTGTTCTTGCCCTTCAGGTAGTGACATTTTTACTGCCCAACCATTACCAGCATCATAAAATACACGTGCATTTTCTGCCGTTCCATCATCATAACCAATTTCTCCACCTGGGATAGTAAAGAATGGTTCGAGTGCAATGTCTAATGTTTTATTCTCGTCAAATGTTACTTCCATTTCTTGCCCTTTATAGTCTTGAGCAATAACCTTTAATGTGTACGTTCCTTCATAAGCTGTAATAGAGAAGTTTCCATTTTCATCCGTTTTAACTGGTTCTACATTAGCATCTTCTACTAATAGAAGTGTTGCATCTACTATTGGATTACCCGATTGTTCGCTTGTAACAGTTCCTGAAACAGTTGCTTTTGGTAGTTCCTCTAGTACAAAGTTTGCTGTAGCTGTATCCCCTTCTGTTACTGTCACACTTTGTTCCTCTGCACGGAATCCATACGTTTCTGCTACCAAAGTATACGCTCCAGAAGGTAGTGTCATTTTGTATGTTCCATCTTGTGGATTGGTAGATACAGAGCGACCATTTTCAAGCACGGATACGATAGCTTCAAGTGGTAAACCACTCGTTTGATTATCACTCGTTTCTACAGATGCTTCTGCATCATCCTTAGCTGATTTAGTATTTGTTTTCTTTGCTAATTCCTTCTCTAACTTCGCTTCTTTTTCTTTTTCAGCTGCTTCATCTTGCTTTGTGAATTTCTTGCTAGCAGGATTATTCTCTAGGTTTAAGGAAGAGTCAGCTAATGCCACATCATCAATATACCAACCTAATCTTTCGACACTAGCATCTGAATAAGCATAAAACCCAACATAAATAGTTTGGCCTGCATATTCTGATAGATCGACTTCAGCATCCTGCCATTCCGTTGCACTACCATGGAATTCTGCTAATGTTGTCCAATCACTCATATTAGTTGATACAACAACTTCACCATAATCCCAAGCTCTTCCTGTAGACGATTGTTCGAATTCATGCCAGCTCTTAAACTGTAGATAAGCACCTTCATCCGGAACTTGTACTCCTGGCATAATAAGTGTTCCATCCATTCTAGATGGATATTGTCCATCTAAATTTGTTGCATACACATTCTCACCAGAAACCGCTTCATTTGGCCCGGACGTTGGTTCTCCGAGTTCCCAAACATTATTACTTCCAATGAGCGTCCAACCTTGAGGGTTATTTTCAAAGTCTTCAAAGTATCCAACTGTTATACCATCCGTAAGCGAAATGACGTATTCATCACTTTCTACCGTATTACCAGCATAATCAGAAACCTCCCACTTATAAGTGAAAGAATCCCCTGTAACTTGATTTCCCGGAACAACGACAGAGAAAGTAGCTTCTAAGTTGCTTCCAGATTCTAATTCAGCCTCTAGCGCTTGCCAATCACCATTTTCATCTTGATAATGTAAAGTTGCTCCACCAACAAGCATATTGTCTCGAACTAGCACATCTAGATTTAATGCCATTCCACTATATGCAATCTCAGGTGGTGTATGCTCAAATGTTGGAGGTTCAGAATCATTGTTGTATTGAGATTCATCTGTTAATGCAACTTCATCTATATACCAACCATCTCTTGTAACACTACCATCAGAATACGTGTAGAAGCCAATGTATACGCGTTGTCCTTGGTAATCCCTTAAATCAGCTTCAATATTACTCCATCCATCTGATGATCCTACAAATTGCTCTAAGGTAGTCCAATTTTCTAAATCTGTGGAAATGGCTAGATTTCCGTAGTCATATGCTGTACCGGAGGAGCTAATTTCAAATTCATGCCAGCTTTTAAATTGTAAGAATGAATCTCCTTCCGGTACATCAATTGGAGGCATGACTAAGTGTGCATCCATATTGTTCACGTATGGCCCAGCCACATTAGTTGCGTATACATTCTCTCCGACAAATGCCTCTTCTGGCCCAGAAGTTGGTGCACCCCACTCCCATGTATTATTGGAGCCTAACTTCTGCCAACCTAATGGATTTTCTTCAAAGTCTTCATAGTAACCATTTGTAATACCAGGTTTCACTTCAACACTATACTCATCTGTAACTACTTCATTATTACCGAAGTCATTAATTATCCAGTTATACGTGAATGTACCTACCTCAAGCATATCACCTGGAACTGTAACGACGTATTCACCAGCTTTATAATTTCCAGATACACGTTCGGCATCAAAGAGTTCATCTCCCGCTTGTAGCTGAACAGATGTGATGCTTACATTATCACTAACATGTATCGATAGTTCTAAATCAAGACCAGCATAGGTCTCTGAAGGAGCAGTATGCTCAAATTCAGGTGCTTCCGTATCCTCACCATCCATTGTCACTTGCCCTTCTATAGAACCAAGCCCTTCAGCGATGGTCGATACAGCAGCAAACGCGTCTACTATTCCATGTCCATAGCCATGGTTAGGACTTTCTGGATACTGGCTATCTGTTCTAGCAACAGCTGTATCCATTAATAATTGCTCCATATAATCAACTGAAATACTAGAATCCGCAGACCGCAATAGCGCGACTACCCCGGCAACGGCTGGAGCTGCCATAGACGTACCATTATAGCTACTATACCCTCCTCCAGGTACAGCGGAGCGAACCGCTACGCCAGGTGCCGAAACTTCCGGCTTAATTTCCCCATATGGCGATGGTCCTCTTAGTGAAAAGTTAGCTAGCATATCATTACTATCTGTTGCACCAACAGCAAACGATTCTGGGTAGTTTGCAGGAGTCGCTACAGAACCAGGACCACCTGGGTTAAAGAGTGTCGTATTACCTGCAGCAAATGCTGGGAATATTTCCGCTGCACGCCATGCAATGACAATATCCTGGTAAAATTCATTAATACCAGCGCCACCACCCCAAGAATTGTTCACAACATCTGGAGCCTTAGAGGCATCTCCACCTGGCTCCATAATCCATTGGCCAGCTGCAATTAGATCTCTGTCATATGCACCATCATCCGTGAAAGCTTGTACAGCTATCCATTTTGCACCAGGTGCTACTCCGACTTGGTTTGAACCATTTGGCTCGCTTCCTACCATAGTACCCATTGTATGTGTTCCATGACCATCATTATCATACGGAACTGTCTGACCATTTACTGGGTCAAAAAAGCTATAAGTATGGTCAACTTCACCTGTTGCAGCATTATATCCACGATATTTCTCCTTTAATGCTGGATGTTGCCAATCAACACCTGTATCAATGTTTGCAACTACTGTTCCAGCCCCATCAATACCGAGGCCCCAAACTGATGGAGCATTTACACGATCCACATTCCACTCAATGTTTTGCGGATTCGCTTTTGGAATATCATCAATAGCTATTTCAGTCTTAATCAACTGACGCTTTTCATTTGGTAGTATTTTTTCAACCTCTGGGAAATTAGCAATTTTTTCTGCAACTTCTTTTGTAGCTGTTACCGCTACCGCATTAACGATATAGAATGCTTCAATATCTTCCGCGTGTCCCTTTTGTGCTTCTGATTCTAGATAACTCACTACATTTTGTTGTGAAGAAATTGCTGTTGCTTTAAGTTCAGAAATAACAGCAGAGCGTTGCACTAATTCTTGATTAAAAGCTGACAATTTAGCACCTTGTGCCTTTGTACGAGCATCTTTGGCTACCTTCACCGGATCAGCTTTTTCCTTAAATTTAATTAAAAATGTAACTTTCTCATCTTTTTCGAACGATTTCGCTAAATTACTGTTAATTTTAGCCTCTGCTACTTCCTCCTTATTAACTAAGGAAGTGTGTGGTGAAGCATCTTTATTCTTACTTGCTTCAGCACTTGAAAAAGCTGGAGTAAATAATGAGAAAATCAACAAGACCGTTGCAATAATACTAAATCTTCTCGCCTGCTTTTTTCTTCTTTTCAAAGAATATTCCTCCCCCAAATACTATTTTTAAAACAAAAAAACCAAACTTGCCTCCTTTCCTCGAAAAGTAAGAAGATGTCTGGTTGCTAAATGCTCTATGTTGTTGTATTCACTATAATGGATTGGGTTTGTCATATTCCGTCGTATTTTGTCGTTGTTTTCCGAATATTTAAAAATGAATAATTATTACTACCTTCTATTCTTATTGTTCCATGAAAATAGTCGTACTAACATTAAGGTAATTATGTTCAAAATCCTATTATATCAATACATAACCCTAATTAGTCCAATTCCCCCAAGTCATAACTTTCCTATACTTGGAAATAAAAATAATCACAAAGTCATACATAGAATTGGTTTATTATACAATAATCTATGATTCATTCTTTTTCTACATTTATTTTAGACTAACGTATTGCGAAAGTCTTACAAACGTTTCTGTTATCCAGTAAAAAATGCCCAAAAGAAAAAAAGCCCTATAAGGACTTTTATCTTTACAAATTAAATATAATACCCATTAATGAATAGATAATAATCGTCGAGAACATGATTGTCATATAGATAAGCGAATAGATAAATAACATTTTTGCCCATTTCTCCGAATCTTCTTGTCTATAGGCAACAAAACTAATAATTAACCAAATTCCGCCAAGTAATAAACCTACTAACATAAGGCCAATACTTAAAGATCCTAATAGAAAACTTGCTAACATCATAATGATCAAGTAAATATTTGTTTGCAAATAGGTTCTTTTAATACCTTTTACGACAGGTAACATCGGGACACTCGCTGCTTTATAATCATCATGTCTTCTTATTGCAATAGCATAAAAATGTGGCATTTGCCATAGAATTGCAATTACAAATAATCCAAGAAGAGCCGGGTGCGTAATGTCAGGATAAATTGCAGCCCACCCAATTAAAGGTGGCATTGCTCCGGACAAGCTACCAACCTCTGTATTATAGACCGTTCTCCGTTTAGTCCACATCGTATACGGTACTATATATAAAAACAGACCCATAAATCCTAAAAATGCCGATAATAAAGTTGTAAAAGAAAGTGCTACTATTCCTAATACCGCCAATACAATAGCAAGCCATATCGTTGCTTTTATACTAATGGCGCCTGTTACTGTCGGTCTTACCTTCGTTCTCTCCATTACCGCATCAATATCACGATCATACACATTATTAAAAGCACCTGCAGCGCCAATAATGAAGGCTGTACCGATAATCGCCAGAATCATCTCAGGAATTTTGTCTGTAATCTTATACTCATACGTGTACATCGCTAATGTTAGACCAGCAAACATCGGAACAAGATTAGATTTAATAATTCCTGTTTTTAAAGTTTTATCCAAAGTAAGTTTTAATTCCTTAAAGTTACTCATACTACTCTTTATATTCCCTTCTATCAATCCCACAAAAACTTTAGGACTATATTCCCTTTAACACTTCTACTATTGTAACACTTCTTTCTATTTTTTTCTTGCAAAATTAGTACTATTTATTGAACGAATAGATATGAAAGAAAATTCTATTTTTCTCTCTCTAATCTAGTTTAACTTCAAAATTAGGATGGTTAAGGAACTGGAATAGCAGATCAATTTGTGATTTCGTATTTCTAGCTTCCGATAATTCTGGTATTCTATCTTGTGAGAAAAAACTAACTTCACTAGTCTCCACACCTGTTTCAACCTTTCCACCTTTTATTTCACATTGAATAAAAAGTTTATACACGTGATAAACAGAAGGTGGATGGGGATGACATTTTTTATCCAATACCGCTAACAACCTATTAGCCTCTACGTCTAAACCTGTTTCTTCTTTTACCTCTTTTACTACAACTTCGCGTGGCGACAAGCCTATATCAGCCCACCCCCCAGGTAATGCCCATTTATTATCAGCTTTTTCTTTTACCATCAGTAACTGCTTATCACGAAAAATAACTCCTCGAATATCAACCTTTGGCGTTCTATAACCAGTTTCATTAGCGAACAGATTGCTGATAATTTGTTTATCTGTAAGTGTGTGTGCAGCTAGCATCTCATGACTAATTCTCCTAACTTCTTCAAATCGTTCTATGTCATATACGTCTTTTGAATACGTTATTCCATTCTGAGCAATTGCTTGAAGTTCTTTTGCCCATCTTAGCCAATTTGGCTCCATTGTATCACCCTTATTCTATCAGCATATAAAACTAAAAAATATCTTTTGCATCCTTTGGCAATGCTCGTACCCTTGCTAAATACTTCATCATGTTTTGATCGTCTGTCTCTACATAGTGAAAGGACTCATGATTTGCTACTTCCCTTGCTAGCAATCGGAATAATTCACAGGTAATAACTAGCCCGTCCCAAGTATTCTCATAATCACCGTCCGTGTACGTACGTCGATACATTTTCCAATATTCATCTGGAAGATACCTCTCAAAGTACTTCCCCATTTTACCAGGAGAGATTTTATAATCATGGTTCATTCCAATCCACCAGGAAACCACTTGATTAAGTCGTGGACGAATTGCCAGTTCATACATCTGTTTGGCGTACGGTAGCTCCTCTCTCCATAATCCTTTCGCGACATTCTGTATACACCACCAGAAATCATTACAACAACTGAAATACTCCGCTTCAGAAGGCTGCTTAACCCAGTAATCCTTATCCGTTGCTGGTGGTATTTCCGGTAACCAACCATCCTTGTCCAGTAGAGGAATGGTAAGACTATCCGCTTGATATGTCGTTAACATGAATTCTTTTGTTTGAAGATGTAAATCAATACGGTTTCCGTCTGTAAATAACATCAAATAGCCATAGTTCTGACTTAAATCCACATCAGCTCCAAGTGCTTTATCATTTCTCTCAGGCTCCTGGATCATTAAAAATTCTCCAAATTGATTAATCCAATTCTGATCCATTACAAATGAATTCACGTCTGTTACAACAAAAACAACATCATAGTCTTGAAAAATATCCTTTGGAGCATTCACGTTCGTCCTTGAACCATTCATATACACTGCACGTATCCGCTCATCTTCCTTTGCTACCTGTAAGATTAATTTGACCATCTCTTGTTCTGTTCTCATTCAATCAGCTTCCCCTAATATTATCCATTTTATTTAAATAGTTATACTATTTGCATTATAGTCTACATACATAGAAAAAGCGACAGAATGCTCTGTCGCTTACAGGTTATATTATCCCAAACAAATCTAAAAATACTCGAATCGCAAGCAAAGTAACGACTAACAGAATAAATCCGTAGATGATATTTTGTCTCGTATTATTTATCGCCGATCCAAGAACTTCCTTTTTATTACATAGAACGAGAACAATCCCTGCCACTATTGGCAGTGCTAGTCCATTTAAGGCCTGAGCCGTAACGATAATCCCAATCGGAACAGCTTCGAACATCATAATAATGATAATGGGTACAAGACTTGTTACAAGCATTATTACCCTACTTCTAGTCGCCTTAAAATCTTCTTCTTTACCAATTGACTCATTCATCAGCATACAAGCTAATGAAATTTGGTATAGGCCAGAAGAGAAGCCAGCTGCCCACAAGCCTAAAGAAAATAATACTGCAGCATATCTACCCAGTAATGGGTTTAGCTGTACTGCCATATCAGCTGCACTTTCTACTTCAATCCCTTGTGTATACATGACAGTACCAGCACATACTAAGATAGCTCCTGTAATTAATGCTGTAGCTGTCATATTTAACCGTAAATCAAATTTGGAAAGTTTTAATTCACGCTTAGTAGAGAGGTTATTTGCATTCTTATATTTGGATTTTGTGAAAGCGGACAAACCAAGGACAATATTTGGTGCATTGTTGTAGCAAGGAGTGCTAGAACTAACCAATATTCTCCTCCTAAAGTTTGAAAGGAAAAACCAACTGTTACCAGATCTCCTAAGTCTGGTCCCGAGAAAAAAGCGGTAAGGACAAATGCCAGTATCATCAAGGCAATGAGGACCTTATTAATATTCTCTAAAATTTTATATACGCCAATCCAAGTTATCACTAGTGCAACCAACGACATCGATAATGCCCATACTGTTAAAGAAATATCTGGAATAAAATAATTCAACGCCAGTGCAGCACCTGTAAAATTACCAGCCTGAAACGCAATTGCACCAATTAAGCGGTTATAAATAAAAATATCGAAACAGGCTTACCGATATAATCTCTAACACCTTCCATGATCGAAATCTTTTTTACAATCGTAATTCTGGTTGCTGGTTCTTGATAAAAATAGGCAAAAATACAAGCAAGTATGATGATCCATAGAGCTTGATAACCATACGATGAACCGGTTACGGACATGGTTGTTATCGTACCAGGCCCAATAATTCCAGCGACCACAATCGCTGCTGGACCTAAGCCTTTCATATAATCCTTAAAGGAAATACGTTCATCCTTGATCGTATTATTACTATTATTATTTCCATTAACCTTCGCCTTTGACCCAGGCATCAAATTCCCCCTTTTTAAATTTTGTCGGGTATTATTCTCGCATAAATCATCAAATTATTCCACTATGATGCCATCATTTCGTAGTATTACCATAGCTTATTCAACTTATTAATCGATAAAAGCTGTCATTCGTAAAAAAATCCTCGAATTTAGCAGGAATCGGTAGTTTTATCACGAATACAATCTATATCAATAGAAGTGGGTGAGAAAATGAGAGCATTATTAGTTATCGATGTACAAAAGGGAATTGTAAATTTGCAGGATTTCACAAAAGAACTACATGTAATAGAAGAAGTAATTAAAGACTTTAAAGAGAAAGAGGACCCTGTTTTATTCATTCAACACTTCGACCAACATGAAGAAAGTCCTCTTCATCCAGAATCTGAAGGATCACAGCTTTATCCAGGTCTAAAGGATTATGCTGACTATATCGTCCAAAAGGAAACACCGAGTGCTTTTTACAAAACCAATCTGGAGAGCATATTGAAAGAACTTCAAGTAGATCAATTATTTATTACTGGCTTTAATACAGAATATTGTTGTCTATTTACCGCTATCGCAGGCTATGATCGGGGTTATAACGTAACTTTCCTAGAGGAAGCAACCGGAACAGTTAATACTGGAGAAACATATGAAATGAATGATTTAGATATCCGTGATTTTATTGGTACCATCCTACACTGGTCGGAGACAATGGAAGTACTTGATTATGAGGAGTATGTTGAGCAATATAAGTAAAAAAATAAAAAAGTTCTTCTCATAAGAGAAGAACTTTTTCTATTAATTATAATTTAACAACGTTAGCTGCTTGAGGTCCACGGTTACCTTCTGTAATTTCGAAAGATACTTGTTGACCTTCTTCTAGAGTTTTGAAACCGTCGCCTTGAATTGCTGAGAAGTGTACGAATACATCGTCTCCACCTTCAACTTCGATAAATCCAAAACCTTTTTCTGCGTTAAACCATTTTACTGAACCTGTGTTCATTAAGAAAACCTCCATGTGCTTTATGCACGTTATTACTAATTTCAGTTCAAGATGCTAATTCAAGACGAAGATAATGACTAGAAAGTTATTACATATATCTTGTAATCCTAACACGAACATCAATAAGTTAATATTAGTATACCACGTTTCCGATAAAAACTATACCTTTTTTTATAAAATATCGTAAACATTAAATGGAAACCATTATGTTCAACATTTTCATTGTATTTCCAGTAAGCATATTTGCTGAAGAAATTAAGAAGTAAAACTGATAAAGTTCTTTCGGCTTCACTATCCATCTACTCGTTCACAGCTGTTTCTAATTTGTTCTGTAATACTTTTACAAACCTTTCCGGTTCATCCACCCGAATAGCAACCCTACTGTATTGTTTTTTAAATCCCATAATTAATACAACTTGTGCCGGTTTTCTTAATTCAAGTATGACGGTAGGATTTACTTTTTCTACGTCATGAGGAATAAAGTCAACCGTCTCTTTCACTTTCTCTTCATCAAGTTCTTCGGTATGATGGATTATTCTTTCTACATTAGACCATTCCAACTCCATACGCTTCATCAAACCTAATGACACATATAACTTTTCATTCGCAACCAGTGTGGGGTTTAACCGAACAGCCTGGATATCTCCTAGTAAAAGAATAACACCGTAAATATTAAAAATAAGGAGTACAACAGCAACTACTGGTGAAATATTATGTAACCACCAATGGATCCCAATGGACTCAATCACAATGGCGTGGATAAGCATTATTCGTAACGCTATATAACTAGACTTTTGATGTAAAGTAAAAGTGGATTGGGTCAATTTAGGCTGCTTCCTCCAGCTTGCAAAAGCATAATAAAACATAAGCATTTCAGAACATATTATGTGGATAATGGGGGCGTTATTAACCTTTTGCTGTACTGCTTGATGGAAAGAAAATAACACTGGTAATGTGCTGTGTTTTACCAGTTTTATTATGTTGGGAATATAAACGAATAAAGATATCAATATACTTAACTCGATTAGAATTAATACCCCTTCTGCCATAAAACCGATCCATGTTATAGCTGCAAAAGGTTGTAAGTATTGGAAGGGGATAAGAAACCTAGTAAGAATTAGTCCTATTGCAATTGCACTAACAATATACTTCCAGCTCCACTTCTTAAGCCAAGCAATAAAGAGTATAGGGGATACAATAGCTAAGTCAATGATAGAACCGATTACTACTCCATTTGATTTTTCCGGAATGATCGACACACCGAATGTAGTATGATAGAGCAACATATTGGAACTGAGTATTAACAGTAGCATAACTAGCCAACCATGTCGCACTAATTCTCGACTTAAGGACATTCGAAAACCTTCCTTCAACATAAAATGAAGATTAATCATGGGGATGATCTAATTATATTTTAACAAAATTCTAGATATTTAGTATGTATAAATAAAAAGTTATCTTATAGTCAAAAAGATTTCTTGTAAGAATCAAGTTCAAAGAAAAAAACCCGCTTAAAGTAAGCGAGTTTCCTTTTATTCAGCATCAATAACTTGTTTCATTAGTTTCATTTTACCGAGAATTTCGGATTCACGATGTGCTAACATAATTAACAAATCACCATGTGTTTCTACATGTCCATAAGGAACTTTAAATTTTACATTTGATTTCCAAAACAAATCATCAAAATTATTGATTCTGATTTGTTGTTCCTCCAATTGTCCGATTAATTCCTCTAATGTCGGGACTTCAACCGACCAATCCGCAACCGCAATATCAGAACTAAATAGCTCATTATAATGGCTTGGTAGTTTTTGAGATGACTTTTTAACGAACAGCAATTTTTCGTTCATTAATAAGGTATTTCCAATATACCAACGAATTGTATTTTCAAAGTACTTAGACTTTCGATCTACTAAATCTTCATCTAACTCACGGATAAAGGTGAGTAAAGATGTTCTACTCAGGTTAAATTGCTTTAAAAATGACATACTTGCTCCTCCTATCTAGAATTATTATAAATAAAAAACAAGTTTTATTCAAGTTTAATTCAAATAAAAGAGATGTGTCTAATGAACGACACATCTCCAGCATATTTATTGAATGGTAACCTTCACTCGTCTTACTCCCCATTTTAGGGCTTCCGCACGAGTTGGAACGAATACATCTATCTTATTCCCTTTAATTGCACTACCAATATCTCCAGCAATAGCATAACCGTATCCTTCTACATAAACAACAGAACCGAGCGGTATTACTGATGGATCGACTGCAATTACTTTTGTGTCCGGGTTCGCAATTAAATCTATCCCTGTATGGGTAGTTCCGGAGCATCCTTTACAATCTGCAGTATAGGCTGTGGCTGTTACCGTAAGCGTTTTTTCACTGACTTGATTTAATGTATCTTCATTAGTGTCTTTGTCACTATTTTTCTGCTCACGTTCTGCACTCTCTTTTTTGGCTTCTTCTTCAGCCTTTGCAGCTGCTTCTGCTTCGGCTTTCGCTTTTGCCTCAGCTTCTGCTTTTGCCTTAGCAGCAGCAATTTGTTCGCGAACTTTTGATTCCATCGAAGCTAAACTATTATCTTCTGATTTTAAATTCTCAATCTTAGCTAATAGCTCAGTTTGTTTCGACTCAAGTGAATTTTTTCTCTGCTCATTTTGTTGCTTTTGTTCTTGTACTTCTGCTAAAGCTTTTTCTTGTTCTAGCTTCAGTTCATTTAAGTGATCAAGTTTATTTAATGAGAGTAATTGCTTTTCTTCCACTGCTTTCATATCTGCCTCTAATTGGGCAATTAAATCTGAATCGGATTTAGTAATTGTATTTACCATCGTAATACGACTAATAAAGTCACTAAAACTTTGTGCTCCGAACAATACTTCCAGATAACTAATATGTCCACCAGACTTTTGATAAGAAGAAATTCTATCTTCTAATAACTTATGTCGTTTAGCAATATTTTCATCTAATTCTTGAATTTCTTTCTGAAGCTGCGCTATTTCATCAACCGTATTATGTAGCTTATCTTCCGTTTCATCGATTACTAATTGTTTTTTAGAAATTTCTTCTTCTACATCGCTTATCTCTTTATTTAGGTTATCAATTTCAGACATAATAGTAGAAATTTGTTTTTCTGCACCTGAAAGATTCTCTTGAATTTGTTCACGCTGTTTTTTAATTTCTTGTAAATCATCTTTTTTATCATCAGCTAAAACATGTGTACTAAATGAAATACCAAAAATAATTGTAATAGCTAAGGTAATTACAGTTAATTTTCTCAACTTTTTCCCCTGCTCTCCTATAATCTAGTAAATACATACTTTAAATTAAAGTGTACCATTACTAGATTTCAACCTCATTAGCAGGATATTACAATTACATTTCATAATTTAGTACCAATCGATTAGTTGGGATTCATTACCGAACACATATAGTGTATTCTATCTCTGCATAAAATAGTCGGGACACAACCTGGTGTTAATATGACAACAGCGCTCCCAACAATAGTTGTCTTTTCACTTAACACCTTCGTTATGTCCCAGTCTAGTTCTCTATTTAATATGCACCTTCCACTGCACCATCTTTTACATCTTGTGGTACTTCAATGGAATCGATATTATTCATGTTTTTATATTCGGATTTGACATGCTGTACCATATCAATTGTCTCGCCTTCCACCGTCATAGACATTTCCATATCCATGTTGTATCTCTTTAAGTCATAAGTTTCCTTGTCAATAACCATTTCAATATACAGATTCTTTATTTCCATATCCTTAAAAAGCTGTGATAAATCACCTAGCTCTGCAGTTAATTCTTCTGGAAGATATTCGTCTAGCATTTCTTGAGAAAGTTCTTTAAAGCCTTCCCCATCAGCAGTTAACTTAAATACATACTCATTATCTACTTGATCAAACTCGAAATCTTCTACATATTTTTCCATCATATTTAGTTGTTCAGACACATCTGGCTGGTTTGCTGTAACTGTTTCAAGTGGAATCATAGAACTATCCATTTTAACCCACTCTCCTGTTAAGGATTCAAACATATACATTTCACCATCAACTAGATACATCTCTGTTTCCATATCTAATGGTACTTCACTACCCAAACCTGGAATGTCCATTGACATGGACATAATTCCCTTTTGATGCATTGCGATCGGATCATTTATGACGGAACCTTGCAAATCACTAGTAATTGTTATCTTTCCTTCATCACCCACAGAAAGCTCTTGATCCAGCTTAATACTTACTTCCGCACTTTCCATGTTTTCAGATGCTTCCAGTGCCTTGTTAAATACATTTTCTGCGTTTTCTCCACAAGCAGCTAGCCCGATAGAAACCATTACTAGAAAAACCGTTACTATCCACTTTTTCAAAATAGTACATCCCCTTTATAAATATTTATTACGTCTAATCATACGACAAATATCTATAAAGGTTTCACGAAAAACAGTAAATGCTCCTAATTGATTCAAAAGGCCTATAAACAAAAAGGAAACTCCAATTATAAAATGGAAGTTTCCTTTTCTCATTACGGTATATCATGAATATTTTGTTGTGCTTCTTGGACTTGCTGTCTAATATCATGTAAATCCTCAAAAGCCTGCTGAAACTGCGAATTGTCTGTTGCTTCTGTTCCAGCTTGGTTTTGTAAATTTCTTAGTTCATTTTCTGTTTGGTTCAGTAATTGTTCTGCTTGCTCTAATCGTTGTAAATCTTGCCCTTGAGCTTGTAAGACAGAAGCCTGGGCATCTTTTAACATTTTACTTGCCTGCTGTAGTTTCTCATGCATATTTACCTGTGCCAAAATAAGTAACCCTCCATTATGCTTGAACTAGCTAAAACTTCCTTTATATAGTGTTCCAAACATTACTGCAATTATGTGTAAGCAATCTGGATATTTATTTTTAACAGACAAAGACAAGAAGTAAATAGGGACAAGCAATTTAAGGGCCTATTTTTCAGGAATTACACAACCATCATCTGTACAAACAGTTGCTAATTCCTCTCCTAATTTTTTCAATTTAGGCTTTGGTGCTTCTTCTTCCCAAACTTGATTAATGGCACTTAAGAATAATTCTGTCGGTTGTGCACCTGAAATCGAGTATTTTTGATTGATAACAAAGAATGGTACACCAGTTGCACCATATTGTTGTGCTAACATTTCTTCATTACGTACCTCACTAGCAAATCTCTCCTGATCCTCTAAAACAGTTACGACCTCTTCTTTCGTTATATCGACAGAATTAGCAATCTCTACTAACATATCATGGTCACTAAGTAATTTACCTTCTACAAAATATGCGTGAAGCAATTGTTCTGTCAGTTCTTTCCCTTTTCCAATTGTCTCTGCATATTTTGTTAACCGATGGGCATCGAACGTATTGGTAGGCTTCATTGTATCAAAATTATATTCTAATCCAACACTCTTCGCTTGCTCTCCAATCCCACGATTAGCTTGTTTAGCCTCTTCTACACTCATTCCATATTTTTTTGCTAAAGCTTCATGAATCGAAACCCCTGCATAGTTTTGTGCGATAGGGTCAAGTTCAAAGCTTTTATATTCAATTTCTACTTGATCACGATTAGGAAATTGTTCAAGTGCACTTTCTAATCTACGTTTCCCTATATAACAAAATGGACAAACAAAGTCGGACCATACTTCAATTTTCATTATAAAACTCCTTCATTTTCATTACTTTTTATTACTTAATTGACTAGCTCTTCTATTTTGAACTAGCTAAGAAATCCTTTTTTAAAATAGCATACATCAGTAAGTCATCAAATTTACCATTACCATATTCATAATTTCGTAACAATCCTTCGCGAAGAAATCCATGTTTTTCTACTAAGTGGATAGATGCCAAGTTAGCTGGTTCTATTAGTGCTTGCACCCGTTCCAGCTCCATTGTTTCAAAACCGTATGCTAATACCGCCTGCAATGCTTCACTTGCTATACCCTTCCCCCAGTATTCCTGGTTTAACTCATAACCAATATCCACGCGATGATGCATTGGTACCCAATTAAGAAAGCCCAAGCTTCCAATAATCTTATCTTCATCTTTCAGTGTGATTCCCCATCTGATACCCATTTGTTGTGTGAATATCTTATTATACCAAGCTATTTCATCAAGTACTTGTTCCGTCGAAACGAATGGTGGTAATCCATAATATTCCATAACATCTGGATCTTGCAAATAGGTTAGCATATTCTCTGCATCCTGCACTTCTATTTTCCTTAGTCGTAATCGTTCTGTCTCCATTACTGGAAAGCTTGTATGGACTTGTTTCATCAAATTCCCCTCCGTTTTATAATAGATGCATCATTTTCTCCGCTTCATCCCACTTCACACTAAAACCTGCTCCTTTAGCACAAAATACCGAGGATGACGTATATTCTGGATCGGCATCTTTATCATAAGCTATTCGCTCAATAATTTCTTTCTCATTATGACATTGGTCATACCCGGCAAAAGTTAGTGCCATACTGCCCTTCCCCTTTGTAAAAGAAGCAAGTTTCATCGGATAGTCCATAAATGTAGCTACTGGTACCTGACCAGTGATAACAGCTTTCTCTCCCTCAGTCACCGGTGCTTCAAAACGACCATGTGCGGCCTGAACATCGGATATAACCCTTCCCATTTGGTCTATATCCACCTTGATTTTAAAGTGATAATACGGTTCTAATAATACATTCTCCGCCTTCTCTAACCCTTGTCTAATTGCTCTAAAGGTTGCTTCTCGAAAATCTCCTCCATGAGTATGTTTCGGATGAGATTTACCAGTTAACAGCGTGATCTTTACATCTGTTAATGCCGATCCAGTTAACAATCCATGATGTTCACGCTCAAACACATGTTGTTTAACTAAGTTCTGTAATCCAATCGATAAGTGATCGGTGTGACATTTACTATCAAACAGGATACCACTATTCCGTTCTCCAGGCTCTAACTTCAAGTGCACCTCAGCATAATGGCGGAGCGGTTCAAAGTGCCCATAACCGATAACCTCAGATTTGATGGTTTCTTTATATATGATTTCAGGTTTTTCAAATAGAACCTTGAGACCAAAACGTTCCATAACAACTTGTTCCAATACTTCAAGCTGAATAGTACCCATTACATGGATATGAATTTGTTGAAGTCGCTCTTCCCAAGTTACTTTTAGGGACGGATCTTCGGCATCTAACATATTAAAGTACGCTAAGGCTTCTTTCACATTGACATGTGGTTCAAATACAACGTTGGAACGAAGCGTAGGTACTAATTCATATGTGTTTCTATCCGTAATCGCCCCAATGCCGTCCCCTATATTCGTCCTGGTTAGACCAGTTACGGCAAATAGCTCTCCTGCTTTGACTTCAGGAACAATTTCAATATTACTTCCATTTAACTTCCGTATTTGAGTTATTTTCTCTGAAATGATTTGCTCTTGAATTTTATAGGTCGCTTCATCGCGCACCTTCAGTCTTCCACTTAACGCTTTGATAAATGTTACCCTGGTACCTGAATTATCATAGCGTATTTTATAGACTCTTCCTGAAAACTCACCTTCACTTTTATATGCTGTCGATGTCAATAAGTGAAACGCATCTAAAAATTCCTTTATACCAACATCATGTAAAGCAGAGCCAGAAAACACAGGGAAAATCGTACCATTATTTATCATTTGTTGTATCTTTTCAAGCCATTTTTCTGCGTGATAGCCATTCTCCAGATAATACTCCAATAACGATTCATCACGTTCTGCTATAAATTCGATAACACCCTCATCTAATACCATACCTTTTTCAAGTGAAGATAATTCGATTATATCTTCTGTAAAATATAGCTTCATATCTGCTATTACCCGATTAACATCTGCCCCAGTTCTGTCTAGTTTATTAATAAAGAAAAAGACGGGAACGTGATGTTTTTGTAAAAGCTTCCAAATCGTCTCTGTATGTCCTTCTATCCCTTCAACTGCACTAATGATGACGATGGCATAATCCATCACTTGTACAGCTCGCTCCATTTCTGGAGAAAAATCAACGTGTCCAGGTGTATCAATAAGGTAATAGCTAGAACCCATATAAGAGAAATAGCCTTGATCAGCAAAAACTGTAATTCCCCGCTGTTTCTCTATCTCATGACTATCGAGAAAGGAACTTTGATGATCCACTCTCCCCCTATTCTTGATTGCCTTCGTATGGTATAGTATTTGTTCTGAAAAGGTGGTCTTACCAGCATCAACATGAGCAAGGATCCCAATCGTTTTATTCATTTGAATACTCCTTTATAAGCTACTCGCAGCATATTATATCAACCTACCTAGAAGTAACTAGCTCTTTTATTTCAAAGAAAAAGCATTAGGCCTTACCTCCCAAGATCTGTTAAAATCCATATTCCGCTTCTTTCTCTTCACGAATCGTATGGAAAGCTTCCGCTAATACAACGATATCTTCTACTAACCGATCAATTCGTAGTAATACATCGTCATTTGTAATTTTCTTTTGATAGAAATCCTGTTCTTCTATAAATACATAGGTCTGAACAATATGAGCTTTCATATAGGACAAGATTGGTTTTATTTGTTGCTGAGCCACTAAGAAATGCTTCGCTGAACCAGCAGTGACAATCAACCCGACAATTTTATCTAAAAAAGCGTTCTCAGGTAGTAAATCAAAAATATTCTTTAAAGGGGCTGGAATGGAAGCTTGGAAAATGGGAGTTCCTATGATTACTATATCCGCAGCCATAATTTTTTCGACAACATACCCGGTATCCCCATCATACTCTAAATAATTCCGACCATCACTGAATTGAATATCATAATCTTTTAAATCTAATAATGTAACCTCTGCATTAGGATTGTTATCTATCATTCTTTTTATCGTATATTCCATAGCAGTTCTTGTTTTCGAACCAGTGATAGAACCGGATAACCCGACAATTTTCAAACTATGCTTCCTCCTTATTCCGGTACAACTATATAATCGTTTTATTGTAACGTTACTTTGTTATAGTTCATTTATCACAAGTGAGATTATTTCTCACTTACTATAGTCATAGTACACCAAACCAGAAAATGATAGCTAATAAACTGCTTAAAATCCAGCTTAATAACAAAGAAAGACAAACCATAGCTTTAAAACTACTTTATTCTACAGATTTAAAAACAGCATACTACAAAAAATTTAGCATAAAGAAAAAACCGAATGATGAGCATGGACCCCGCTCCGGTATCATTCGGTTTTACATGTAAATCTTTAAAATATGTCCCAGGCTCTTTCCCAATTTAATATAAGCCAAACCAATATCCGATTGCTGCACCGATATAATTACCAATAACATATCCCAATGTGCCGATGATTAATATTGGAGCAACAAGCTTCGTCCACCCTTTAGAAATAGCCATTGCAGCCGCAGTTGTCGGACCACCAATATTAGCATTGCTTGCTAGGACAATTTCCTCGAGATTAAATTTAAATAGTTTACCAAATACAAAGGAGATTATCATATTTAGCGTTACCATAATAAATACTAATACAAATAATAATGGCGCATTTTGTAGAATAATTGGAAGTGACGCTGGTACCCCAATAACAACAAAGAATATATAAATTAAATATGTACCTATCTCTTGGGCACCTTTAATATTTTCAAAGAAACGTGAGAATAGCGTGACGGTAATTAACGTTACCGTTGTTAACATTAAATATTTATCACCCAAAAATCCATTTAAGGCATGATAAGCAAAGTTTGCATTCTCTCCAGAAGGTATAAGGGAATCAAATAACTCAGCCAGTTTAAATGATACAGCAACTAAGGTAAACGCAGAACCGACTGCAAGACCAATATCCTTTAATGAAATCTCTTTTCTTTTCCAATAAGAAGCTGCTAAATTTTTCTCATCTTTATCTGCTGATTTTTCTATCATTTCTTGGTATGGAGCATGGTAACGTTTACGAAAGAACGCTAAAGTTGGAATTACCATCAAAATTAAGAAGTATAGTGCCATCATCAGGTTATCAGCAACAACCGTAGAGGATAATAAATCTCCAGGAGTTTCAAATCGTGCGGAAAGTCCTGCTAAGTTAACACTTCCACCAATATACGAGCCTGTCATCATCCCTACTACTTTATATAAATCTGGAATGAAGTCTTTTAATAGAAAGAATCCTACTATGGCCCCTATGACTGTTCCTATTGAACTTATTAGAAATATAACTAATAATCTGCCGCTTTCATTCCATATTTTTAATATGTTCGTTTGGAAAAGTAATAATGGAATAGCTAAAGGAACTACATAAGCCCAAACCGTATCATATACCGGTGAATCAGTTGGTATTATGTTTAAATTAGCTAATACCATAGCTCCAACTAATGCGGTTATTGCTCCAGATACTTTCGAAGCCCATTCATATTTCTGCTCTAAATAAATACTAACCCCTGCCCAACCTGCTAAAAACGCCCATAATATCCACGAATCATCCGGTTGAATTAATGAATAAATCATGTTAACTACTCCTTTTAGTCCTTATAATATGAATAAATTATACCCTATTCACAACGAGGTCGCTAACTATGAAACTATTAGGATAGTTTCATGTGGAGTAGCAAATAAAAAAAGGCTGCCACACAATTTTTCATCATGTGACAACCTTTTCTTTTCTAATTAGTTTTCAATTACTTCTTTACGGTTCTTTTTAAACAGCTTCGATAAAACTTCATAAACAATTGGTACAATGATTAGCGTTAATAGGGTTGAGCTTGCTAAACCACCAATTACCGTAATCGCAAGTCCTTTAGAAATTAACCCTCCACCTGCACTTCCAAATAACATAGGGATAAGTGCTCCGATGGTTGCTATTGCTGTCATTAGGATTGGTCGAAGTCGAGTTGCACCAGCTTCGAGTATTGCATCTCGCATTCCCATTCCCTCACGTTCCATATGAATGATACGATCAACCAGTACAATAGCATTTGTTACGACTATACCAATTAACATTAGTAATCCCATCATTACTGTTACAGAGATAGTTTCACCTGCGATTAATAACCCGACAAATGAGCCAATAACTGCAAATGGTAATGAGAATAGGATCGCAAATGGTGCAAGTCCTTCACCAAATGTTACCACTAGGATGAAGTATACAATAAGTATCGCTGCAAGCATTGCAAAGCCTAACTGTGTAAAGGTTTCTTCCATATCCGCTGTTACACCTGCAACACCAGTTGTAACACCTTTAGGCAGCTCTAGTTCACTTATCTTTTCATCTACCTCAGCAGAAACTTTCGATATATCATCATAAATAATGGTACCATCAACCGTTGCGTAATATTGACCTTCACTACGTGCAAGCGTATTTAACGTTGTACCTTCCTCTACGGTTACTAACTCAGATAGTGGCATCATAGTACCAAGAGCCGTTTCAATTTCGATATTTAACATTTCTTCAATTGATTCTGGCTGTTGAATTTCTTCATCATGTTTTACGATAACATTAAGGTTAGTACCGTCTTTTTCAATAGTTGTTAAAATATTGTCTGTTCGGTTAGGGTTTAACGCCATATAGATTTGACCCGTTGTTAAACCATATTGGAGAAGCTCCTCTTGATCCACTTTAAACGTGTACTCTACGTAAGATTCTTCTTTACTTGAGCTTACGTCTTTTAATCCATCATTTTCTAGCATTACCTCTTCTACCATAGATACAGCTTCATTTAGATTATTTAAATCTTCGCTATATAAGGTGTAGCTAATTTCATTGGAAGAAAAGGCCATAGCAGAGAAGTTCTGGCTCTTCCATTCCCCTGACTGATCAATATTAAAGACATATTCTTCTATTTCCTCGCGTACTTCAGGGAAGTTCTTCATATCTTCATCAAAGATGAGGTACATTAATGCACCTCCACCACCCGTCATCATAGCAGATTCCGAGCTGCTGTCATCAATCGATAATTGAACAATTTCAATATCATCACGGTCAAGCATTGCTTCCTCAACTTCCGTTACATTCGCAACGGTTTCATCCTTTAGTTCCCCAGTAGCAGGAGTGTAGGTTAGGTACATGACCTTTTCCTCTTCACTTCCTAAGAAGCTAAAGCCAATTAGTGGTGTTAATGCTAAACTACCAACTAACATAATTACAGCTACTGCTGATGTAATAAACTTATGATTTAATGTCCAACGTAGGATACCTTTATACCAGTTTCCTAACTTACCAACTTCTTTATGTTTAATTTCTGTTTTCTCACCATATAGTTTTTTCTTAAATAAGAAATGAGATAGTGCTGGTACAATAGTGACCGCAACAAGTAGCGAACCACCTAGAGCAAATGTCATGGTCAGTGCAAACGGCATGAATAACTCACCAACCATACCACCTACAAAGATAAGTGGCGCAAATACTGCAACTGTAACTAATGTCGAGGACGCAATTGGTTTGAACATCTCAAGTGTTGCTTCACGAACCAGTGCACGACCATTTAGTTTTTCTTCTTTTAAATGTAATCGCCTGAATATATTCTCTACAACAACGATAGAGTCATCTATAACACGTCCAATGGCAACCGTAATCGCCCCGAGTGTCATTATATTAAGCGTAATATTCATCCAGTTTAATAGCATTAGTGCAATAAAGATGGATACTGGAATAGAAATAATCGAAATGATGGTTGATTTGAAATCGCGTAAAAACAGTAGAATGATAAGAACCGCAATTAACCCACCAAATACTGCTTTTTCTACCATTGTAGCGACAGAATCCTCAATCGGTTTACCTTGATCCAAGGAAACATCCACCAATAGCCCTGAGATATTAGACTCTTCTTCTTCCATTAAATCCTTCACACTATTTACAACATCAACTGTATTAGCATTTTGCCCTTTTACTACCTGCACGGCAATTGCGTTTTCACCGTTAGTACGGGAAATAGATTGAACTTTACCTACTACTTCAACTGATGCAATATCACTTAATTTCACAAAAGGTAGTGGTTGTGTTTCAGAAGGTGTTACCGGAATTAACATGTCCTTTAATTCATCCTCAGACATGAACTTTCCATCAAGAGCTACAGCTTGCTCTCCTTCTTCAAACTCATAAAGTCCTAGTGATATAGCCATATCACTTGCTTGAATCATTTGCTCAACATCATCTTCTGTAATGCCAAGACTAGCCATTTTTTCGTCATCATATCGCAATTCAATTTCTTCAATATGTTGACCAGTAATGGTGGCAGAAGCGACACCATCTATCTTTTCAAGCTTCGGTAGAATAATATCTTCTACTGTAGAGGTTAGCTCCACAATATCTTCCGTATCACTACTAATACTTAATGCAACTACAGGCATCATATCCATACTAATAGCTGTAACGGTTGGTTCTTGAGCATCATCAGGCAATGTCACATTATCTAGTGCAGAATCTAATGCCCGCTTTGCCTCATTCATATCTATCCCATAGTCATATTCGATTTGAATACTAGCCATATTGGCATAGGAATTAGAATAAACCGCCTTTACGTCTTCTAAATTCTCAACTGTTTTTTCAATTGGAATCGAAACTTCCTCCATTACCTGTTCAGGTGTCGCACCAGGATATACTCCTGACACCATTAAGTAAGGAATAGAGATATCAGGAATCATTTCTGTTTTCATACGAGAACCAGAATATATTCCGGATACAATAATAATAATTGTCAAAAGCCAAACTGCTAGCTTATTTTTTATTACAAAGTTGACAAAATTCTTCACGCTTACACCTACCCTAATTTGACTTTATAAACTCACTCCCCTATACTAATGACTGTTCAGTCAGTTTGTCAACCATATGCTATGTAATTTAGGAGAGTTTTTACAAATGAATAAAAAACAATTAATTATGGAGAAATCAATAGAACTTTTTGCAGATCAAGGAATCAAACAAACTTCCGTACAACAAATAACCGAATACTGTGGTATATCGAAAGGTGCTTTCTACCTATCATTTAAGTCGAAAGACGAGCTTGTTCTTGCGATTATCGACCGTTTCATGCAACAAATCACCGCCGATATTGACTATGTGGTCAGAACTACTCATGCTAAGGATATTCTTTATCAAATTTTCCATATGATCTTTAAAGCATTTTTACAGCATCGAGACTTAGCGAAGTTTCTCATGATAGAACAGAATCACTCCCTTAATAAAGAATTGCTAACTAAAATGCAGTATTATCATAAAATAGCTGATAAGACTTTTCTAGAAATGCTAGAAAGGATATATGGTGAGAGCATAACCGAAATCAAATATGATTTAATCTATGCAATAAAAGGATTAATTAACGGCTATGCCGATATTGTCATATTTAATAATGGTAAGCTTGACCTTGATTTAATTGCAACATCACTAGTTGAAAAAGTAGATATCCTCGCTAAAAATATAACCACGCCTTTTATTACGTTAGAAACGAAAGTAATGTTTCAAGATTTTTTAATAGAAGACATATCAAAAGAAAAACTCATCTCTATGATAGACACATCCCTTAAGGAAATAGAAGAATCTATTGAAAAAGAATCCTTAATGACATTAAAACAACACCTTATAGAACCAAGCTATAATCGAGCGATTATTAATGGATTAATTGAAAACATTCGTAACCACCCAGATTGTAAATGGCTATCCTATTTATTAAGGCGATATATAAGTTAGATATTTAAAAGTACTGTTCCATTACAGTGCTTTTTCTTATCCTCCGCCTTAAGTCTGGAGACAATTTAAATGAATGTAATCGAATTTCGAGACTAATTATTTGTTGAGGGAAAAAATTAGGTTTCACCGACTTGGAGCTTTATTATGAGAAACATTCAAGCTTTTGTTGCTCCATATTTAATATTCCGGTGACTTTTCGCTTGCGGCAAATGAACTATATGTGAAGGATGGTAAACCCGTAGGACCGACTAATCAAATGACAATTGCCGGTAATTTCTTTGAGCTATTAATGGATATTGAAGAAGTGGGTAAAGACTTAGAATTCTCTCCAATGGACTATTATGGCTATATTGGATCTCCGTCATTAAATTAAAATAAAGAGAAAGCACAAAAGAAGCTCCGGAAATATCGGACGGGCACTTCAAGAATACCTAGCGGGAAAACCTATCAGTGTAAGAGAACCATTATGTTTTTCCCCCAAGTGTCGCGCCTATTTCCGGGGCTATTGAGCTACATCAAAATACAATGTTGGGCGTTGATTATCTTTTGAAATTCCATACACGCAAGTTAACCCTATACTCATTCCCTACCTAGTTCCATTTCTTCTAGGAACTGATACATACTATTATCATCAAGAATCCGGTAGGACTGATAATCCGCTAAATAGAATGCTATATATTTATCATAAACCGTGACATCAAAATCGCTCTTCCCTTTTATTCTTAGCCGATAGTAATTATCCCGATTTTCATGATGAATTGGTCGCTCCCGATATTTCAATTCATGTAACTCATGAAATATTTCACGAATCAAATTAGCATCATCTATCGTACCTTCTCTTTTCACCGTTGTTTTATTCCATAACTCCTTTTCTTCCTCGTTCCAAGCCACATGTTGAACTTCTATCTGTTCAACGGAATCCATGTCGATATAACCATATTCTTGTAACGCCTCTTCAAACGTTACTGTTTGTAAGGAGATAATAAGAATACCAATAAAGATTACAGCAAATGCACTTGATTCTATGATAGAAATGATATATTGCTTTTCCTCTGGCTCATATTTCCATTCCATATAAGCTTCGAAAATAGATAATGCAAACAATGATCCTATCATGATATAGATAAATCCATAATTAAATTCAAATGTAAATGCAATGATTGAGAGAACAAAGAGTAGAAAAAAAATACGCCTCCCCGATTTGTGCGTATGATTAATTGGTTGATATTCCCCCCAATCAGATGGTATTGCAAATAGTTTGCGAGTGATAAATTTAACAACATTGAAAAATATACCTACTATAACTACAAATAGAATAATATTACTTATCATTCTCCTCACCCTTTATATACTGAATATTAACAATAATATATCACATTAACATTTATTTGTTAATTAACACAAATTAATGATAGTATAAATTCATAAACTTAGAACAAAGGAGATTATGTCGATGCCAATTAGTGAGGGATATATAGAAGTAACTGGTGGGAAAGTTTGGTATCAAATCCATGACCAGCAAACGGATAATGCCCCTGTTCTTATCTTACATGGTGGACCTGGTTCCTCTCATTGGTCCTTACAAGGGTTAAAGGAACTAGCAAGTGTACGACCTGTAATACTATATGATCAGTTAGGGTGTGGGAAGTCAGACCGACCAGAGGATGATTCATTATGGAATATTGATAGATTTGTCCATGAAGTGAAACAGTTAAAAGATGGGCTGGGCGTGAAAACATTACATATTCTTGGACACTCTTGGGGAACAACATTGGCTGCTGCATATTATTTAACATATCCTGAGGATGTCGCAAGTATTATCTTTTCTAGTCCATGCTTAAGTGCTCCGATATGGGCAAAAGATCAAGAGCTAAATCTGCAAAAGCTACCACTAGAAATACAGACCACCATAAAAGAATGCGAAGAAAATGGGATGACTGACTCAGAAGAATATAAAAAGGCAACTAAAGTATTTAATGATCATTTTGTATGTAGATTACCGGAATCGGAACGACCTGATTTTCTTAAAGAAGGAGCTAAATATAGAAACTACAAGATTTACAATATCATGTGGGGTGCATCTGAATTTCATGTTGCTGGTAACCTAAAGAACTTTGACTGTACAAAGGAATTACATAAAATAGCCGTCCCAACCTTATTTACATGTGGTCGGTTCGATGAAGCAACACCTGAGTCAACGGAGTACTTTAGTAGTCTAACACCGAACAGCAAGTTTCATGTTTTTGAAAATAGTGCTCACATGCCTTATATCGAAGAGCCTGATGAATTTCTTCGCGTAACAAAAGCATTCTTAAGTTAATGTTATATAAGAGATTGGACTAGTCCAGTCTCTTATCTTGATTTAAATAAAAATAAAAAGATAGTCTCTACGATCCCCTCTCCTGCTACCACTGCTTTCCTCAGCTAGTTTCATATACATTCATCGTATACATATCGTCATCCGAGAGTAAGAAACATTCAGACATTTTAAACATAATAGCCTCTATAAAGTGATAGATTTTCTATCACATTTATAGAGGCAAACAATTTAAGGTTATTTCGATAATTCCCTAAGTGAACTACTCACCACTTAATTTTAAGCAAATTTGAAGTGGGCGCTTCTTAGTTCCACGACGAAAGCAACCTTTCATCTCCCTAAGCGTTACTTCCCGTTGTTCCAACGGTAGATGTCCAACGAAATGGAAGTTCTTTCGGTACCTTGATTATTTTACGAGTGGAAGGGTGACGGGCTTGGTTTTCGCACTGTGTCTTTTTTGTCCACTCAACCTTATGTAATCACTTCTAAAAGAACGTATCATAAGGTTATTTTAGCACAATGAACATATGTTCGTAAATACTTTTTGGGCCATTGCCCAACCGAAATTCATCTCCCCCTTATCGTTGGTGTTACCACACCTTCACTCTCTTGAAGAGGGAGACTTCTTTCGGGAGTAGTTAAAATAAATTAAATCTGGTAACCAATCATGTAGGTTTGTAAAGTTATAACCAAGTGTCTTGGCCTTTTCATTGCTTAATGTCCATGTTTCTTGAATAGCATAAGGAGATTCCAACTCGTTGTTGGTCGTAATGATTACTTCTTTTCCAGTCTTCTCAGATATAAGTTGCATTAGATTCTCCATGGTAATAAAGCCATTGGCACTAACATTAATTGGTCCTGTATAGTTTGTTTCAGCAATCCAAGCTAAAAATTCTCCAGCTTCTTTTTGATGAACAAAGCACATTTCTGCTTTAGGATTTGGGAAATAAACTTCCCTTCCCTCTTTTGCACTTTCCACATAATGTACTAATCGTTTTGTATAATCCTGTTCCCCCAGAACAATTGGGATTCGCATTGCTACAACTGGAAAGGAGACTTTTTGAAATAAATAAGCTTCTGCCTGACGTTTTCCTTCTTGATACGTCACTTCTTGCCTATCTACCATTTTCAACTCGTAAGAATATGGATCAAAGACTTTTTCATCCATGTTCATCCCATAATCGTAAACAGACAATGTGGATGTAAATACATAACGCTTCATTTTCCCCTCCATGGCATTGGCAATAATTTCTGCATCATTGGAAGAAAAACAAAGCTGATCGAATACAACATCCCATTTTTTCCCTTGTACGGCTTCCCGAATGGAGGCTTCGTCAAAGCGATCTACCTTCAATCGTTCTACCTTATCCCCAAACGAATCTTCACTCGATTGTCTAGTAGCGACTGTAACCTTCACACCATTATCTAATAATTTTTCTATTAAATTCACACCAAAGAATCTAGTTCCCCCAAATACTAAAGCAGATTTCATCTAGCTATCCCCTTTCTCAATCTCGTGAGTCCATTATGGGATAGGAATAGAAAAATAACAAGAAAGATACATTCGCATTAGTAAAAAATTCATAAAAATTAATGGCAGTTACAATTAAATTTATATCCGTTCATTTCCAGTACAAGGTCTATACCTGCTCAAGAAAGCTATGAACTCCTTCCCGGAGGTTTACACTTCCGGGGCATTACCTATCTAACTATTGGAGATCTTCTATACTAGCTCTCTATTAAGGGATTTCACTTGTGGATTTAGTTGTTTTACATTTTTATGTTTTACAACTAAATTATTTTGTAAAGCATAATCCCTCATTTCTTTTATTCTTCCTTCTGCTAGAAGTCTATTTATATCATAATTCATTTGAATTCCTCCTTAGTTTTCATACTACTATCATACACACTCTGACGTTTTTTAAACTCGGAACAGCGACTGATTTATAGGTATAAAAAACCCCTACTTTTTCAGTAGGGGTTTTCGGTCTAAAGGCTGAAACCAAGCTATTGTCAATTTTGAGTAGCGGCAGATTGCTCTACTTCAATACGTCTATCATGTTTGGTTTGCTGGATCATAAATAACGCTATAACCACTATAAGTAATACAGCACAAGCAATATACATGATGTGAAAATTATATCTCGCTACAATCATTCCAAGTACATAAGAACCTGTTGCGATTCCTATATCCCAAAAAATATAAAATGTAGCCGTAGCATGCCCGCTTCTCCCTGGCCCACCAGCTTGAATACACATCGTTTGGAAGCTTGGTAGCAAAGACCCACTGCCAAGGCCAATGATCCCCGCTGTTATTAGAAACATCCAAGCTGATTCCACATAACTTAACATGACTAATCCAACACTGAATATGACTAAGGATGGAATAATTACATATTTTGGTCCTTTCACATCAAATAATTGTCCAAATGACGGCCGAGCTAGGATCATAACAGCAGCAAAAACAACAAAGAAATAATTTGCTACATGAGATAATCCATTCGCATCTGCAAAGACACTGACATAGGAAAGTATACTAGAATATGCCAATCCAACAAGCAAACTAATAGCCGCAATCGAGAGCGCTTTGACCTCAATTAGGGCATCTAACGTAAATTTCTTAGCTTTCCGATCTCTGATTTTATATATTTCCTGTGGAACGTTTACTTGCATGGCACAAATAACACCTACCACAGCAATAATACTAATCAAGACAAATAGTACCTTATACGATATAAACTGGATAAGCGTTAAACCGATAAAAGGTCCAACGACCATTGCAATATTTGTAGCCATTGCAAAATACCCTAAACCAGCACCCTTTCTTTCATTTGGCACGATGTCTGCCGCAATTGCACTAGCAGCAGTAGTCACAACCCCAAAAGAAAGACCATGAATAAATCTTAAAATCATTAATCCTATGAAACTATCTATAAAAAAATAAAAAAACATGGTGCCTGTAAACAAGCCCGTGCTCCATAATAACGTCTTTTTCTTACCAAATTTATCTAAAAGGTTACCTGATATAGGTCTCATGGCAATCGCTGCAATTAACATAATCGTTACAACAAGTCCACCTTCTGCTTCCGAACCACCTAAGTCATTCAACACATACAAAGGAAGCGTAGTAAGCAACGTGTAAAAACCTATAAATACGATAAATTGTGTCAATGAAATGTTTATAAAATCTTTTGTCCAAATCTTAGCTTTATGATTATGCATGCTGTAATAATTTCTCCTTATCCTAATTTCCGTAATATGTTATGAAATAATTCCTTTTCTTCTTCCGACAAATTGGAAAGAATCTCCGCCTCATGGTCCGCTACGATCTTTTCAATTTCCTTATATCGCTCCATTGCATCATTTGTTAATTCAATATAATGCTGTCGTCTGTCTTTTCCTACTACTCGATTGACCCAGCCATTCTCTTCCATTCGCTTAACTGTTCTAGTAATCGTAGGTGGATTCACATGAAAATAGTTTGTGATCTCTGATTGCGTTTTGGGACCATTCTCGTACAAGTAGTACATAATCGACCATTGAGCATGGTATAAATCATGTGACTGTAATCGATCATTCAATTGTCTATTTATAAAACGAACACGTTGATTGAATAAATGAATGATATCACGATTTTTCATTACGGACCTCCATTACTTACCTAGGTAAGTATTTCTATCATGCTAATCTTACACCTATTTTTCACTGCTGTATAGGTCTTACTTTAAAATAGTAATATTAGAACAATTATCTATTGCTACTATAACGTACTTCTTATTTCAACAAAATAAGTCTTTATTCTTAACAGAAAACGACAAACTTTACTAGATTTATCTGATATTATGGTGAAAATAATGAAATAATAGAGTTGGGAGAGGCGACATGGAGAGAATTTTTGAACCATTTAAGAGGAAAACGGACGTTTCAGAGCAAAAACAAGCGACTATTGCAGAATTTCAGGAAGATAATATCTGCTTTTATCGTTTTATTGGTGGTAATCCCGGCGAGACGGAGACATTAGGGCATAAACTACAAAATTTAAAAAAGAGTAAACCATTACTTATCGGTCTCTTCCGCTTCCCATTTCGATTTGAAGGAAAACGTAGAAAAATGACTGCCCACGAACAATACTTCATCATGAAAGATTATTGTGATGCTATCATCTTCTTCCACAGTGATGAACTAATGCAAACAATAGATCCTACGATTCCTATCCACGAGGCCCACCAAGCTTTTGATGCAATTGAAGAGAGAGCAATTGGTACTATACGGGACATGGTAGAGGATACAGGAAAGGTGAATATCGATTATCATGATATTAAAGCTTTTATTTCCCGGAACCGTGGCCCCCTTTTTATATATACGATTGAAGGCAGAAGTTTTGACGAACCACTTAAATACCTAATTTCAACTCCCTATCTGCCAAAAGATTTTACCGAAGCAAAGCAATTAATGATTAACATCGGCTATACAAGAGGTGTAGATATGGAAGCCTTTAGACAAATCAACCTCCGCCTAAATGACTTGTTTGATAAAGCTGATTTATTTAAAATTGGTTCTTATTTAATTGATAAGCCTGGCCATCTTTTCAACATTTCATTACTAGTAAATGGTATACAGGATCCCGTGGATGCCCCAATAAAATCCAACAAAAATACGTTCTCTAAATATAAGAAAGTGATACGTAAATGGCTAGCAGAACCCAAGTAACCACTATTTATACTTACATTAAATTAAGTGAATCGTTCAAACTAAGCTATAAGGAGGGATTAACATGGCTAAGAATAAGAAGAAAAAAAATAAAAGTAAAGAAGAATTAAATGATATGAAGGGGAAGGAACGCTATCCTAAGAATAGGCAATAATGTAAGTGGGTAGTCCGAAACGTAATTGGGCTACCCCTCATTCATATAACGTAATCCCTTTCAACTTTCAGAATACATTTTCTCTTAAATTTCCTACGATTATATAGTAAAATACAGATATTTAATCATAATTAGAAAAGAGGGGGAATCTTGAAGAAATTCGGATTACTAACTAAAATTATTATTGCCATTATAGTAGGGATTATTATTGGCTCATTTGTCAATGAGTGGTTTATTCAGCTGCTTGCTACTTTTAATAGCATCTTTGGTAATTTTATTAGCTTTATTATCCCGTTCATTATTTTAGGATTTATTACACCAGGAATAGGTGAAATTGGCCGTGGAGCTGGAAAACTTCTCGGTATAAGTGCTTTCTTTGCTTATGCATCTACTATTTTAGCTGGAATTATTGCTTTTCTCGTAGCGAAGTCGCTTTATCCTTCTTTACTGAATGGACAATCCCTACAATCGGTGACAGATCCAACAGAAGGATTAACAGAGCCTTTCTTTACCGTTCCTATGACACCACCGTTCGAGGTTGTAACTGCGTTAATTATTTCGTTTGTGCTAGGAATTGGTCTAGCTTCTATTCACAGTGAAAAATTACTTGGTATCTTTTTAGACCTACGTGCTATTGTTCAATTAGTAATAGAAAAAGTAATTATTCCATTACTTCCTTTTCACATCTTAGGGATCTTTGCAAATATGACGTATACAGGACAAGTGGCAACCATTATTAGTGTTTTTGCAAAAGTAATGCTGATGATTCTTATTTTGCATCTATTATACCTGGTGTTCCAATATTCTATTGCGGGTACGCTAAGTCGTCAAAATCCTTTTGTAATGCTAAAAAAGATGTCACCAGCCTATTTTACTGCTTTAGGTACACAGTCTTCAGCTGCAACAATACCAGTAACCTTAAAGCAAACGAAATCCTTAGGTGTAAAGGAATCCATTGCGGATTTTACTATTCCTTTATATGCTAATATCCATTTATCAGGTAGTACTATTACACTTATTAGTTGTTCACTAGCAGTATTATTTCTTAATGGTGAACCAGCTACTATGCAGTCCTACCTTCCATTTATTTTAATGTTAGGAATTACAATGGTGGCAGCACCTGGTGTTCCTGGTGGAGCTGTTATGGCAGCTATTGGACTCTTAGAAACTATGCTTGGTTTTAATCAAGCAATGATATCGTTAATGATAGCCCTATATCTTGCCCAAGACAGTCTAGGAACAGCGTGTAATGTCACTGGTGATGGTGCCATCACATCGATCGTCAATACTATCTTTAAAAAGTAACTAAAAACAGACAGCTCTCGAAAAATAACGATTGCGAGAGGCTGTCTGTTTTTTTGGTATTATAAATAGGTACCTTCAATCAGAATTATGACACAGCCCAACAAGCGAGCTTTATTTAGATAATCCATAGCCCAAGAGATGCAATCACGTTTCATTGCCATTTTATTCGCCTTTTAGACTTCCTTTTACAGTCTCATCAATAGATACATATAGCACATCTTTTTCCCAATGGGATACTACTAGAATGGGTCACTCGTATGACTTTTTTAATAAAAGGTAGATTCTTCTTAATCCTGTAGAATCTTATAATAAAGTTGATCTGCTTCTTTATCCCATTCCACCGCAACTTCGATTTCCTTTCCTTCCTGATTGGAAATGATAAAGCTCGGTATTCCATGTTCTCCAGCAGATTTTAGCTGTTCTTCAAAAGCGTTGGTGACATCCTCATTTAATAGCTCATTTAGCTCTTTTATTATTTGATCATGTGAAAGCTTCTTCATCCTGATGCTCCTTAGCTTCTTATTATATTATGATCTTTTGTCATTTTTCATTGCTTCATCTGCTAACTGGTCCATAGATTTTATCTTACCATGCGGATTTTTAGCATTTTTTCTTGCTTGCCATTGTCTATCTTTTTCTCTCTTTGAATCAGTCATGAGGAGTTCTCCTTACTATGTCATTTTATCCTTGTTTATTTTGCCTTGCTTTTTTAGCCTTAGCTTTATGTGCTTGATTAGCTTTGGCACTACCAAACTCTGTCGAGAATTCTGTGTCTTGAACACTGGAGTCGAAGCCTTGTTTATTTTTTTGATCAGGACGATTTTTCTTTGTCTTCTTCGCCATTGCCTTATCCTCCTTTTTCTTATAGTATGGAACAGCAAATTTAGAAATATGCTATGATCCTAAGAAATAAGGAGGATACATTCTAATTCCGTAACTTGTTACTCACCTAATATCTCTCTTGTGCGGTTCAATATTTCTTCATCCTTTAAACGAAACTTAAATTCTACCCGTCTCGATTCTTCTGCATTATATTCGCCATTTTCATCGGTTCGGTAATCTGAATAAGATTTACTATTGACCGTTAATTTTTGTTCCAAATGTTCTTGGATGTTTTTATAGGGAAATTCTTCTCCTAATATATAGGAGGCAACACTAAATGCTCTGTCCTGGGCAAGCTCTAAGTTGTATAGATATCCACCACTTCGGTCTGTATGCCCTTCAATAATAATTTCAGCCACATAATCTTCATAACCACTTTCTAACAACACATCTAGATACTTTGGCACAAACTCGTCTAGGAATTGATACGACTCGGGCTTTAAATCCGCTCGATCAAATTCAAACAGAATATCCGTATCAAATAAAATGGCACCGGTTTTATCATCCACTGTGATTCCTGTAGTAGAATCGTTAAATTCAGCCTTAAGCTCATTCACTAAATGTACTCTAACTCCCATGATTTGATCAATTGTCCGCTTCATCTCTTCAATTTGTAATGATTTGATGACCATCATGACAATGAAAATTAAGATAAAGCATAACAAAATAATCGTCAGTACATCTGTGAAGGATGGCCAAAACTGACCCTCATCATTTTCTCGCTTAAATAATCGCTGGTATTTAGTATCCATTTTGATTCATTCCTATTCCCGGAGGTCTGGATGGCCCTTGTTGACTGACAACACTAAGTTGCCTAATTAAAGCTTGCATCTCTCTCCCTAATTCTTGGAGTATGTGTTGTAAATTCTGTGCATTCGTTTGTTGTATTTGCTCGTTTAATCTGCGGATTTCCATAAATTCACGTTTAATATGTTCATTTGTATTATCCATGGAGTGTGATATGTTCCGAACTACCTGATCTATACGATTACCAAATGAACCTTCAAAGTTGTTGATATAGTTGGTAAGAGCATCCTTTAATACTATTACACTCGCTTCCATTTGGTTCTCTCGATGATTATAGGATTGGTTCATCTGAGATATTTTCGAATCGATTTCCTGCATCAGTTGGTTATTTTTCATACTCACTTGTTCAAATGTTTTCGTTACTTCACGTAGATGCCTTTCAAATGCTACCGATTCTGTCGTATGCTCTTTCAAATGATTACTAAAGGTTCGATTAAAATGCTTCAATTCCTCAAACCGATCCGTCAAAAGTTGTTTATATTCTGCTTGTGTATGATTAATGACATCTAGTGCTTCTGGCAGGCCAGAAATCGATTCCCCTAGTCGGTCGAATTCTCTTGAAAGCTCCCCTAAATAAGTTGTAATCCCTGCCAATCTAGACGATAAATCATTTCCGAAAATTTGTTTAAACTCTTTATTATGACTATCCATTCGTTTAACTAATTGATTACTTTGATTTACAATTTGACCGATCGAATCCCCTACTGTTTTTTGTCCTTGTAAGATTGATGATGTGAAGTCCTTCAAATCAGATACGACATTTTTCATATGAAGTAAGGATTCTTTTTGCGTATCAGACGCTTCTTTAATTTGTTCATATGTCCCCTCAACCGTTTTAACAATACGCTCATTCTTTTCCTCTACTTTATTAAAGTAAGCAAATAGTGAATCAAAGTTCGCGTTTAATCGAGCAGTCCCTTCACTAAATCCAACTGTTACCTCTTTCATCTGATTAAAAAGTTGATGAAATTCTCCTAGGTTCTTTGATAATCCATCATTGAAGGCTGCTAAATCCTTTGCTGATTGTTGTAATCCAGTTGTATATTCTTGAAATCCTTCAAAAGCTCGTTCAATATTACCTAGAGATTGTTGATTCGATTCTTGCAATTGAACGATAGACTGATTAATCATTTCTGAGACTTGAATCAAACGCCCCATGCTATTTTCATCATTACCTTCTAGACTTGATTCTACTTTCAGCATAATGTCGGTAAGCATATGCTCTGTATTAAACGCTTTTACCAAAATCGTCATAATTAAAGAAAATCCCATACCTGCAATACTCGTGTAAAAGGCAACGTCAATTCCTGCTAATACAGCTGCAATATTTTCAACTAGTTGTTCTCCTGTAGCATTAATGGTTCCAAGTGAAATAGTTAGACCAATAAACGTTCCAAGAACACCAAGTAATATAAACACCGAAATTGTCATTTGTATCATTTTAATTAAATTCACCACAGGAATTCCAAAAATTCTCCAGCTTGAAAACCTTTCCTGGACAAACGTCTCTCGTGCAACAGATTCAATTTGACTCCTTCTTTCAAACTCTTGGTAAAATGATGCCAGTGGTTCAATATCCATCCTGTTTGTTTCTTTAAAGTAATTTCGTAGCTTGTTAAGTTTATTAAATACAATGAAATGAACTAAAACAGAAATAATAAACCCTAGTATAAGCATCAAAAATATCAGCTCTATTAGGGGACTTGACAATATTGCTTCCGCCTTTTCCTTACTTGTAAAGATTTCTAATATAAATTGCACCACTACTTACCTCTCCCGCCAAATAAGATTCTCGTACGCTTATTAGTACATCCTATTCGAGAGCTAGATAAATCATGAATGCTTGTCAGAACAATATAATGAAAATTATGTAATGGGGGTATATTGCAGGGGGAATGTTAGGTATTTTACATTACCTTTTTTGTAGTTCTTCCCTATTTAGGGAACAGACGGGGGTTCTCTGTTACCTTGATCGGCGGTTCTTCCTCTTTTTGGGCACTGACGAGGCCTCTCTGTTACCTTGGCCGACGATTACTCCTCGTTTAGGGCACTGATGATGGCTCTCTGTTACCTTGGCCGACGATTACTCCTCGTTTAGGGCACTGATGATGGCTCTCTGTTACCTCGGCCGACGGTTCCTCCTCTTTTTGGGCACTGAGGATGGCTCTCTGTTACCTTGATCGGCGATTCCTCCTCATTTAGGGCACTGAGGGTGGCTCTCTGTTACCTTGGTCGACGGTTCTTCCACATTTTGGGCACAGACGAGGACAATCCGTTACCTCCCTCTCTCCATTCAGAAAGCCCAATACAATTTATCCCAAAAAAGGTGCCACATACAGTTGGCACCTTTGCAAATAGTAGGTATTACATTAATCTAACTCTTTCACTAACTCAGCCATTAGTTCTTTACTAGTAACTAGCTTTTCTCCACCACCTTGTGCAATTGTATCTGTTCCTCCACCTTTACCATTAATCCGAGGTAATACTTGCTTTAGCACTTGGTTCATTTTCATAGGTACATTAGAACCGCAAGCACAAACGATTTGAAGTTTATCAATTGTTTCGTTAACAAAGCATACTATTGTATTAGTTGACTTAGCAGTAATATTTTTAGCTAATTGTTGAAGCTCTGGCATAGTCCTATTTTCAAATACCAGCTCAATTAATCGGAAACCATTCTGATTGGTATACTTTTCCATTAAAGAAGCAGCTTCATAATCGATTAGTTGTAGCTTTAAATCTTTAACTGTATTTTCAAGTTCCCTTGTTTGTTCTATTACTCGTTTTGTAGCTTCTATCAACTGTTCTTGAGGTGTACTTAGTATTACTGTTAACCCTTGAATAACTTGGTGCTTTTCATGTAATTGATGACGTACTCTTTTTCCACAGACAAAATATAAACGGGTATGTTTTTTATGCTTTTCCCAATGTAAAATTTCAATTGACCCTACTTGGCCGGTTGAATTAGGATGTGTTCCACCACAACCGTTATAATCAAAGTCCGGAATGATGACTAGTCGAATATTATGCTTTACAGATACTTCTTTTCTCAAACGATAATGGATTAATTCATCCTTCGTTACCCATCTTGTTTCAATTGGTCGATTTTCTATAATGATGATATTAGCGATATTCTCCACTGCTAACGCCTCTTCTTTCGTAAGGTGGTCCGTTGCTAAATCAATCGAGCAAAGTTCCTTACCTAGGTGAAAGCTAACTGTTTTATATCCATATTCCTCTTCAAATGCAGCGGAAAGAATGTGTTGACCCGCATGCTGTTGCATGTGATCTAGACGTCTCTCCCAATCAATTTCACCCACACACTCCTGACCCTTGTCCAGTGTTCCATTTAGGTAATGACGAATTTCTCCATTTATTTCCACTACATCATAGACCTCTATATCATTTAGTGTACCTGTATCATGAGGTTGTCCACCACCTGTAGGATAAAATGCTGTTTGGTCTAACACAACATAAAATTTCCCTTGTTCATCATTCCCATTATGTAAAATGCTTGCTGTAAATCGTCCCAAATATGGATCTTGATAATATAGCTTTTCTGTCTTCACGCTTTCTTCACCTCTTATGACGTTAGTTCTTGATTATTACTATACCCCTCTTAATAAAGGAAAGGAAGTTTTTGTATAGAAGATAGGATTCTCATACATTTATCCTATTTAAAAAAGAGTAACCAACATTACTTGGCTACTCTTCATATTTAGGCATTCTTATTGATATGGACTTGATGTGGGAAAGGTATTTCTATACCGTTTTGATCAAACGCTTCTTTAATGGCTTTACGTAAATTCCGTTCGACTGCCCACTGTTCTCCATTCTTTGTTTTACCAATCACACGAAGTACTACCTCAGATGCACCAAAAGCTTGTACACCAATCACATCTGGGCCTTCGACGATGTTCTCATCCTCTGCTGCAATCCGCTCACATACTTGCTGCAAAATTTGTGTCGCTTTATCAATATCATCATCATAAGAAATACCTATATCGACAAGCGCACGCATATTTCCTCGGGAATGATTACTAACATTCGTAATTTCACGGTTGGGTACAAAGTGTAATGTACCATCCATTCCTCTTAATTTCGTAGTACGAAGACCAACCTCCTCAACTACTCCATCTTTCCCTGCTACTGTCACATAATCTCCAACATCAATTTGTTGCTCCAATAAAATAAAGAAACCAGTAACTACATCACTGACTAGGCCTTGTGCACCGAAACCGATGGCTAGACCCACAATACCGGCACCTGCTAATAACGTAGTAATATCAAATTGAAAGATAGAAAAAATAAATCCAGCAAAAATAAACAATAAGAAATATGTAAATATATTTTGCGTAATAGATTCTAATGTCTTCGCTCTACCCAAAGTCATTTCTTCTTGTTTCCGATTAAATACCTTCCTTATTGCACGAGTCCCTATAGACTTCACAATAAAATACAAAATGACAATAGCAATTACTCGAATTGCAATATTTCCAACTTGAAGTAATAAGTCTGTCCAATTAATATCATCTATCCAATCTAACATATTTTCACCCTCAACCTATTTTAATCTAGTAATCTATTTACAGATTACGAATAAAGTATTCCCTTAATCTATCAAAATTAAACATCACTCGTCAAACGATAACCTAATACGCCTTTTATGTAGAAACGTGCTAGGGAACCTTGAACCAAATTTCCTAGCACGGATATTAAATAACCGTATAATACGGTTCATATCTTGGATGCTTAAAAAATGGTGGTCTGTTTGCTGTCAACGGCAAACGAAATTGGATTCCAGGCAAATATGATACAGTTACCTTACTATCGGATTGATTCAATAACAGCAGTTGAACCTCTGGATTATAGTAATAATTCATGACACCGAAGCCTCCCATTCTTAATTTCTAGCTATTTTATTCGACATCGTGCATAAATGAGACTGTACTACTCCAACCAGGCACACCATTCGCCCATATCGAATAGAGTAATTATTAACAAGAAGGAGGAATCGTTCGTATGTCAAAAGATAACTCTAAGAATCAATCCTATCCAATGTATCCAAACTATGGAAAAATCACCAAATATCAGGAAGTTCCGATAACAGTACCTGAACAACGGCAATACCGCCAGCCTGGAATCGAAAGTCTCATAGTGCCACAACCAATCATTGAGAACCCCAATTACAAAGGTAGTGGAAAATTAAAAGGAAAAGTCGCGTTAATCACTGGTGGCGACAGTGGTATGGGAGCTGCTGCCGCTATTGCCTTTGCTAAGGAAGGCGCTGACGTAGCGATTTCCTATTTGGATGAGCACGAGGATGCCAATAGAACTAAGAATAGAGTAGAAGCGTTAGGTAGACAATGTCTGCTTTTACCTGGTGATCTCAGGGAAAAACAACAATGTATTGCTATTGTCCAACAGACATTGGAAACATTCGGCGAACTGCATATCCTTTGTAATCATGTTGGCATCCAGTTTCAACAATTAAGTTTATTAGATATAACCGATGAACAATTCGATGAAACGTTTAAAGTCAATATATATTCTCACTTTTATACTACTCGTGAAGCATTAAAATACTTGAAGGAAGGTAGTTCCATTATAAATACCGCCTCTGTTGTGACATTTTTTGGCAACGATCAATTAATCGATTATACCGCAACAAAAGGAGCAAACATTGGCTTCACCCGCGCACTTGCAAGAAATTTAGCAGATAAAGGAATTCGCGTTAATGCCATTGCTCCTGGTAGAATTTGGACTCCACTAATCCCTGCAAGCTTCTCAGCGGATGAAGTAACACAAGTGAATAACCTAATGGACCGTCAAGCTCAGCCTTTTGAAGTAGCACCAACCTTTGTTTATCTTGCCTCAGATGATTCACGCTTTGTTACTGGTCAGGTGTTACATGTCAATGGCGGTGAGATTTTCGGATAAATAATCGGGATACTACTATCCCGATTATTATTTTGTGGATGGTTCTTGTTGACTCATTTGATTTTCCCACTCTTTATTTATCCTATCAATAAGCTCTTCAACAGAACAATCCAATATTTTCACCGGAATATTAACTTGAGAAGGTAATATGCCCTTATTCATCCGATTTAACATTTTCTTAATAGAGCTACTTCGATTAACAATTAAATCAGGATCTTTTGTAAAAATCCCGAGGTATGTTTGACCACCAAATTGAATGAAATCAATATCTTCTATCTCTTCCCATCTAATTAATCCAGCCGCAATATATGTAGATTGATCTGTTATTCCTTCTTGATTAATGATAATAGCTGGTTTCCTTTTTGCCATTGTTTTCACCCAATAAACCATGCAAAGGCCAAAGAAGACAAAAGCAACTCCACCGATAAGAAGAAACGTTAGACGATCACTCCCGTTATCAATTAGTCCTATTAAAAAAAGTATTACCCCAATAGCTACAAAAATAAGGCAACCGATTCCATATAAGATCATCTTCCCTTTTTTAGGGTAAATTACTAATTCTTTCATCATTCTCCCTCCTTCCGTTACGTTACCGAGTATACCCTTTGTTCTAATTGCTTCAAGGGGCAAAAGTCCCCTCTAAAAACCAGGACTTTAGTCAGATTTCACTCTCTATTAAGGTTTAAAAGAAGTAAAGCAGGAGTTGTAGGGATTAAGGAGAGTCATAGTACATCAGACTCTCCCCCTATGCTTGTTTAGATATTCCCGAATAATCTCTCGATGACTTCCGACCATTCTTTCTGGCAATTCTGTTGGTGGAAAGAATTCAAACGTTATTGATTCTGCTTCGTCCACCTGTATTTCACCTTCATATTCATTGGTATAATAAGCAACTGTCACAACGTAAAACTGATCTCCATTTTCAGCAATAATAAAATGGTCCTCGCCAGAATAGACATTAATTAAGTGAAGCCTACCAATGGTCAGTCCGGTTTCTTCCTTAACTTCTCTTCTTGCTACATCTTCCGTTGATTCTCCAAGTTCCATTAACCCTCCAGGAATTCCCCAGACTCCATTTGGAAACCTTCGTTGTTGCAGTAGAATACTCCCTTCAGTGTTCGTAATGATTGCCACAGCACCAACAAAGATTAACGGTCTATGGCCTACTATTTCCCTCAAATCCTCTACATATCCCATCTATTTGCTCCTTTATCTAAAATTATCGATCGGACTTGATGATGATAATTACTGAACAGCTTCTCTAGCCCATAAAGTAGTGATTTTTGACTAGTACTTGTACCGTTACAAGGTAAACAAGCGAGTAAAAAATATCCTTCATTTTAACTATATTCATGATTACTAGAAATGATATGGTTGTAAGTACTACCAATGAACTTGCCTATTTTTATAACTTATTCGGTATTTCCCTTATCCTTTAAGCTACATTCCGTAAAACATGAAAGAATATATTTGACAGACTATTCCTTCATTATAAGTGCTAGCATAATATTCGAAAAGTTATTATCCGCAAAATTCCCACCATAAGAAAAAAAAAACACATTCGCTAAAAGAAGGGCGGATGTGTTTTTTCTTATACAGGGAGGATAGTTTTCATACGTTCCAATCTGCTAAAAAATCTTCATGATGCCTTTATCTATCAGTAAGAACTCATTGTTACTATTCCTACCTTGAATCTAGTGATCGTATTACTTCACCGGTAATAGCATTTAATTCAATTGCAGTGTTTCCATTCTTTGTTTTTAATTCTAGCTCGTATATATAGATGCCCTTATTTACATCTAGTACCATTTGAACAACGGTGCCTTCTATAACACTTTCTGCAAGTTCAATTGCTTGAAGCTCTGTGATTAAATTTGGGAAAGTAGCTTGTTCCATATTTTCCTCCTACCAATCTACATTATCGTTAAATTCATCTGTACGTTAATTGTTTGTTATGTCTATGTGTTAAGTGTCTTATGTGTAAATTCAATTGCAGAGAATAGTAATTGTCTCTTCTTTAATATAGCCATAAATCCTTAAAGAAAAATAACAGTTAAATTAAAATTTGATTAGAATCATATTAATTCATTCCTTAGACATCATATTCGATACTTATCAAAACTATTAGTGCAAGCATCATATTTTTAACGTTTAGTTTTTTTCTTTCCATAAAAAAGTTTATAAAAACAAAAAAGGGAATATCTCTAACACAGAGACTTCCCTTTGTTTCCTACTACTTCTTCCCATCATTTAATTCCATCGCTTCTTCAGGACTAGACATAATGGTTGAACCCTTGTAACGCAATCCTACATCACGATCAGATTCTACACGCTTACTTTTCTTTAACTTTTTTTCTTGGCGGTCTTTTCCCATCTTAGCACCTCCTATTACTAAGATGGTTTTTTTGTTTGGAATTATTCCTTAACTTTTGACCAATCCTCTTATTATGCTCATATATGCTATTCAACTACTATTTAGGAGTGGAAAGCGATATAAAAAGGAACTATGGAATTAGTTAACCTAGATTACAAACATACCATGCACCAAGTACGTTGACGCATGGTATGTTCTAATTAGCTATCTAAATAAATCATAATAGCGTCTCGTAAAAATTGTGTACCGCCTTTTATAGCAGTGTCATAATAAGCAGTAAACCGTTCATCTGCCACATACATTTCAGCTAGGCCCGCATGTGCTTCTTTGGAATAATTCGTCCATGAATACAGTAGCCATTGCTTATGTTTCTCAGCTAGTTGTTGTGCTTTTTCTGATGCTGGATCGCCCGTTTTATAAGCTTCTTTTAATAAATTCATTATTTCTTCACCAAGCTCTGTCATTGCTTGATAATCCCCTTGTGTCATCCCTCTTAATTTTGTATTACTTGCCTCAACGATATCATTCCCGTATTTTTCACGGATTTCTTTGCCATATTTCTTTTCATTCTCTTCCATCAACTTTTCTTTAAATCCAGCAAATTTTTCATTATCCTGCATGGGTACTCCTCCTTCCATACTGGCAATTGTATTTTCGACGGTTGCCATAATCTGGTCAAGACGGGCTCTCTTTTGCTTTAATTTTTCATGATGATTCTTCAGTGCTTCTTTTCGATTGAAATCTGGTTGTTGGATGATTTCCATAATATCCTCTAGACTTACATCTAACTCTCTGTAAAACAAAATTTGCTGAAGTAGATCTACTTCTTCTTGCCCATAAATACGATAGCCAGATGAATTAATTCTTGCCGGCTTCAATAATCCAATCTGATCATAATAACGGAGCGTGCGTCCGCTTACTCCAGAAATACGGGCAAGTTTATTTACTGTGTACTCCATAGTGATTCCCCTCCCGACAACCTCATCATAAACCTTTACGTAACGTTAAGGTCAAGGGGCATATTAAAATTCATAAAGAAAAAAGAAAACGTACCTTTTTACTGTGTTGTGTAGGATTGAACCGGATGCTTTTTGGAATTGAATCAAGGGGGTTTGTTTTGCTTTTGGAAGAATCTGGAGAAGGCATCGGAGAGATTTCGGAGGGAAGATTGGACTGCAATGCTGTCTACTTCTTTTAACCAGCTTAATAAATTTTCAACTGAGGTAGTTGAGCAGAACAAGCGTTATACATCAGTCCTTTTCCTGTTTGTAGGTGTCGTTCCATTTTGCTAAAAAATGGTTAAAAACAAAACAAGAACAGCCAATAGTTTTCGCAATCTGTCTTTTCGGTTCTATCGTTGGATAGATACGGAATTTATAGGCTTTTTTGACGAATGTTGCTTGCACCTCTTTCAGTATCACGATACCTCTATTATACCATATTTTGTAAGTGGATAGGTCCTTTCAGGGGAAAATGAGAAAGAATATAAGCACTTGAATAGTCGAACAATCGAGATGGCGATTCATCTCCCACCTACTCATTTTTCATTCCTTGAGGTGGGAGTCTTCAAAACTATTATACTTCATCAGCCTTAATCGTCCATATCACTTGATTACTACTTCCTCCTGCAATATTACCTGGGTCTTTTCGAAAATAATACTCATCAGCATTATATACAAATGTAACCAGTTGACCTGACATTTCTTCTCCCGGTGCTATAACTCCAGACATTTTTTCGATACTATCAACATGCTCCGATGCATCTGAGAAACCACTTCCATCAAGATAATCTGTTACTTCAAGTGAATATAGCAAATCTTCTACTTTCTGTTCTCCCCCACTTGTGTTTTTAACAGTAAGATCTAATACGATGAATCTATCTAACTCTGAAGATTGGCCATCAATGTCATCCTCTAGTTTTGCTGATACTAATGTAACTTCATACGTTCCTAACGTAGTATCAAACGTTCCCGTATCACCAATTCCTAAATTCAGCTGGTCTTCCACCTCATTAGCGTCATTTGATTGAGTTTCAGTATCATCATCTATTTCGGAATTATCTTCTATCGAGTTATTAGCAGAATTCGTTTCCTCAGATTCTTTCTTACTATCTTTCGTATCACTACATGCTACTAGTAATAAAGAGATTGTAAGTAAAATTAGACTTAACCACTTTGTTTTTTTCATATGGATCCACCTTCTTTTTCACTACCATTTCATTCTATTCATTCCAAAATTAATTTAGAAACAGTAATTTCCTTATCTCAAGAATAGGGAATGATTTTATAAAATTCTTCCACCTGAATAGCCAAGCTTTTACATCGCACCTTGTATAATATGATGGATAACGTATTTCTTCTAAAGCTCAACTATTCTGCTTCTTCTGCAGTAAAATGCCAAGTCAGTTTATTTAAATAATCCCGATTATATCCGAAATACAGAATATAGCTATCCGCACGTCTATCTGCGGTTATAAGCATGTTTCCGGTTAATTCTTCTCCCGGTTCAATCGGACCTAAATCAAAGAATGCATCTTCAAAGATTTTAATTCTGTCTCCAATACCGATTAAATCATTTCGATGGGTAACTTGATTATTTTGGATTTGAGCTAAGTTATTCCCATCAACTAGTACTGGGTACTCGAGTCCAGACTTAGAAATTCCAATTTCACCATGGTTTTTAACAGTAAAGTTTGCGACAACATACACTCGTTCAGGATTCGCATTATTGGCAGCTGCATCACCTTCAATTTCATCTACCACTTCCACCGAATTTAACGTGATTTCTAGGATATTCTTATTGCCAAAATCTACTGTATAGCCTGTATCCCCAATAGATAATTCATATTGATCTTTGATTTCAATAGGATTAGTATCTGCATTTTCAATTAACTCTTTTGGAACAGGTACACTTGCACTTTCACTTCCACATGCCACTAATAACCCTAAAATGATTGCCAACAAGGAAAACAAGGTTAACATTTTTATTTTCATCCGCTACTTAACACCCTATCTATTAGATTTTTGAGTAAAGCTTTGAACTAGCTTAAAAACAATGTATTATGTACTGCTGTATAGTCATTCATCCCAATGACTATACAGCTAACATACACAAATTAGATTTTCTATTAGAGACTATCTTGCCTCATCTGGTTTAATTGTCCATATAACCTGATTACTACTCCCTCCTCCTATATTACCGCTATCCTTTTTAAAATAATATTCATCACCAGCATAAACATCCGTAATAAACTCTCCTGTTTTTTCTTCACCCGGAGCCAGTTTACCAGTAAACTTTTCTATACTCTCAAAATCCTCCGCTCCATCATATGAGTTAGAACCTTTCTTTTTATGTGAAACTCCCATTGAATGCATAACCTCTTCAATAAGAATTTCATTTTCGCCTATATTTTTAATCGTAATTTCTAGTAAAATAAATTCATCTAGTAATGTTTCTTCTCCTTCAAATTCAGTACCTAGCAACTTTGCACTATTTAACGTCATTTCGTATCTACCTAGGGTTGTATGAAACACACCCGTATCACCTACAGTTAAATCCAATTGGTCTTCTACCTCAACACTAAAACGGCCATTCGACGATTTATCACCTGGACTTGCATCACCATTTGTTTCGTTATTATCTTGCTGATTATCATTTAATTCCTCATTACTACATGCTGTTAGCAATAACATAGTTGACATTATGAACATCAACATAAATAGTAGCTTTTTCATTAGCGAACACCTCTGTTTTTATTAATGGCTGTAGCTGCACTTTAAGCTAAAACATAAGTCGGACTTTCTTTTAAATCCGTATCTGTTTCATTATCAAGAATTCTTTTCTTACTATCTTTAGTATCACTACATGATTAAAGGAATAAAGAAATTGTAGGTAAAATAAGACTTAACTACTTTTTTCAGAAGGACACTCCTTCTTATTTTTTCACATTTAGCTATTAAATTTCCTTTTGTTCACCGTTTGCATAAAAAAAGCACCCTATAATTTGGTGCACTATAATGTAAGTCACTAGTCCTCTATCCCAAATCCCTTTCTCTGACTCTTTTAGGCAACTTCTTCTTCACTAGTTTCAAGTACTTCTTGTTCCTCGCGCCACTTTATCATGCATGAACTTAATAACATCACTATAAATGGATAATAAACTAAGTTTAATACGATTTGAGTGATTAATTGTGCAGCAAAGGAATTCGTAATATTAAATACCTGTGCCGTAATAAAAAGACCAACCACCATTTCAAGTACACCTGATATGACAATTAACAGGAGAATTTTCCAAAAATGTCTTTTACCTAGCCTTATGCCTTCCTTGAAAGCTTTCCATACCGATTTTTTATCAAAAACACTAATATATGGTATAGGTAAAGTTAATGCTAATATTACAAAACCCGGAATGACGAATAAAGAAAAGCCGATAATAGCTACAAAGGATACTATAGTTGCGAATATAAATACTGTAAATCCAATGACAACTAATTGATAAATAGAATCAAGAAAGCTTTTTTCGTTATCATGGTACTCGTTATAGATAAATCGTATATATGGAATTTGCGCAAAAATAAATAATAAAATTGTAAGTAATCCATAATATATATCTGCAAAGGAATATACGGGATCATTACTCGGTGTTATTAAATAAATATAATTCGTAGAAAAAGAATGTATAAGCAGTAGGGGAAGTGTAGTAAAAAGCATAAAAAGTAAAATTCTTTCAAAACGACCTGTATAAATTTCCCATGTATATCTAAATGGATTTTCCATAATTTACTCCTCTGAATTTAAAAAATATAGTTTATTCATACTCGAGATAGACTGGTGTATTTTTTGTCCAAATTAAGGATATAAAATCAATTACTGGTCCTGCAGATTCTTGATATAATTTCTCTGTCATGCCTGACATGAAACTATCATAAGAAGTTTCCGTAGTTTCATTAGCCGCCTTTATAATTATTCTATTGTCTTCTATATTAAGGGTTGCACCGTCAAGAACCCCACCATTTTTCTCGATAGTTAAAATAGCCATTTGAATCGTTGCATTATGAATTTCATTATTTCCTACAAGTAATTCTTCTACTATCTCTTGCAGCAATCCTTCATTTGTAAGAGCTTCCTCTAATACTAAATCTAAAGCTTGCAATTTCTTTTCTTGATTCGACCAATTATAATAACTTAAGCCAGTTAAACTACTCATTTTATCTTCTATTATTTCCTCAAACTCCGAAAAGAACTTATAAACTTCCAATTTCTCATAATAATCTTCTAACTTATCTTCATATTCATCAAAAGCCTCGTCATCAGCATCATCATCTGGTTGTGTTGGTGGAGTTGGCTGAGGATAAGAATAACTCGTGATCGTATTACGCACTTCTTCATAGAACGCACTACTTGCTGCTAAACTTGCTTGAGATACAGTTGTATTAGATTTCTCTTTAGTTACCAAAACAGAACTTAGATTGATTACAAAGACAAATAACACCATCATTATTCCTAACATACCTAATACGAATAAGGCCATATTCCCTCGTTCATCACGACTAAACTCTATTAATCTTTTCATTCTATAACCCTGCCATATGCTGAAACATTATATGGAATAGTTGGTACAGCCCCGCCAAAAAAATCTGGTATAAACACTAATCTAATATTAACTGCAATTTCCGCTGTAAATTCTTTATCAAAGATTTGTGGCTCCCTGGTGTAGTTATTTAAAGTAACATAATCACCTGTAGAATTGATAATGTTACTAGCGGCATCACGTGCTTCACCTATTTCTTTCGTTACAGAATAAACTTGAGCATATTCATTAACAGCAGACTTCGCTACTACAACTGCATTGACCCCTACAATAAATTGCCAAATGATAACTAATAATAATAATGCTATAGGGACAATACCTAAAAATTCAATTGTGGCACTGCCATCTTCATTTTTCTTGACCTTTTTAAGCCATTTCATAAGGCATATCCTCCAAAAACAACTTTCAATTGTTTAACGAAACATTATACTTCTCTGCTAATTCCCGTAATTTATTATCTGCTTCTTGACCATATTGTGCTGTTTCTAATAACTTCTCATCAGATTGCTGTAGTAATTCAGTTACTTCTTCCTCTTCTTCCTCATTTACAGTTTTTTCAAGAGCTTGATATTGTAAATTAAACGCCTCTTCCCATGCTGATAATTGGTTAAGTCTGAGATTATGAAGTTCTTTAACTGCCTCAGACTCTGGATTCTGTGATTCAATATGTTCTTTTATCGAAGAAATTAATGGTAGTACATTTTTAGTTTGTAAATCTAAAGTCTCTTCCGGAGTTTCCGTTGCGAAAGATTTTTGCACTTCAATATCTACCTGACTAGCTAAGCTATTTACATTCTCGACATAATCATTATGGTAAGCAGCTAATTCTTCAGCTTCTGGAGAGGTATTACAAGCTACTAAAAAAGTTAATAACACTAATATTACTATTAATAGAATTCTTTTAATCATTCTATAACTCCTTTATTATTGATAAATAAAATAAATTACACATGAATTTTCCTTCATGGATATCGAATTATATTACTTAAATATACATAACGATCTGATAAACCTTTTTTAAACTTAGTAGTCCAATAATTAAAGTACTCCTCTTTAGAATATGTAGACATATCTATGCTATCTGTTAAGTTGTCTAAAGAATTTCTTAGTTGATGTTCAGCAATCTTACTAGTCATATTATATAAAGTCTTTGGATCTCGAAAATTAAAAAAAGGCTTTAACTCTACATTATTTTGGTTTTCATATACCACATCAAAATCATGTCTATACTTATAACTATCATATAATTGCTCATATTGAATCCATCCCGGAGCTGGCACCATATTTAAAATTTCATCAATTTCACTATCCACAAAATAACTTCTAGCTAGTATTCTTTTAGCAATTGAAGTAACTTCCTCCCTCAAAGCTAACATTTCTTGTTGTAAGTGCAGATTCTTTTCTATTATCTTGAGTGAACGTTCATAGATTGCTAATAAGTCGGTCTTTAATACTCCTGAGTTTAAAATATTCCTTAAATAGTCTCTTATTTCCTCATATACACTGAAGTCTAACTCTGCTCTTCCTTTTGTATTGTTCTCTACTCTATCAAAAGCTATAGAAAAATAAACCAGTGGCTTTATAGCCTTTAATGCATCTTCCTCTTGCATAGTATCAGGTGTTATTATGGCTATATTCTTTAAATCTTTTGAGAGCTTCCCTAGATAATTTGCTAAAAAATACCTACTATTATTAATTAAATACGGGAATCCTTCTATTGTCACGTCCTCATTCCATTTTTTATGCTTCTTACCTAACTTAAGAATTTGATTTCCATCTATTTGCTTCATTTGAATCATCCTAATTATATTTTCTTGGTAACAGAATAGACCCAAATCTCTATTCTGTTACCTCATGAATTTAAGAGAACCAACCTTTTATGGTACTTCCCAGTTTCTTAGCGCCATCAGCAATTGCCTTACCAGTTTTCTTACCAAAATTACTTATCTTATCCCAATTTTTAGTAACAAGTTGTGTTCCTTTTGATATTACAAACAATCCTCCACCAACAGCCAATAAACCCGCTCCAAGTGCCTGCCCTCCTGGTATTGCAGCCGTAACACCACCTACACTCATTATGGTCTCACCAAGATTAGCCCCTATATCTGCAATTGCTACTGTTCGCTCAGCTCCATTTGTAGTATTCTGCCATGTGTTAATAGCTTTTCCAACACTTTCACCTGTTTTGTAAGCTGAAATTCCAGCATTTACTCCAGAAGCAATAACATTAAGCTTCGATATTGCCCCCATGGAACCCCAAGTACTAGAAATGTTAGCAATATCCGTCTTATTAAAAACTGTACTTGCAGAGTCTTTTATTAAACTTCCAAACTGTGAAAGTTTGGAGGCGGATGCATAGTGATAAGCATTACCTGTATTAGCTACTGTATTTATATTAAATACAGATTGCCTTAATCCATCTAATGTATTATAGCTATCATAGACAGACTTAGATTTATCACCAATATCATAAAGATCAACCGCAATATGATCCCCTAGGTTAAACTTTATACTATCAATTAATGCCCCTGTTAAGAAACTTGTGCTGGGACCGTTTGGGAAGTTTTTATCCATGTCAACTGCAGCATTCACCATATAATCCCAAACAAATTTAGTATTTTTAAAATCATCCGTATCATAAAAAGGTGTATTTAAATTTACTGGATTATTGGGCGCTTGTGGACCACTAGTAGTATCAGAATTGGTTTCATTGCCTCGAAAAGGATCCGAAATAAAACCATTATTTAGCCAAGGATTCCCTTGTATACCGTTCTGGTTCCAGCCATTATTCGACCATGGATTTCCTTGTATACCATTTTGGTTCCAACCAGTCTCTCCCCATGGAGTGCCATTAAAGTTATTACCTGCCCAACCAGAATTCAACCATGGATTTCCATTAAAACCATACATACTCCAGCTCGAGTTTGACCATGGGTTTCCTTGAAAGCTTGAATTGCTCCAACCTGAATTAGTCCAGGAATTTCCTTGAAATGATGAACCATCCCATCCCTGGTTAGTCCAAGAATTACCGTTGAAGCCTGGTGAATCCCAGCTATTTTGGCTCCACGATTGTGTTGTCCAGCTATTACCATTCCAGTCAGACTGGTTCCAGCTATCTCCATTCCAACTATTACCATTCCAGGAGTTTCCTGACCAATCTAAACTACTACCATCCCAAGAATCTCCACTCCACGGACTTCCTTCCCAAGGATCTCCGGACCAGGAACTAATTGCATAGGCTGTCGGGGTCATAACCGGTAGGAACGTAATAATAATAATTCCTAATAAGGCAAAGAATTTTTTATACAATCGGGACAATGATATCACCCCCATTCATTCTTTAGTCCATAGACTAAATTAATCTTCTGTTCCTTCATTATACTTTTCGTCAATTGATTTTTTTAGTTCTTCTATTCTTTCAGTGCTTATATCTTTTAATTCATTTTTCACTTCATCTTGACCTTCTCTAATTATTTTTCGAACATCATCTCTGATACTGCGCAAATAATTCATTTGGTCTAAAGTAATAATTTCTTCATTTTTTAATAATCGCGCAGCTCTGGCAATATTATTCGACTGTCTTGTTTCCTTATGTCCCCATTCGTTACCAATTTTTAATATGTCAAAATTGTTCTCTACCCGAATTGCGTTCACATCTCTGAGGGCCTCTTTTTTCCAGCGTTCCCAGGCTTTTAGAACCTCTTCCGCTCGTTTAAATTCTTCCTCTAGTTCACTTTGATCATTAGCAGTCGAGAATATTCCTCCAGAAATGTCTGCCATTGCCTTTAATTGAGCTTGGGCTTGATTATCAACATTAAAGCCTATAATATTTATAATCGGTTTCGCGTTCGAATCCGAAAGTGACTTTGCAACTGCAACTGGATCTCCATCACAAGTTTCGACTCCATCACTTACTACGTATATAAGATTCGTATTATTTTCCGTATCGAACTGCGATAATGATTCTTCGGCTTGTTTTAATGCATCTGCAAGTGGTGTCCACCCTGCAGGCTCTATTTCATCAAGTTCTTTTTGAAATGCTGTTTCTTCGTATGGAGCATACCCATAAACCTGCTCAATTGTACTACATGAAAGTTCCTTATCACTATTTGAACCTGTTCCCTTATGTCCGTAGACACGAAGAGAGACATTAGCTTCACCTGGGACTTGTTTCATGAACTCATTTATCGTTTCCTTGGCTATCTGCATCATCGTTTTATTACCTATATATGCTCCCATGCTTCCACTACCATCAAGCAATACTTCCACATTATAATTTTCTTTAAAATGAAAACGTGAATCAGGTAAGTCAGGATCTCCAAATGATCCGAATTCCCATTTTTTTATAGTATCTTTTGGATCCGGGAAATCTTCTGCAACTAGGGCATATATATATTTAAAATAATCATTCAATTGATCCTCAGATGCATCTTCTGGAAGAGGATCTAATATATTTAAGTCTTCAAGAACTTGATCAACTACACTCTCATCTCGTACATCCATTCCTGCATATTTCCCTGCTTTTTGATGAATTATATCTGAAACAGTACGAGGCACCTCATCCAAATTGGATAGAAGTTCTTGAGAGTCAGTTTCATTTTCTTGATCGCTATCCTCTTCTTCAACGACCGTAGTCTCCTGATTGTCAGTTTCCGGAGGCTCTATTGGTTTTACATCTTCCTGTTCATCTTTATTATCCTTATTACAACCTGTAGCCATTATAAGTGTTACTAGAAGCGTTAGGATTACTAAAGAATTACGTTTCATATGAATTCTCCTAATTAAACATGATTACTAATTCCTATAACTAATAAAAAAATTATCTATTGTAAAAATAAATTAGTTTCCACCAATAGTATCAATAAAGTCGGAAAACTTTTCTTTAACAGTATCACCGATACCACTATCTCCACTAAACGCTTGCGAAATTACTCCCACTACAATAACTACTACTGCAGCTATCCCTAGCCATTCTAAGGTTTGTGATCCTTTTTCTTCCTCTTTCCATTCATTAATCTTGTTCATTGACTTAATAAAAAATCCATTTAATTTTTTCATTTTTCTTCCTCCTTAGTTATTAAAAAATTGAAAATAAACTATTGTCACCCATTAACATATTCATGATCATTAATCCGGCAATCATCAATATGGATACTGGGGCAATTAAAAAAGTTGTAACGAGTGTTACTTTTGGAGAAGCTTTCGCAGCTAACTCCTTTACCTTTTCTTGACGAATCTGCCTCATATCTTCAGCTTGTATTCTAAATGTTGTAGCAATTGGCACTCCTAAACTCATACCTTGAATTAATGCTTTAATTAAGGATTGAAATTCAGGATTATCATTACGTCTTAACAATTCTCGATACGCTCTTTCTCTTGGCACCCCAAGGTCTATTTCGTTATTAAACCGTGAAAATTCTTCACGAATTGGACCTTCGAAGTGTCTTATCACCTCCCGTAAAGCATGATCTAAGCTTACTCCTGCCTGAACACTAGTACTTACTGTATCTAAGAAGTCCGGCAGTTCCTTTCTAATAAGTTCTTGACGTTTTTTTGCTTCCCTTCTAACTAGAATAATTGGTAGGAAATATCCTAATATAGGAGAAAACGCCAAAAAATATTGAGAAAAGGGAAATCCAATGATAAGTGTTAAAATACCAACTAAAAGTCCTACAAGAAATAATAAAATCTTTAATCCTTGAAATCGCTGTACAGTTAGTTTAAGTGGGTTACCTGATTTTCTTAACCACTCTTCAACGTTGTGATTCTCACTAAAAAAGTTCACTCGCTGTCCTAGCTCTGAAAAGTCATCTGCGTACTTTGTCATTTTTACAAATAAATCTGCTCTTCTATTCTTCTTCTTCTCTTTTTTTTCAAAGATATCTATTTTCGTTACATCTGAAAGATGATCTAGTCTTTTTTTCTTCTCTTGTAGGAACGTCCAGTAGTGCTTTAAAAATAGTACGACACTAAACCAAAATCCGATAATTGATAAAATAATTAATGCATCCATAAGCTACACCTTTATATCCGTTATTTTTCGAATAATTAAAAAAGATAAGATGATAGCACTTAAGAATAAAATCAGAATAATCACACCAAAACCAGAAAATAACGGCTCGATAAACCCATCTATGACATTATTCATGACTAGCAAAAGAAATATAGGTAATACTGGTACTATAAATGAAATGTATTTTTGTTCAGCTGTCATTGTTTTAATCGTTTGAGACAATATCTTACGATCCTCAAACGTGTTGGCCATAGTCTCTAATGTCACAGCTAAATTCCCACCTGTTTTCTTTTGGATTAATAAAGTTGCTATGAATAAATTAAAATCTCTAGATTTATTTCTTTTTTGAATTGACCTAAAAGCCGATTCTAACGGGACTCCTAATTTCAATTCATTAGCTATCCTTCTAAACTCTTCTCCGGCAGGGCCGGTAACCTCTCTAGAAACGATTTCAATACCTTGATTGATAGTTAGTCCAGAACGTGCTGCATTCGCTAGTAACCTACAAACCTCTGATAGTTGTTCATTAAATCGATTTTCATAATTGTTTTTACGGATAACAAACAATAGAAAATGAGTCACAATCATAAGTCCTACAGATAAGATAAGGCTAAACCGAAGTGGCATTTTAAATATCATATTTGTAAGAACAAATATAATTAAAGCACCTACCACTAACACCCCAATATATTCTGAAGGGAGGAGTTTCAAATTTGCATTTTGCAACTTATTCTTTAGCCCTTTAGTACTTTCTCTATTATCAAATTTCTCTCCTATTTTACTTATAAAACTTTTTCTATCTTCCTCTGGGAACCACTTCTTAACCTTAAGATTCCATTCTTTTTTTTGGCTTCGATAACCAAGATAGTAATAAAATCCAATTAGTACGAAAAGCACTGCGAAACTATAAAGTATAGATACGGTTAAGTCCATCTGTAATCTCCCCTTTAGGCTCAAAAAACGATCGATCAAAATTAAATCCAAAAACTTCAAGATGATTTAAACATTTGGGGATTACACCGGTTGGAGTGAAATATCCATGGATACCCCCTTCATCATCGACTCCAGTTCTCTTGAAAAAGAATATATCTTTCACTTCAATTCTATTTTGTTTGTTGACAGATACTTCGGCTATGTTCAATAGTTTTCTTGTTCCATCGGTTAAACGTTGAACTTGAACAATGTAGTCTATTGCTCCAACTATATATTCGCGGATGATATGAGTTGGTAAATCCATACCAGCCATGACAACCATTCCTTCAACACGGTTTATAGCATCAGCTGGTGTATTGGAATGGACAGTCGTTAGTGATCCTTCATGTCCAGTGTTCATTGCTTGTAACATGTCAAATGCTTCTGCACCACGAACCTCACCCACAATAATTCTGTCTGGTCGCATACGCAACGCATTCTTCACTAATTGTCTAATGGATATTTCACCTGTTCCTTCTACATTTGGTGGTCTTGCCTCTAATCCGACTGCATTTTTACGATCTAATCGTAATTCAGCTGAATCCTCAATGGTTATAATACGTTCACCATACGGTATTTCTTTAGCCAAAGCATTTAGAAGGGTTGTTTTACCACTCCCTGTACCACCAGATATTAAAATGTTTTGCTTTGTTTTTACTAACGCTTGTAAAAATTGCTCCATATCACTAGTAAAGGTTCCATAGTTTCTAAGGTCTCTCATTTCGAAAGGAGTCTTGCGAAATTTACGAATTGAAATTAATGTCCCACCTAAACTTATTGGAGAAATAACAGCATTGACACGACTACCATCTGGTAATCTAGCATCCACCATTGGTGAACTTTCATCAATACGTCTCCCTAGTGGTGCTACTACCCGATCAACAATATGCCTTACATGCGCCTCATCTTTAAAAGAGATATTAACTTGTTCAAGCTTCCCTTTTTTTTCGATGTATATTTCTTGAGGACCATTGACAAGTATTTCAGTAATATCATCATCCTGTAATAAAGGCTCTAAAGGACCAAATCCAACACTTTCATCAATAAGTTTAGAAAGTAGTACCTCTTTCTCATTTCTAGGGATAACTACTTTTTCTTCGGTCATGAATTGATTGATATAACGTTCTATTTTAAGTTTCTTTTCTCTTTCTTCCAGAGTTGTAATTTGTTCTAAGTTTACCTCTGTTAAAAGTCTTGTTTTGTAATGTTCTACTAATTCATCTATATAAGTATTATTTACATTGAATTCCTTCTGTTGAACATCATGGTTATTACGGTTATTCTTTTGGAATAGAGCCACACACTCACCCCTTATTAGTCCTAACTAGTTTGTGAATTGTGTTACTTTAGCATAGATTTAACCCACTTCTGTACATCTTTTGCAATTATCGGTAACTTTTTGTCTTTAAGCTCCTTCCTTAGAGGCAGCCCTTGGTTTACAAACGACTGAACACCTTTTAAGTCTCTTCTAACCTTAGCTGCTACTGGATAACTGATAAAACGTTCTATATCCTTCTGGTTTAACTCGTTATCTTTTCCTGAGAAATTAATTAGTAACTCTACTTTCTCTTTTGTAACTAGTCCTAGTTGTTGTAATAGATCTTCAACACTCTTTAGTACACGTATAGCGACAGTATCGTAACTCATCACGTAATAAATTTTTTCAGACTCCTCGATAGCGGTATAAACTCTTTCGTCCATCCACGTAGGCACATCAATAATAATAAAATCATAACTGCGTCTACTAGCTCGAATTAACCTTAAAACAAAGTCTTCGTCAATACGTTCAGCTATAGCAGCATCACGAGGGCTTACTAATACTTCAAGTCCTGAATGCGGTTCTTTCTCTGCAACATTTCTAATATGATATTCATTTAATTCTTGTATTACAGGAAACAAGTCAATTAATGACCGGTTACTATCTATACCTAAGAAAGTCTCGGCACCACCATATTGAAGATTTAAATCAATAAAAAGAACTTTTGCAGTTGACTCAATTTTCAACGTTTGTGCGAACGCCGTACTTAATAGAGATTTACCCGCTCCACCTTTGCCACTATAGAAGGTAAATACTTTTCCACTTCCACGCTTAAAACCATCTGTAGGGATTGAATCACTATTAAATAACTTTGACTCAGTTATTTCTCGAATCCTGTCTTCTAGTAACCACTCTTCTTCAGGTAAAATTAAATACTCCATAACCCCAACTCGATTTAAATCGCGGAGTAATTCAAAATTTTGAATATCACTGACATAAATTACAAATGCTCCTGGATAGTGAGATAATATAGTTTGAGCTACATCCAAAGGAGAATTTTTTTCTGTTCTTAACATTAGAACAATTTGAACTGAAAACTTCTTAATTTCTTCAATATCTAATTTTTGAATATTAAACTCTTGCCCTAATTGACTAACTACTGAAGAAAATAGTTCTTCATTATCTCCTATTATGTAAATTTCATTTATTCTTTTCATGTAAATCCTCCAATAAATAGCATCATCATGAGATAATAATGGAAATCATTCTTCACTCTTCGAATTATTCTCATCGGGGTTATCTACTTTCTGCTCCATTTCATTTTCAAGCTGTTCGGCTTCTTCTTCACTAGCATCAGATTCAACTGACGGATTACCATGTTCAGGCATTTGGCCTACATTAGCCCGGATAACACGTACCGTTTCTGCATAATGAAGCATGTGAATAAGATCTGTTACATCATCAAAATCCACTTCTACTTGTACGCCATTAAACTCAGACTTTTCTCCCGCGGTTGCAATTCGAGCTACCTTTAAATCAGTCATGAAAACCTCAGTTACTTTTTCTCCATCTACTTCTCTCGAAACAATAATATCCACTCGGTCCATATCAGATAATCTTTCATCAAAATAAACTCTCTCTGACTGCAGAATACTTATTAAACGATTATCTTCTTCTGTAACAGCTGATGCCTCTTTCAGCATATTCTTCGTGATTATTTGTCCTTTAGAAAGAGGAACTAATGAAACCGAATTAATAAATTCCTCTTCACTAGTTATATATTCACTTCGTTCAAACTTGGCAGGTATCTCTGTAGTAGTTACGTCATTTGGAGTAATAATTGCCCTTGAATAGATATCTCCATTTGCAACATAGATACTAACCATCTCTCCTAAATCCTCATTAAGTTCTTTGACTTTTTGCAAAACAAAATAACCAGATAAAGCTGCCAGTAAAATTGCTATAACAAAAAATATAATTGCTCTACGCTTAGACTCTAACAACCTCTAATACCTCATTTCTTGTTATGTAAAATTTTATCTTTGGATAATATATACATAAATAATTACATATAGGTTTCAAATGTCAATTCCACAAATTTCCAATTCCGTTGTTGGTTAGTACTATATGATTACCGTACTTTTTTCCTATATCTATAAATATTGTTTTCATAAAATATATGACTAGTAGTTTCGCCTCATATTTTTGTCGAATTTTAATGGTTTTTGCCAAATAAAATATTTTTTTGGGACATTTTAATCATTTTCATAAAACTTAATAAACCTTTTACAAAAATAATCCAATTGTAATACTGATCAGATTCAAACTTATTATAGATTTATTAAAGTAGTGATTATATGTATTGTATGGAAGAGATAAAACCGTATGAAGTATTTATTAAAACCTTTCGGGAAAGTTCAACCTAAATAATCTATGGGAGTTTACGTAATTAACTTCATAGACAAAAAGCTTCCTTCAGGCTTTTATAGGCCTGAAGGAAGCTTTTTTAAAGACTTAATTAATTTCATAATTTGTCTTATCTGCTCGTATAGAAGTTGATCTGCCATATGGATTGATTCTGCTATTGTTAAAGGTTTATTGCCAATCGAAAAACATGCTGAAAAATCATAGCAAAGCTTTTCAATATCCCCACTCAATCCTCCTGATACTAAAATAACAGGTATGTTATACTTTTTAGTTACAGAAGCTATATATCCAGGTGCTTTACCGTATAATGTTTGTTCATCACTTTGGCCTTCACCTGTGATTACGAGATCTGCTTTAGCAATAGCATCCTCTACTTGCATAGTTTCTGCTACTAGCCTTGCACCAGAAACTAGTTCACCACCTATGGACAAAAATGCAAAACCTAATCCGCCAGAAGCACCTGCTCCAGACGCATCACTATACGATTTCCCAATCGCCTTTTCAATTAAATTGGAGAATCTTTTCACAGACGTATCATAATATTCTAATCGGTCTTCAGTTAACCCTTTCTGTGGACCATATACAAAAGTAGCCCCACGTTCCCCCAATAAGGGATTATCAACGTCACTTGCAACTTTTATAGACACATTCCTAACCTGTTGGTTTAAATTGGATAAATCTACCGAGGCTTTATAGGAGTCTGGTGCAACTACAATATTCATTTTTCAACTCCTTTAACCCAACCTTCTTTTCTTAATTTGCTTCTTTATCTACTATATATTTACTTTTATTAAATAGTAAGCAAAATCCACGTTTATTAGATTAATGATTCTTTTTTGAATAGCTCAGAAATTCCTCGTAAAAGCAGTATGCTATATGCATTTCTACCACTCTAACTACTTACTATTAACTTCCTCATTTTCAACTAAATGAATATGTTGATTACCATGAAAGACTTCTAATACAGTCTCATAAGCCGGATACTTAGTTTCAAAAATCGACTTAAGAAATGCTCGATTATCATAGGGAACTTCCTTGATGTGAACATTCACTTGACCATTTTCTCCTATTTCTATCGTTCCGTACGGTGCTAAGGGCTTATGACTACACCCAAGTGGACCTGGATTTAAATACATCCTACTTTTCGAGCTAAAATGATGGATCGTATGATGATGCCCAAAATATACAAGGTCAACATCTGTATTTTCATAGATTTTCTCCAAGCTAGAAACTGTAGGATCCGTATCCAATGGTAAGAACCGATTATTACGATCTAAATGGTAGTGTAAAAACAATACCTTCTTACCAGCGATTTCTGTTGTTATTTGCTTCGGAATATTTGCTAAGCGTTCCACATACGCTTCATCGAGATTTTTGGCAATCCATTCGTGGTGCATTTGGACAATTCCTTGACTATGTGAAGATTTACCTAAAATGATATTAAAAACAGATTGTTCATGATTCCCCATCACAAAAGAAATATTTTTCTCAGAAAATAATAACTCCAACACCTGATTCGTCTCATGTCCAATGGCAATCATATCCCCTAAACAGTAAATCTGGCCGATATCTTTGTCTTTTTTAATATCTTCTAATACCGCCTTCAGTGCTGCACTATTTCCGTGTATATCTGTTATAATAGCAAACTTCTCTCCCATTTTATCCCCTACTTTATCCTATCTAATGCTTTGCGGACTTCCTTCGATGCTCGTAATACTCCCAAAACTTTTAGTGATCTAATAGACTTCCGAACTAAATCCTCATCTACGTCATCGGCAAAAGCTAACATGCCAATCACTTTTATATCAAGTACTTTTCCTTTGGCAACTACTTCTTCTAAATCTTTACGTGAATAATAGAGGGCACCTAATACCTTATCGGTCGTCAACTTATTTACCTCTTCAGCATGTTCAGATAACTGATTACGAATAGCGCTTTTAATGAAATCTGTCCTGTTAGAAAAAAATCCTTGTTCCACTAGTAAGTCAATCTTCCCAAGGTCCACTACATTTAAATTGACGGTCACTTTTTCAGTATCAGCCAATTTCACCACTCCTAAAATTTGTTTTTATAAGTATACCACGCACTCCCTTACCCATCTATACAGACGAGTGAAATAATTAGATTTTTATAAAAATTATCAACACATATCATTTCTTTCAACGCCATAGCATGCGCCCTCGACGATTTTCATCCTATTATTAACCTCATCTTTTTCTATATTTTAATTCAAGTATGATGTGTCTTCAGTTTTAATACATAATTTCAAAAGCAAAAAGAGCAAAACCCTTTTTTATAAAGATTTTGCTCTTTCTTATATTACGCTTGATCTTCTTTTGTAGGCCCCATTACACCAGGCACTTTCAATCCAGCTTGTCTCAAGAGTACAGTCATTTGACCACGGTGATGTGTTTGATGATCAATCATGGAACGCAATAATGCTCCTCTAGGAACTTGACTTCCAAAGCTCTCAACTGTTTCAAGTAATTGTTCATCCGTTAAAGCCGCTACACTTTCTTTAACATCTGCTGCTGACTTTTTATAGGCAGTTACGATTTCTGCTGCAGTTGTTGGGACATCATTTGGTCCCCCTACTGGCTCAACTTGTAATCCAATTTGTCCACCGAAAAACCCAAGAGCTGTTGCAAGATGCCAGCCTAACCAACCTAACGTATTATGGCCCTCCACAATTGCTTGATTTAACTTATCATCTGTTAGTGCTTCAAGAACGTTCACAGTTCCATTGACTGCTTGATCCCAATCAAGCAGAAAATCTTCTTTTGTTCGATACATCATTTCCACTCCTTTCAAATACATACACTATTATTTTAACGTTTTTTACGATTAATTACATGGGACATGCATATAAATATAACAGAGTTTCAAGAAAGGAGTTTCATTATGAAAACAAAGTTAGCTTTATTCGGTGCCCTAATGGTCATTATATTGGCTGCAATATTAGATTCTCCGCCAACTTCTAATGAACAAACCATCTATTATGAAATGCAAGAAGATGAATCAGTAGATGCAGATACACAGCCTACTGAACGTAGTGCCTCAAGTTCATTTGAATTTATGCTTGAAGATATGAATGAAAGGAATGGAAAAATAATAGAGACTTACCGTGAATACGAAGTTCATAAAGATACTGAAGGTAATATAATAAGTCGTATTCCAACTGATAACTACCAGTACTTACAATATGATAAGATTAATAGACCGGGTGATTAGCCCGGTCCTTGTTTGTTATTTGATAAGCTATTTAATGTTTATCTACAATTACATTAATTATCAAAAACACTAGCTTACTTTTCCTAACAACCTTTGTATTATTCTACCTTGAAACATAACCAGCGGCTTTATAGCCTTTAATGCATCTTCTTTTTGCATAGTATCAGGTGTTATTATGGCTATATTCTTTACATTTTTTGAGAGCTTTCCAAGATAATTTGCTAAAAAATACCTACTATTATTAATTAAATACGGGAAGCCTTCTATTGTCACGTCCTCATTCCATTTTTTATGCTTCTTACCTAACTTAAGAATTTGATTTTCATTTGAATCATCCTAATAATATTTTTTGAAATCTCAAAAATCCTCTCGTATAGTTACTAATCACCTACGTTATCTTGATAAAATTCATCAATTTGCTCTTGTACTTCATTATAATTATTCTCAATTTCTTCCATCCAGTCTTTATAGGACGTTTCTCGTATCTCATTGTATAATGTAAATCGTTCTGTTCGTTTCTGATGAACATACTCCCCAGCTTCTTTTGTTATGAATTCATCTTGTGACAAAATAAACAATACCTGTCTTAGAGCATCTTCTTCATCAAAATTCTTAGCCCACCAATTATTAGAATAATTCATTATATCAACTCTCTGCTCAACCCTTTGGTCAAAAACATCCTTCTTGACTCCTCGTTTCCATTCATCCCACATTTCTATTATTTTCCTAGCTTGGTCAAACGCTTCATTGAGCTGATCTTCATCCCCTGCATTAGCGTAAATTCCACCACCAGCTTCTGCTATTTCGCGTAAATGACTTTGGCCCTCGATATCTACATTAAAGCCGATTACATTAACGATAGATTGAATATTAGATTCTGCAAGTTCTTTTGCAGCACCAGCTGGGTCTCCTCCACAAGTTTCAGCACCATCACTGACAATGTAAACAAGATTGGTATTCGTTTCTCCTGGAAAGTTAGCGAAATCCTCTTTTGCCTGTTCTAAGCTTAAACCAATAGGCGTCCATCCAGTTGGGATAAACGGATCTATTACACTATTAAATTCGGTAGCATTGATTGGTTGGATTTCATAAACTAACTCACTAACTTCACAAGACTGTTCTGGGGTTTTACCAGTCCTTGCACCCTCATGTCCATAGACTCGAAGACCAACATTCGCTTCATTTGGTAGACTAGAGGTAAATTCGCGAATCGAATCCTTCGCAATATCCATCATCGATTTCCCATTGATTTCATTTGCCATACTTCCACTGACATCCAGAACAACTAAAACATTTATTTGATCTTTAAACTGAAACTGTTCATCCTCTAATCCTGGATGACCAAAGTTGTCAAACTTCATTTTTGTAATTATTTGGTTCGGATCCTCATAATCCTCTGCAAAAAGATAGCGATAGGCTCGCCACCATTTGTCTAGGTATACTTCATCGACATTCTCCTGAATAGGTGGTAGGAGTTCTTTAACTTTATCTGCCATTTCTCTATCGGTTAACCTTGGTTCTTTACCCGACTGTGAACCATTCCCTGCAAGAGGACCTGTTGGATAGTTAATAATCTCTTCTAGATTAGTAGGTTCTTCAGGTGCGATTTCTATAATATCAGATAGATTATTAGTAGGTTCTTCAACTAGATCATTTCTATCTTCGTCTCTTTCCTTTTGTGTATCCAATTTCTCTTTCTCAACTTTTTTGTTATTATCATTCTCTACTTCAGTTTTTACTTCTTCGTTTTTCTGTTCTGAGCACGCTTGAATTAAAATGACTAAAGAAAAGACAAGTATAGTTAACACTATCTTCCGGTATTTATTTTGCAGCATTGTATTAGCTCCTTCCTATATCCCTATATAGTAGGCTCTATCTGGACAAACATTTGTATAAATGGTATTTCAACACCCAAATCAATATTAGATATAACATCATTCAGACTTGGTATAAAACCAGCTTTACCAATGTTCAATTCTGCCATTGTTAGTACTTCAGAACAATTATCATATACTATTATTCATCACCGACATTATCTTGATAAACTTCATCAATTTGTATCTGGATTTCTCTATAATTTTCCTCTAACTCATCCATCAATTCTGGGAACGAATTTTTATCTATTTCTCTATATAAATTCCATCTTTCTGTTCTTTTTTCGCTAAAGAAACTGTGAGCATTACTAGTTATGAAATCCTCTTGTCGTAGAACACTCAAAACATCTCGTAAACTAACTTCTTCATCAGCGTTCTTCTGCATCCAATTACTTGAAAATTTCAAAAGGTCAATCGTTTGATCCTTTTTTTGTTCCATAACATCTTTCTTTGCCCCAGTCTTCCATTCCTTCCACATCTCAACCATTCTCTTTGCCTGTTCAAAGACCTCATTTAATTGTTCCTCATCCCCTGCATTCGTATAAATTCCACCACCAGCCTCTGCTATTTCGCGTAAATGACTTTGGCCCTCAATATCTACATTAAAGCCGATTACGTTAACGATAGATTGAATATCAGATTCAGCAAGTTCTTTTGCTGCACCAGCTGGGTCTCCTCCACAAGTTTCAGCACCATCACTTACGATGTATACAAAATTGGTATTCGTTTCTCCTGGAAAGTTAGCGAAATCCTCTTTTGCCTGTTCTAAGCTTAAACCAATAGGCGTCCATCCAGTTGGGATAAAAGGATCTATTACACTATTAAATTCGGAAGCATTGATTGGTTGGATTTCATAAACTAACTCACTAACTTCACAAGACTGTTCTGGGGTTTTACCAGTTCGTGCGCCTTCATGACCATAGACTCGAAGACCAACATTTGCTTCATTTGGTAGACTAGAGGTAAATTCGCGAATCGAATCCTTCGCAATATCCATCATCGATTTTCCATTGATTTCATTTGCCATACTTCCACTAACATCAAGAATTACTAGTACATTTAACTGCTCTTTGAAGGTAAACTGTTCATCCTCTAATCCTGGATGACCAAAGTTATCAAACTTCATTTTTGTAATGAGTTGTCTCGGATCTTGATAATCCTCTGCAAAAAGATAGCGATAGGCTCGCCACCATTTGTCTAAGTATTCTTCACTGACATCTTCTTTAATAGGCGGGAGGACTTCTTTAACATAATCTGCCATTTGCTCAGCACTTAGTAATGGTTCTTTTCCGGTATGCAATCCATTCCCTGCAAGAGGACCTGTTGGATAGTTAATAATTTCTTCTAGATTAGTTGGTTCTTCAGGTGCGATTTCAAGTAAATCTTCGGGGTTATTTGTTGGTTCTTCTGCTAGGTCAACATCATCTCTTTCATTTTTATCTTCTGGTACATTTTCTTGTACATCAACCACTTCTTCACTCACATCATTTTTCACTTCATCCCTATTCTCTGTATCGTTTGAATCATGAGAACAAGCTTGAATAGAAACCAAAGAGAAAAATAGAACCAAAACGAATATGACGTTACGGTGTTTTATGTATAACAACCTATTAACTCCCTCCTAGAATATGAAAAGTTATCGAATCATCCAGTTTTTATTGGCAAGACTCTATGCGTTTAAAATCATATATTATAAATAGTACTAAATTTCACACCATAAAAAATCAAAATTTCAAAAAATAGTAACTATTACCCATTTAGACTCTTTTATTTCTTCGATTTAATGGAGAACATCAAGAAAAAATATGCTGGTAGGGTACAATATTACTACCCCACCAGCATAGCTTCCATACTTTATATACTCCAGAACACTGCAATCGCTCCTTCTCCTGCATGAACAGCTAGAGATGAACTTACTTCACCAATAACAACTTCCATATCTGGAAATTGTAAAAGGATTTCTTTGCGTAGTGCTTCAGCTTTTTCAGGAGCGTTGGCATTTGCAATACCGATTTTTCTCACAGCATGCTCCTTACAAGATGCCCTTATTAAATCTATCATTCTACGCGTAGCTTTTTTCTCAGAACGAATTCGTTCCACCACCCCTAGTTCTCCCTTTTCCCCGATAGCCAAAATTGGTTTAATCTTAAGCAGATTTCCTAGCACAAATTGCGTACTGGATAATCTTCCTCCTTTAAATAGCTGTTCTAATGTATCTAACAGAATTAGATTCTTATGCTGATTTGCCATCTGATCCAACTGTTGAACCATTTCTTCTACATCGGTACCATGCTTGACAAGCTCTATAGCTTTTTCGATTAGGAAGGTTATAGCAAAAGAGAGTGATCCCGAATCAATGATTTTAACTTGTAATCCTACTTGCTCCATTCCCGCCTTCGAGCTCGAAATAGTTCCACTTAATTTTGACGATACATGAATAGCGATAACATGTTCATATTCTTCTTTTAAATGCTTATATAACTGCTTAAATTTCTCCACATTGGGCTGGGATGTTTTAGGGACTTCCTTTTCTGTCCGAATCATTTCATATAACTGTGCACTCGATAGGTCAATACCATCCTCGTACTCCTTCCCATTTGAAATAATCACAATTGGGACAACATACACATCTGGATGTGCCATTAGCTCCTCTGTTAAAAAAGCCGTACTATCCGTTACAAAAGCAATTTTACGTTTACTCATGACTCTCCCTCTCCATTTCACCTATACTTATTAAAATAATAATACAGTTAAGAACAAATTATACCAAGTATTAATATCAGGTAATAATTTTATTTTTCATTATTTACCCCTATCACTTTTTGATTATGACCCTTATAATAAAAAAGAATGTACCTAGGAAGGATAAGGTGTTACCGAATATGAGTTTACTAACAGTTAAAAATTTAAGTCATGGCTTTGGTGATCGTGCGATACTCGAAAATGTATCATTCCGGTTATTACAAGGTGAACATATTGGATTGATCGGAGCAAATGGTGAAGGAAAGTCTACTTTCATGAATATAATTACCGGAAAACTACAACCAGATGCTGGAACGATAACTTGGGCTAAGCATGTCCGAGTAGGTTATTTAGACCAGCATGCTGTATTAAAGCAAGGTTTGTCTATACGGGATGTATTACGAACCGCTTTTCAGTATTTATATGATATGGAAGAAGAAATGAATCAGCTTTTTGCCAAAATGGGAGAAGCATCACCTGAAGAGCTAGAAAAATTATTAGAAGAAACCGGTCGTATGCAGGATTCGCTGACGAATAATGACTTCTATACAATTGACGCAAAGGTTGAAGAAGTTGCGAACGGACTAGGGTTGAATGACTTTGGACTAGACCGTGATGTCCATGATTTGAGTGGTGGTCAGCGTACGAAAGTATTATTAGCTAAGCTACTCCTAGAAAAACCTGAAATTCTACTTCTCGATGAGCCGACAAACTATCTTGATGTCGAACATATAGAATGGTTAAAAACGTATTTACAGAATTACGACAATGCCTTTATACTCATTTCTCACGATATTCCTTTTCTAAACAGCGTCGTGAACTTGATTTATCATATGGAAAATTTAGAGCTAACTCGTTACCCTGGGGACTACGATGAATTCCTACGATTACATGATTTGAAGAAACAGCAACAGTTAGCAGCCTATAAGAAACAACAAAAAGAAATTGCCCATTTAAAAGACTTTGTTGCTCGTAATAAGGCAAATGCAGCAACGACGAGGATGGCACAATCTCGCCAGAAGAAATTAGATAAAATGGACGTTATCGAACTCGACGCTGAAAAGCCAAAACCTGAGTTTCAATTTAAAGAAGCACGTACACCAAGTAAATACTTATTCGAGACAAAGGATCTCGTTATCGGTTATGGTGAACCATTATCTCGTCCATTAAACTTATCCATGGAACGTGGACAAAAGATAGCCCTTTATGGAGCAAATGGAATAGGGAAAACCACCCTGTTAAGAAGTCTATTAGGAGAAATTCCTCCTGTATCAGGTGACGTTGAACGCGGAGAGAATTTGCATATCGGCTATTTTGAGCAAGAAATCAAAACAACAAATTCCAATACTTGTATTGAAGAAGTATGGGATGAATTCCCTCACTTTACCCAATACGAAGTTCGTGCAGCACTTGCAAAATGTGGATTAACAACGAAACATATCGAGAGTAAGGTGCAAGTATTAAGTGGTGGAGAAAAGGCGAAGGTACGGTTATGTAAATTAATGAATCGCGAGACAAATATACTAGTACTAGATGAGCCAACTAACCACTTAGATCATGATGCAAAAGTCGAGTTGAAACGAGCACTAAAGGAATATAAAGGAAGTGTTCTCCTTATTTCCCACGAACCTGAATTTTATGATGGTTTGGTAACAGATATTTGGAATTGTGAAGATTGGACAACAAAAGTATTTTAAGTATTTCATGCAAAAAGAATGCCCTAGCAATATGGCATTCTTTTTTTGTATTCATGGAAGCCATTGATATGTCTTTAAATCTATTTCATTAAAGCTCCCTAACGCTACTCCTTCTGCTTCTAATTTCAGAATCTGTTCATAATAGGATACTTCATCCTTTATTACTATTTTACCTTCTGCATTCACCACACGATGCCAAGGAAGCTCGTATTTTTTACTCATAGAATGTAAAATACGAACAACCTGACGAGCAGCTCTAGGACTACCAGCTAATCTAGCAATCTGGCCATAAGTCATTACTTTCCCCTCTGGTATTTGCTTTATCATTTTTATTACGTTCTCTGTAAATGGTGTCATCATTATCCTCCAGCATATGCTTCCTAATGGAATATCAAGGTATTATTTATATTAGTTCAAATTATCTGCCCGATATACTCTCTCCCGTATATTAGCTGTTTTTTTGTCTTCTAAAGTAATCCTCTGCTAGTATCCCCATTATGATTTCGTCAGAATATGCTTCATTATAAAATAGCGAATCCCTTAATACGCCCTCCACTTGAAAGCCTACCTTCTCATAAGCCTTTATCCCGCGCTTATTATGCGAATAGACCTCTAGTTGCAGTCGGTTTAACTTTAACTCTTTAAACGTAAAAGCTAATGCAAGTTCCACTGCCTCCGTACCATAACCCTTATTAAAATACTTCTTATCATGCAGTGCAATTCGAAAACCAGCTTTTCTATTCATTTCGTCGATGTCTAATATAGTTAAATCACCGATGATACCATCAGCAACAACTAAACAAATGGCAAAATCATAACGAGAATCATCTTCTGATATTCGGTCTATATGATCATTTAATTGCTCCATAGTAAACGTATTTCTCGTTCCAGTCATATAACGAATTTCTTCATCATGAACTGCATTCAAAATGCTTATGTTATCTTCTTTTGTTAAAGGTCTTATATATACCGATTTACCTTGATAATACATGGTTGTCTCCCTTCCCCATGAGTTTTTTATTTATTTGGTTTTGCCCATATTAAAGAAACCATGCCAGACCAGTATTGTTCGATGTGTTTGACTTCTAGTTTAGATGTCTCCATAATCTTCAGAATATCTCGATCGCAATGACAACCTGAAACCCTTCTATAAAGTGGATCAACCACCTTTTGTGTCATAGACAACAATCGATTGGAACTTAACCCGTGTTCTAAAAACAATACAGCGCCATCTTCCTGACACCAATCATTATACTTATTTAAGGTTTTCACTGGATCTGGATAACTACAGAGTGTCAAAGTCGAAACAATACTATCAAAAGAATTGGATGGCAAAGTAAGTGTATCAACATCCTGATGAATAAAATGCACATGTAACTGATTGATTCTAGCTTGTTGCTCCGCACTTTTAATCATCTCTTTACTAAAATCCACTCCGATAATCTCACTGACCTTTTGTTTGTTATAATATGGAAAATTAGCTCCTACACCTACTCCGACTTCTAACACGTTACCATAAGCTGACTTAATAAGTTTCTCCCGCCATCCTGCAACAGTTGGATTATTACGATTATTTTCATACATGGAAACCTGACTGTCATACTTTTTTATTAATTTTTCCTTCTTCATATATAACTCCTCATAAGTTCGTCATGGGAAGTATTAACTTATGGTGTCTATTCATAAAGTAATCGTAACATAAGAAGGAGATTAAGATAATGTTAAGCTTCTTAATCTCCTTTTATATTACACCTTATTCTTCCTCACTTCTGTCCCATTCCCAATTCCAGAATGAAACTTCATCTACTGCTAGATCACTAATCATTGGTTCTTCTTGAAGTTTTAAGATTTCCTTTGTTGGACCCGTGATGACAGCACCGTAATGTTCGATTCCATGCTCTTTTAAATACTGTATTCTATCATCTAGATTTAACGGTTCAAAGGTCAGCTTATTAGCCTTGCTTTCATATTTAGATAGAAATGCTAATGTCTTCATAAATTGCGTATGAAGCTGTTCGTAATCCCCTGATTCATATTCTGGAGAATAATATGATTCAGAGATAACCTTACTACCGAATAGACCTTTTTCTTCCTCCCTAGAATCTAAAATCATATCGTTATCATGCCAAATCGGAAAATCGGGAAAGCCAATTGGCTCGAAAATATTACCGGCATATCTTGATTCGCCTTCTTGCCCCGTATAAACGGCAAACCAGATAATATCTAGATTTCTCCCATTAAATAATTGGAATACGTCATTTGTAGTTAATAGCTCAGAAAAAGACACATATGCAGATACAACCGTTCCTTCGGGTAATTGTTCTAATTGGTTCCAATCAGCCATTTCGCTTTCAAATCCTGGAAGAATAAATCCTGGTTGCTCTTTTTTCATTCTCCCGTAGTAATCTTCCATTGGGAATCCCATCATAGAGAACAAGAAGTTAACCTTCATTTCGCCAACGACTAATGTTTCATCCCCAACCCTCTTGTTTAACTCTCTACTAGCTTCCATAGAAAAGAATGGTTTTGTATTTGTACTTGTTCCTCCATAATAACCATATGGATTTGTGACTGTTAATGTATAATCAATTATATTTCGAAAGGTATCGACTCGGTCTGGTTTTCCCCATGAATAATAAACAGCTGTTAGGATAGTCGATAAAATCGTAACAAAGAAGAGAATACTGATTACCATAATAGCAGTCTGAAACCTAGCTTTCCATTTACTTCGTCTCAGTATCTTTATTTGCTTTTCATCATTCATAGGATTAACTTTTCGGTCTTTATCCTCTTTTTCGTCTATGAACTCATAATATTTTTCTAATTTTTCTAACTCCTGTTCGACCTTTTCCTTTTCCGCTTCTGAGAGTTCTCCTTTTTCATAGGCATCTAATTTCTTCTTAAAATCATCTTTCATCCGATTGTTCCCTCCTCTGTCTTACATATTGCCTGCCGCGAAATAACAAAACCTTAAAATACGATTGTTTAACACCCATTACACTCGATGCTTCAGCTTGAGTAAGCCCATGCACATCATGCAATAATACAGCATATCTTTGTTTTTCTGGTAAATCATTGAGTAAATATATGATTTCTTGAACCTCTTCTTTTTTAACTACATCTTCTTCAAACAAATTCTTCTTATCTATAAAAGTAGTGAAGAAAGTATCTTCTTTTATCATCATCTTTTTATGCTTACGGTAGTAATCAATAAAAACATGATGTGCAATTGTAAATAGCCAAGACTTAACACTCTCCCCCTTATAATTCTCGATATATAGATGGGCTCTAATAAACGTTTCTTGAACTAGGTCTTCTGCTGTATGATGGTTTCGACTAAGCATTAGGAGGAAACGATAAATATCAAGAAAATATGTATGATAAATGTAATCCAGATTATCTTTCATAGCTCCCCCTTTCACTTATGTAACGATTAAGAAGCAAATTGGTAACAGGAATTTCAAAGTTTTTATCTTTTAACATATTCATTAGAGCGAATATACCCCAAAAAACAAGATACCCTATTAAAGGTTATCTTGTTCGTAATCAAGTAATATCTATTGTATATACGTTGTTAAAACAACCCGAGCTGCTTAGGTGCTAACCCTTCGTATTCTATTCCAAGCATATGTTGAAATTCTTTGGCATTACTTGCAGCATCCCCGCCAGAATTATTGTTAAATAATACGATAATGTCCTTCGTAGCCTTCGAGATTTCCAAGACTCGATTCTTCCAATCTAATAATTCTTTCTCATTATATTTATATAAATAGCGAACATCACGCCAATTTGTATCCGCGTTTTTCGGTTTAGTCCAGCCATGAAAATTCCGTCCATGCATACGAATCAATGTAACGTCAGATGTGGTCGCTACAGGTACAATAGGAATTGATCCAACACCTGCTTGCGGTTCGTCCGCAATCGAATGAATCCAGCCATTCTGTTTCATAAAGGTTAATGTGCTCTCACGATACTTATCGTAAAACCAAGATTGATTTCGAAATTCTAGGGCGACCGGAATCTCCCCCATCATTTTCTTACAATATCTTAAGTAGTTTACATTTTCCCTATTACAGTCAAACCACGGTGGAAACTGAAATAGCACCATCGCTAATTTATTGGCCTCTTGAAAAGGCGTCAAGGAATCCATAAAGGCTTGAAACATATTCTCTTTATTTTCAAACGGAATCTCCTTCCGTTGATGTCCGGTCATTCCTTGATAAGCTTTGACAACAAAACGAAAAGTATCTGGAGTATCCTTCACCCACTTTAATGCATTACGTACAGGTTGTATTGCATAAAAGGAGGCATCTAATTCAACCACTGGGAAGTGACTACTGTACTCGGCTAATTTATCTCTTGGTCTAATATCATCAGTATATAATAAATCATGATCACCCCAACCAGTTAGTCCGATATAAATCATACCGATTCCTCCTATGTGATAATAAACTAATAGGTTACATTATCCTCTATACTATCATATACCACTACTATATCGTAACCACATATTCTGCTAGATAGTATGGTAGGAAGGTAGTAACAAACCATAAATAAATAGCAGAGCCAGTCCTGTCCATGTGGAGGAATCCACGTGCATATAAAAAGAAGCATATGAAGAATTAGCATTTTAGCTAATCCCCCCTATGCTTCTTGTAAACATAACCTTCCTGACTACTTTTTTAATACCTTATATAAGGCAGAATATTCTACCAGCTAGATTTTTTCACACCTGGCACTTGTCCTTTATGAGCATATTCACGGAAAGCAATTCTTGACATTCCAAACTTGCGCATATACCCTCTCGGACGACCAGTTATAGCGCAACGGTTATTAAGTCTTGTAGGCGAGGAATCACGCGGTAGTTTACGAAGCGCTTCATAATCTCCCTTCTCCTTTAACTCTCTTCTTATTTCAGCATACTTTTCTACCATTCTTTGTTGTTTCATCGCTTTTGCTACTTTTGATTTTTTAGCCATTCTAATTTATTCTCCTCACTATTATGTTTATACTGTTTGGATATTCCATTGAAACGGATCTGGTAGCTTACTCCAGTCACTATCCATTTCCTCTGGCATTAATAAACAGTTATCCAATTCTTTCGTAATATATTCTTTATCTAAATCAAGTCCAATAAAGACTAACTGTGTCTTTCGATCACCAAATTCCAAATCCCATGTTTCCATAACTTCTGGGTTTTCTTGTAAAAGGGCTTCTCTTCTACTAGGAGGAAGTGCCGCTACCCAGTATGCAAGTGGCTCAATGTTTGCAGATAACCCTGCTTGTGAAAGTAGAACAGAAAAATCATTTCTTGTTGCTAACCACATCAATCCTTTTGCCCGTACGATATTTTCAGGCATTGTCTCGATAAACCTTAATAGACGTACCGAATGAAAGGGTAGCCTGCGTTCATAGACAAATGAAGCAATCCCATACTCCTCCGTTTCCGGCACATGCCCTTGAGGTCCATTAGTCAGCTCTTTTAGCCACCCTGCAGAACTACTTACTTTCTCAAATTCAAAAGAGTTCGTATGAAGAATTTCTTTAGGATCTACTACTCCATGTGTCGTTCTAATGAACTTCGCTTCTGGCTGTAATTTTCTTAGAACTTGTTCTAGTTTCTCTAAATCAGCTTCATCCACTAGATCACACTTATTTAAAACTAGCACATCACAAAATTCAATTTGGTCAATTAATAAATCAGCTATTTCACGTTCATCCTCATCCGAAATCGCTTCTTTCCGATCTAACAAACTTTCACCTGATCCAAAGTCATGCCAGAAACGGCTAGCATCGACTACTGTAACCATCGTATCTAATTGACAATATTTGTTAAGGTCTATCCCTAATTGATCATCCAAATATGAAAATGTCTGGGCAACAGGTATAGGCTCACTAATCCCTGTTGATTCAATTAGGATGTAATCAAACCTACCATCCTTCGCTAACTTTTCTACTTCAATTAATAAATCTTCTCGTAGTGTACAACATATGCACCCATTGGACATTTCGACCAATTGCTCATCCACTCTAGATAATGTTCCTTCATTCTCCACAAGTCCTGCATCAATATTTATTTCACTCATGTCATTTACAATAACTGCTACCTTCATCCCATCTCTATTGTGTAAAACATGATTTAATAAGGTTGTTTTCCCTGCCCCTAAGTATCCACTTAATACGGTAACTGGTATCTTCTTTGTCATATACATTCTCCATTTCAATTTTTTAATCGTAACCATTACGATTTACTACCTAAAAAAATATCCTTCAGCTTGAAGGGTGAAATTCTCATCTATACAATAACGAAATCCTTTCTTGAGCTCTTCTTCATCTAATTTTGTTCCAATAAATATTAGTTCACTTTTTCGCGGTTCATCTGGTTTCCATTTCCGATCTTCTGTACTAGCAAATAGCATGTGAACTCCTTGAAAAACAACTCGATTATCAATATCCTTTACATTTAATATTCCTTTGTATCGATAAAGCGACTCTCCTTTCATTTGAACAAGGTAAGTAAACCATTTATTGACACGGTCGAGGAACAATGGTTTGTCTGACTTTAGAATAATAGAATGTACATTGTCATCATGGTGGTGATGATGAGATTCTGTAAGTAAGTTCGATTGAATCTTCAGCTTCGCACTTAAATTAAATGATTGAACGCCTATTAGCTTATTAATGGGTACTTCACTATTTGTCGTAGTGATTACTTCCGCTGTCATGTTCATCTTTTTAATCCGAAGTTTTAAATCTGCTAATTCGTCCTGAGAAACCAAATCCACTTTATTCATAATGATTAAATCCGCAAAAGCAATTTGTTCCTGGACAATTTCCTGCTCTAAATGTAGGGGCAAATGCTTCGAATCTACAACCGTACAGACACTGTCTATGTCAAACCAATATGCCATTACTTCATCCATTAGAAAGGTTTGAATAACAGGTGCTGGGTCTGCTAGTCCAGTTGTCTCAATAATAATTCGACTTAAATGGATTTCCCTTTTGGCCATTTTAACGATTAAATTTTTCAGAACCTTAATCAAATCTCCACGTACATTACAACAAATACATCCTTTGTTGATTTCTATTATTTCCTCGTGTGTCCTTATGACAAGCTCTGAGTCAATTCCAGTATCACCGTATTCATTAATAATAACTGCTGCATGTCGATTTCGCTCATCACTTAATAATCGATTTAACAGCGTTGTTTTCCCAGCACCTAAAAATCCAGTTAAAATGGTGACAGGAATTTTATGTTGTTTGAGCATATTACACCTCCTAAATGTCACAAAAGCTCTGCTGGATTGAATTTGGATTATGTAGATAAGTCCTCACCACTGTAAGTTAACTGACTTGGTAACAATGCGTTACTACTACATCCAATAGCAGAATTTCATTCCGGGTATGGCTTTATTATTTTTCAAAAAGATTTGGCTAGAAATCATAGCCTTAGATAAATCGTAACCATTACGATTTACATGTTATCTATTTATGCAGAAATCGTCAAGTAGTATCATTATTTTTCTGTAAATAAACATGTTTAATTAATCGTTAAACTAAAAAAAGAGCTAGGAATAATCCTAACTCTTCCATAATTTATACATACGTTACACACAGTAAATTAGCACACAAAAGAAATGACAAATCGTACCGGCAAGCACGAAGAGATGCCAGACCATATGATGATATTTAAATGCTCGCCACATATAGAATACCGTTCCAATGGTGTAACATAATCCACCAATAACGAGCAATACAACCCCTGCATAGGCCAAATTTTCAACAATTCGATTCCATCCTAATACTACCATCCACCCCATTAACAAATATAATAACGTGGAAGTAAATAGGAACTTCTTAACAAAGTAAGCTTTAAATACAATTCCTGCTATTGCTAGGCCCCAAATAATTCCAAACATTGACCAGCCTAGAGAACCTTTAATCACTAGCAATGTAAATGGAGTATATGTTCCAGCAATAAATAAGTAAATAGATGAATGATCAAATATCTCGAATAAATCTTTTGCTTTACCAGGCGGTAGTGCATGCACTAATGTAGAAGATGTGTACAATATCACCATTGTTGCACCAAAGATCGTAAAGCTAACTACATGTAAAGCCGTTCCATTCAATGCAGCGAATACGATAAGTAATACTAACCCAGCAATACTAAGTACAACCCCTATGCCATGTGTTATCGCATTAGCGATTTCTTCACCCTTCGAAAAGGTATGTGTTTCTGCCAATCCCATCATCCTTTACTTCATTATGATTCGTTAACATTAATCCAGTATGACTAAATAAAACAATTTTAATAACTCTTCGTACTGCAAAACTGTTATTCCTTATACTTCATTATAACATGAAGTTACATTTCTTCTGGAGCTTTTATTCCCAATAAACGTAAACCTTCTTTTAAAATTATGTTAACGGCATACACTAAAGAAAGCCTTGCTTGTTTATATGGCTCATCTAATATTTTGACAACCGCGTAATACTTATTAAAGGATTTGGCGATATCTAGTAGGATTTTTGCAATTTGTGATGGATCATAATCATCCAATGCTCTCGTAATGGTTTGTGGAAAATCCATTAGTAGCTTAATAATCGGCCATGCTTCAGGATCAATAAACGTACTCCCATCATCCGATTGCTCTACATACTTCCCTTTCCTCAATAAAGATGCTGTGCGTGCATGTGTATATTGAACATAGGGTCCTGTCTCCCCTTCAAAACGCAGCATATCTTCTAATGAGAACTCAATATCATGTAAACGGAAGTTCTTTAAATCATGGAATATAATCGCCCCTACCCCGACTTGTTTCGCTACCTCTTCTTTATTAGATAAATTAGGATTCTTTTCTTCAATATTACGTAAAGCTAATTGTATCGCTTCTTCAATAACCTCTTCTAATAATACCAGTTTCCCTTTTCTGGTAGACATTTTCTTTCCTTCTTTTAATATCATACCAAATGGAATATGTGCCATTCCTTTTTGCCAGTCATATCCCATTTTTTCTAGTACTGCAAATAGCTGTTTGAAGTGTAATGTTTGTTCATAACCGACTACATATAACGACTTTGTAAACTGGTAAGTCTCCTGACGATAGATAGCTGCCGCTAGATCACGGGTAGCATATAATGTCGTTCCATCACGTTTTTTAATAAGGCTAGGAGGGAACCCTTCTAATTCCACTACATAAGCACCTTGTGACTCTACTAATAAACCTTTAGCGGATAATTGCTTGACTACTTTCTCCATTTTATCATTATAGAATGCTTCTCCAGCAAAGGAATCAAATGATATTCCTAGTTGATTGTATATTTTCATAAATTCATTTAGTGACTCATCTCGGAACCATCGCCATAATTGAATGGTTTCCTCATCCCCATGCTCCAGTTTCTTAAATGCAGCTCGACCTAAATCATTTAAGGAAGGGTCCTTCTCCGCCTCTTGATGAAATTTCACATATAGTGCTAGCAATTCTTTTATCGGACTTTTTCGAACCTCCTCTTCTATTCCCCATTTCGTATAAGCTACGATTAGCTTACCAAATTGTGTTCCCCAGTCACCAAGATGATTGAGACGAATAACCTGATATCCACTTTTCTCCGCAATAAGAGATAATGCATTCCCAATAACCGTTGATCTCAAGTGTCCCATTGAAAATGGTTTAGCAATATTTGGCGAAGAAAAATCAATCGTGATCGTTTTATTGTTTCCAATCATTTCATCACCATAATGATTTTTCTTTTCTAGAATTGATTGGATAGTCTGTGATGCTACCTTTTCCTTCTGTAAAAAGACATTAATATAACCACCGACTGATTCTACTTTTTCAAATAAAGGTGCATCAATCTTTCCTGCTAGTTCTGCTGAAATGAGGCTCGGAGATTTTCCGTAATGCTTGGCTAGCTCAAAACATGGGAAAGCAAAGTCTCCATGGGACTCATACTTCGGTTTCTCAATCATCTTCAAAACCGTTTCATACGGCATTATTCCCTCTACTAATTTGGTTACTTGTTCTGCAAACACTTGTTTAAAAATCATGTCTTTTCCCTCCTAAATAAAAAAGCCCTCGCCTCTTATGAATTTTAAGAGGCGAGAGCTATTATGATCCCGCGGTACCACTCCATTTGTTTTTAACATCATTAAAAACCACTCAAGTATTGTTAACGAGGTTCTCCCCCGGCCATCCCTACTATTATTTCAGGTAAGCATCTCCAAAGTCCGGTTCATTGTCTGTACAAGCACTAGGCTCCCACCAAACCCTAGCTCGCTAAGCCTCACAAACAACTACTCTCTTTTTCATCGATTTTCACTAATAATTGAAAACAGTATAACAGATTAAGCGAATCATTGTCACGAACATTTTGTCTATTGCAAAACTCGAAATTACCTTACTAATTTTGATAGCAATAATAATGGCACTATAGTATAATTTTACCATAACTTAATGATAGAAAGGATTTGTCAATGAAAAAAATTAACACACTAATTCATTATTTAGATGAGCATAGTAAAGAAAACACGAATTATTTTACATACGCGAGTGTAATTAATAAGATAATCGATTATCTAACCGAGCGTAAAGGTGACGGTTTTATGCTTTATAATACGGATTCTGAGAGATTTGCCGATTCTAGTGATGTTATTCAAGAAATCCTCCATAACCATCCTAATGATATTGAAATCATTGCACATATTTATGATTCTGTTGGATTATCTGACCTCGTTATGAAGGAAAGAGGCAAACATACAGTCAGGTACTCTACATTAAATAATATTTTTTACTTTTCACAATTTGAAGTTGCATTTGTAACCATTCCAATCTACACATTCCATCATCAATATAATGAGAATTTATTATTTGCCAAAAGTGATGATCAAATTCTAGAATTTGTTTCTTATTTTGAAAATATGGAAAAGAATTATATGTTAAATGGAATTACGATTTATACCGATACAGAAGATGGCCTTATCCGTTCTAAGGAAAAGATTACACATCAAATTAATCGAGAGGATGTTTTATTAGAGGAGAGTCTTAAAGCCGATATATTCCGCTCCATTGATGAATTTTTCCACAATAGTGGCCAATTCTTTAAACAATATAACATACCTTATAAAAGAGGCATTTTATTATATGGTAGTCCAGGAAATGGAAAGACTACTCTAGTGAAGTCTATTGCTGGAAGTGTGTCAGCTCCAATCGTGTATTGGCAAATTACCGAATACACCTCGAGTTATTCCATAAGAGAAATTTTCTCTAAAGTGTTAAGGCTTGCACCTATGGTTCTCGTAATTGAGGATATCGATTCTATGCCAACTGAAGCTCGATCGGTCTTTTTGAATACATTAGATGGCGCAACGACTAAGGAAGGGATATTTTTAATCGGAACCACTAACTACCCTGAAAAAATAGACCCTGCATTAATTAATCGTGCAGGACGGTTCGACCGGGCATATGAAATAAAGCAACCAGATGAGGTACTAAGAAGAGAGTACATTGTAAATAAAAAAGGAATTGGCGAATTTCTTACTAATTCCGCTATCGAAGAATTAGTACAAAAGACAAAAGGTCTGTCTATTTCACAATTGAATGAAATTTATATGTCGATTGCCTTAGAATCGCATTATAATAAACACGTAAACATTGATAAAATAATCAATGATTTACAAGAAAATACTAGAAAAGCTCAAAAACAAGATTGGATATCAGAACCAAGCACAGGCCGAGTTGGTTTTTAGTAGGAAGGATAAAAGCTTCCTACTTTTTTTATTTCTTATTTGTATTATTTCCTATATAATTTACTTACTACTATATTAGGAGTGATAACATGGGTAAGTCAAAAGCATTAAAAAAACGCGAAAAACAAATTCGCGAAGGAAGACTCAATCCAGAAATTAACCGCAGCCCTTTTGTGCATCTAGATTTAAGAACAAGAAAAACAAAGACAAAAAAAGACTACTTATACCGCACCAAACACAAGAACCGAAATCCAAAGCAATGGGAAAACGGTTCTTTTTATTTTGTTTTAAGTACTTTTTATAGAAGGATGTGAATCCATATAAGGAAAAAAAGAGCCATGCCTGTATATAAGTGAAAAAATCTAAGTTGAATAGTTGGTTTAAACAAGCGTAACCATCCAGTTAAAACTTGAATTGCCAAGATAGCAAGTGCGATCAAACCGACAACCATTTTAGTATGCTGTAATGAAAATCCGTAACGAGAAATAACCAAGAAGGCGTGGATTGATAACAGACCAAAAGCAATATTTCCTGTCCATCGATGAATTGTGACGACTCGTTTAGAAATATTCGCTAGCCATATTTTTGTCCTTCTACTTTGGACATTTCGAATCGTTTGAAATACAGCATGTCTTGTCCAATTATAGAGAATAAGAATAGCCCCTATTATTCCGAACCAAATATGTATCCCTATATTAGGGTATGAATAGTGGCCAAGTACCTTCCATACCACCACCATTAAAAATATGCTATTTACTAAAAACCATTTACTCACGATATATTTTCCTTCCTTAGAAAAAACTCATAGACCTCTATTAGCATAGCAAACTTTGTCCCCATCTTGCATAACTAACGAACACCGTCACCATTTTGAAACAACTGTAATGTTCCTCCCTTCTATTGGTAAACATACCACTTTCTAGAAACATTACACATTAGGTAAATAATCCCACTAGTGTCGCAATACCTTTTCCCTTCTAACTTTAACCATTCATAAATACGATTACCATTTTTTACTACTGATAAATAATGTTACATCTAGTAATCTCGTAGATAGCCAATACAACTAGGAGGTTCACATGATGAATAAACTGAAAAAGCTTCTAATTACAGCGACTTTATCGCTTTCTATAATAGCAGTTCCTACACTAGCTGGTGCTGCTCCTTACACGGTACAAAAAGGAGACTCCTTTTGGTCTATTGCCCAAAAATATGGTACCACTGTAGCCAATCTGCAAATAGCAAACAATCAATCTGGTAATCCATTATTCATTGGCGACACCATCCAAGTCCCGGCTACAATATCTCAAGCTGACAAAGAACTGATGGCCAAGCTAGTTCATGCAGAGGCAAAGGGTGAGCCATATGCAGGAAAAGTAGCCGTAGCAACTGTTATTTTGAACCGTGTAGACCATCAAGAATTTCCAAACTCAATAAGAGAAGTAATTTATGATTGCTCTGCTGGCGGACATTATGCATTTACCCCTGTTCAAAACGGTCAGATTAACACAAGCTACACATCAGAAGACATGAAAGCAGTAAATGAAGCTATTGCATTCCGTGGACAAGGTAATGGTTCCATTTATTTTTACAACCCTAAAACATCTACCAGTAATTGGATTACAACCCGCGAAACTACGATTACGATAGGTAACCACCGTTTTGCAAAATAAACAAAATCAGGTATTCTGTGATTTCTTTCTTCACAAATACCTGATTTTATTATACTGACAAGCCACTACTATATTTCCATCTAGATCCTTCCATACAACGTAATGACCACGTGCCCTATCCGTTAGCTATTTTTTACCCCATCCAATTGGGAACTTTTCTAATTGTGGTTTCATACCGAGCTCCTTTGCTGCTGCCACAATAAATTCTTTTCTGAAATAATAACTACGATGATAAACAATCGTATCATTTTCTATTTCATGATATTGAATGTCATGAATAAAGGGCCCATTATCATCCTCTACAATCTTTACAATAACCCGTTTTCCCCATAACCAATGCTCCTCTGCTCTGTATGGTGGTAAACCATGTAGCATCGAACCTTTTCGCATCGTATCCTTATTGAACTCTTGAAAACCTAAGGATGCTTCGTGATGCAAATCATCACTTACTAAGTTAAACATTGCTTCTAAGTCACCGTTATTTAAGGCATTAATATAGGCGCTAATAACAGGATTATTTTTCTTAACTTGATTTTTATTAATTTCATCTCCTTTTGTCGAAAAATCTTCCTTCCTTATTCTAGCTTCCATTCTTCTAATAGCGGAGTATATAGCACCCTTTGTTGTCTTGACAATACTAGCAACTTCTTCCGCTTTAAATTGAAATACTTTTACAAGTAAAAATACCGCAACCTGTCTAGGAGTAAATAAGTTTACTAAATAATGTAATGCGGCCTCTATCTCTAGATTATCCGAAAATTCTTCGGTTGGATCTGCTACATCCTCCAATGTCCCGACAATCCGCTTTTCTCTACGACATTGATCTATCCACGTATTAGTTGCTATCCTAAATAAATAGGATTTAGGATTTTCTGGATGCCACACCTGATAAAATCCACCAAATGCTTTAATCAATGTCTCCTGAAATAAATCCTCTCCATCCCAAGGAGAGCCTGTTATATACCGGCAATAATTCCATAAATCCTCCCGAAAGCTAATAATAAGTTCACTAAATTCCTCTCTTAATTCTCTTGATTTTTTCGTAAATTGTAATGTTCGTTCTTCTATTGAAGACATCTCATCCCCCCTATTTATTATTTCAACGAATAACAAGCAAAAAATTATACTAGGCGAACCAAAAAAATTTACATACTTATAAAATAATTCAATAGTCTCCCATACCATTAGGATGATACTGCAAAAAAGATGCCTGTCACATCTCATATTCATGCTGAACATGGGATATGACAGGCATCCTTTTTCTAAACGACCTTTAAGCCCGTAACACCGATGATAATCGCCAGTAAGCTTACGATTCGTATCAAGCTTTTAGATTCGCCAAAGAAAAGCATATTCATTAAAACGACGCCACCCGTTCCAACACCAGTCCAAGTTGCATAAGCAATACTGGTAGGAAGATAATTAAAAGAAGCATAAATGAATGCGAAAGAGAGACCAAGACCACCTGCATAAAGAACTGCATTGGCGACATTTCTTTTTTGACTGAATCGATTTAATCCCCAAACACCAATTAACTCATTCACTGCAGCTAATATAATATATATCCAACCCATTATTCTAGCACTCCCTTCGTATCGTTTTTATCATCCGATAATTTTAAGCCTATGACCCCTGCAATAATGAGTAGAATAAAGAAGACTTTCGACATACTAATCTGTTCCTCAAAGATGAAAATGTCCATCAAAAATGTTCCAACCGTCCCAAATCCTGCAAAAATTGCATAAACCGTACCTGTGGGTAGTTCCTCACAAGCTTTTGCCAAAAAGTGTAAATCTAATAATATAAATGCAACAATCAATGTCCAATGCCACCAAGTGGATGCCGTATTAAATCCATAAATCCAAACCAACTCAGCTAAGCTCGTTAATCCAACATAAATCCAAGATTTATTCATTTTAACACTCTCCATCATCCCGTGACTGACATTCAGTCATTTTTCTTTAAAAGAAAATTTCCTTCATAAAAGGAAATAATCTATAAGCTTTCCATTACCATCAACTAGCATCATACTTCATTGGCGTCATGTTGGCATTTAATTGTTCTGTTCAACCTTTACTCCTAGACCATACATAGAAAACTCCCACACTTCTTTTTTCTTAATTGCTTCCATATCCTTATCCCCATGAGAATAAAGAAATGTTTGCTCAGCAGCAGATTCGATAAGATCGATAAGTAATACCGCCGTTTGGTCCGGATCTAAATTTTGACGTAAGATTCCTGCCTCTTTTGCTTCTCCAAGAAATCTACTCATCCAGGAATAGTACTGTGAATATAGTGCTTCCCACTCTTGTAGATAGTCCGTCGAAGCTAAACCAGCATATACGAGTGCGAATATTTGTCGATATTCTTTCGTAACAGAAAAGGCAACATCAATTACATCTTTCATTTGCACAGAGAAAGGATCATTTTTATTTACCTTTTTAATAATTTCACTCAGCGTTTTTTCCACCATAACTTCTGCAATAGATGGGACAACAGATAATTTGGAAGAAAAATAAATGTAGAAAGTACCTTGGGCAATACCGGCTTTTTTAACAATATCAGATACTTTGGTTTTTTCTAATCCTTTTTCTGTAAAAACGTCCATTGCTGCATGTATAATTCGCTCTTTCTTATTATCCATTGACTTCCTCCACAAAAATGACTGATTGTCATTCATTATACAGTAATTTTCAAAAAAGTCAATACGAGTAGCGTGTAAAGGGCGATTTTTCGTTTGACAAACTTTTTAAATCGGAATGTGTTATTTTAAATTTCCGTTACAGTCATTAACTATTATATGGATATAAGTATAAATATGCTCTATCGAATCACAATAACATTAACTTCAACTAAGGAGTTCAAACATGGTATTTATCATTACTTCTATCATTATTGCACTAGGAATATTCATTCTCATGCCTAAAAAAATATCCTATATCGAAATGTATACGGCATCATTGTTTTCTATCGTTTTTCAATTATTAACTGATATCTTGTTGGAATTCAACTATAACTTATATGGTTATTTTAATGAGGGGGTAGAATATCGTACATTATGGATTGTTTTTGGTATATATCCTTTATTTACGATAATATTCCTTAATTACTTTCCATATGATAAACGGAAAAGCGTAAAAGTGAGTTATATCGTAGCATGGACGATTTTTGCACTTGTATACGAATATATAAGTGTACAAGTAGGAGCGTTTTATTATAATTCATGGAAGCTCCTGTATTCTGCGCTAACCTATCCTATTGTATATTTGGTTATCTATTATAATTTTATCATTATTCGTAAATTATTACTGTTATATAAGGAGAAAAATGTATAAATGCTAAAGGCTCCGGATGTAGGTTAAATTTCTCCATTAGGATAGTATTGGACCCGCTCACGGAATCCACTAGCTAACTAAAACTAATTATCGCCCTCGATCTTGTTACACGGCGAACCACACCAAATATATCCGGAGCACCTTAGAATGATAAACTTACTAGTACAGATGATTTATTGCTTGGAACACCCAACCAACGAATTTATATACTTTTCTCTCCCTGTACACCATTAATAGAATAACTAACCGTAATTTCTGCACTTAAGGAATGAGACACCGAACAATATTTATCTTTTGATAATTCTATTGCTCTAATTACTTTATCCTCAGGGAGATCACCTTCCAATGAATAGTGAATATTTACTTTAGTAAATTTTTTCGGATGCTCCTCTGCACGGTCTCCCGTAACATTCATTTGAAAGGATGTTGGATTTAATCGCATTTTATTCAAAATAGAAATAATATCAATTCCGGTACACCCGGCAACAGCGCTTAATAATAATTCGGTTGGCCTTGGACCTTTATTTTCTCCACCAACCGTTTCTGCAGCATCCATTTGAATCTCGTGACCAGATGGAGCAAAGCCTGTAAAGGACATTTTATCATTCCATTTAATGTTCATTTTCATAGTAAACCCTCCATTAATTAAAATACCTTCTAACTTAGTTTGCCTAGTTTATACTATATTTACAACCATTTTGATTGTACCAATTTCTCAGATGGAGGATTAACCATGGAAGAAAAAATATGGTCACTACTGAAACAGCTAGAAGAAGAGCACCAAATAAAAACCATCTATGCATGCGAAGGAGGAAGTCGTGCATGGGGAATAGAGTCAGATATGAGTGATTATGATGTCCGCTTTATATACGTCCATCCAACCAACTACTACTTAAGTATTGACCCAATTGGAAAGAAACGTGATGTCATGGAGGAAAAAGTACATAATATAGAATTGAGTGGTTGGGAACTTACAAAGGCATTAAGACTGATTCGCAAATCAAACCCTACTCTCTACGAATGGATATATTCCCCAATTCGTTATATTCAATTTTATCCCACCATTAATCGTATTAGAGATATTTTACCTTTAACTTTTAATCCAAAATCTTGTATTCTACATTACGTTAATATGGCAAGAAAAAATTATTCTAAAGCAAACAAAGAAACCGAAGTGAATGTAAAGAACCTTTTGAATATAGTACGCCCCATACTTGCCATAAAATGGATAGAAACGTATCAAGTCTTCCCTCCTGTTAACTTTCAACAACTAGTTGATGAGTTCATTATAGAGGATGATATAAAATTCCCGATTCAGACATTAATAAACAGTAAAAGGCAAGGCAATTTAGATGAAACGTTGCAAACTACGGCTATCCTACAATTCACACAAAATGAAATGAGCCGAATAGAATCAACAAAAGCATCTTTAAATGTTAATCGTATTGATGTAACCGAGCGATTAAACCAAATTTTCCGAGATACATTAAACGAACTGGAATATATATAATATTGTTCAGTATGAAAGCTAAACTACTTTCTTCTTTTCAAACTTCATCCTTTTCTATTAAGATAAATGAATAAGGTTATGATCAAGCAAATTACCCTGGATGAATATACCGATAAAAAGGAGAATAAATAGATGCAGACACTTCAATATGAGTCAGCGTGGAACAAAACAATTTCTCAACAGGACAGAACCTTAGTTGAGGAAACCTTTAAAAAAGCAGCATTGACAGCCGATCCAATTCAGTTTACACCATTAAGAATTGATTGGAATTATAAAAGAGAATTACTTGTCATCGTAATTGTGCATAATACTACAGAATCCGATTATACCTTTAATCAAGAAAAGCTATCCCTAAAGCTACAAGATAGAACATTAGGGGAGCATACGTTTACTACACCTAATTTGCTAGTGAAAGCTAAAACCAGTATGCCATGGACATTTATATTTCCCGTCGGTAGTTATCAAGAAAACAGTAACATTAAGGACGGAAGATTAGAAATAACTCGGTAAAAACAAAAACGCTTTTTCCTAATGAAAGGAAAGAATAGGAATCCAGTCCTTCCATTAGGAAAAAGCGTTGATTACGTAATACACATATGCTATACTAAAAAAGTGTCTAATTTTCCATATTTAGTTAAATTTATATCCAATTATATTATAATATCACAATTATGGAAAGTCAACAAAAATAGAAAAGATAAGAAATGGGGTTGATGGAATGAGTCACGACGCAGAAAAACAGAAAGAACAAAATCGGGTAGATATGGTCGTTCAAGAAATCAACATCAAGGAAGAAAAGTTATTTTCCAAAGCAGATGGTCTTAAAGAAAGCATCGTTGATTTACGGAAGAACTTCTGGGAAGATGTAACCGTGAATTTAGATGAGCCGGACGATGTAATTGAAACGCAAGCTAGTTTAAAACAACAAGCAGAGTTGTTAGCTGAACGAGAAAGATCCCATGGCTCTATCGATAAAGAACGTAAGACGTTAAGATTACTCAAAGAATCCCCATACTTTGGACGAATTGATTTCTCTGAAAAGCCAGGAGGTGAAAAGGAGAAAATATATATCGGCATCGCTTCCCTCATGGATCGAAATGATGAAGAGTTCCTTATTTACGATTGGCGTGCCCCTATTTCTAGTCTATATTATGATTTCTCACCTGGTGCAGCTTATTATGAGACAATGGATGAAACGATTGAAGGGGAAATATCGTTAAAGCGGCAATTCATCATAAGGCAGAGTAAGATAAAAGGAATGTTTGATACAGGGGTAACAATTGGGGATAGCTTACTTCAAGCAGCTTTAGGCAACAACGCAAGTACGACAATGAAAAGCATCGTTGCTACAATCCAAAGAGAACAAAATAAAATCATTCGGAATGAACATAGTAAATTACTAATTGTCCAAGGTGTAGCAGGAAGCGGAAAAACTTCGGCTGTCCTACAGCGTATTGCTTACTTATTATATCGATTTAGGGGCAGTCTTAATAGCGAGAACCTATTATTATTTTCACCAAACCCTCTCTTCTCAAGTTACATTGCCAATGTATTACCAGAATTAGGTGAGACTAATATTAGTCAGACTACTTTTTATGACTTTTTACGTGACGGTATCGAAAAAGATATTACGATTGAATCGCCTTTTGAACAAATGGAATGTATGCTAACGGATAACGATACGAAAGAATTAGCCATCAGGAAGGTCAACATGAAACTCAAGTCGAGTATCGAATATAAGACAATCATAGATGAATATCTTTCTTCCCTAACATCCAAGGGGATTCAATTCCGGAATATAACTTTTCGTGGTGACATTTTAATCTCTAAAGAGTCTATTGCAGACTACTTTTATTCACTAGATGAATCGATATCCATTCCGAATAAAATGGAACTAGTAGCTAAATGGCTCCTTCAAGAAATCAAAATTCATCAACAGAAAGAAAAATCGAAGGATTGGGTATTAGAACAAATTGAGTTACTGGATAAAGAAGAATACCTACAAGCTTACTATGAAAATCAGCGCGTTGATGAGGATGATCCTAGTATAGAAGAGGATATATTACGAGCTATTGTTGTGAAGAAGCAATTTGCAGGAGTGAAAAAACAAATTAAAAAGTATGCTTTTGTTAATACACTAACAACATACCAGCAGCTGTTTATGAATTGGACAACAAGCTCTCTCCCAAATAATTGGGACAAAATAAAGCAATTAACAATGCAACACCTAACGAATAAACATTTAACGTGGGAGGATGCTACACCATATCGTTATTTCCGAGGAAAACTGTTAGGAGATAAGGAAAATAGGGCAATCCGTCACTTATTTATCGACGAGGCACAAGATTACTCCGCTTTCCAGTTTACGTACATGAAAGAAATTTTCCCATATACGAGAATGACCCTGTTAGGAGATATTAATCAAGCTATATACACATATGCTTCAACAGAAAATCCTTTAGTTCCAGAGTATATCTCTGAAAATCATGAACGGATCGTTCTTACGAAAAGCTATCGTTCCACTAAGCAAATTGTTGAGTTCACGAAAAAATTCGCTCCTGGTGGTGATATGATTGAGCCATTTGAAAGAGATGGTGAACCACCTCAGATCATAGAAAATCAAGGTGATGTATCAACAACTTTGAAACAACTCATACAAGACTTGAAGGCAAAGGACTACGAGACTATTGCTGTCATCTGTAAAACGTTAGAAGAAAGTAATGAATTATATGAGATGTTAAAGGATAAAGTCTCACTGAAACAAATTAAAGAAGATACGTATTCGTTTGAAAAAGGTATCGTAGTAGTACCGGTTTATTTAGCAAAAGGAATAGAATTTGATGCGGTAATTATTCCGGATGCTTCAAAAGAGCATTATGACCAGGAATCGGATAGAACACTGTTTTACACTGCTTGCACTAGAGCAATGCATTCGTTAACCCTTTTAACAAAGGGAACACCATGTATCTTCTTACAAGAAGCATTAAATTAAACAAGGAGTATGTCACCAAACTTTACTTGGTGACATACTCCTTTCATTTATTTCTTTTTAATCGGAATCCATATTTCACTATAATACTTGTCTGAGGATGGGTCGCCATTACTTAGATAAACTTCCATCTCCGGTCCACCGGAATGTTCATATCCTGTTGAAGGGAACCATTCTGAAAATATTCTTTGCCAAACTTTTGGCATCGCATCTGGCATTGCACCATGAAGGGGAATACTGCCCAAGTTGCACTTGAAATCTCTCTTTCTATCCAATCAGTTGGAACCACCTCCATATTCTTTTCAGTGGCTATCAAGTAGGTCATGTTTTCCAATTGATGGTCGAAGTCGAGACAAATGCCTAACAAACCTAACTCTCCACAGTTTTTTGCAAGCTCCTCGGAAAATCCATTTAAATTTGATTCTTCCCAAAATGCAGCAATAGCACGATGATTTTCTCCTTCGATTGTCGTTGTATTAATGCTTTTTCCCACTACCGTAAATAGCTCTTTTTCAACAATCCTATACTCCATCTCGACATCTCCCTTTATCTGAATATGGAAAGAAAGCTTAGGATAGGCCTTTAAAGAATGGCTATTTTTCTTAGCCATAGAGGGACTAATGCCATGTATACCTCGGAATGCTTTTGTAAAAGCTTCAGGACTTTCATACCCGTACTTCAAAGCAATATCAATCACTCTAGCATTAGAGTTTATAAGCTCTTGAGCAGCTTTCGTAATACGTCTATTTCGAATATACTCACTTACAGTAAATCCAGTCAGCATTGTAAACATGCGCTGAAAATGAAACTTGGACATATAAGCTATCCTTGCGATATCTTCTATGACTAGTTCAGCTTCAAGATTATCCTCTATATACGCAATACTTTCAACCATTCTTTGTAGCCTCTCCATAATCCCTACTCCCTTCCCTACTAGTAGTCTACCAGCTTGGAATAGTTGCTTTTCTGTCTATCCATGCTCACTTAAGACAGATTGATAAGATCCTTCATCCAATTCGTCAAGTAATCATCCTTATATACATCATCTGGATACTGAACAAAGCCTGTATCTCCTTCTTCATACAGGAACTGAAGGAATTCATTTAAGGCCCCCATGTATTCGGAGTAGAGGAATTCAAAACTAATAGTTTCTTTCGGCATAAGATTTGTTTCACATACAGTAGGGTTAGTATAATTCATATATGTCCGACAAGGAATCGGTCTAATTTCATATGCTATACATTGATTAGTTTCCGTATCCAACATTGGACATGGTGTATTTGATTTACGATACTTCAATTTAAAATCAGGATCATTCGCAAAATCAAGCTTATTATTTTCACTTAGTTGATCCCCATATTTATCATAATAATGGATGAGATGATCGCGAATTGCATTTTTTCGCTCTGCTGGAAAATTCTCTATTGCCCGTTTCATAAATTTGGCTTCCATTTCATTAATAATAATTGGGAAATAACAACAAAATGAACAGCCTAATCGACATGTAGGGGCTAATCCAACATGCTCCTCCATATTAGTAATCTCGGAACTTACAACATCTAGTAATTCAGTAAAACTACATAGAAGCTTTTGTTCTAATTGAACGTCTTTTTCTGCCCATTTCTCCACAATAGAATAAAACTTTTCTTCATCTATTTCATATTCATTTGTTAACTGATTACATTTTTCTTGAATTTCTTCAAGAGCTAAATATTGATTTGTCATAGCTAATCTCCCGTAAATTTCTACCATACACTACCTTAAACCATTCTCCATTACTATCCGTTATTTGTAAACAGTTTTATTCTGTGGCTTTAGCCTTCCTACTCACTTTACATACAGCATCCATTAGCCTATTGTGTAATGGTGGGAAAATCGTAAAAATGATATCCATTGTCTTCCGAAGTGGCATTGGACAGACGATTGGCTTATTTTTATGAACTCCCTTCAATGTGATCTTCGCCAACTTATTCGGTGACATCAATTTCTGCTTATCTAACTGTTTCTTTATGATAGATTTATTAATATTAAAGGATTTAGCTTTATCGAAGATTGGGGTATCGACAAAGGTAGGACAAAGCGTAGTAACGTTAACACCAAATTCTTTTGCTTCATAATGGAGGGATGTAGTAAGTCCTACAATAGCATGTTTTGTAGTAGCATAAGCGGATGAAATTGGGGATGGGCCAAGCCCTGCAGCAGAAGCAGTATTAACAAGATAGCCGAATCCTTGCTTTTTCATAATAGAATAGCCAATCTGTGTTCCATATACCACCCCCCACACATTAATACCTATGATATCTTCCCAATCGGTAATAGACATTTCATCTAGTTCACCGTACATTGCAATACCTGCATTATTAAATAAATAATCTAACCTTCCAAATTCTGTATATACTGCATGAATACATTCATGAACACTGGAATAGCTGGTTACATCAACCTTTACAAATCTGGATTGATTCCTATCCTTGTTCAGTTCCTTTTCTAATTTTTCGCCTTCCACTTCATTAATATCTACGATAATCACATACACATCATTTTCTACTAGTTCCATACAAATTGCCTTTCCTATTCCTGATGCACCACCCGTAACAATAGCAACCTTATTTGAGCTCATGACGACCCCTCCATTTTTTATTTATCCCCTCCGATTTTAAACGCTTACATTTTTAAGGTTAATCATGATTCACTTGATTAGTTTACGAATGGGATCTTTCCATTTTATTATAATATAATGTTCGGAAAATGAACTATCATCCTGATAACATTCATTGTTTTGTCACTTTTAAAATAATTCGAACAATAAACCTAATCTGGATGCTTATTTATCCATACAAGTCCTGCTAATGGAATAGGCTATGTCCGTTCACTGTTGCTTGCTATTTCAATGCCATTCATTGCTTGCGTGGCTAAATGGTCTGCTTCACGGTTCTTTTTTCTTGGAACTAGCTGGTAGTCAGGTGTTATTCCCAATTGTTCTAGCTTTTTCTCGATTCTTTCTATCCAGCGTAATAATTCTTCCTCATAGCACGGCCATTCATCTTTTAATTGATTCATAACACCTTGTGAATCTCCTGTAAATGTTACTGGTAAGTGATGAACACCAAGCAACTCTAATTCTCCAATTGCAAAATGAAGCGAGGCATATTCTGCTTCACCATTTGTATTCAACTCTTCTACTAAAGCATTTTTTCTAATACGATATTGCTTCCCGTCTTGTTCATAATAGATGACACAACCTAAGCCAGATTTTTTAGTTTTCAAATCAAATCCACCATCAAAAAAGACCACCACGTTATGTGGTTCAGAATCAATACGCTCTACATATTTCTGCAATTCTTTATACATCCATGTCGTATCATAATTATCATAAAAGGTCAGCTTCTTTACTCGACCTGTTTTTTCAAGATCCTTTGCTAGTAAGAGCGTTTTTTCAGGACTCATTTCATCCGAGTAAAAGCAAGTCTCTGTTCCCGTTGGCGTTATATATATCATTTCCATTTTGATTCTCATGAAAAAAATCATCCTCTTTATAATTTGAATAATTATATTTTCCACTGAAACAAATACATCATACCATTTCGCAAAAATCGAGTAGGAGGAGGCGATTAACCTCCGACCTCTCACACCACCGTACGTACGGTTCCGTATACGGCGGTTCCATCTAAGTCCAACGTAACGTTTGATATCTACTAAATAGACTCTTTAGCCCTTGGCCTGACCAATATTGGTCGTCAAGGGCTTTATGCAAGATTGGGCTTTTAGCTATTCGCCAGTATCCCTTTCTTGTGTTAGCCCATTCCCACGCTTTTCCTTTCTTAATTCCGTATCGAATTAAGTTATGGTACCTTGTTTGGACTTTCTTCCATTCCTTCCAACGAATCATTCGTAACCTTCTTCTTATCCAGGCATCTAGTTTCTTGAATAAAGAAGGCGTTTCTGCCAGTTGGTAGTAGCCTAACCAACCTATTAGGAATCGATTTAGTTTCTCCATCCTTCTATCCATCGCCACCGATTTCCTTCTAGAAGTCAGTTCACGAACTCGCTGTTTAAAGCGTTTTACACTTTCTTTTGAAACCCGGATTTTCGGGGTTTCCTTCTGGATGGTAAAAGAAAATCCAAGGAATTTGCGTCTCCATGGGCGGTCTACCGCACTTTTGTCTCCATTTACTTTGAGTTTCAGTTTCTCTTCTATGAATTTAGTGATAGTATTCATGATTCGTAAACCCGCACGTTTGGAGCGAACATAGATATTACAGTCGTCTGCATAACGGACGAAGTGAAGTCCTCTTTTCTCCAGTTCTTTATCCAGTTCATCGAGGACAATATTGGAAAGTAGTGGACTTAGGGGGCCTCCTTGGGGAGTACCTTCTGTATTAGGACAAGCTAACCCATCTTCCATAATTCCTGCCTGTAAATATCTTCTGATTAATTTCAAGACCATTGGGTCTTGAATTCTTTTACTTAATGTTCGCATCAGTCTGTCATGATTTACTTTATCGAAGAATTTCTCTAAATCCATATCGATTACCCAACGGTAACCCTGCTTGATATAATTTCTAGCTTGTCTCACCGCATCATGTCCGCGCTTGTTTGGACGGAATCCATAACTGTATCGCGAAAATGTAGGGTCGTAAACTTCCGTTAGGACTTGTGCGATTGCTTGTTGGAGGAATCGGTCTGTCACGGTAGGGATACCTAACTTTCTCTTCCCACCGTTTGGTTTCGGGATTTCGACACGACGAACAGGTTGAGGGTAGTAGGTTCCCTTTTCGAGTTGTTCCCGAATGGTAGTCCACTGTTTCATGATATGTGCTCGTAGGTTTTGTACAGGCATATCATCCACACCATGACTTCCTTTGTTTCTTTCTACACGTTTTAGTGCTTGTATTAAGTTTTCCCGTGATAGTATTCTTTCCAACATGATATCGAACTCCTACGCGAATTGTCCGTCCTTCTTATGTGGCAACTACTTTCAGCCCTTCTAATGTCCCCCACGAGATTCATCGTTTCCTCCATTAGGAAGGTTCTTATGTTTCTGCGTCATCAAGTGTTGCGTATGCAAAGTGGCAATTCTCCTTAGATGATTCAGCCCTTCCCGAATACCCTAGGAGCATTCGGTACTATGGCTTCGGCTGACTTCTGATAGTTCAGCGAACATTCTCATGTTCGGTTACGGCAGGTGTACCGCATTTCTATCAGACCTCCCAGGGTAAGCACACATTCTTCCTCTCCATGTCCTCGCTCCATTTACTCTATGCTCCCTTTGGCAGTAAGGACTTCAACTTGTATAGCAGTCTCATCCAAGAACATCTAGCCTTATATGAAGTTTGTGTTCCTCGAGGCGGAGATTTGCCGCTGACTTCCTTCAGATTCTAGGTCACCCTAGACACCCTTGTCTTAAGCTAATCACTACTACTGCCTTCGTGATTCAGGACTTCAACCCTAGAGAATGTGTGCATGCCTGGCACACTATAAAAGAACTCCAGGCATTGCTAGAGTTCTTTTTCATTTTAACTATTTTTATTTACATACTGTCTTTTATTATCAACCGTTCCACTCAACACGATACTTGCAGGATCCTGTTCAATATTTAATTCGATATCTGATCCATCTCGTGGTAATGTTTCCTCAAATATAACCTCATACTCCTCAACCGTAACTTCTTTACGTGTATCGAATAATCGTTGATGGCTTTCAATGTGAAGATGCTCTCGATAATTTGGTTGAAGAACACCAGTGAAAAATTCCCCTACTGCACCTGAACCATAGCTAAACATCCCAATCCGTACGCCTTCTTTTAAGTCATCCTTATTCTCCAGTAAAGAAAGTAAACTTAAATATAATGATCCAGTATAAATGTTTCCAACATTACGATTATACTGTGTGCTTATTTGGTAGTTTTCTAATAAACGTTCTCTCACTTCTTCAGGTGCTTCATCGATAACAGTTCTTAACGCCTTTAAGCCCATTTTTGTATATGGTAAGTGATAGCAAATAGCTTCCATATCAGAAAGATCCAAACCTGATTTAGATTTAAACGCTTCCCATACTTTATTAAAGAACAAAATATACTGTTCATTGGAGAATTTCCCATCTACAAAAGCCTTATCTGAATAAATCGGTCTCCAGAAATCCATAATATCATTTGTTAAATACACATTATGATTCTCAAGTTCCATAATACGAGGGTTAGCACTAATAATCATCGCTACGGCGCCAGCACCTTGTGTGGATTCTCCTGACGAATTTAAACCATATCGCGCTATATCAGAACCTAATACTAACACTTTACTTTCCGGATTTAAGGCAATGTGCCCTTTGGCCATTTGAATCCCAGCAGTAGCTCCATAACAAGCCTGCTTCACTTCTACTGCACGTGCATGAGGTTGTAGCCCTAATAACTGGTGGACATATACTGCACCAGATTTAGAATGATCAATACCTGACTCAGATCCAAAAATAACAAAGTCTATTTTCTCTCTATCTTCATCGTCTATTATTTCAAGTGCTGCATTTGCAGCTAATGTAACAGAATCTTGAGTAATTGGCGCTACAGCCATTTGACTTTGTCCAATTCCAACCGTAAACTTAGCTGGCTCTATGTTTCTTGCTTCAGCTAATTTCTCCATATCTACATAAATATGTGGTGCGTAAAAACCAATTTTGTCTATACCAATTTTCATGTTTTTTTCTCCTTTGAAACAGTTTCTCTTCCCCCATTATATCTGTTTGTGAATAATCACACAAATATAATTTCTGAAATTAGTAATAGAGCTTGTCCGGGTAACATTGGAACAAGCTCCATTTGGAAACTAGCCATTATCTCTTTTACGTTTGTTTTTCTTCCCATCTAGAGTTAAGAATTCACTATCACTAGCTATTTCGACATCCTGTTTTCCGTTTCGTTCTGGTTCCGTATTATATTTAATACCATGGTTCTTCTGTCTACCTGTATCTCGGTTTTTATTCTTATTTTCTTCTGACATCCTAATCCTCCTCAAAATATGGTCAAGAATTATTATGTCCATGAAAGATTAACTTATTTCTTGTCTACCTTGCTGTGAATTGATATTCTACTTCATCTTCGCCCATGACTACCTTCATATCAAATTCATCTAAAAACCAGGCATCTTTCTCACCGAAATAGAAGGTAATCCCAGTTACCTCTTGCTTCGCTGCTATTTCGCCATCTAATCCAACCGATATTCCTAGAAAGTAATTAGGATGTTCCGTTTTAATACCACCGTAGATTTTAAGGAAAAACTGAACATAATCACCTTCTTCTAAGCCCATTTCGTCTATATACCATTTCGCTGCATCTTCTGTTACTTGTAACCCCATTGGTACACCTCAATCCTTATATTTCTTACAATTCTTATTCTACTATAGCTTAACTCAAAATATGGAGTATATGACTTGGTCGATATGAAAATAACATGACAATTTGTCTGTAAAGCTTATCTTACCGTATAGAAAAACCTCCCCAAATACGTATAGAGAGGTCTGGATATCTATTATTTTTTATAACTCGGACTAAGTTCACTCCATACATCAAATATATTATAATCTTGATCAAAAAACACAAAGTTATTTCCTGGGTGTCCTCGGTCCTCTATTTCTCCAACTTTTACTCCATTTGCTTTTAAGAAGGCATGAAACGCGTTTAATTGTTCCAGTCCATCTACTTCAAAGGTTAAAGAGAAATGCTCTCTCCCATTCCAATCCTGAAACCCAACCTTTTCCCCTTTTATAGATTTCACAAGGAAAAAACTTTGATTTGCAAAGTCTAATATTGACTTATTTTCATCACAATAGTTTTCTTTTGCACCAAGTTTAGCTTGATACCATTTTGAAGCCTGTTCTGGATCCCGGACTGGTATATATGTTGTTCCAACTCGTTTAATAAAATGATCCATTTAATTTCTCCTCATTATATTTGTCGTGAATAACGTAGTGATTGGTATCCATCCGACTCTTCTTCTGTTATTACTTTAAATCCTTTTGCTTCATAGAAAGGTATTGCTTTCATATTCCCCTTTTGGACAGACACCCACTGAACTCTCGCGCCAAACTCTTTTTGTTGTTCTGTAACAGCATTTAGTAGCAGACTTCCAATACCCTCATTCCTTCGATGAGGGTCTAAGTACAATACATAAACCTCTGCATCCAAATCACTAATCATACCTCCACCAGTAACACCAACTACTTCATCTTGATCTAAGGCAACAAAATATCCGCCCCAATCCTTAGATGAGCTCGAAACTTCTTCTAAAATCCGTTCATTATGATAATACGTAGCAATGATTGACTCGATATATTCCTTCGAATATATGTTATGATAGGTAGCCCAATTAGCTTCCGTACATACTTTTACAATTCCTGAAACATGGGTTGTATTTGCTTTTTTTATTTGGATCATAGCTTACAGAAATTAACCTCCCAATTTTATTACAATATTTTTTCAAAGCAGATACAGTCATGGACCCGCTTGAAGCGCTTTTTTATATTATCCTTTTGATTGCCTCCATAATGTGCGAAGCTTTGAACTGGGTATAACTTCGGAAGGGTACTCGAAATGTTCCCTTTTAACTCTGTCTCTCCTTCTAGATATACATGTAAATAGGAATCAACTTGTTGGAACCCATTCTTCTCGTACCAGGTATGGACCCACTGATCATCCCTTGTCCAGGCCTCCAATCGATTTAACTTCTCCTTCCTTGCTAATTCTTCTCCTTTCCGTAGAAGCTCGGAAGCAATCGCCCTTCTACGATAATCTGGATGAACAGCAATATGCCATATCATCCCTCCTAATCCGGTCCCCCGGGAACAAACTGTCCCCTCTTGTAATTCGTATTCGATATCTAATAATCCGACTATTTGACCGTCTTCTATTGCTACTAGCTCAATAGCAGGATTTTCATACTGTTCTTTTTCCTTTAAAACATTATCAAAATAGGCGGTGTCCAAGAATGAAAGCACACGACACCTCACCCAACCTTGTTCATCGGATGGTTGATAAATTCTGATTTCCATTTTGTTTCTCCATCTCCATTTGATCTATAAAATTCTTTACATCCTTTGGTGTGGAGAGAATGATGACTTTTTTCTCTCCTGATAATTTGTTTAATTTATCCAAAATCATTGGCCGTTTATCCTTTGGATATTTCCAAACCCATTTCAGAAAATCGATGCTTAACTTTTCATCACATCCTTCTGCCATATCAGGACGGGATGTCTTAGCATATTGCAGTCTTCTTTTAAGCACGCGAAGGATACAAATATATCTTGAAATATTTAAAAAAATAATCGTGTCAGCCTTGTTGAACCTTATGTCCAATGTTCCACCATAATTTCCGTCGATAATCCATTTCTCTTGCTCCACTATTCTTTGTTGCACTTCTTGTTGTTCCTCTTTTGAAGTACCAATCCAGCCAGGCCTCCAAAAAAGCGTATCTAAGTGGTAAACCTTTAATTCAAGAACCTGCCCTAACCGGCGGGCTAATGTCGATTTTCCTGATCCACCAGAACCGATAACGACTATTCGATTCACCTTAACACCTGCCCTATTTCCATAATCTTGTTACCTCTATTAACCTAGAATTAGTAAATGTTAGTTTGTATATATCAGGCATGTCCAGCACTTGCCAAAACTGAAAATCATATGCTTCATCAAAATAATTCATCATCAATACCATTATATTGCCATGTGTACCAATTACGATATTTTTTCCCGGATGCTCTTCTATAACCTTCATTAGACCTTGTATCCCTCTTTGCTGAGCCATTTCATTTGACTCACCGCCTTTAAAAAAGAAGCTGTCATTCTCCCAAACCTTTGTTATCGCTTGCGTAAAATCAGCTACTGGTTTTTCTGCTAACCTTCGTTCTTTAAAACGATCTTCTATCAATACGTTTACACGTAAAAAATCTGCAACTCCTTGTACCGTTTGAATTGCTCTTTTATAAGGACTGGAATAAACATAATCGATATGTTCTTCCTTTAGTATTTGTGTAACCCTTTTTGCGTCCGTTTCCCCTCTTTCTGACAACGGTCTATGTAATTCATCTGGCGTATAAATTGAATGTGCATGTCTAACTAAGTATATATTATAGTTCATTCCCTCACCCCTACAGTAAAATAGTAACAGAATTCTGATAATACACAACTAATAATGGATATACCTTAAAATACGATGTGCTTTTTCACAATATCGTAACGAGTTTCGGAATAGCAGCAATACATTTAGTGCTACACTAAAGATGTGATTTACCACATCTTTATTAAGGGGATGTTTTTGATGATTTCTAGTCTCATGTTGAATTCAAAAACCGATAAACATTTATCCGTTTCAAAAGATTTAAGAAATCTATTAGACTCCATTAGTACGACGAAAAAAATCTCTAAAAACACATTTTTATTCCATGAAGGGTTACAAGCAAATGAAATATTTATTATTAAATCTGGACTATTACAGGTTTCTAAACTAACTACTGATGGGAAGGAACTAATTCTGCGTATTTGTAATCATGGTGATATGGTCGGTGAACTATCCCTTTTTAGTGATGACCCTAAATATTTACTAAATGGTAAGGTACTAACCTCTGGTGAAGTAGAAGTAATTCGGAAAGACGAATTAGAAAATGCTTTATTATCTAATAGCGAACTAACCTTTGAATATATGAAATGGTCAAGCACACAAATGCGTAAGTTTCAATCCAAAATGAGAGACCTACTATTAAATGGGAAAAAAGGGGCACTATACTCTACTTTAATTCGCTTAGCAAACAGCTATGGATTAAAGCACGATGATGGAGTATTAATTGATGTCGCACTTACTAACCAAGAATTAGCTAACTTCTGCGCCGCTACTCGAGAAAGTATTAATAGAATGCTTGTTACGCTACGACAGCTAAATGTAATTTCTATGGATAAGTCAGGGAAAATCTTCATAAAAGATATGGACTACCTAAAAATGGAGATTGGCTGCGAAAACTGTCCACTTGATATATGTAATATTAATTAATTCATTAGTCTCCAGCAAATATAGAAATGTCTACCATTATAGGTAGGCTTTTTTATTTCTCCTAGCTTTAATGAATACCAACACATTTACTTACATAATATTCCTATAATATTACAAATTTATTAAATTTTTATTTGCATTTTCAATCCATTGCTTTTAATATTAGATTCAAGGATATTTTTTTAAAATTCTAATTCTACATAAAAATAGGACAATCCGATGTTAAGCGCATTAAAAGGAGTAATCAATAATGACTAAATCAATGATGGTTCACGAATTCAAAATGATGTTGAGAAACAAAAAGAACATACTATTTATAATCGCGCTTGTCAGTTTAATATTGACCTACGCACTTTTAATTCTACCAATGCAAGAAACTCCTGATTCTTTTGATGCAGAGGAAATGAAAAAGGAGATTAGTAACTTAGAAGCCGTAACCCAAGGAATGATTAATCGGGGAGGTACAGGCTATGGTGAAATGACAGGATCCCCGTTTGCAAGCAATATGTATTCTTTAAAAGTCCAATCCAGAATGGTAAATGCCTTTGAAGATAAGAACTTTAATCGCTTTGTCCAATTAAGAATGAAAGGCTTTGATTATAATACCACTAGTGCTAGCAGAGATTGGATGTTAATCGGGGATGCCCCTTATCCAGGACTAGATGATAGCCGCAATTATAGTTTAACAGACCTTCGTTACCAAGGTTATCTAGATGCAAATATTCCGATTACCTATGAGATGATTGAGCAAAAGACCGCATTACAAACTATTACCAATTTTCTTCTTGGTACAACCGCATTTATTGTGCTATTTTGTGCTATCTATTTTAGTAGTGACATGTTAGCGAAGGATAGGCAGCACCGAACTATACTGCAAGGTTTACCTATTGGTTGGTATCGTTTAATCAATGTTAAATCAGCTGTAGCGTTTGGTTATACATTATTAATTTTATTCGGATTATTACTTTTAGCAGCAGTGATAATTTCTATTCAAAGTGGATTTGGCTCTTTTAAATTATCTGTTCCAATTACGCTACCTAGTTCTGAACCGGATGAATACTTCGGTTATCGGTTTAGCGAGTTTGATTCGATTTCAATTGCCAAGTTCCTACTACTAGCACTTGGAATTATACCGATACTTATATACCTATTTATCCGGTTAAATGCACTACTTAGTCTACTTTTTAAAAATGCATGGATTGTTTTAATGGTTAGTACGCTCATCTTGTTCACTGAAAGAATCTATTACTCTAGAACATTAACAGAGCTTTTTGGCATTGAAATAAGTAATCTGCCACTGACGTATTTTGACTTTGGCAGAGTCATCTCAGGTGAAAAATACTATTTAGTACATTTGGAATCCATTACGTATGAAAAAGGTATTCTAGTGTTACTATGTACAATTCTATTCTTAGAAATTAGTCTTTTTGTAGTATCTCGAATAGTAAGCAAACGTCGTTTTTACCGCAAAGCGGCATGATGTCATTAGTCAGAAAGGATAGTCGATATGTTTTGGAAGTTTACCCTCTTTGAAACAAAATTATTATTACAGAACCGAAAAAGTTGGTTTATAGCTGCATTCCTTCTTGCCTTTTTCGTTTTATTCTTTATGTACTATAGTCAAGATCAGCCAGAACCATTAGATAATCAGAAAAGAACAGAAACACAAACATCCTATGCAGTCTTCGAGCACCTTGATCTTTTGCGTCATGATCTGCCTGAGGTTGCAGAAGTGTACAATTATCACACGCAAATCCAATCACTATTAGGTATGCAAGTGTGGTTTATTGGAAGCGGTCATGATAGTGAACAATATATAGAAAATGGATTAGAAATTAACCAGCTACGGCTTGCAGTACATGATCTAGGGAATGCTGGAATTCCTAATCATTTAATTGTACCTAAGGAAGATATTTTAAAAGAGGATGCATTATTACATTATATTAAAGACAATGATCTACCTATTGAGCCTGACTCTTATTCAACGAATCATTATATTACAAATGTCCTTTCTATGTTCTCGGGACTATTATTTCTTGTAATTGTTCTAATCAGCGGAAGTGAAATGCTCCTATATGAAAGAAATCATCAATCCGTCATGAAAGGTTTTCCTTTATCGTTTATAGGTAAAGTTACAAGTAAAATCATGATCCATTTCGTTCATATTTATACGTTTTTACTAGTAGGATTTTCTTTCGGAGCAATCTATGTGTTTAGAAAATTTGAAGCAGGAGATTTTTCTTTTCCGATATTAGTTTATAAGAATGGGAATTATATCGCTTTATCTACTGGTCAATATCTCCTGTATATGTTTTTAGGCCTTGCCTTAATTACATTGTTACTATTATCATTATCCATTTTACTAAATATGCTATTCAAGAATGCATTCGCTAATATACTTATTGGGATAGGGATATTTATCCTACCTGATATTGCAATGGCAGCAGGATTGAAAGCAAGCTTCTTACATCCGATAAAATTCATCGATATGTACAAGGTTCTCTCCGGTGACCTTGCCACGGAATTAGGTAATAGTTTCATTGATTACTGGAATGCAATGGCCATCTTAGGAATCATAACAATCGTAATCATTGGCATTATTTATGCTATTAATAAGTTTGCCTATCATCGCGTGCCAAAAAACATGCCTTTAGAAAAAGCATTCTAATCATTTATTTAAAAAGATCGCCTTAAAAACGGCAATAGAAAAGAGGATTGACATGTTAAAACTGGAAAATATCACAGTTAAATATAAAGACAAAGTAGTATTAGAGAACCTTTCACTAGAAGCCAAGAGTGGAGAAATTATTGGACTTGTTGCTCCAAACGGTACGGGTAAAACAACCCTATTTAATGTCATATCAAACTTCTTAAAACCAAATAAGGGGAATGTTACGTTTAACGGAGATCTCCAATACAAGACGGAAGGAAAAGAAATAGCTATTCATAAACAATTGGCTACATTTCCGGACCAGGGAGATTTATTTGAAGAATTATCTGGTGTTGATCACATGAAGCTGTATGCCAATATGTGGAAAGGTACAACGAAGCATGTCAAAGAGATTTATGAACAACTACAAATGGAGAGTTATGTTAAAAAGAAAGTAAAAACCTATTCTTTAGGAATGAGACAACGATTATGCTTTGCCATGATTGCTGCAGCGGATACCCCAATCATGCTTATGGATGAGGTGATGAACGGGCTGGACGTGGCGAATGTATCACTCATATCCAAAAAATTAATGCATATGAAGCAAGAAGGTAAGCTGATTTTTGTTGCCTCCCATTTACTTTCCAATCTCGATTTATATGCGGACCGTGTCCTATATTTAAAGGGTGGAGATATCATTCATCAACAAGTCTTAACTGATACTACAGATGAATACTTGAAAGTCGACTTAACACCTGATCAATATGAAAATTTAGCTTATACATTACCCGAGGATCATCTTTTTATCGCGAATCATCTATGTTGTATTCCAATTAAAAATATGACGGAAGAAGAACAGAAGGAATGGGTTATAAAACTGTCTGCCTATAAAGGAAAAGAACTTTCAATAGGACCACTTGGAACTGCTGAATACTATGAAAAATACTACCATGAATTTTAGGAGGGAAATATAATGAAACGAATGCTTTTCCTCTGTTTTATAACTTGTTTATTCGTTTTAGTAGGCTGTAGTGAACAACCCTCGGAGAAGGTATTACGGTATCAGGAAAATAACGAAATCATCGATAAAGAAAAAGATGAAATTATTGGAGAAGTTAGTGATACTATCTACGATACAATTGACCGTAGTAATGCTGAAGCAGAAGAAAGTATCATTAGCCCGGTCGTAAAAGATATGCCAGACATTATTCCTAAGGAAGGAAGATATTCGATTGCTCCATTATGGTCGGAAGTGATGGCTCCTCAATCTGGAAGGGTACTGGTTTATGATCAAAACAATGTACTTTTGGTTAGTGAAGTTTTTGATTCCTGGTATGGGGTTGAGAGTGTTACGGTAGACTTAAATGGCTCGCATTCGGTTCATCTAGATGGCATAAATGAGGCAATAATCACCCCTGTCGATACACAATTTTCGAATCAGCTTTCCGCAGGTATTTGGGAAGTTGGAAAAGATATTGAAGCAGGAGAATATTCCGTTTATGCCCCCGAGTATGGGTTTGGAGATTTACATGTTTATGAGGAAGGAAAGTCACCAAGAGTTTTTGAGTTTCTAGACGCTTCTTCTAAGGTTGACATTCAATTAATAGAGGGACAAAAGCTACGCGTAAGTGGCTTATCCCTTCTTCAATTTGAAGCAAAATAAGAAGGATGAAAAGGTGGGAACTACTGTGATAGTATTTCACCTTTTTTTGTTTGATTTTTCTATTAATCTTCAACTTCAATCAATGACTTAACATTCTATACTTAATGATTGAATCTACGTAGGAAGCATAGTCTGTGAACATGTTATGTCGAAACAATTTCCCTTCTAACTTGTTTTATCGAAAAAGAACAAGGAACACCCTATACAGGTACTCTAATCCTGTTTAGGGTGTTCTTTACTAAAACTACAATACGATATTATTGTACTATTAATGTTGCTACCATCTCATCATGGCCGGTTCCACACATAATATTACAATATATTTTATATTCTCCTGGTTCAGTTGGTGTAAATGTTGCTTCCCCATCACCTTGGATTTCAACGTCAAATTCATCAATAGAAATTCCGTGATGACCTTCTTCATTTGTAAGGGTAACCTTTACTTCTTCACCTGCTTTTACAGTGTATACATCTTGACCTAGGCTAAAATTGGTTGCTACTAGATTTACTTCATTATTTGCATCTGGAATATTTGCTTCCGTACTTTGGGATGAGTCTGTTGATGCATCATCTTCTTTAGAATCTGTATCCCCTCCTCCACATGCTGTTAAAACTAAGATCAAAGAAAATAGTAATGCCATTAATAATCTTTTATTCATTTTTAATTCCTCCTAAGCGCAATTCTTCTTACACCCTTATCATAACTAATCAATCTATTATTAGCTGTGACATATGTCACAGCTAAACACCAATTCACGAACTTGTCACAAAATATAAACCGTTACTTCTTTCACTTAGGAAATTGGTAATCAATTTTACGATTATAGTCGAAAAATACCTTTCTACCAGTTAAAATAGAAGGTGATTTCTTTTTAAGTTCTATCCAACATTATTATAAGAAAGCGTTTCTATAGATGGTGCACGATTTCTTTTTTGGGCGCTCGCATTAGTTCTGCTCGGGCGACTATTACTCTGGTTCACGCTTGTTTTACGTATTTTCGAGCGACTTCTAGTATGTATCGCGCGTATTTTTATGTTTATCGAGCATCTTTTATTATTTCGCCCAACGTTTGAATCTCATGTACTCTATCCATTAATAGATAAGATTGGAGAATTTTTGTAATGAAAAAAGCTTATGTTTACATAGCAGCAATCGTGATAGTAGTGATTGGTGTTACCTTACTTCTTCTGTACCTATCGAAAGATGATACATCTTCATCTAATCCAAATGATTTATCTAATTTAGTAGAATCAAAGCCTTTACCTATCCCCCCATTATTGGAGGATGTCAATCCAGATCCGAACTTAGCGGAATTCCATCTAACCGCACAGCACGGTGTGACGGAAATCCTTGATGGGATTGAGTCTGAAACCTTAGGATACAATGGAAACATTCTTGGACCTGTTATTAAAGTTCATGAAGGAGATCGTGTTAAAGTAGTCATGAAGAATGACTTACGAGAAGCAACTACGCTTCACTGGCACGGGCTCCGTGTGGATGGGGAAAATGACGGTGGTCCACATTCAGGGATTAACCCTGGGGAGACATGGGAACCGGAATTCACGATTGAACAACCAGCAGCAACACTCTGGTATCATCCGCATATGATGCACGCAACAGCAAAACAAGTTTATGAAGGACTAGCAGGGTTATTTATCATTGAAGATGCCGTATCGGACAGTCTTCCAATCCCTAAAGATTATGGGGTAAATGATTTCCCAATAATTATTCAAGATAAGCAATTAGATGCTAGTGGCAATATGCAGTATGACCCAGGAATGAATGACATGATGATGGGTCTATATGGAAATGCTTACCTTGTCAATGGCGCAATATCTCCTTACTTAGAGGTTCCAAAAGGAATGGTTCGTTTACGCCTTCTCAATGGTTCCAATGGTCGAACCTATCATTTTGAGCTTCATAATGGGCAAGAATTTTACCAAATTGCTAGTGATGGTGGTTTCTTAGAAAAGCCAGTAGAAATGACTTCCTTAACCTTGAGTCCTGCTGAGCGTGCTGAAATATTAGTAGATTTTTCTGCATTTGAGACTGGTGATGAAATTACGCTAATAGATACAGTCTCTGAACTAGGAAAAACGATTTCAGAAGATGAAGTAGAAGTTATGAAGTTCACCGTAACGGATACAGAATCAGAAGCGTATCCAATCCCAGAGCAATTAACTGAGATTGATAATATTGATCCTGCTGATGCAGTAGTGACCAGGGAAATGGTTATGGCTGGTGTAGGATCGACCCTAACCATTAATGATAAATCAATGGATATGGGCGTCATTGATGAAGTTGTAAATTTAAACGATACGGAAATTTGGGAAGTAAGTAATAAACGTACCGGAGTACAGGGTGGTATGGCACATCCATTCCATTTACATGGTGTCCAATTCCAGGTCATCGACCGTGATGGGAACCCACCTCCAGCAAATGAAACCGGCTGGAAAGACACGATTTTGGTAGAACCAGGTGAAACGGTGCGAATTATTACAACCTTCAACTACAAAGGGATTTTTATGTACCATTGCCACATTCTGGAACATGAAGATGCTGGGATGATGGGACAGTATGAGGTGAAATAGATCTCTTTACAATTTTTCGTATTCAAAAGTCGCAGGATATCATCATCACTGCGACTTTTTATCTATTAAGCTTTCTCATTACCGTCTTCTCAATCCATGTCCATGGAATAAACTTCTTCATCAACCATAGCGATTTTGCACCTTTTCCAACCTGGTAGCGAAATTTTGGACGATTTGCTTCACAAATTCTCCGTACTAGCTTGGCTACTTCTATTGGATCCCCTGCATTTTGATAGGATTGTTTGGCAAATGCATAAGCATTTTTCTTTATCGTATCATTACCAATTCTCTCCCCTACTTCTAATCCCTTCTCCCAAATACCCGTTTTAAATGAAGCAGGCTCTACTAGAGATACATAGATACGCATTGGAAGAAGTTCCATACGCAAGCTTTCACTATAACCTTCTAAAGCGAATTTTGAAGAGCAATAAGGACCCATTCCAGGAAATCCAAAATATCCACTAACACTACTCATATTAATTATTTTTCCTTGTGTTGACTTTCTCAATAAGGACAATAAGTGGAATGTCGTTCGAATAACACCCATTACATTCGTATCATATTGATTTTCCCATTCCTCCATCGTTAAATCAGAAGTAAATCCGCCCTGTGAGTATCCTGCATTATTAATAAGAACATCGAGCTGACCGAAGTGATCCGATATCCATTTGCTTACTTCTTTAATTCTTTCCTCATCTGTCACGTCCATCTCGACTATTTCTAACTGTTGGTTTAAATTAATTTCTCTAGCCATATCCATTATTTCTTTTTGATTAGCTTGATTTCTCATTGCTCCAATTACACGATACCCTGCCTTTAATAGCTCTATAATGATAAGCTTTCCAAAGCCACCATTGGCTCCTGTTACAAATGCTACCTTCATGACATTTCTCCATTTCTAGCATGAACTTGACAACCTATTGTTCCTGTATTAGTTTTTCATAAATATCTACTGTTTCTTGCTTACTCTCCCGATTCAAAATAACATAACTATCATCAAAGGCAATATATAGGAAAGGACCTTCCTTGCCGGCTACGAATAACTTCCCTTGTCCATATGGATCCTCCAGCTTAAACTGTCCTTTCCGAACATTTTCAGAAGAATAACCGTTTGTCCGCTTCAAAACCGCGGGAAGCTCATCTAGTAATTCCACCTTAGCAATGTCATCAATAGCCCATTCATCTCCGTACATACCGGAAATAATGAATTTTTCGTTTTCTATGATGATATCGTTATTTGTACTTCCGATAAATACTCCTACAGCGATAATTCCTACCGTTATAGTTGATATAACGACAATAATCCAAAGCGATTTTTTCCTTTTATGGGGGAGCTCATACTTTTGAAGATATATTAACCCACCTAGTAAGAAAACGGTAAATAAACTAAATCCAATTAATGGACCATATGGAACACGAAAAACCGTTAGCAATATAGCTAATAGGAGTATATAAAACGAGTACACGAATATCTTCCCAAGTTTTTCTATATAACCATTTTCTATTAAATACTCCTGTTCTTCCTTTGGACGATTATAAAAACCTGATATTAAACTATATTCCTTCTTCTTAACAATTAAATAGGTCATTCCACCATGTATAATTAGTATCCAACCCATCACCACGATAAAGATTAACATACCAGTAGTCATCATTACCACCTCAATAAGCTATGTTTACACCGTTAAACAATTATATAGTACCTTTTCCATCTACTTTTTTAGTAATTCTTTAAATCTTTCTATCTCACGTCGTAATACCTCCACCTCTTGTTTCGATACTTCCATTTCTCCATAACGTACTTTTTGATACACGTGCACATCAACGTTCAAACCAATCCGTTTCAACCATTCATCAATTGTTTCCGTGGTCTTTCTTCCCAGCTGATGCTTAATTGCTTTTCGTTCAAACTTATGAACCAAGATTCGGACTGGGTGTTTTTTACTGATTTTCCACCAAGTTAGTAAACCTTTTTGTTCTTCAGGAAAATGTACATCACCACGATGTTTACCTGAAGCAATGGTAATTCCTTTTATACCAGCTTTTGATGATTTATCTCCTTTAAATATTAGAATGATCATGATAAGCCCAAAAATCGCAAGAATGACACCAATACCCATATATCCACCTAAGATGAATGAAACTATAGGTAACTCCGTTGACACGTTTTCTAATGACTCTATACCTGTTCCTATGTCGATTTCATCTTCATTATTATTGTTTTCCATAAATGGTACAAGGAATAGAACTCTGCCAATTAGGGAAAATAAGAAGTATATAGTAGAGTCCCAAATTTTCACTAGATACGTTTGCGAACTAATCCAATATGCAATCATACCTCCACAACTCATCAATAGTAATAAATATATAACCCCTTTATAATAAAGCAAAGTCCTCTCGCTTCTCTCCAATACCGATATGTTACTGCACATAAAACCAATGATTATTACAAGTAACTGGAGAAACAATCCCATAATGGAATAAAGGTTATTCGTAATTAGAAATACTACAATTGAAAGTGTAGGCGTTAATAATAGATAAGCCGCTTCCCTCCCTATTACTAAAACGTGACGTATACGAAAGTATCTCCATAAAACGATACAAGAAATGAACACGCTAAGTAAAAGAGGATATCGAAAATATAGAAAAGTTGGAATTAATAGAAGTAAGGTGAAATAATAATAGCTATGGTTTAAATCTTGCTTTTCTAAAACCACGAAAAGTATACAAAGGAGGGCAATGACTACCAACATACTCCAAGCTGGAACCCAATGGTAATAATAATGTATTGGTAAGAGAAGTAAGATACTTACTATAATCATTTCACACATAAAGTGATAAACATCGGTGATAAATTGTTGTTGATCTTGCTTCATAAGCCACCCCTCCGTTGAGGATTTTCCATTGCTAAGTCCTCCATCTCAATGTTAAACAGCTGGTTTATTTCACAATTCAATATACCTTGATTCATCCACTTATGCTCTACTAAACCAAGGAATTCTCCCACTGTACATCGCATCCCCAGTTCTTCCCTTATCTCCCTTACTAATGCATCCTTTGCACTTTCTCCGAATTCAATATGTCCTCCTGGTAAAAAAGTATTCTGATATCCTTTCGCTTTTCCAACTAATAATTTATTATCTTTTATTAAGATACCTCTAGCTAAATGATGAAAAGGCTTTTCCATCTTCTCCCCCCTTATCTATTAAACTATTGCCCGAACAATATACCGTGAGAAGGTAACAGGTAGCCCTTTACTAGTAGCATTATCATCAAATATTCTACTAATCTCCTCGAAATGTTCATTGCTCAGTTGTAAAAATATAGTGTTCTTTTGACCGAAGCAGCGCATTTTTATTACATCTATAGGTGATTCTATATATTCAATAGTATTTATCTCTTCTATGCTTGCCTCTGTAAAATTACTTTTTGCTAATCTTTCTTCTAGAACATCCTTAATAGTTACTTTCCCCTGCTTAAATAAGTTCGGGAACCACTGTATTAACTCTTGCCCTGACGAATCTCCAGGATGTAGGCCTACTACTCTTCCACCATTTTTTACTATGTCGGCTAATCGTGTATAGGCGGAGGTTGGCCCTTTACGAATGTATGCGCAATCAAAACTATTCGTATCGAATGGAAGTCCATTCTTGGTGTTTCCAACTACAAATGAAACATTACGCTTCTTATGTAAATTATCAGCTGAAATAAATTGATCCGTTACATCAAATCCAATTATCTCCTTGGCATGCATACTACATTTCTTTGTAAAATGTCCATGACCACAGCCAACATCCAGTACCTTCTTATTTTTCACCAACTGTAACACTTCTTCATCAAAGATGGTTTCACCGTTTGGAGCTTCTATTAACGATTTCCACGGATAATGATAAACCCCATATTGTTCACCAAGTTGTTTATACCATTCAAGCGAATGAGGATTAATCCAGTCCGGATGATTAGTAGGATCAGGTAATCTTATCACGTTACAATCATCCTCCATGTTTTTTTGGTCCAATAAATCCAGCAACTGACTTGGCGTTTCTAATTTAGGAAAAGTATTGTTCTTCATACTTATATGTAACGGTAGAAACCAAGTTTCCTGATACGACTTCATGCCTATTTCAGACGCACCTTGCAACTCATTTGATCCTCCATCTCCAACGAACCCGGCCTCCTCAGGGGTAACACTTAAACGTTTACAAGCTAATTCGTAAATCCCTCTATTTGGCTTAGCATCCTTTACTTTGTAGGAAAATATAACATCGTCAAAAAACGGTACTAGCTTAGACTGGTGAAATCCAATAACTTCCTCTTCTGTACAATTACTAATCAAACCAATTTTAATTTGCTTTTCTTTAAGTTTTTGTAAAAGTTGAAGGATAGTATCATCTATCTTTTGAAAAGGTACTAACTTACAAGCTACTCTAAGTTTATGCACTTCTTCGATAGCGTTCTCATCGACTGGTTTCCCACATGATTGCAAAATATCTCTTAATACACTTTGGTGATTTGTAAATGTACCATTCATACGTCTTTCTCTTCTTAATACCCATTCCTTTTTATATACATCTTCATCAATTCCCAATACTTCTACAGAATAGGAGGCCTTCTTTTGATTATTTTCCCATTCCGTGATAAGCGTCTCATACAGGTCAAAAAAGATAGCTTGCACCAATGAATAACACACTCCTTCACCCCTTAATTTATATCTCCTAAATAAACTGGAAATTCTACTCCTTTTGTATAGTCTATGAGCTTCTCTCTCATAGTTTGCGGATAGAGCCTATATTGCATTAACGCTTCCAATGGCAACCATTCCACTGAAATTTGCCCCTCATCTGGCACTATTCCATTCCCCAGATCTCTACTACCTGTCACGCTACATAAAAACATATACTCGATTTGATGTACATCTGCATCAAAGTCGGCATGTTCATGATTATTCCCAATATATTCCCGAATAAATAACAGGCTACCAACATCAACATCTGCATTAACTTCCTCCACACACTCTCGTTTTACAGCTTCATGAAGTGTTTCCCCATGTTCTTGTCCGCCACCAGGAAGTAAATAATAGTAGCCATCTTTATCTTCTTTTTTTATAGTTAATAGTTTATTTTCTTCCATAATAATTGCTTTTGCTGAATTTCTTATTCCCATTTTCCTACTCCCCTTCAACAAGCTATTGGTATAAAATAGAAAATCGTACAGCCAACTATATTTCTGTACGATTTCATTTCTAGTGTTCTACCTATTTATTCATTTATATTTGACTATACGTATCAATCGGTTCCAGAGGAAGCTTTTCCTTCCAAACGCTTCACTAAAGGCTGCTTCCAACTATCAGCTAATAGATGGCAACTTACTAGCTTTTCCACTAGCTCCAGATCATTCTTTTTTTCATACATGACTTCATTACAATTGGCAATGGACCATTCTATAAATGGTCGTTCTAACAAGGCTAGCTCTGCTCCTGCTTTAACGACCCCCTCTTGCAATACGCGAAAATACCAGCCTGTCCTTCCCGTTTTCTGTATACGCATTGCCAGGTCCATTGTTCGATGGCGACGAGCTGGCTTCCAGCAAGGTTTTCTAGGTTGAGAAACTTGTATGACCGCCTCACCAAATTGATATGTATCACCAATACAAACCGTGTATTCATCCATATCAGCCACTGCTAGATTTTCCCCCATACCACCTATATGGATACCTTCTATTTGTTGTTCATTTTGCCAATAATCATAGTGACTTACTGGATATGCAAAAATCGCCTTCTCTTGTCCCCCATGATTTTTCTTATCCGCTACTTCATCACCTTTTAACCCGGATTTACTTAACCAAACAGGCATTTCTGTACTCGCTTTAAACATGCCGCTCTCCCATGCTTTCTCTAATGGATTTGTGGCATCCGGATTACCGACTCGCTTCACTTTACCTACTAACAATTTTTGAACGTATGGTGTTTTCACTCTCTATCTCCTATCACGAAATATGATAATTTAACCAAGTTAAAATAAATGGAGCGATCATTAAAAAAACAGCTGCCATAATGACCCCATTGGTCATCGCTTTTGATAACTTATTTCTCCTCATCCCATTATACCAACCTGAAAATTGCAACTTATTCCGATACAATACAAAAAACAGAACGAGTATCCCTATGAATCCAAATAGCATATAATCTGATGAAATTTCAAATGTTGCATAAATACTTCTTATAATATAACCACCTATCACTTCAAAGAAGGCCAAAAGAAACATTATCCGAACTAACTCCAGACTCATTCTTACCATTACATTACTCTCCTTTACGGAATATGCTACGTTTAGTAAGTATTTACTATAATATTACCACATTTTTTAGAATTATTTATCGGTTCGGATTAATTTCTTTGCAAAATAGCTGAAGTAATTACCAACTATTTAACACTCTCTTTAAATGTAGAATCGAGCTAAATTTTAGGTTTTATTCAACAGAAATTCACTGGGGAAAAGCTGCATAATGATGGAGGAATACTGTGAATTGGACTTATTTCATCTGGTGTTTTGAGGGTTAATGATTCTATAAAATTATATATTGGAAAGCAAGTTCGAGCACTTCTTCGAGAAAAATAGAAGTTGATATTATTCTCTTTTTTGCCAGTAACTACATATGAGCAAAAAAGAGAAGAATCCATATGAATAGCACCAACTAATAGTTAGATATACAACTCCATGGATTCTTCCTTTTTCAATTATCGCATTTTATTTATATTGGCTTGCACCGCTTGTATGATAGCTGAACGAAACCCATGTTCTTCCAAAGCAGCTACAGACTGAATTGTTGTACCACCTGGTGAACAAACATCATCTTTTAGTTTACCTGGGTGTTCATTTGTTTCTAATACCATTTTCGCTGATCCTAAAAGTGCTTGTGCAGCTATTCGGTATGCTTTATCACGTGGCATCCCATTTACAACTGCCGCATCTGCTAATGCTTCGATAAACATATATCCAAACGCTGGAGATGACCCACCTACCGCACTAGCAGTATCCATTAGACTTTCATCTATAATCTCTGCTTTACCAAAGCATTCAAATAACCGTGTTACCTCAATTTGCTCTTCAGGTGTAACAAGTTGGTTAAAACTAATAGCGGTTAACCCTTCGCCGACTAGTACAGGTGTATTTGGCATTGCTTTAACTAACTTTATATTGCGATTAAATTGTTCCTCAGTTTGGGCAATCGTTTGTCCAGCAGCAATGATAATCACAATTGTCTCTTCTTGCACGACATCCTTTATTTCATCTATTACTAGAGGATATTTATCAGGTGTAACTGAAAGAAAAACAATATCACTCTTGTTCAGAACATCTTGGTTATTTTCCGCAACGTTTATTCCATACGTTACGTTTAAATCTAATAATTTTGGCATAGTACGATTGGATGCATAAATATTCTCCGGTAGCACAAACTCGGAATTCACAATACCCCCGATAATCGCCTCTGCCATTTTCCCACTACCAATAAACCCTATTTTTCGTTCCACGTAAAAATTCCTTTCCACTGATGTCATAAAAGTTCATTTTAGTATATTGCTAGTTTTATGGCAATGGTAGAGCAGTAGATCTATTTATTAAGTTATAGGCTGGACTTACATTATGAGGTCGCGTAGAGGAGTCTAAATTCGCGCGGGAAACGTAAGAAATCGCGCCAGGTTTACTTCATAACGCGCGAACATCACAATAATCGCGCCACATCTGATTTATAGCGCGATATTCTATTAATCTGGAGCAATTCTATCAGATTACGCGCGAATTTTCCTTTTTCTCGCGCGAAAATCCATTCTTGTCGCGCGATTTAATTAACATCAAGATAACAAACCTAAGTCGAGCCATTTTCTTATTGACATGTAAAGATAGAATCCATATAATTATTCAATAAAGCTTATGATTCCGTAGCTCAGCTGGGAGAGCGCCACCTTGACAGGGTGGAGGTCGTTGGTTCGAGCCCAATCGGAATCATCACTTCAAACAAAGCGATTCCTAAACGAATTGGGAATCGCTTTGTTTTATTAATTTACCCTACAGAGATTTCTACACAGGATCTATTTGATAACAGATACACATTCACCTAACTCTCAATCGATCTCCCGGATGGATAACATCACTTGTCAATCCATTCAAGCTCCTTAAGGCATTGACAGTAGTATTATAGCGCTGTGCAATACTCCATAATGTATCACCAGCTACAACCGTGTAATATACTGCCCCACCACTAACAATTAGCACTTGACCTGGGTAGATTGTGTCGTCTGTTAATCCATTTAAATCTTTTAATTGTTGCACTGTCATATTATGGGCTTGGGCGATACTCCACAGTGTGTCACCAGATTGTACGGTGTACGTACCAGGACCACCGCCATTCGATTTTCGTCTTAATCCTAGAGCTTGAGCAATACCATTAGCATGGCCTAGGGCAATGCGGGTTAAATAAGCATCAGATTTTAGCTTAGCTGCATCACTTGCATTATCAATAAAGCCATTTTCAGTTAGTACAGCTGGCATATTGGTCTCACGTAACACATGGAAGTTTGCTCTTTTCTTTCCACGATTTACAAAATCCACTTGCCGCATGATCTCCGCATGAAGCCTATCACGGTAGGTGACTGTATTACTGGAAACACTGCCATTATAAATATAGTCTTCGTAACCAGTACCACCACCAGCATTAATGTGGATAGATACAAAATAATCTGCTCCCCAGCTATTTGCATCATTTGTACGCTGAGCTAGCGTGCGTGAAGTGTCACTAGTACGACTCATGCGAATACTATGGCCGTCATAGTCACGATTAAGAATATCGCGAACTTTTAGGGCGATTGCTAGATTGACATTTTTTTCTTGCAATCCGTTCCCTACCGCTCCTGGGTCTGTTCCACCATGACCTGGATCTAAATAAATTTTAGACATTTCAAATCCCCTCCTACTATCTTTATATTAAAAGAGTGGCTTGCCCGATTGGACCAGCCACCTAGTACATCAGTTGGTTTTATTTCTATAACTGCATTACACTCAACCAACAGCATTCTATCAAGAAACAATCTAGTTTCTGATAAACTATTCATCATGATAAAATACACTAGATTCAGTAATTAGGAAATGGTGTCCTTTCACCCATATTAATAGATGGGCAACTCTCATTTTAGGAATTCACGGAACAACCATTCCCCTTTCCTTCTCCGCCATTTATTTCAAAACACGAAATAAATTCTTGGAACTAAATCAAATTATCCTTTATAATAAAAAAGCATTATATTTTTAAATTTAAAAAATTCATAATTTCGACAACGGGGGCATATTTCACGTGAAAACAGTTTTTTCCTTCTTAAAACCATATAAATTACCCGCAATTGTTGCTTTTTTACTCATGCTCGTTGAACTTGTCGTCGAATTACTACTACCATTTTTCCTTGGAAAAATGATTAACGATGGCGTAATCAACCAGGATTTAAACAATATTGTAATGTGGGGCAGCATTATGATTGGTCTTGCATTATTCTCATTTATTTCTGGAATCATTAATTCCTTTTATTCTTCCCATGTGAGTTGGGGGTTTGCGCACGACCTTCGTGAAAGACTATTCCGGAAAATACAGGAATTCTCCTTTGCTAATTTAAATCGTTTTCCAACCTCCCATCTCATGACCCTGTTCACAAACGACGTTCGGCAAATTCAGAATACGATTTTCATGGGGTTACGGATTATGGCAAAAGCACCACTTATCACTATCGGCGGTGTAATAATGGCGTTTATTGTTAATCCAAAGCTAGCAGTTATTTTTTTAATCACCGTACCACTTCTGATTGTATTTTTAGTATGGGTACTAAAAATTGCTTCTAAAATGTTTAACCGCGTACAGAACAGTATTGACCATGTAAACCGTGTCATGCAAGAAAATCTTGCAGGCATGCGATTGATTAAAGCTTTCTTTAGACGAGACCATGAAGAAAATCGTTTTACAGCTTCGAATACAAACTTACGCGATACGACCCGAAAAACATTTCGTTTTGTAGAAGCTTCCACACCAATCTTACTATTTGTCATGAACTTGAGTATTATTTTCATTCTTTGGTTTGGAAATGTACAGTCTGTTGCTGGTACAGCAGAGGTCGGGGATGTTGTAGCAATTGTAAACTATGCGATGCGAGTAGCGATGGCAATATCAATGTTTTCTTTCATTATAATGGCTATCTCTCGTACGAAAGCTTCCGCAGAAAGAATCAGTGAGGTTCTAGAAGAAAAAGTAGACTTACTTGATTCCGAAGATGCAACAGAAGAACAAAGTGTAACCAATGGAAAAGTTGAATTTAAAGATGTTAGCTTCCATTATCCTACTTCACGAGAATCGGTTATTCGCAACCTTTCCTTTACCGTTCAACCAGGTGAAAAGCTTGCTATTATCGGTGCTACTGGTTCTGGGAAATCTTCTTTATTTCAACTGATTCCAAGACTATACGACGTGACGGGTGGCGCTATTTTCATTGATGATAAACCAATCACATTCTATAAATTAGATGCGCTACGAAAGGCAATTGGCTATGTACCACAAAGCCCATTACTATTTAGTGGGCCAATTATAGACAATATATCCTGGGGTAAAGAAAATGCAACACAAGAACAAATTATCAAAGCAGCACAGGATGCCCAAATTCATGAAACGATTATGGAGCTTCCAAATCAATACCAAACAGAAATCGGTCAAAAAGGGGTAAACCTATCTGGTGGGCAAAAGCAGCGTATATCGATTGCCAGAGCACTAATTCGCAAGCCTAAAATCCTTATGCTTGATGATAGTACAAGTGCACTGGACTTAGCTACAGAAGCTAAGTTGCTAGATGCGATTCAAGACGATCTTAATACACTATTCATTATCACGCAAAAAGTATCTACGGCAATGAATGCCGATAGAATATTACTATTAGACGAAGGAAAAATGCTACACATTGGTACGCATGAGGAACTTCTAATAAAGTCTGAGTTATATCGAAAAATTGTGGAATCACAATTTGGAAAGGAGTATCTGAATGTCCATTAAACAGCAGCTTAAAGATCCTTTTCAATATGAGAAAATACCGATCGAAAATATTTCCGAAGAAGTAACGAAAAAAAGGGCAAAGAATACATGGGGTACAATTAAGCGAATATGGTCCTACCTTGCTCGTGAGAAAGCGAAGCTATGGTTCGTTATCTTCATGGTACTAATTAGTTCTGCCATGAGTCTACTTGGACCATTTATGGTCGGGAAGGCAATTGATGATTTCATAGTAGATAGGGAAGTAGCAGGCTTAGGCATGCTCATAATTGGTCTTCTCTTCGTCTATTTATTACATTCTTCATCCGTGTTCCTGCAGAATTATTGGATGATTGGTATCGCTCAAAATACGGTTTATGATTTACGATCTGAACTGTTCCATAAGTTTCACCGATTGCCAATCGCCTACTTCGATAAAAGGCAGCATGGGGAACTAATGAGCCGTATTACGAATGACATCGATAATGTTAATAACACATTAAACCAATCTGTTATTCAAGTATTTTCTAGTATATTAACATTACTAGGTACGGTTGGGGTCATGCTTTACTTAAGTCCATTATTAACACTCGTTACGATGACCATTATTCCGGTAATGTTTTTTGCAACCCGCTGGATTACCAAACGCACTGGGCCACTATATAAATTACAGCAAAAAAGACTTGGTGAACTAAACGGCTATGTAGAAGAAACGGTGTCCGGACAGCACGTCGTTAAAACCTATTCACAGGAAGAACGAGTAATCAATGAGTTTGAAGTCAAAAATAAAGATTTGAACCATTCAGGATTTTGGGCATTAACCATTTCTGGATTTATCCCAAAGGTAATGAACATGCTGAACTTTCTAAGCTTCGGGATGATTGCTCTTGTTGGCGGTATTCTTGCCATTAATACTACACTAGTAACAGTTGGTACTATTGTCATTTTCACCGAATATGCTCGACAATTTACTCGACCGTTAAATGAACTCTCTAACCAGTTCAACCTGCTTCTCTCTGCGGTTGCGGGTGCTGAGCGTGTATTTAATGTAATTGACGAAGAGGAAGAAGAACAAGATGAAGACAAAGCAATTGAATTACATCGTACTCATGGCCATTTCAAGTTTGAGAATGTGTCTTTCGGCTATGAAGAAGAAACTATCATTGACAATGTTAGCTTTGAAGCAAAACCTGGCCAGTCCGTAGCTTTTGTTGGTCATACTGGTGCTGGTAAAACGACCATCATTAACCTAATCTCTCGCTTTTATAATTATGATCATGGTCGTATTACACTTGATGGTATCGATTTAAAAGATATAAAACGCTCTAGCCTTCGTTCACATATGGCATTTGTACTACAGGATTCCTTCCTGTTCCATAATACGATTAGGGAAAACATACGATATGGTCGATTAACTGCTTCTGACGATGATGTCATTGAAGCAGCGAAGAAAGCAAATGCCCATGATTTTATTGTCCAATTACCTGATGGCTACGACACCATACTAGACCAAGAAGGCAGTGGAATTAGTCAAGGACAGAAGCAATTACTTACTATTGCTAGAGCCTTTATCGCTGAGCCTACTATACTTATTCTAGACGAAGCAACTAGTAATATTGACACCATCACCGAATTAAAAATCCAGGAAGCGTTGAAAGAATTAATGAAGGGTAGAACTAGCTTCATTATTGCTCACCGCTTAAACACCATTCAAGAAGCAGATCAAATTGTGATGTTGGAGCATGGAGCTATTTTAGAAAAAGGGAATCACAATGAATTATTAGACTTAAAAGAAAACTATTATAACCTATACAAAGGACAGCTTCGTGAAGTAGTCGGCAGTTAAGATTACAATGCAAGCAATTCGTGATAAACTAGTGCTATGTTAAATGCTTATGGGGTGAATATATTGGCAAGAAAAGGTAAAATGCTAGAAAGAGAAATAAATAGTAGTTATCTCGGTGAAACCATGACACTGAAGATTTATTTGCCGGAGGCTTTTTCACCATTGTATAAATATCATATCTGTATCATGCAAGACGGCAATGACTATTATCAGTTAGGAAGAGTAGCAACAGTTAGTGACCAACTGCACGATGAGGCGGAAATTGAAAATACTATTTTTGTCGGTATTCATTATAAAGACCGCTATGATCGGTTAAACAAATACCATCCGTCTGGTGAACAATATGATAGCTACTGTCATTTTATAATGAAAGAAGTTGTACCATTATTAGACGACTTCCTCCCTACCTATCATATGGGAGGCGCCCGAGCGTTAATGGGAGATTCGTTAGCTGGTACCTTTGCATTACTGCTGGCGATTAAGTATCCGAATACGTTTGGAAAAGTGATTATCCAATCACCTCTAGTCGATGATATCGTACTATCATTAGTTGATAAGGCTACTAACATTCAGGCATTAGATATTTACCACACCATTGGATTAGCAGAAACTAGTGTTCAAACGACGAGGGAGCACGATGTAGATTTTCTTACACCAAATAGAAAATTAAAAGAGCTGTTAGACCAGAAAGGATTAACTTATCACTATAAGGAAATTCCTAATGGTGAACACACCTGGAAATATTGGCAACAAGATATGAAACATGCTTTAAAAACCATTTTTACTGACTAATTTACGGGTTGTTGTAAATAGGTAAAAAAACACTTTCATTACAGCAGTTTTTGGTATAAATTAAAATGTACAAATGTACTCATACGGATAAATGAATAGGAGGTTTTTACATGAAATACGGTATCGCAATTTTTCCATCCAAAAAAATTCAAGATGAAGCTAACTCGTATCGGAAGCGTTATGATCCGCATTATCCATTAATTCCACCACATATCACGATAAAAGAAGCTTTTGAAGCAGATGATCATATGATTGAGGAATTAATACCAGAACTAAAACGTGTTGCTAACAAAACAAAAGCCTTTACTATTCGAATTAATAAAGTGAGTTCTTTTGTTCCTGTGACGAACACCATATACTTAAAAGTAGAACCTACACCAGAACTTACAGCGTTATATGAAAATCTTCATACGGGAAAATTCCCACAAAACGAGCGCTATACATTTGTACCTCATATTACGATTGGCCAAAAATTATTAGATGATGAATACTCGGATATTTTGGGTCAATTGAAAATGAAAAGCTTCCAATTCGAAGAAGTAGTTGATCGCTTCCAGCTTCTTTATCAATTAGAAAATGGTTCTTGGACGGTTTATGAATCATTCGTATTTGGGAAGGAACTTGTATGAACATCAAAATAGCTAAAACAGCTGAAGAAAAGAAACAGGCATATGACGTGCGTACAAGCGTATTTGTGAAGGAGCAACAGGTTCCGCCAGAAGAAGAACTGGATGAATTCGATGAAACAGCGATTCATTTCGTTGGATTCATGGATGAACAACCTATTGCTGCTAGCAGATTACGATTTGTTGAAGAATACGGTAAACTGGAACGGATTTGTATCTTAAAAGAATACCGTGGCAAATCGTTTGGAAGAGCCATGATGGAAGCCATGGAAGCGACAATTAAAGAAAAAGGTTATTTCAAAGCCAAATTAAATGCCCAAACCCATGCTGAGGAATTTTACAAAAAATTAGGCTACCACACTGTTTCAGGTGAATTTATGGATGCTGGAATACCACATGTGACAATGATAAAAGAATTGCAATAAACAGTTCGCTGGGCGAGCTGTTTTATTATTTTCACGCATTACATAGCACAATTGGGAAACCCTATTAGTGGAAAGGGGACGGTTAATTGTGCCTTCATATTCTCAAATGCTAGTGGACACTATTTTTGGTTTCTTTGCTCTATTTCTCCTGACAAAAATTCTAGGAAAAACACAAATATCACAACTAACTGCCTTTGACTTCATTTCAGCAATCATCCTTGGTGAATTGGTTGGGAATGCTTTATTTGATGACAACTCAGGTATATTACAAATTGGGTATGTTCTATTATTATGGGGTAGTTTATTATATGTCACAGAAATTATCACCCAAAAATTCAAGTCAACAAGACCTTTATTAGAGGGATCACCAGAAATAGTGATACGTAAAGGAAAATTAATTAGAGATGTGATGAAAAAGAATAAATTAGACATCAATCAATTGCAGCATATGCTCCGTGGTAAAGATGTATTCACTTTACGAGAGGTGGAGTATGCTATATTAGAAACGAATGGTACATTATCTGTATTAAAAAAGTCAGATTTCCAAACGCCTACACGGAAGGATATGAAGCTAGCACCTCAACCTGCTAATCTTTCTGTAACGTTAATTAATGATGGGGAAATCATTTATGACAACTTACAGGAAAGAAACTTGACCGAGGAATGGCTAATGGATGAGTTAAAAGAACAAGGATACGATAATGTAAAGGATGTTTTTTATGCTGAATACATGAAGGATGAGGAATTATTAGTGTTACCATTTATTAATCGAGGAAAACAAAAGAAATAGCATGATGGCGAAGTTGATAGGAGACTGGGACAAAAGGATGAATCTTAAAGTAAAAACCGAATGATGAGCTACGACCACGCTCCGGAAATATACTTGCGGTTGCTTCCAGTACAGGGGCGACATCTGCTCGAAAAGACCATCGCAGTGTCTACCTTGCACCTTATCACAGCATAAGTGCGACATCTGCTCGAGAGAACCTCGCAGTGTCTTCTTTACCGCCGGGCGGCTGCCTTAGCCTCCTCGTGCCACTTCTTTAGGGGTCTCAACCTTGCCCTTTCCTCCCGCAGGAGTCTACGTATATTTCCGGAGCTAGTATCGTGTATCATTCGGTTTTACATTTAATTCTATTAGTTATGTCCTAACCTCTTCTTTCATTTTTCTAATATCAACCACCATTTCATCAAACATCTTCGGAAATGTGTTCGGTTCATCCTTTATGTACAAAAGTTTATTAGAAGCAAAATAATCCCTTCCTAGTGAAACTCCTATTGGATAATCAATCGCATGTGCAGCAATTAATTCTGCAGAACGAGCATTTTCATAACGCAACAAGAAATCCGTTCTTAATATCATTTGAATTTCACTTAAAATAGGATGTGGCCCATTTACCTTGATATTTCTCGACGCAATAAAACCATGTTGATCCTTAATCGTTGTACCACCTGCAAGCTTATCATCTAAAGCAGCAAAGTAAACCTGTTTGATTTTGGAAAGGATAATGGCACCGAAACATTGAATACATGGTTCCATTGTGGAATAAATTGCTGCCCCCTCGAGTAGGTTATAATCACTTAGCTCTAATTGTAGTAATACATTCATTTCAGCATGTGCTAAACGATTGAAACAAATTTGCTTTGCTGGGGCAGTTTTTTCATGTATTCTATTTCTTCCTTCTAACATAATTTCTCCATCCTGGTTAACAAGTACTGCACCTATTGGGATAGACCCATGACAATATGCCTCCCAAGCTTGTAAGAAACTTCTTTTCCATGGTTCTCCCAAATCACACCATCTCATACGTATCCCTCCTTATTTTCATTATTTTATAAAAATTATAACATAATGAAATCACTAGCGTTGCATTAAATTAATTTTATTATTAAAAATACTCGAAATGTTCAATTTTATTGTTTTGCGCAAAGAAAAAGTCCTTTATAATGGATAAGTCAGGTGGTAAACCCGTCCAAATCCACTAAAAAGGACAAATCTCATGGACAAGATTACACGAAAAACTTCATTTGGACAATGGTTTTCACCAATTAATTTTCAATTATTTGAAGAACAGGTGAAAACATTGAAATTAGATTTCTATACGAAAAAATTAACGACAGAGTCGTTCCTAAAGTTACTGCTTTTTGCACAGCTACAGGAAGTCGAGAGTCTTCATGCACTAAGTGACTGCCTCTTCGATGACAAGCTTCAAAGGGCTATCGACCTTGATTCTATTAGTATTTCTCAGTTATCACGACGATTAAATGGGCTGAATCCCGACCTTTTCCAAAGACTGTTTCTCGATTTAGTATCACAAATTCATGCCAAAACGCATTATACGAAACTTGTAATGCCATTAAAAATTATTGATTCTAGCACTTTGCCACTGAATTTGACGAATCATAAATGGGCAAAATTCCGCAAAACAAAGGCAGGAGTGAAACTGCATCTGCGTCTTGTATTTATGGAAAAAGGCACTTCTTACCCAGAAAAAGCCGTAATGACAACTGCAAAAGAACATGACCGAGGCCAGCTTGAAATTATGGTAGATGACAAAGAATGCATGTATGTGTTCGACCGTGGTTACTTAGACTACGAACGTTTTGACCGCATGACCGACGAGGGCTACTTTTTCCTTTCAAGGCTGCGGAAAAACGCAGTCATACGGGAAGTTTACAACTTTAAGTTGCCCGAAAATATGCCTGTTTTATCAGACCAAATGGTCTTAATTGGTACTACACAAAACCGTGCTGAAAATTATTTTCGCCTGATAAAGGTCTTGGATTCAAAGGGAAATGAACTCCATTTAATTACAAATCGTTTTGATTTAAGTGCCGAAGAGATTTCAGAAATGTACAAATCACGCTGGGCAATTGAATTGTTCTTCAAATGGATCAAACAACATCTCAGCATTAAGAAGTTTTACGGTCAGAGCGAATGGGCGATTCAAAACCAAGTATTTATCGCACTTATTGTTTTTTGCCTTCATGTTCTTGTGCAAATTGAAACAAAAAGCAAGCGAAAAACGCTACAAATTAGCCGTTATTTAAGGGCTGCATTATGGAAACCAGCGCATATTTGGCTTCGAAAGATTGAAGGCAAATCCGTCCCTTAATAAGCAAATTGTCGTTGTCACACAGGTCTAATTGTAAATTATTTCCAAATGGATGGAGCCACCTTTAATTCGGTATTTACTTTTTTGGCTCTAAACAGAAGATATAATAAAACTGAAAATTACGACATTATTTTTGCAACACTAGTGTAATGAAATAAAAGAAAAATACTTCTATATAAAGTGCGCTTAATTAAATTGAACTAAGTTAAGCTACACGCCATACACATCATCCAACCTACTAAATACGTTCATTAATAAATTGCCCTAAACCTGTAATCTCTGTATAGATAGCATCGACTTCACTAAATTCGGAAACAGATTGCTCCACTTCATTTAGAATCAAGTCTACTTTATTATTCCTAATTTCTTCTTGATGCTGTAATTCTTCATATTTTGCCTGTAATCCAGCTTTATATGGTTTTTCCACGGTCGTAATTGTTCTTTTATTCGTTACCATTCTTCTTTGATAATCGGAATACTCATGTTGTTGAATTGGTAATATATATCCCATATTTCTACCTCCTCAACCCTATTTGTAAAGTTATTCGTAATTTTCTATTAGTTTATGTCTGTTCTATAATACTTACTCCCCCATTCTTTTTTCAAAATCCCTTATCCAATTTTCAATATCTGTCATATTCTTCATAAAACGTGTATTCCACGCAATCATTTCCTTTTCAAATAGTACCTTTTTCTTTTCCGGACTTTGCAACCATTTTTCATTCTTTTCAAGGTGTCTTTCTATAATTTCGAGATTTTTCATGAATTTTTCTCTATCCATTTCTTCCCTCCATTCCTTTATAAGCAAAAAAAAGGCAGCAATTAAGCTGCTTATAGTTATGGATGGTGGCAAACTAATGTTAATACGTTAAATCCAAGAAAATGGTCCGCGACCTTTTCTTTCATCGTCTAATTCATCATGGTCACGGTTATCTATGCTGCTTGACTCATATCTTTCATTACCTTCGTCTTGTCTGAATCCACCAAAGAAACGATCTCGTTTTCTTTCCGGTCTAATAATGACATTTTCTGCTTCAATAACAAGGTCTTTAACACGAATTACTCTTCTATTATTCTCTGACATGAATGTCACTCCTCCATGATATTTGCTCGATATTAGTCTATGTCATTATTTAAAATGGGTATGGTCAAGTGCCCTTTTTATTCCTATTTATTTGATTGTTTTACTTCATTAAACATGGATAAGTACCTAAAAATATTTATCGTACAGTCGCCCACACCATATAACACGATGTACATATTCTATTAGAGACAATAGTCAATTAGCTTTAGAAAGGAGAAATGTTTCATGGGTTGTGGCCATGGTAGAGTAGAAGGTGTATCAGCAAAAGAAAACTGCGTTTGTGAGATTCTTCGTGATATTGTAGATGCTCAAAACGATGTTATTGAAAATTGCTGTGATACTAGTTGTGAGCAATCAATCAATGATTTATTAGGTGAAACAGATCCAGGTAATGGGTTGGATACGGTACCTGTCATTTTATACTGCGCAGGTGATTGCAAGCCATTTAAAGGATTTGGTGCAAGACGTGGGAACGGATTAGGAACTATCGGTAAGCTTCAATCTAGCTTTATCTTCCGTGTGAAAACTGTAACAGACGACTGCTGTGCTGTTCTAGAGTTACTACGTGATCCTAACGATCCTTGCGAATGTGATCATTTAAAGGATCCTTGTGATCAATCAACTCATAATCTAGAAAACACTGGTATCTGTATCACTGTTGACCTAGATTGCTTCTGTCATGTAACTTGCTTACCAGCTATTAGTGTATTTGATTGATAAATAAGAACACCATGGGATAGCTTTCCATGGTGTTTTCTTTTACTATTTAAAACCCTAAAAGTCTAATATCTGTAATATCTTCTATTGAAACCTCTGTTGTTCTTCTTCCGACCCTCATCTTTATCACTTCATTTTCCTTGTCTAACATGATCCCTCGATACTTATTGTCGTTTGTAACTACTTCACACCGCATTCTTGGTAAATGACTTGGTGTTTTTATGAAATAGTCTATTTTTTCCATAAGGGTCATTTCTTTAAACTTCTTCCGCTCTAATTTATTATCCTCCGACACTTCCTCCAAGCTTGATGAGGATGATTCCATCTCTTCTAGATCTTGTGTAGGAAAAGATGGACGTCTCTTTTTCACTTGTGGTTCTTTTACTTCATTGGCATTCGATATCCCTGTACTAAATGCGTTTAAACTAGGTCTTTTTTTTATTGTCTCTTGTGATTTAGCTCCAGCTTCTGAATGGGTAGGCGATGAGGAGACAGATTGGTTTGTTTGTTTTTTTGTAGACGTATAGGAATGCTGCATCGGTGCGGTTGGCGTATCCACTGTGGGTTGATGAATGTATAGTAACGGTTCTCTTGCATATTTTCTGCGTTTCATTTACTAAACCCCTTTCTATTCTTTGTCGTCAACCTATTATATGACCTAAAGAATTAAATGGTGTTAAATGCCTATTTATAAAAGTGCTTGTTCCTCGCAGAAAACTAAGAAGAGGATGGGACAAAAGAATTTACCTAGGAAAAACCGGATGATGAGCAAGGACCCCGCTCCAGAAATATACTTCATTTCACTTCCAATACAGGGGCGACATCTTCTCGAGAGAAACTCGCAGTGTCTTCTTTACCGCCGGTGGCTGGTGAGCCTTCTTGTGCTACTTCTTTAGGAGTCTCAACCTTGCCCTATCCTCCTACAGGAGTCTACGTATATTTCCGGAGCTAGTATCGTGTATCATTCGATTTTACATTTAATTCTCTTATTTAGACCCAGCCTCCTTTCAAGACATATCTATATTCGTTTACTTGGTTTATATAAAAAACCGAAAACCATATGCTTTTTTAGCTAAACAGTTATCTATACATATTGCTTATAACAATAAACGCATAAAAGTCGTAGCTAGTCCAAAATATATTAGTACCGAAATAATATCATTTATCGTCGTAATAAATGGGCCGGAAGCTACAGCTGGATCAATACGAAAACGATCCATTAGTAGTGGAATAAATGAACCAGCAAGTGTTGCCACAATCAAGGTTAACATGATTGATAAGCCAACTAGAATTCCTAAATATATGTTATCCTGCCATAAAAAGATGACGACAGTTATAATCAAACCACACACCGTTCCCGTGATAAGCCCGGTACCCGCTTCACGAAGAATCAATTTTAGCTTACCAGAATCACCATATTCACCAGTAGCCAGTCCCCGAACAGCTACTGCTAGCGCCTGGGTTCCTGTATTCCCAGCCATCCCCCCAATTAACGGAATAAAAATAGAGAGTATGGTAACTTGATTTAAGGTTTCCTCAAACTGACCAATTAAACTAGCAGTCAATAATCCCAAGAATAATAATATAATTAACCATGGTAAACGTTTCTTTGCAGCTATTAAAGGATTAGTATCCTTACTATCCCCATCAGAAATACCTGCTAAGCGAGAATAATCTTCACTAGCCTCTTCTTCCATAACATCTAAAATATCATCAACGGTAATAATTCCTAATAAATGTTGTTGAAAATCAACAACTGGAACGGCAAGAAAATCATAATCCCGCATGGATTTAGCAACATCTTGCTGATTTTCTGCCACAGAGACGTGGAAAACTTTTTCATTCATAATACTTTCAATCGTTGTATGATCATCAGCAATGATAAGATCCCGTAATGACAGAACGCCGACTAATCTTTTGTCACCATCGACCACATATAAATAATAAATCGTTTCCGCATCTGGAGCTTCTTCTTTCAACTGCTTCATTGTATCTTTCACGGTTTGCATTTTGTTTACCGAGATGAACTCAGTTGTCATAATACTACCCGCAGTCTTTTCCTCATAATGAAGAAGATCCTTAATGTCTTCAGCATCCGCTTTATTCATTATTGTTAAAAAGCTTACAACCTTTTCTTTCTCCATCTCATTTAGGATGTCCACCGCATCATCGGTCGACATTTCAGCAAATACCATGGAAGCATAGTTCGTATCCATTTCAGTGAAGAATGGTTGAATATCTTCAAGCCCAATATGCTCCATCATCGCCGCCACTTCCTCTGGAGAGAGGTAGCTATAAATTAACATACGGTCCATTTTTTCTACTTCCGTAAAAAATAACGCCTGATCATATGGGTGCATGTCTAGAAAACGTTCTCTAAAACCGTATATATTTTCACTTTGTAAAATTTCTAGAAGCCTATTGAACGCTTCCCCCTTTACTTCCTCTTTATTGTCCATATGCAACCCCCTTTTAAATATATCTATCATCGTTATACATACCTGTAAAAATCATTCATCTAATTACAGAAAGATGCTATAATAGTATAATGCGTAAACTATGTTTTAAAAATAACAAAAGTATCATATAGAAAGTAAGGAACAATCATGAATACTAATAAAAATAACATTGATTATACATTAATATCAATTATACTGCTGTTAGGTATCGTGAGTGTTTTCACGATATATACGGTCGAACCCACCTTACCTGCAACATTAGCAGACCAAAACTTCTTTCAAAAACAAATCATTTGGTATGTTGGTGGAGGACTTATCATCGCATTACTTATGCAAATTGACTATGACCGTTTCAGGCAATTAACCTGGATCCTTTATGGAATTGGTATGGTCATGTTACTCATGCTGTTTTTTGGGTTTCCACCAGGGATTGTCCACGAAGTAAATAATGCTGTGAGTTGGTTTAAATTCCCTGTACTTGGAACTCTACAGCCTGCTGAATTTATGAAAGTAATTCTCATTTTAACGTTGGCACATGTTATGTATTTCCATAACCAAAAATATCTCAAACCAACTGTTAAGAATGATTTATGGTTACTATGCAAAATACTATTACTTTCCCTTCCGCCGATGGGACTAATAGCAGTACAGCCTGACTTAGGTGGATTATTAGTTCTTGCCGCTATTACAGGGGCAATGATTTTAGTATCCGGAATTCGCTGGAGCTTGATTTTAAGTATTATACTAATTGCATTAGGCGGAATAGGATTAATTGTTGCTGCCTACTTCCTTTTCCCAGATTCTATAGCTGTATTTTTAGAAGAGACCGTGTTTAAACACGTATCTAGTCGTTTCTACGGGTGGCTTAGTCCTGAACAGTACTCTGAATCTGGTTATCAATTAATGAAAGCGATGATGGCTATTGGGTCTGGTCAGCTTTTCGGAAAAGGAATTGAAGTCATGCAAGTAAGCGTCCCTGAACGCCATACGGATATGATATTTACCGCTATTGCAGAGCAATTTGGTTTTATTGGTTCTAGTATTGTTGTAACATTATTCTTCCTATTACTATATCGCCTAATTTATATCGCCATTCAAAGTAATGACAGTTATGCAAGCTATATTGTAACTGGAACTATAGGGATGTTTGCATATCAAATATTTCAAAACATCGGCATGTCTATTCAGCTACTCCCAATCACCGGTTTGCCGTTACCGTTTTTAAGCTATGGTGGTAGTTCAACCTTAACATATCTATTAGCAATTGGGATTGTATTAAATATTCACTCTCGAACAAAAAAATATATGTTTGAATAAGCGAGAATAGCAGATACTATTCTCGCTTTCCTTTTACAATGAGGTGATAGAATGAAAGTAGATATTATTGGTGATGTTCATGGCTGCTACCAAGAACTTTGTAGTTTGTTTGAGGAATTAGGTTACCAAAGCATAGATGGTATCTACCTTCACCCCGACAACCGTATTCCAGTACTTGTTGGGGATCTAACGGACCGTGGCCCAGAATCGATTAACGTGATTCAAATTGTGCATGAGATGGTCGTGAAGCACAAAAAGGCAAAATATGTACCAGGTAATCATTGTAATAAATTGTATCGTTATTTCTTAGGTAATAAAGTGCAACATCAGCATGGTTTGGAGACTACCATAATGGAGTATATGGCCTTAAACGAAAAAGTGCAGGACCAAATCCGAAGTCAGTTCATAAAACTATATGAGGAAGCACCACTCTACCTACAATTACCAGAAGTAAATGCAGTCGTTGCTCATGCAGGAATTAAACAAGCTTATATTGGACGTAATGACAAAAAGGTAAAAACATTTGTATTGTATGGAGATATTACGGGCGAATTTGATGAGGCAGGTAGACCGATTCGCCGAGATTGGGCACAGCATTATCAAGGGGATGCTTGGATTGTGTATGGTCATACACCTGTACGGAAACCGCGAATCATAAACAAAACGATTAATATTGATACAGGGTGCGTATTTGGTAACAAATTAACCGCATTTCAACTCCCAGAAGAAAGTATTGTCAGTGTTCCATCTAAACAACCTTTTCATCCAGATAAATTCCGATCCTTCCCAGACAGCTAATTACATGTCTGGAAGGATCTGTTTCATATCTTCTGGTAAAGGGGCTTGATAAGTCATCCATTCTTTTGTTCCAGGGTGCTCAAAGCCTAGCTCAAAACAATGAAGCGCTTGACGATTTATTAGCGTTTTCTTACCTCCATATAAATCATCTCCTGCTAGCGGGTGGCCAATATGAGAAAAATGCACACGAATTTGATGCGTCCTTCCTGTTTCAAGCTGTACAGCAAGTAAACTATGGGAATCCGTTTCCTGTACAACTTGATAATGCGTGATTGCTCTTTGACCGTCCTCCCGAACAGTTCGTTCAATTATAGAGCCTTCTTTTCTAGCAATATTAGCATCGATAATACCTTGTTTTTCTTTAAGAATCCCCTCAACTAAAGCATAATACTTACGTTTCACCTTCCCCTTTTTTTGACTGGCTGATAAAATGGAATGACTTAAACGGTGTTTGGCTATTAATAATAAGCCTGACGTATCTCGATCAAGCCTTGTAACGACATGAACCGTATAAGGGATATTATGTGTTTCATAGTAATATAGAATCCCATTCGCTAATGTGCCGCTTTGATGAATAATGGATGGTATAGTAGCAATACCACTTTGCTTATTCATAACCATTATCGCATCATCTTCATACACGATATCTAGTGGTATATTCTCAGCTCGCATAAGCGGCCCCTTTACCTCCATTGCAAACTCTACCGACACAATATCTCCGGACTTTAACTTATAGCGCAAATTCTCCGGCTTGCCATTAACGAGTATTTTTCCCCCATCATAAATAAGACTTTTCAATAGACGTCTTGAAAAGTCTTGATCATTTCGTAAAAATTCACGTAATAGTTTTCCATCTGTGTCATTCTGGATGATCCATCTCATCGAAGTTATCACCTATACTTTAATTATTCTCTGCAATAAAGGAGTCACGTACTCGATTCCAAAACGGGAACGGCCTAAACCGGGCAAAACGAATTTTCTCCTTAGCCACGCGACATTGAATAGATTTCACATTCGTGTAATTATGGGTAATATGGTCAATCGTTATAAAGAAGCTACGATCGACTATTGGCTTTAATAAACAAGTATGATGCTTTGGTAAAATTAACGGAGAACCAATGGTACGAAATACCCGATTATTTATTGATGCCATTTCGGTTAATTGAATTGCCTCTAGAGTCGGGTGAATAATCCCACCACCTAGTGCTTTATTATAAGCCGTACTACCAGAAGGTGTCGATATACATAAGCCATCTCCACGAAATGTCTCAAACCGTTCTCCTCTAATTTCAACATCAAATACAACAGAGCTTTCGGGGGTTTTAATCGTTGCTTCATTTAATGCCAAATATCTATCCGTCTTATTTCCAGTTTTCGAGCGAATTGTAACCTCTAATAATGGATATTCCACAATCTGATAAGGTGTCTTCGCAATTTCGATTACAAGCTTCTCCAATTCCTCAGGCAAGTAATCGGCATAAAACCCTAAATGGCCAGTGTGAATCCCAATAAAAGCTGTTTGGCTAAGTCTATGGTTATAGCGATGGAATGCTTCTAAAAAAGTGCCATCTCCTCCAACTGAAATAACCAAATCCGGTTCTTCGCGATCATATAATAGATCAAAGTCGATTAAATGCTGTTTCATTTTAGCTTTAATCTTATTCGATCTATCGTCTCCCTTTGAAATGATTTTAAACTTCAATCTCATGTCCTCCTATCCAAAACATTTATTTCCGATGAAAAATCCGTCGCGCTTCTTGTATTTCAGTTTTTATTTTTGACATTTCTTCATCTAGCTTAAATGCGGCTTCTGCAGCAAGCTGTAACCTCAACTTAATATCCTCTGGAATTCTACCTTTATATTTATAATTCAAAGAATGCTCATTCGTAGCCCAGAAATTCATCGCTAATGTACGAATTTGAATTTCTGCCATGATCACTTTATTCCCATGAATAGTTTCAACTGGATATTCAATTAGCATATGGAAAGAACGATATCCACTTTCTTTTTCATTAGCTATGTAATCCTTCTCTTCTACTATGGTAAAGTCTTTACGAGATCTCAGCATTTCGACAACGGTATAAATATCATCTACAAACTGACATACAACTCGTATACCAGCTATATCTTGGATATCTTGTTCAATTCGATTAAGCGGTATTTTTCTTTTTTCTGCCTTTTCTAAAATACTTTGCACCGGTTTCACACGTCCAACAATAAATTCTATCGGAGAATGTCTTGTCTCATATTCAAATTGTGCACGCATGCCTTTTAATTTTACCTTTAGTTCTTCAACTACTTGTGAATAAGGTGCAAGTATTGCTTCCCAATTCATTTGGAACACCACCTGTAATGACTATTTCGTTTTTATTTTAACACAAAAGAAATATATATTCTTTGCATAATTACTTCTGTTTCGCCATAATCAATGTAATTAAGAAATTCCTGGAGGTACCAAATGGCACAAGAAATCGAAATCGAATATAAAAACCTATTAACAAAAGAAGAATATGAAACCCTATTGCATAATCTACCTTTTCCAAAAGAAGGGAAAGAACAAATAAATTACTACTTCGAAACAGCAGACTTTAAACTACGTCAACATCATGCAGCATTAAGAATTCGTAAAAAAAATAATCAATACCAACTAACATTAAAAGAGCCTCATCAAGATGGCCTACTAGAAACACATGACTCCCTAACCGAGGCAGAAGCATTATCATGGATTAGTCAACATCCAATCGCAAAAGAAGCGACCACCATTCAATTAAATCAAATGAATATCGAAACAGATGAGTTACACTATGTAGGTAGTCTAACTACAATCCGGCGCGAATACCAGGAAAATGGACTCATAATTGTTTTAGATTATAGTCAATATAATCATGTGGAAGACTATGAGCTAGAGATAGAATCACAAAGTAAAGAAGCCGGTTTAAAAGCTCTTACGAACATTCTAGAAACATATCATATTACCCAAAAAGATACACCAAATAAAATAGCAAGATTCTTTTCTAGTCTATCTTAAAATATAGTACAATCAGATTATTTGCTCACCCTTATTTATTGTTGCTACAATATAGACACCATTGATAAGGAGTAAATAAACGTGAATCATCGAACAATATTTGAAGAAATTGGTGGCTATGAGACTATCGAACGGCTTGTGGCTGCTTTTTATAGACGAGTTGGAAATCATCCGAAACTCACTCCTATTTTTCCAGAGGATCTTACAGAAACCGCAAGGAAACAGACATTATTCTTAACACAATTTTTCGGCGGTCCTCCTATTTATACAGAAGAACGAGGACACCCTATGATGAGACGTAGACACCTACCATTTGAAATTACACCTTCAAGAAGAGATGCTTGGTTAGATTGCATGGAAGCAGCATTAGAAGAAGTGGAAATTGAAGAACCATACCGTACAGCTATATTTGAAAAGTTGACCATGACCGCCAATCATATGATGAATACACCCGAACAATAGAAAGGAGAATCGATGTGAGCTGGGAACGAACTGAGCTAATTAGCTCACAGAAAGCAAACACATCGTCCGAATATAGTTGTGATACTGTAAAAAAACCAATTGAAATATATGTATTTATCGACCCGATGTGTCCGGAATGCTGGTCACTTGAGCCGTATTTAAAAAAGCTATCAATTGAATATGGACGATTGTTTACGCTAAGACCAATAATTTCAGGAGCCTCTAGGCCGCTTAATCATGATAATTTTGATCAACCAAAAAGACTTAGAGAGATTTGGGAACGTACCGCATCTAGAACAGGAATGAGTTGTGATGGTGATTTATGGCTTGAAAACCCAATTCACTCCCCTATCACAGCCTATTTAGCTATTAAAGCTGCTGAGCTTCAAGGAATACGTTATGGAAAAGTATTCTTACGCAAAGTACAAGAAAGCCTATTCTTAAAAAAGATGGATATCTCTAAAGAATCCGTATTGTTGGAGTGTGCAAAAGCTGCCAAGCTAGACATTCAAGAATTTAGAAATGATTTACATTCCGATTCGGCAAGGAAAGCATTACAATGTGATTATAAATTAAACCGTGAAATGGAAATTGATTACATGCCAACGATGGTGTTTTTCCATAAAAATATTGAAGAGCAAGGAATAAAAATCTCTGGTCTTTACCCTTACGAAATTTATGTCCGAGTATTAAGTGAAATGACAGAGCACCTGCCGATTCCTTCACAACATCCTTCGCTAGAAGATTTCGTAAAATGTTTTAGTGTGGTTGGAACAAAGGAAGTATCTGTCGTGTACAACTGGACCCTGGAAAAAGCAGAACGTGAAATGAAAAAACTCCAATTAAAGCAAATTGTAGAAAAGATTCCTGCTAAACACGGGACATTTTGGCAATTTAATGAACAAAGATAACGATGATATTAAACGAGAAAAAACCAAGGGGGGATACCTTGGTTTTTTACTCATTTAAGAAAAAATAAAGGATATACGGGGCAGCGTATATCCTTCTTTTTCTCACTTCTTTGTATCAAAACAAAGGGGGATGGGAGAAAGTTTCATGATCAAACAAAGGGGTTTTGTTTGTGATTCATCTCACATTAATAATATATCAGTTACAACCATTTTTCGCAACTAGTTTGTTTTTCTTTTCACAAATCTGTCACTTCTATTATCACTTTGACTTACATATATATTAATAGACGATTTTCTGATCGGAATAAGGAGGAAATTATGTTGCGAGAATTACTTCCATACTTGTTTATTATCTTAACGTTGTTTGCTGTTTTACTAAATCTATTTGGGTTAATGCAACTAATCCCAATTTATATCACATTACCGATTCTGTTTTTATGTATTTATTTTACTTTATTTTCATTCACCCATCGAAATAAATATCGTGGCTAATTTGCTTATGTTCCTAACCAGACTACTTCTTATAGTACCTCTAAAGTAAAAAGGGTGACCCGATTTAAAGGCCACCCTTTTCCTTATTTATTTAACAGAAGATTCTCCATCTCTGTTAGTTTTTCTTCAAATACATCTAATGCATCTAAGATTGGTTGTTTCGATGTCATATCGACACCAGCTTTTTTCAATACTTCAATCGGATAATCACTACTTCCAGATTTCAAGAAATCTAGGTAATGACCAACTGCTCCTTCTTCCCCTGATAGCATTTTATTAGCTAATGCTGTCGCAGCAGAGTACCCAGTAGCATATTGATAAACATAGTAGTTGTAGTAGAAGTGAGGAATTCTTGCCCACTCTAGACCGATTTCTTCATCTGATACCACTTCATCACCGAAATATTTTTTATTTAGCTCATAATAAATTTCTGTTAAGTTATCTGCTGTTAGTGCTTCCCCTGCTTGTGCGCGTTTATGAATCTCATGCTCGAATTCAGCAAACATGGTTTGACGGAAAACAGTACCACGGAATCCTTCTAAGAAATGATTTAAAATATATAGCTTTTGTTTTTCATCGTTAAGATTGTTTAATAAGTAGTCGTTAAGTAATGCTTCATTCGCTGTAGATGCCACTTCCGCTACAAAGATGGAATAGTTACCATAACGATATGGTTGGAACTTCCTTGTGAAATAACTATGTGCTGAGTGTCCTAATTCATGTGTTAATGTAAACAGGTCACTCACACGGTCTTGCCAGTTCAATAAAATGTATGGGTTCGTACCATAAGCACCTGAAGAGTATGCACCACTTCGCTTACCTTTATTTTCTTCCACATCAATCCAACGATTAGCAAAGCCTTCCTTAATGACCTCTAAGTATTCTTCTCCAAGAGGCTTAAGACTTTCTAATACATATTCTTGTGCTTTCTCATATGGGATTTCCATGTCAACATCTTGGACTAATGGTGTGTACATATCATACATATGCACTTCATCCACACCTAGTATTTGTTTACGTAATTTTCCGTAACGGTGTAATAACGGTAATCTCTCATTAACCGCTTCAACCAGATTATCATATACTGTTTCCGGAATATTATTATTGTCTAACGCAGCCTGTCTAGCTGAATCATAATGACGAACTTTCGCATTAAAATTATGCGACTTAACCGTACCACTTAGTGTAGAAGCAAAGGTATTTTTGAATTGTCCATACGTGTTATACATTGCTTGGAATGCTTCTTTTCGCACTCGACGATCCTTTGATTCTAAGAACCCTACGTAGCGACCATGTGTTAGATCGACTTCTTCTCCCTTTTCATTGGTAATGGTAGGGAATGTTAAATCTGCATTATTTAACATACCGAACGTTTGTGACCCATTAGATAAAGCTTCAGACGCCTCTGCTAAAAGAGCTTCTTCTGACTCTCCTAATACGTGTTTACGTTGTCTAATAATTTCATTTAACACATGTTCATAAAGCTTTAACTCCTCTTTCTCTTCCAGGTAAGTCTTTATCGTTGCTTCATCCATCTTCAGAATCTCTGGTACTAAATAACTCATAGAGCTTTGCGCAAATGTTAATACATTCTCTGCTTTTGCATTCAATGCTTGATAAAATGAGTTTGTCGTATCCTGATCATAACGCATATGTGCATATGTAAAAAGCTTACCAAGTCTTTCTGACAATTCATCTTGCAAGTTTAGAACGTTATATAAAGAGTCTGCAGATTCTGCAACCTTTCCTTTATACTCTGAGATTTTAGGAATTTCATTCTTTAAACTATTAAGCTCTTCTTCCCATACGGCATCCGTTTCAAAGATATCCTCTAATCTCCACGTTCTTTCAACCGGTACTTCACTTCTTGCTTGAAGTTCTTTTGTTGCCTTTGCCATTAATCTTCCTCCTTTACATCATTCCACAATATAGTTATCAGTAAAAATTAGAAAATACTCTAATAACTATATTATTTAGTATAACGAATTAATTATGAATCATGCTCGTATTTTGTCTCGAAAATGTTCAAAAGTTCTTTCAATAATTCTTCATCTCCTTTAAGAGCGTCTTCTATATGCGAATAATGGTGTAAGTTTTTACTTTTACGAAACTCATGCTCGGAGATCTGTTCAATAATTCCTAATGCGGTCAATAGATGAAGGTATTCCATAATGGGGTCAGCAGAGGGCTGTATTAAAGGGAACGGATCTGTTGATATCGTTTTACGAAGCTGAAAATGGCAAGAATTGACGGAAAAAACTGCTCCAATAGGGATAGGGTCAATAAACTCTAAACAAATCCTACTTTGCCAATCCCATAGTGAGGTTAACATTTTATATTGGGAGGAGATAGGAAGATATATAACGGAGGGCAAGAACTCTCGGTGTGTACCTTTGTAATATAACCAATTGTACCAACTCAACTCGGTGCCATATAATTTTTTAGGTTGATACATCCTGTACTGATACTTTGCTTTTCTCCATTCATTAAGGAAAAGTTCCTTTGAAAACACAGACATTTTAAACATATCAAGAAAAATCATGGAATCAAGTTTTTTTATAATGAAATCTCCAATCATTCGTCTTTTTCCTATTTGAAATACATTTCCAATCATCGTGAAAAATTTGCTATGTGGGTCGAAAAAATATAATACGGGGATAGATTGATCCTGGAACTGATGTAAAAACTGCAATAGAAAGTGGTCGACCTTGAAGGAGTGTTTAGTAGTTCGTTTGAGGTTGGTCGCACCTAAAATCCAAATTGGTTGAATTCCGACACTTAGATAACTCCATGTTCGCTTTTTTATCTCTTTAATGGGTATCCTTGCACACTGATATTCCAATGCAATTTTCTTTTTACCGACGCTAAGGAAAATGTCACATCTCTGCTTGATTGACGAAATATATTGTTCAAGCGCCACTTCTAAGCCTTGCTTAATTAGCCATTGATATAGCATGATCTTGCCTTGCTCATGATAGATCCCCTCCCCTCCTTCATGTGTTTGACAATTCTTCCTGTTTTGATGAGCAAAGTGAGGTATTATCTTGGAGCCTGATTTAATAATAACCTTTCCCTTACACACAGGACAAAAAAACACATGATCTGATCGAAGTACTTCAATCTCCTGCTTGGAAAACTCGAATAACGTAATTAGCTTTCCATTATTTAATTTTGCTTGTAGCAAACCAATCACCTCCATCATACTATTTCGATAGAGATGATGAAATTCCTGCAAAAAAAATAAGATACCTATAAAAGGTATCCTATGGATTCACAGGGAAATGTAAGCGAATATCAGCAAAAGTAGTGGTATCGAAAATCTTTTTTCCATACTCTTCTAGTACATGAATGGTGATATTTGAATCATCTCCATATTCAAATACACGAGAAATAATATCTTCCTGTGTATGTTCATCTAGTACATCTTGCGAAAATTCCATATAGAGATAGTATTTTCCATTATAATAATATAATGTTTCCTCCTCACTTCCTGTATCATTGTGGAAGTGGTGACTGAGTTGTATAACATCTTCAAAGTCTTTAAAGCCAGCAATAATCCATAAATTCTCCTCAACGAAGTCATTATCTGCATCATCATTATCGCCATTATCGCTTCTACCAAACTTTTCTTCTAAGAATGATTCTACTTTTTCATCTACAGGAATATCTATAGTAGAGCCATCTTCATCAATTGGAAATTCTAGATTATCTCCATTTTTAGAAAGCTGTGCCTTTGTAACAACAATTTCTAATCCTTTTTCTAGAGCATGAACTTGAATCCATAAAGGGCCATCTACATGAAAGTCTTCTTCATAATTCACTTCATCCATCATCTGCCAGAACAATTGTTCACTACGCTCACGATTATACCAAATTTCTTCCCGTTGAAAACCTCGATCTTCAATATCCACATAAGAGATAAAGAATTTTACTGTGTTCTCATTAATTCTTTCGATTTCCATGCAATTCTCTCCCTTCTATTTCAATCTAGCTCCAGCGAGTTGGAAGCTTCACTTAAGGCGTGTTTACTATACTCGGCTTAAGTGTCCTGCCCATACATTGCTTACTGGGCTTCTTCCTTTTTTATATTCAATAGAGCTAGTTATTCTTATCTATTGAAAAAAGAATACCATCTTATTTATATTGTATGTTAGCATATTGCAATATGAAAATTAATATGCCTATATATAATTATTTAAAATATTATTTTAACTTATTTCATCGAATTTGTCATCATTCTAACATACTAAAAGCGCAGATTCTTGAAATTAGGAATCTGCGCTTTTACTTTGGAAAAGATGGTCACTTAATTAACCATTCTTCTAGCTTCCTCTAATTGAAAAGTTCGTACAGTTCTTGGTAAAAACCTGCGAATCTCATCTTCATTATAGCCAACTTGCAGCCTTTTTTCATCTATAATGATCGGTCTTCTTAGTAAGCCTGGATTCTCTTGAATCAAAGTAAATAATTCTTTTAAAGGAAGCTGATCAATATTTACGTCTAAACTTTGGAATACTTTGGAGCGTGTTGAGATGATCTCATCTGTACCATCTTCCGTCATCCTTAATATTTCCTTTATTTCATCTAAAGTTAACGACTCAGAAAATATATTCCGCTCCTTAAAAGGAATTTGGTTGTCTTTCAACCAAGCTTTTGCTTTTCTGCAAGATGTACAACTAGGTGAGGTATAAAGTGTTACCATGTTACTTCACTCCTCATTACTGTTTACAATTCGTAAACCTTTAATCGGTTATTAAATTAAAATTACTTTAAATAACCTATAAGTATAGTATACATCATTTGTCAAGTAATAGATAGATTATTTTCACTAAAAATGTCAAATTCACAAAATCGATATAATTAATGTAAAAGCCATCCTCTAATAACACCTTTATATAATGTTAGGTTATATTACATTAAATTAAATTAATTCTTGATTTTTTCCAATATTCCCCTTATCATTTAATTATAATGTAAGGAAACCTAACACAAGGAGGGGAGTAGATGAAAAAGATTGAAGCCATAATACGTCCAGAAACATTCCAATCTTTACGTAGTAGCTTATCCGAGATAGGGATAGGCGGTTTAACGATTACAGAAGCAGCTGGTACTGGGAAACAAAAAGGGCAAACCGGATTATTTCGCGGTACTACGTTTCAGCTACAGTTATTACCTAAGCTTAAAGTAGAAACAGTCGTGGATGATAGTCAAGTTGATGAAATAGTCGACATAATCATCAACACTTGTAGCACAGGAGCAATTGGTGACGGAAAAATCTTCATTTATCCGATTGAAGAAGTCATTAGAATTCGCACAAAGGAACGAGGAGCGCAAGCCATTTTATAAAATGAGTTTATGATTAGGAGGGGAAAGAATGAATACAGAAGAACTAGAGTTAGCCATTAACCTAGTATGGGTAATGTTAGGCGCTTTTCTTGTATTCTTCATGCATGCAGGATTTGCGATGGTCGAATCAGGGTTTACTAGATCCAAAAACACGTTAAACATATTAATGAAGAACTTCTTAACCATTAGTGTTTCAGCAATTTTATTCTTTGTTGTCGGGTATGGTTTAATGTTCGGAAGTACTTTTGGCTCTATAGTCGGTTCCGATGGCTTTTTGCTTAGCGGCGTAGAGGATATTGGTTTCTTTGTCTTCCAAGCAATGTTTATAGCCACCTGTGCCACCATTATGTCTGGTGCTGTTGCAGAAAGGATTAAGCTTGGAAGCTATATTTTAATTGTGATAGCTATGACGGCAATTGTTTATCCAGTAGTGGGACATTGGATTTGGCAAGGAGACGGTTGGCTAACGATTCTTGGATTTAGCGATTTCGCTGGATCTACCGTAGTTCACTTAACAGGCGCTGTAGGCGCATTAGTAGTTGTTCTTATTTTAGGACCTCGCTTAGGTAAATACGAAGGGAAAAAAGTTAACGTAATACCAGGTCATAATATCCCTCTCGGCGCGTTAGGTGTTTTTATCCTATGGCTTGGATGGTTTGGATTTAATGGGGGTAGCACACTAGCAGCTGATCCAACATTAGTCCCCATGGTAATTGGCACTACTTTGTTATCTACCTCTGCTGCCTTAGTTGCAAGTGCATTATACACCAGATTCCGATACAAGAAAGTGGATGCCTCATTATCATTAAACGGTGTATTAGCAGGATTAGTAGGAATTACTGCAGGGTGTGCCGAAATATCTCTCGGCGGCTCTATTATAGTCGGATTAATTTCTGGAGTGATTCTCGTAGAAGGAATTCGATTCTTCGATGCTAAGTTACAAATTGATGATCCGGTTGGTGCAATTACCGTACATGGTCTACTTGGTATATGGGGTACATTGGCTGTAGGTTTATTTTCAACTTCTACTGGCCTGTTTTATGGTAATGGATTTGCACAACTTGGAATTCAAGCCATCGGGGTACTCGCGGTCATCTTATGGGTAGCCTTTACCATTGGTGGATTTACGTATGTATTAAACAAGTTTGTTCCAATTCGTGTATCGAAAGAGGAAGAAATTGCAGGACTTGATTTTGCAGAACACGGTTCTAATGCTTATGACTTCAAGGACACATTGTTAACTAACGATGAGATTGAATCGCCAAATGTAGGTCTTGCATTAGCAGATCGCTTAAACAATATCCCTGCCGGAAACACCGAAGGAAAAACGATATAAAATAAGCAATACACATTGAAAACACTACACTTTTAAACACCACAAACGGTCGTCTTAACCAAAGGTTTAAGACGACCGAATTATAAATATTATTTCATCTGATTTCTATCTAGCCTCGATAAAATATCCTCAGACTCTCTGTCCTCATTAAATGTTAATACTTCATCTACAGGTTGATAAGACTGCCCATAAAGCTGTTCATCTTTATACGTATGAATCGATTCATACATTTTTCTCATTTGCTCATAAATGACTTCTTCCGATTCATCATTCGGTGACCAATATAAAATTTCCATTGGGGTCTCCTCATTAGTCGCCAATGAACGTCGATTATATCCAATTGATTGAGCATGCTTAAACCCTTCACGCTTATAAAAATGAAGTCGTTTTTCGGTATCTGAATCATCATAATCAACCGGTTCTACTTCTAATATTATCGGTTTATTATGTTCTTTTAATTTTTTAATTAACTTATGTCCAATACCTTGTCCTCTCGCTTTAGCTGAAACCCATACATAATCAATAAAAATAAAGGAATCAAATTCAGCATACATCATAACATGATATGGACCATCATCTTTATGGTAAACGTCCCCTTTTTCCTTCAATAACAGTTCCATATGTTCCTTTGATTTCATTTCTTCAATAGGGAAATATTTACTTAATTTTTCATACCAATCCATGGATCTACTCCTTCGTATTTTCTAAAAGAAAGCTAACAAACTCTTAACGATTTTGTAAAACAATCCTGAAAGCCTTTCTGTTGCTAGTATAACGAAAATAGGATTAGATGTTAAATCCCTGTTATACACTTATATCTTCAGTATGTGTAGTTAAACGAAAAAAAGCGAAACTTTTATTTATTGTTTCGCTTTTTTTCGTAATTTATGGCTTATAATCAACATTTTGGGTATATGTGTTACCAGCATTCCAAATTAAGTACTCATTTATTCCATTATCCTGTAAGGCTTTTATCTGTGCTTCCACTTCTTTTTTTCCATATTTTGTTACTGGTATACCTGTACCATTATAGATCCATGGCGCTTCAAAATCCTGTATCCATGGTCGAGAGACTGGTCGATTTTCCAATTTAGAAAGTACCTCATTTTCCACTTTAGCGTATTCATCCGTTAAACGATACGGCTCTGCATCAGGAAGTGGGATTCCAAAATAATTATTAGACCAGTGACTTGGATATATCATGGATGAAATGACATCGACATTTTCCGATATTTTGGAGAAGTTTTGACCTATTCCTGGTGCTTCAGGAATAGTAGCTGCATAACCGAAAATATCCACAGACACATCTATGTCATAAGGCTCTAATTCTTGTTTCGCATACGCCACAAAATCTGTAACAGCCTGAACTCGCCGTTGAACATTATCTTCTTCACTATCTTCATAGGCACCTTGTGAATAGGTTAAGTCGCCATCCCTACGTTCAAACCCTTCTGGAAATCGAACATAGTCAAACTGAATTTCTTTGAAGCCCATTTCGGCTGCCATTTTAGCAATATCAACATTATATTCCCAAACCTCTTTTTGGAATGGATTTACAAATGATTCGCCACGGTTATTTTCCCAAACAGAACCATTCTCTGTAAACGAAAGATCCGGTCTATTTTCAGCTAACACACTATCTTTAAATACTACAACCCTGGCAATTGGATAAATTTGATTTTCCTCTAATGTTTTCATCATTTCCTGAATATCTTTAATATAATTTTGACCAATTGCTACAAATGGTGAATCTTCATCAGGTTTAAATGTTAAATATCCATGGTCTTCTTTAATATCAATAACCATTGCATTCAGATCAGAATTATTCACCAATTCCACTAATGAATTAAATCGACTACCACCCGCTGAGTGACCAGTTACATAAATACCTCTTACTGCATCTGGATATTCAAAATTATATCCAGAATCAACTACGAAGCGCTTTATAGAAACACCCTGTTCAATTAATTGAATAGATGTTTGTCTTGCTACATGATCATGGGCAAATAATTCTTCGTCCCCACTACTTTTTTCTGGTATTGCAAACGGAAGTAAAATAACAAGCAGGAGAACAATTGGGATTAAAAATCTCTTCAGTTGTGTATTCTTCATTCTATCAATCTCCTATTCCATAAGTGTAGCTTGCTTACGTTAAGTTGATGCAGACAACCTTTCGTTTGCAACCCTTTCCATCTATTATAAGGCAGAAACGCTAGATTTTGAATGGAAAATAATAGATTTTTGTCATTCTTTTTGTCGTATTGTCGAATTACTCTCTTTCCATCGTTAAACGAACCGAAATATCAAATTATTCGGAACATATATCTCTATTTCATCATTTCTTATGATTTTTACATTAGAAGGGTAATTTAACGTTATAAGGGCAAATTACAAAAGAACCTAATGTATAACGTCATGAAGAAAGGAGCTTGAAATATGGATAGACAAGTATGGTTTGTTATTGCTGCTGTAGCTATTATCACTGCTGTAGGATTTTTCGCTTTTCAAGGGATAAATGATGACGAACATGCTGAACCTCCAGCTGGCGAAGATACACAAAACGAAAATGAACAACAAGATACTACTCCAGAACAAACCAAGAATCCAGAGAAAGAGAATCATCAGTCTGTTCAACATATGGACTACACAGGAGAGGTTGCACCTAAATTTTCCGCTGAAGAGCTAGCAGCCGCTCCTACTGACAATTGGATTACAAATGGTGGTGACCTTTACAACCGAAGATACTCACCGTTAGAGCAAATCGATACATCTAATGTTGGGGACTTAAAGCTAGAATGGGTTACTAGCTTAGGTTCGGGTTTAGAATTCAAATATTCCGGTGAGTCAACGCCTCTTGTATATGATGGGGTAATGTTTAATGTTACCGGAGCTAATGTTGTACAAGCTCTTGATGCTACTACGGGAGAAATTATTTGGGAGTACACACCACAACTCGCCGATGGCCTTGACACCGCTTGCTGTGGTTGGATTAGCCGCGGTGTTGCATTAGGAGATGGAAAAGTCTTTGTCGGACTATTAGATTCCCGTCTAGTAGCACTAGACCAAGAAACTGGTGATGTTGTTTGGGAGACACCTGTTGCTGAATGGCAAAAAGGGTACACCATCACAAGTGCCCCCCTCTATTATGATGGAAAAGTTTACACAGGAGTAGCTGGGGGAGAATACGGCATTCGAGGCTTTTTAGCTGCTTATGATTCTAATATCGGAAGAGAGGTATGGAGAACGTATACAATTCCTGCACCAGGTGAGCCAGGATCTGAAACTTGGCCAGATGATAACAATAGCTGGCTAACTGGCGGAGGGCCTATTTGGCAGACTCCAGCTGTTGACCCAGAGCTAAATATGATTTATTTTTCAACTGGGAATGCTTCACCTGACCTTGATGGAAGTAACCGCGAAGGAGATAATCTTTACGCGAACTCCATGCTAGCCTTAGATGCTGATACAGGAGAATACCAATGGCACTTCCAGCAAGTGCATCATGATATATGGGATTTAGACCCTGCTAATCCAGTTACATTATTTGATGTAGAAATTGATGGTGAATTGAGAAATGCTATTGCAGAAACAGGGAAAACTGGTTGGGTATATATATTAGATCGTACAAACGGTGAACCATTAATCGGGATAGAAGAACGACCGGTACCACAAGATGAAAGACAAAAAACGTCTCCTACACAACCATATCCAATTGGAGACGCACTAGTACCACAATCCATAACAGAGGAAGATATCGAACGAGATTTTCCAGATGATTTTGATGGAAAAGTTGGGGATTTATTCACACCATTCTGGGATGAACCATTAACCATTACTCCTTCGCCTCAAGGAGGAGGTAACTGGCCACCATCTGCTTACAATCCAGATACAGAATTGTATTATGTACAAGTAAACAGTAACTATTTTGCCTATGCACACAACGAAGAAGACGAAGCGAATATTTTTGATGAAGGGAAAGAATGGATTGGAAGTATTTGGCAACCAATGGAAGGTGGACCACAGCACGGATTAATCACAGCAGTTGATGTTAAAACCAATACAATTGCATGGCAAGAGGAATGGGAGACCATTGCCTTTAGTGGATTATTAACTACAAAAGGGAATTTACTATTTGCTGGTCATAATGACGGAAGGCTTATTGCCTATAACGCAACGACAGGTGAAGAATTATGGGATTTCATGACTGATGCCGGTGTTAATGCTCCAGCAATGACTTATTCCGTTGATGGAAAGCAATATATTTCCGTCTTTGCTGCTGGTAATTCATTAGCCGGGACTACCCACGGGGATAAAATTTACACCTTCTCTTTAGAGGGAGAATACACATCTCTAGAAGACGTACCAGAAGACGCAATTAATACATCTCCAACCGCCGAGGAACAAGACACAGATAACCAGGAAAGTGAAGGTCAAACCGGTACAGATGGTGGTGGTGAAGTGGCAGAACAAGGTCTTAAGATATATGAAAGCAATTGTCTATCCTGTCACGGTGCCAAGGGTGTAGGTGGCCATAATGGACCTAACCTTGAAAACCTTGAGATGACCGATGAGGAATTAATCGAACAAATTAAACATGGTAGTGGTGGTATGCCGCCATTTGAAGGCGTATTGTCAGAAGAACAAATTGAAGCAGTAAAAGAGTATTTAAAAACATTAATGAAAGAATAATTTAAAAAAGATGGTTCTAGAGTAAATAAAACCTAGAACCATCTTTTTCATTTAATTAGACGCTTTTTCTGCTAATGGAAGATGGATTAGACGGTCATCTTTATCAGTCGGTTCTCCCCGATCATCACGATTACTTGTAATGACAAATAATGCATCCTCTTCAATAAACACATCGCGAAGTCGACCTGCTTCATCATAGAAATCTTCCATCACTTGTGTTGCTATATCATACGTTAAAATTCTTTTCCCCGCTAAAGAAGTTATATATAATTGTCCATCATGGTAGGCAACACCAGATGGCGCCCATGTATCTTCACCTGAATGTACTAGCGGACTAACCATACCTTCCGCCTCTTCATCCCCCTCAATAATCGGCCATCCATAGTTTTTACCTGCTTCAATTATGTTAATTTCATCATTACCTTTTTCCCCATGTTCAGAGCTATAAAGAACCCCTTGTTCATCCCAAGCCAACCCTTGTGAGTTTCGATGACCATAAGAAAAAACATAAGAATCTTCAAATGGATTATCGTTCGGAATCTCACCGTTCAGCTCCATACGTAAAATTTTACCAGCTAAACTATCTAAATCTTGTGCTACATCACCTTGCCCGAGGTCACCTGTTGTTGCATAGAGCATACCATCTGGGCCAATTTTAATTCTTCCGCCATTATTCATTTCCCCACCAGGAATATGATCCAAAATCACATCTTCTTCCTTCCAAGTGGAACCATCAAGAACAAGGGTTACGATACGATTTACCATTTCCCCTTCCTTATCATAGGTATGAAATGCAAATGCTCGTTTCGTATTTTCAAAATCTGGCGCTAATGTAAAGCCAAGAAATCCAGATTCTCCCTTATGTAGAATATCTTTTGAAACTTCTACATTTTGAACCTCTACTAATCCGAAATCACCATCAATCGCAACAATCGTTCCATCCCTTTGGCTTAAATAAAAAGTCCCTGCATGTTTATTAATAGTCCATGGAATAAATAATTTATTGGCATTGATGTTGCCATCATCCGATGCTATAACTTCAATGGAATCCTCAAAGACCTGAATGGCATCATCCTGATCATTATTAGCTTGCTCTTTCTCTTTATCTGGGCTGTCCAATACAAATAGGAAGATTATTGCAGCAACTACTAGCACCCCTATTAAACTAACTAAACCATACTTCTTCAAATTTCTTTCACCTCTAATTTATTCTTCGTTCAAGCACGAAGGTATTTATAGGTTTATTATTTCCAAATCTTTATTTAGATATACATATTTTCATAGAAATTGGTTACTATTTTCACAGAATGAAAGATATGAGCGATAAAATCTTCTACAGCACTGGTTGATATTTTTACTAATGTACATACTATATGGGAATATTTTTTACTGGGAGGTTATCATGAGAATCCTTTTAATTGCAGGAATCGTAATAGGACCCTTTTTAATGTACTATTTATCCAATACATGGAAGAATATTCGATTCCTATTCCACATCGTTGCTATTATTTCTACGATGGTTTTTGGGATAATCGCTTCTTTATCTATATACCAAATAATCATCGACGGTACAGTATTAATGACAAATATTCATGCAATTTTTTTAAACCCATTCTTTTTACTATCAGGATCCTATATTGGCTTGTATATGCTATACTTCCTATTAACTTTGACAATGAAGCCATGATTTACTAATAAACAGTAGCGGCTAAGCAGTATAATCGCTCCGGAAATCAAGCGATTGTTTGCTCAACTTGGTACAGTCAAGCACGGGATCCACCAAAACACGAGCACTCTATCGTGTCCCTCATGCATACAGGAGAAACCGTCTCCGGAGCGAATGTCATTCGTACTCTATCAAGGGATGTTCATGATGACGACTAATGGCTTACACATCCCTATCTTCTTCCCTAACGCGAGAAAAATCGTCTTCTTCACCAAACTCGGTACCATAATTAAGTCGTCCAGTACCGGTAGTCTCTCTTTCATCAGCAGGTTCGAATAATAAGGTGATACAATATAAACCACTCAAACCAACTAACGTATATACAATTCTAGATAGTAACGCATCTTGCCCACCAAAAAGTGCAGCTACCAAATCAAATTGGAAAAGTCCAATTAAACCCCAGTTAATCGCACCTATGATTACTAGAGCTAATGCAATTCTTCTTAATGCTTCCATCTGTTCTTCACCTCCCTTAATCAAAGTAACAATCATTATTATCATCCACCTTAATGTATTGGTTCATACCAATATAGCTAAAAATTATGGTTATTTTCTTTGCACTAACGGAATAATGAGAATGATACTGATTAAGGAGTGAGACTAATGACACAAGATGAACTGAAAACAGCAATCCAGCATTTACTTAGCGATAGTAATGTCGGTATTATGGCAACAGTTCAAAACAATAAACCACACGCACGCTATATGACATTTTTTAATGAGGAATTAAATCTTTATACGGCAACAGAAGAGCATACACATAAAGTAGATGAATTAGAAAACAACCCTTACACACACATCCTTTTAGGTTATGAAGGTGAAGCATATGGAGATGCGTATGTGGAGTATGAAGGGAAAGTTCATATTTCTGATTCGTTAGATTTGAAGCAGAAACTGTGGAATACGAATATGGAGAAATGGTTTGATGGACCACATGATCCAAACTATATTGTATTAGAAATTAAACCTATTCAAATTAGATTAATGAATAAAAAAGGTGAAGAACCAATGATTTTAGACCTATCATAATCTGTCTGAAGTAGATTTGCTATTACGCAGATAATTTGATGTTAAAACGATTTCAGTACTATCATTAAGGAGTAAGAAGATATCGAATTTATCCGAAAGGAAGCGAATCATCTTGGAAAAATACACAAGACAATTTATAGCTGGAGAATGGGTTGAAGGTTCAAGTAATAGTGTGGTTACTAACACGAACCCATATAATAATGACGTAATAAATGAAATAAAGGGTGCCTCGAAAGAAGACCTTGATCGTGCATTCAAATCCGCTAAGGAAGCACAGCAAGAATGGGAAGCAAAACTCCCAGATGAGAAACGTACGATTCTTGAGAAGGCAGCACAAATTTTTACCGAACGCAAAGAAGAAGTAATCGATTGGCTAGTAAAGGAATCTGGTAGTACAAGAATAAAAGCGGAAATCGAATGGGGTGGTACGGTCGCTACGTTAAAAGAAGCCGCTTCATTCCCTTACCGTGTCACAGGGTCCATATTACCTTCCAATGTACCTGGAAAAGAAAATCGCATCTATCGTTCCGCTAAAGGTGTGGTAACTGTAATTTGCCCTTGGAATTTTCCATTAGTCTTAACAATGCGCTCCGTTGCTCCTGCGATAGCAACTGGGAATAGTGTCGTACTAAAACCCGCATCATCAACACCAATAACATCCGGATTTTTAATAGCGGATATTTTGGAGCAAGCAGGATTACCAAAGGGTGTACTAAATGTTATTGTAGGTAAAGGCTCAGAAATTGGTGATGATATTGTCGAACATCCTATTTCAAAACTTGTATCATTTACAGGTTCAACAGAAGTAGGAAGAAGAATTGGCGAAATTGCTGGTCGTACATTGAAGGATGTAGCACTTGAATTAGGTGGAAACAATGTCCTAATTGTACTGAATGATGCTGATATAGAACGGGCAGCAGAAGCAGCTGCATTTGGTGCCTACTTACACCAAGGACAAATATGTATGTCTTTAAACAGAGTGGTAGTCGATGCTAGTATTTATGATAATTTTGTCGATGTATTTAAAGAAAAAGTAAGTCAGTTAAAAGCGGGTGACCCATCTGATCCAGAAACAGCAGTTGGCCCTTTAATTAACCAAAGTGAAGTTAAAAGGATTCTGAAAGAGATAGAAAATAGTGAGGCCCAAGGTGCAAAAGTAGTTATTGGTGGACAGGCGGAAGGAAATGTACTTTACCCAACCATTCTGAAAGATGTAACAAATGATATGCCTGTTGCCCAAAATGAAATGTTTGGACCGGTATCATCTGTTATAAAAGCTAAGGATGAACAAGATGCCATCCGCATTGCGAACGATTCCCCATATGGTCTGAGCGGTGCCGTTTTTAGTGGTGATATTAACCATGGTGTCAAAGTTGCCAAACAAATTGAAACTGGAATGATTCATGTGAATGACCAATCTGTCAATGAAGAAGCACATGTAGCATTTGGTGGAGAAAAAGGTTCGGGTGTTGGCCGATTCGGTGGCGAGTGGGCAATAGAGAAATTCACGACCGTGAAATGGATTAGCGTTCAAGAAGAAGAGCGTTTCTATCCATTCTTTAAACAGTAAAATTTATGAAAAAGAGGGCAACATCATCCAATGATGGTGTTGCCCTCTTTCAATTTGTCCTTAAACCACCATGTTAAAAATCATACATCGCTTCTTTTTCATCACGTATTTTCTTGTAGGTGTCCATTAGGGTAACCGTATCTTCAACTAAACGAATTATCCGGAGTAGGACATCATCATTTCTAATTTCTTTTAAATAGAAATCCTTTTCTTCGATAAATACATAGGTCTGTACAATCTGGGCCTTCATGTAAGCCAAAATAGGTTTTAGCTGTTGCTCAGCTATGAGAAAATGTTTCGCCGATCCAGCTGTTACGATCATACTAACGACCTTGTCACGGAATGCATTGATAGGGAGCAAATCAAAAATATTCTTTAAGGTTGCCGGAATAGACGCTTGAAATATAGGTGTTCCTATTATTATAGCGTCAGCTTCCATAATCGTTTTCGTTACATACCCTGTATCCCCTTCATATTCCAAATAATTTCGGCCGTCACTAAATTGAATCTCATAGTCAGCCAAATCAATCACTGTCACTTCTACATCTGGATATGTTTCAGAAAGGGATTTTACTGCGTAATTCATTGCTGTTCTTGTTTTAGAGCCAACTTTCGAACCTGACAATCCTACGATTTTCATCTCGTTTACCACCTTATTTCTTTGCTGTATATTTCCTAATTGCTGGTAAAATTTCGTTACCAATCAACTCAATATTTTTCATTAATCGGTCAAATGGTACCCCGCCAAAATCAATTTGTGCAATATAGCGCTGGTGTCCAAACTGTTCATGCTGATATAAGATTTTCTCGATAATTTGCTGAGGACTACCTACATTTATAATACTTCGCGAATCAACACTTTGTGCAAATAGCTGCTTGGCAAATCCTTGACCATTTGTTCGCTTCATCCCTTCATTAATATGTGGATACATATCCCTTAAAGCTTGCTGGGACGATTCTGCTGCATAGAAGAATCCCGCTGTGGCAACAGGTAATTCATCTGGATTATGTCCACCAAGTCTTGCTGCTTCACGATAGGCATCAATTGTTCGTTTAAACACGGATACCGGGCCACCTAAATGAGCCATAAACATTCCCACACCAGCATAACCAGCCTTCATCGCACTAGCTGGAGTTCCGCCAACAGCACGCCATATTGGCATTTTACCATTTTTCGGACGTGGAAGTATTTTAGCATTTTTTAGTGGTGCACGATATTCGCCATTCCAATTCACAACTTCTTCTTCGTTAATCTGAAGTAGCAGATTAAATTTTTCCTCAAATAACTCTTCATAGTCACGAAGATCATAGCCTAACAAATCAAAAAGTCCCACTCTTGAAGCTCGGCCAGCAATGATTTCCGCTCGCCCTTTGGAAATTAAATCTAATGTAGCAAAATCCTCATATACTCGAACCGGATCAGACGTAGAGATAATAGTAGATGAACTCGCAATTTTAATGTTTTTCGTTGCTTGTGCTATTGCTGCTAGAACAACAGAATGAGCTTGTGTTGCAAAGAATTCTTGGTGACTTTCCCCTACGCTAAAAAAGTCAATTCCTGCTTGATCAGCAAGCTTAGCATATTCAATAATTTCCTGAATTCTTTCTTCTGCTGATATCCGTTCTCCTGTAATTGGATTCGGTAAGTGATCTCCTAATGTATAAATACCAAACTCTAGCCCTTTCGCTGGATCGATTCTATACTTTTCCATTTTCCCTTCCGCCTTTCTCACCTGCATCACATGTATGATTAATGGAATAGGTTTAGTGTTCCCTCTTTTTATTTATAAGGTATCTTTTATCTTTCTTCTTCCTATGTTATTATGAACAATAGAACCTGATTTCGCAAGTACGCACTTTAATGTAATATAGTATCAAAAAGGATACTATTGGAGGTGTTTATCATGACAATTGAGCCAGAACAGTGCAAAGTAGAAGATGCTCTAGGCATTCTAGTAGGAAAATGGAAACCCATTATTCTTTTACATCTTTTGGATAAAGGTACCCAACGATTCAGTGAGTTGAAACGGAATGTACCTGGTATTACTCAAAAAATGTTAACAAAGCAACTACGTGAGTTAGAGGAAGAAGACATTGTGGAACGAGTCGTATATCCTCAAGTACCACCAAAAGTTGAATATTCTATCACGGAGTATGGACGAAGCTTAGAACCGATTTTATCTGCCATGCATGAATGGGGAAAGAACCATACACTGCATAAAATGAATAAACAAAGAAAAAAGCGTTCTTAAGCAGTTATGAAATGATATATTAAGGATGCTTATCATAAAACCACCCTTTTTAGTAAGAACGTACTCTTCTACTTGATTTTCAAAAAAAAGCTATATATAATAAAACAAACTCTATATTAATAGCAATGAAAAAGGCGTAGTACTATTTACCCGCTGTTTCAAGAGAGCTTGTGGCTGGTGTAAACAAGCATCAAGGTAAATAGGAATTGGACTTTGGAGCTTATTTTTAATGAAGTGATCTTAACGGTTTAAGATAATTAGGGTGGCAACGCGGTTCATTCGTCCCTTCGATATAGGGATAGAATGGGCTTTTTTTATTGTTTAAAATAAAGGAGTGTTTAATATGAAAACCATTTTTTCAGGAATCCAACCAAGTGGCTCATTAACAATCGGCAATTATGTTGGTGCTATAAGTCAATTCGTTGAGCTACAACATACCCATCAATGTTACTTCTGTATTGTGGACGAACATGCTATCACTGTCCCACAAGATCGTTTAAAATTGCGTCAAAACATCCGCTCTCTTGCAGCATTATATTTGGCAGCTGGAATCGACCCGGAGAAAGCAACCCTCTTTATTCAATCTGAGGTTCCGGCACATACACAGCTAGGCTGGATGATGCAATCGATTAACTATATGGGTGAATTAGAAAGAATGACCCAATTTAAGGATAAATCAGAGGGGAAAGAAGCTGTATCAGCAGCACTATTCACGTACCCTTCCTTAATGGCAGCGGATATCCTGCTTTATCAAGCAGACCTAGTTCCTGTTGGTGATGACCAAAAACAACACTTAGAACTAACACGTGACTTAGCACAGCGCTTTAACAATCGTTTTCTAGATGTCTTTACCATTCCGGAGATCAGCATCCCTAAAGTCGGTGCTCGTATTATGTCCTTACAAAATCCTACGAAAAAAATGAGTAAATCAGATGAAAATGTGAAAGCATCTATCTTTATGCTTGACGAACCGAAACAAATTGAAAAGAAAATTAAAAGTGCAATAACAGACTCAGAAGGAATCGTAAAATACGATAAAGAAAATAAACCTGGAGTTTCTAATCTATTAGATATTCATTCTGTATTCTCCGGTGAGACTATTGCTGAGCTAGAACAAAAATATGCGGGTAAAGGTTACGGGGATTTTAAACAAGGTGTAGCCGATGCGGTAATTGCCGTTCTAAAACCAATCCAAGACCGATATCACGAAATCCTAGAATCCAGTGAATTAGACGATATTTTAGATGAAGGTGCAGAAAAAGCATCCCTAGTTGCGAATAAAACGATACAAAAAGCTAAAAAAGCAATGGGCCTTGGCCGTGTGAAAAAGAAAAATCAGTGAGAAGCCTCACTGATTTTTTGATTTCTGTTTGGATGCACCTTCTACGTCATTGTTTTCAAGCTCCCACATCTTCTCCAGGAACGGTTGTCCCTTAATTAACTTCTCACATAGTTCCTCATGGGCAAGACTCCAACCCGATTTGACACCATCATACAATGCCTGCCAAACCTCATTTTCGTCCATAAATCGAATATCAGGATATTTCTTAGGATTCCACTCCGTTAACCAATAACGTAATTCTTCAATATTATTCGATGTACGAAGCTGATCCAATCCCATCATTAGTAACTGCTTTAATTGTCGCTCTCTTCTCGTTAATCCAAATACAAGTTCCGGAGACATGGAAAGCATATGATACTCTTTTACATAATTAGCATCATTAAAACCAAAGCCCTGTGGTTTCGCCTTATCAATCATTTCATAGACTAATTGTTCCTGTCTTGGGATTAACCGACTCTTTCGAATTGGAATACGATACCCTATCGTATCGAACGCAACTATATCATTACCGTCGGTTACTATACAAGCATAATCCACCACTGATCGTTCTTGTCCTTTACGAGTATATGCCCGCTTATAAATGGCATCAAGTAGGCCTTGAGGTAAGTCATGCATATCATTTTCAATGTATTGATATAGTGAGTCCGTTATGTATAGTAATGGCACTTGGTCTAGTAACTCAATTCCGTCATCCTTACGCCATTCATGAAAATAACATACATTATAGCCGTTTTCTTCTCCTTCAAACCAGTTCACCCAAACATCGTGTAAATATAACATACAACACCCCTCACTTCCCAAATGAATCACTCTGAGGTTGTTCAAAAAATTACCATCTATACCATAATTTTTGAACACTCACTTTAAAATACATTATGACCATCATTTAAAAATTTATTCGAGTGTATGCAAAATATGGATTAAGATCGATGAGGAAATGAATATACAACGAATGTCATAAGGAATAAGCCAACGGGAAGAAAATAACATTCCAAACGACCACTTACAAATAGGAAATACTCGGTCCAGGATACACCGGCCGGTAAAAAATTCATATAGGCAATTAATGTAACACCACCGGTAACACTAAGTCCAAATCCGATTAAAAATAAAAGAATATATCCCATACCACTACCACCTATGCTTGTCCTATAGATTATAATTCATTATATGCTAGTGGTTTACATGGCATGATAGAAAAGATAGAGGGGGAGATTTTTAATGAGGAGATTATGACGCACACTGTTTTTCATTGTAAAGAAAATATCTATATTTTCGGGAATCAAGCTCATGAAATCCTTCTACTAGTAAGAAAAAAGACTGACCCATTTAGTCAGTCCTTCACCATTTTATGATTGATATTTCTTAAATATAAGCGATACATTATGCCCACCAAAGCCTAAAGAATTACTTAAGACTACATTAACATCTTGTTTTCTAGCTTCATTTGGCACATAATCTAGATCACAATCTGGATCTGGTGTTTCATAATTAATTGTTGCAGGAACTACTCCATCCTCAATGGACTTAATCGAAATCACTGCCTCTACTCCACCAGCAGCACCTAATAAGTGACCTGTCATCGATTTAGTAGATGACACAGCGAGCTTATATGCATGTTCGCCAAAAACAGTTTTAATTGCTTCTGTTTCAAATTTATCGTTTAAATCGGTGCTTGTACCATGTGCATTAATATAATCCACTTCTTCTGGCTGTAATCCTGCATCGCGTAGAGCTTGTTGCATTGCGCGAGCAGCACCTTCACCGTGTTCAGCAGGAGCTGTAATATGGTATGCATCTCCAGTAGCACCATAGCCTACTATTTCCGCATAAATATGCGCCCCACGCTCAAGAGCTGATTCTAATGTTTCTAATATCAGAATACCTGCTCCCTCACCCATGACAAAGCCATCACGATTCTTATCAAATGGTCGACTAGCTGTGTTCGGGTCATCGTTGAAGGATAATGCTTTTGCAGAACTAAATCCTGCGAATGCCATATTCGTAATTGGAGCTTCTGTACCACCAGCAATAATATAATCGACATCCCCACGTTGTACAGCTTTATATGCATCTCCAATAGAGTTTGCACCAGAAGCACAAGCGGTAACTGAGCAGGAATTAATTCCTTTAGCACCCGTTTGGATAGAAACCTGTCCTGCAGCCATATCCGGAATCATCATCGGTACAAAAAATGGGCTTACACGCTTTGGACCCTTTTCCATAAATTTAGTGAATTGTTCTTCGTATGTTTTCATTCCACCAATACCAGAACCAATCCATACACCAACACGGTGAGCATTCTCATCTGTTATTTCCAGTTTAGCATCCTTTAACGCCATCATCGATGCAGCAACAGCAAACTGGGTGAACGGGTCCATTTTACGAGCATCTTTTTTATCGACATATAATGTTGGATCAAACTCTTTTACTTCTGCTGCAACTTTTGCTGGAAAATCATCTTTATTTACTTGTGTTACGAAATCAATTCCAGAATTACCAGCTAGGAGACTTTCCCACATCGTGTGCACATCATTACCGATTGGGGTAACAGCTCCAAGCCCTGTCACTACTACTCTTCTATCAGACATTTCGGTACTCCTCCTATAATTATTAGAAATTAAAGAGCAGGCATTACTGGCAGGTATCCATTACCTTCCCCAGCGTAATGCCACTGCTCCCCATGTTAAACCTCCACCAAATCCAACTAATACAATGACATCATTATCGCTAATTTTACCATCTTTAACACTTTCTGATAAAGCCATAGGTATAGAAGCAGAAGAATTATTCCCATATTTTGTAATAACCTTAGCCATTCTTTCCTCTGGAATGTCTAATCTCTCCCTTGCCGCTTCCATAATACGAATATTAGCTTGGTGAGGAATTAAATAATCTACATCTTCTTTTTGTAAGCCAGCTTTCTCCAATACATTTAACGATGATTCAGGCATTTGTCTAACAGCAAATTTGAAGACTTCACGACCATTCATCGTAATAAATCCGTCGTCTTTTTGATATAAATGTTTGCCACCAGAACCGTTGGAACCTAATTCAAAGGAAAGGATTCCTTTTCCTTCTGAAACCTCTCCCATAACCGCTGCACCTGCACCATCACCAAATAGTACACATGTATTACGATCTGACCAATCTGTTATCTTCGAAAGCTTTTCAGCTCCGACAACTAATATATGTTTGTATACTTTAGTTTCGATAAATTGTTTTGCGGTTATCATCCCATACATAAAGCCAGCACATGCTGCACTGACATCCATTGCTGCTGCATTCCATGCACCAAGCTTTTCCTGAAGCATGCAAGATACAGATGGAAAAGGTGTATCTGGAGTAACGGTAGCTACTAAAATCAAATCAATATCTTCCGGTTTAATACCAGCATCCTCTATCGCACTACGTGATGCATGGTAAGCCATATCTGAAGTATCCATATCATCCTCGGCAATTCTTCTCTCCTCTATACCAGTACGAGTACGGATCCATTCATCACTTGTATCTACTATTTTTTCTAAGTCTTTATTCGTTACGACTTTGGAAGGTGTGTAATGACCTACTCCTAAAACTCCAACACCCATATAATACATCCCCTAACATTATAAGTTGTTATCAAATATTATGACTTGGTACTAATTTTAATGCAAAAAAGACAGACTTGCAAGGTCTAATTATCCTTACTAGAAAATCAAACCAGCAAATCAATATTGGTTAGGAAGCAGGCCTGTTTCTTTATATTTCTCAATATAATCCACTAACCTTTGTTGAAAATATTTAGGGACAGATTTACTGAACTCACCCATTGTAATATAATCATCCGCAAAATCAAATGTCATTATTTCACCATTAAGGTCTCCCTCGTTGAATTTCTCTGCTGCTAGTACATACAAACGATCAACATGTTGCACCGTACTAGTTAGTACCGTTTCCGGTTCGACATTGATTTGATCGGAAACGAATCCAATAGCATATATACCATCGTCCCCTGCACGTTTAATGATATCCTCACTGATAGCATCTCCTGCTGGATAAATCACATCTACCCCGTGATTTTTCAATCGATCATATGCATCTATAGCTGCTTCACTATCATTCCAATCATAGATAAATTCCATTCTTACATTCGCCTGTGGATTTTGATATTTTACTCCTTCATAGAAGCCTTCGATTTCAGGCTGCCATTGATACGCAGCAATAATGCCTACTTCGTTAGTCTTCGTTGTACTACTTGCAATCATTCCAGCGAAAAATCCCATTCCATGCGAGTTGAAGTTCATACTAGTTAAATTATTTCTGTAGTAGTTCCCATTGAAATAAACGAAGTGGATATCGGTATAGGTTTGAGATAAATTATAAAATGCTTCCCCATACTTACTACTGTGCCCAAAAATCAGATTGTTCCCTTCGTCAACAAGATCACTTACCGCCTTAGATAATTCAGCCTCCGTACTAACATCTTCTATGACCTCAATTTCAACTCCTAGTTTTTTCTCAATCTCTAACAGACCTTTATAGCCCTTTTCATTCCATGGTTTATCTTCTATTTTCCCTTCCATGATCATAGCTGCCTTATAAAGATTCCCTGATTCTTCCTTATTGCTACAACCACTTACAAAAATTATTCCGATTATTAATAGTATGGCTATACTATACGTTCTTCTCAAATTCTGCACTCCATTCAGTTTCTATCGTATTCATACAAATCTTTATAGCGCCGATAATGAGCTAATACCTTTCTAATGTTTTCTTCTATAGGTATATTGTCACGAATATAAATCGAATTTTCAAGTTTTACCGCTTCATTTAGGAAAACTTTCTTTGAAAAGACACTAAGTTCCGAAGGTTTATTGCTTGAATGGAATAGTGGAGCTGTTGCTTTAACAAAATCTTTAATATAAATCGCATCCGATTGAAATTCTTTTGAATGAAAGCGAATATTGCGATTTCCTACCTTGATATCTTCCTCTGTCATTTCCATCCATTCTCCAAAAAGGATAGGTGCGTTAATTACTATAGCATTGGAAAGCTTTTTTTTCATTTCTCTCGTTCTAATTTGAATGATTCGTTCCGCATGAATTGGTAATTCTGTACCTCCAATGACTAACGCCACATAGTCTTTCGGAATGCTATTTGGTGGAATCAAGCGAAACGAACTATTCCTACCGACGAACATATGGAGATTTTCTTTTTTCTCCGAATCAATTTTGTCTATTCCGTTTACTTCTATCCCCTCTTCTAAAAAGTAATGAACATAATGATACCCAATCCAAGAAAAACAATTATAAATACTAATCGACATGGATAGCCTCCTCTCTATGTAAACTATGAAGAAATACTTTTCATTTATGTGTGCATTTGGTAAACTTAATAAAGAATTGTGTATTACGCTAAATTAAAAGTAGATTAGAAATTGAGGTGTTACATATGCGTTACATTGCAACCATTCTTTGGGCTGTATTAATAACGTTCGTACTATCCTACGTACTATCCAGTATGGGTGGAGGATCATTAGACCTTGTAGCTACATTAGTAATGGCAGCGATTCTTTCCATTGCTATCTTCATTCTAGGAGACGGTTTATTGAAGGAAAAGAAAGAGCAGTAACTCGTCTCGAAAGCAAAACCCTTGCCTTGAACTACAGGGCAAGGGTTTGCTACTTCCCGGTATTTACAATTAAGAATTTAATACCAAGGTAATAAGGTTAAGGCAGTAAGTGCTGCAAGTGGTAACACTAGTCGATTAAATCTTCTGCGTGGTCTACCGTAAAAGCCTCCATAGCCTGGGGAACCATATCCTGGAAAGCCATAACCCGGATAACCATATCCAAACTGACGCTGATCTAACATGTATGGCTGTAATTGCGGAGTTGCTTCACTATCAATTGGTATAGCAAAGTAAACATAATCATCATCTAAACCAGTTATGATACCATCAAAGCTGGTACCGTCTTCTAATTGGGCTAATACATAAGAATGCATATGTGTCTTACATAAGTCATAAACCTGTTTTTTATGAGACATTTTGATCGACCTCCTCATCAACTAGACTATTCATATGCCTAATTAGAGGTGACAGTATTAGCCAATTAAGTAACTGATAACTAGGGAGAGTATAAAAAATGGAAAATTTATTAGATTTACTTCGATATTTATTTTTAGGATTACTACAAGGTTTTACTGAACCAATTCCTATTTCGTCAAGTGGTCATCTAATATTGGCACGTGATCTATTAGGCGTAGGTACACCAGGAATATCCTTTGAAGCATTTGTAAACTTCGGTTCACTAATAGCAGTTATTATGGTTTATTTCAAAGACATCGTTCGATTAATAAAAAACGGGGTCCGCTACATCGTTTCTCGTGATCCGGATGCTAAAAGTGATTTCCAGTTTATTCTCATGCTAATTGTAGCAACAATCCCTACAGGTATACTAGGAATTTTATTGAAAGATGTGGTAGGGAATATAAGTAAGCCATATTTAGTAGGTATTACCTTAATCATTACCGGTATTGCCCTTTGGATCATTCGTAATTTACGTGGTAAAAAAGGGGATAAACAAATTACGGTAAAAGATGCGGTAATTGCTGGCCTTGCACAGTCTGTAGCATTATTCCCAGGAATTAGCCGATCTGGAGCAACCATTGTCGCTGCTATGTTACTCGGAATGAAGCAGGAAACAGCACTTCGTTTCTCATTCCTATTATATATTCCGGTTAGTTTAGGGGTTGGGTTGCTTTCTGCTAAGGATATTGTAACTGACCCAGAATTAAATTCATTAATGATTCCATATTTAATTGCATTTATTGCATCCATTATCGCAACATACTTTGCGCTTAAATGGTTTATGAATATTATGGCAAAAGGAAATCTAAAATACTTTGCATTCTACTGCTTCATTGTAGGTGCTTTCGCATTATTCTTCTTAAGATAAAGATAAACATAAAACAATCCCCTACCATGTTAATCGTGGTAGGGGATTGTTTTATATGTTGGCATATGATGGTATAGCCTAATTATTAATCCGGAATTCCTAGAGCAATTTTTGCGTAACGAGACATTCTTTCCTTGCCCCATGGTGGGTCCCAAACAATATTAACTCTTGTTTCTTTTACTTCTGGTAAATCATATAGAGCACGTTGTACGTCAGCTTCAATATGGGCAGAAAGTGGGCATCCCATTGCTGTAAGTGTCATCGTTACTGTACATACACCATCATCATCAAGATCTACATCATATATTAACCCAAGGTTGACAATATCAATACCTAATTCGGGGTCAATAACATTTTCAAGAGCTCCCATGAGATTTTCTTTTAATGCTTCATCCATGGTCTTCCCTCCTTATTCTTTCATATCTTCATTTAAACATATTTTGCTTGTTTTTTAAATGATTTGCATTACAGATGCATATCAAACCATTTGACCGTTTCTAAAATAGCATACCTGCTGACCTTATGACCTCGGCCTTCTTCACGAATAAATTTTATTTTATCATGATCGTGATACTCGTTCCTAACCTGTTGATAAAAGCTATGGGAATGATCAAATGGAACGGTAGGATCTTGATCTCCATGCCAAAATAGTACAGGCCTTTCATTTAATTTCTCAACTTGAAGCGATAAATCATAATCTGCAAGCGAATTATATAACTGTGAAACTTCCTGTTCCGTTAATGGGAGATCTCCAGCCTTCGAATAGAATGCCACCAGTTCTCTTGCGAAAGTCGTAATTTTGGGAGATCCCATTAATACTCCTGCTACTTTAATCCAAGGAAACTGGGTTAAGGCAGCAGCGGTTGTGATTCCACCCATACTCGTTCCAGCAATTCCAATTCTTTCATCTAAAAGTAAGCCTTGTTCCTCTAATTCCACCTTAATGCTATGTAAATCCTTCAAATTTTGTAACACAATATGGAATAAAAAGTAACGAACATCCGATACTTCATCTGTCTCTCTTTCACCATGATACAAACTATCAGGCAATATAACTCGCATCCCTTTTTCTGCCAATAAAAACGCCAGTGGTAAATTGTGTTCCTTTGCACTTGTTATACCGTGAAAATACACGATTGTTGGTAGAGAAGCTTTAGCTTTCTCTGTATCAACTACAACTAAACTTGGCACTCCTCCAACACTTTTTTTAGTTATTCCAATCATCTGCATAATCCCCTTATTTGTCCTGTTAATAATATGATAGTATTTTTTTACAAATAATTAAACTAATTTAACGTAAAGATTACTTTATATTCCTTTACATCTGTGGTAAACACGAATAAACTTAATTCATATGAGGTGAGTATATGACAAAACAACAACATTTAATCGCGTTAGATTTAGACGGTACATTACTTTCTGACAATAAGGTCATTAGTGAAAAAAATAAGAAAGTCATTTCTAAAGCCATGGCAGATGGACATATTGTCGTGATTGCTACTGGTAGACCACATCGTGCAAGCATTCAATATTATCATGAACTAGGATTAAAAACCCCAATGGTCAATTTTAATGGTGCATTAATACATCATCCAGAAGATAAAAAGTGGGATGTTCTTCACAATCCAATGCCTAAAAGAACTGCTCTAAGTATTGTCCAAGCTTGTTATGACTTAGATGTCTATAATGTTTTGGCAGAAGTAAAAAATCAAGTTTATCTTGATAAATATACGCAAGATCTAATCGATATCTTTTATGAAACGGGAGACGACACCCCTTTTATTATTGGAAATTTAAAGAGTAAATTAAACGAAGATCCTACTTCCCTGTTAATCCATCCTAAAGAGGAGCATATCACATCATTACGTGACCATTTAGATGAATATCATGCCGAAGTAATCGAACATCGCAAATGGGGAGCTCCATGGAACGTGATTGAAATCGTCAAAAAAGGAATTAATAAAGCAGTAGGTTTACAAAAAATTGCGCATTATTATCAAATTCCACAGAGCCGCATTATTGCATTTGGTGATGAGGATAATGATTTAGAAATGATTGATTATGCAGGTGTCGGTGTAGCGATGGGGAATGCGATTGAACCGTTAAAATCCATTGCCAATCATGTAACGGTTACCAATGAAGAAAGCGGCATTGGCTTGTTCTTAGAAGAATACTTAAGCCTTAATTCGAATGTAAAGTAAAAACAGGTGTACCGTATTTTACCTACTATAAAAAAACTTCATCATTCCATACTAACTAGTGAACGTAAAAAACGTTCACTTTTTTGTTGGCAGATAGAAAGCAAAAAAATCACCTGCCAGCATCAGAAAAACGAACACATTCGAACGAATGCTAGTTTTTCTAAGGAGGAATCTTACTTGGGCAAAGGGAGTAAGTCAAAGAGATTCAGCCAACAAAGCGCAGATGCTGTAAAAAGACATGCAGAGAAATTCCCATATCGTTCTAACTTCACCGATGCAGAACGAAAACGGGACGAAGCAGATAATCATACAGTAGGAGGATTCTAAATGCAAAAAAATCTATTCCAACAAGCCAAAGATGCCGTTACCCAATTTACAAGCAATATTACTGGTGGCAACGCTTCAGAACAAGATAAACAAGCAGCTCATAACGCAATCCAAGCTGCTATGAATGATGCGACACCAGAAGAAAAGCAACAATTACAACAGTTACAACAGCAATTGGAACAGCATCAACTTAGCTAACCTCCATCAAATTAAAAGCTTGTGATGGTAATATCCAATTCATTCCTAGGATGAAAAGGAATTGCTGATGAAACAAGCTGTAGGATGACGAGGCTGGGACAAAACGAAAACAAAGGTAAAAACGAACCATCACTATCAGACTCCTGTGGGAGGAAAAGGCACGGCTTGAGACCCCGGAAGAGTTTTAGCTCTGAGGAGGCTCTCTAGCCGCCCACGGACGCGTATTTCCGGGGCGGGTTTGATGCATTAACTTTCATGTTCGGTTTATCCTATGTTACAAATAGTTTTGTCCCAGCCTCTTTCCTTATTTTCCTTTTTTCTTCCCCACTTTTCTGCTAATATAGATTTAAAAGGAATCATGTGGAGGTAGAACAAATGGGAGTAAGAGCTGAATCAACACCAAATCCAAACGCAATTAAATTTACAACAGATAAGCTCATCTTTGAAGGAACAAACAGTATTTCCGTAATGCCGGGTGATACAAGTGAACATGAAATCATGAATGATTTATTGAAACTTGAAGGTGTAGATAACGTATTCGGTTATCAAAATTTCATTACCGTTAACAAAAGCTTCGATGCAGAATGGGACGAGGTTACCCCGAAAGTGAAAGAAGTTTTTGAAAAGCATGGTTATTAATACATGTAAGAAAAAACTAGAATTCCATTGTATGATGAATTCTAGTTTTTTCTATCTAAGTAGCCCTTGCACTAGCGTTGTTTTTTATACGTCTTTTAAATCCAATGGAATATAGTTTGGATTGATTATTTTACCGTCTTCCCCTTTCGTGTACATCTTTACGATGACCACCTCTTCTAGCTCTTTCATTTCGTCCGTAATGTCTATACGGAAGCTGAAATCGCTCCACTCACCATCAACTGTAACTTTCTCTTCCTCTTTTAAAATGTGATCCTCTTGTTCCACTTGAAAATAAAATTCATCATTGGATGCATTCACGTTTCCGCTAATGATTGCTTGATTATTTTCAATTTGAATATCTACATTTTGAAAATTGGCATATACATCATCGGTAGTTTCTGTGATTGGATCTGAAGCCTTATCAGGTTGATTTCCACATGCTGAAAGGATGAAAACAGTACTTATAATCATAAACGCTTTTTTCATTTACATCATTCCCCCTTACTCTTTTCGAAAGAATCCATAAATTCCAGCGGTCTGGACAATATTCGTGAACGCTTCTGGATCCACTTCCTTAATAATTTTTTCTAAATCATATAATTCATATCGTGTAATAACGAGGTATAGCATATGTTTATCTTGATTCGTATAAGCTCCCACTGCTGGTAAGATGGTGATTCCCCGAACCATCGTGTCATGAATTGCTTTTTGTAATTCTTTCGCTTTTTTCGTTACAATCATTGCTGTTAATTTGTTATAACGAGTATGTATCGTATCAATTACGCGTGTTGTCACATAAAGCGCAACCATTGTATATAATGCATTCTCTGGTTCGTAAAGAAATCCTGCAAGTGCAATAATAACAGCATTCAAGGAAATAAAATAAACACCAATCGGTTTATCATTCATACGAGATAACACCATGGCAACAATGTCCATTCCACCTGTAGATGCACCAATTTTCAAGGTAATTCCTACACCGATACCTGCTACTAGCCCACCAAATACGGCATTCAAAATAATATCACTAGATAGTTGAACAATTGGTAGGAATTGTAGAAATATCGAAGAAAAGATTACCGAAACGATACTATAGATTGTAAATCCTTTTCCAACTTTAAACCAGCCTAGAATAAATACAGGTATGTTAAGTAGAAATAACAAAATACCTGTTGATACATTCACCCCTATAAAATCATTAAATACACTGGAGATTAGCTGGGCAGTACCAGTAAATCCGCTAGCATATACATTAGCACTTTCTAAAAATAAATTTAAAGATAAGGCATTCAGTAAAGAACCTATAATAACAATTAAAATACGTTTTGCCTCTATTAAAAACATAACATTCTCCTTTTATTAACAATAATTTTGACTATATCACATTATAGCTATAAACTAAACATAATATAATATTTGTAAAGAATTGAGGGTGATTGTGATGACTAATGTTACAATTATGGCAGATTCAGCTAGTGACCTTACTAAAGACTACTTCACTGAATATGGCATGGAAATGGTCTCCTTAACGGTTCATTTAGAAAATAAGGACTATAAAGACGGGATCGATATTACACCTAAGAACGTTTTTGATGCGATGCGTGAAGGAAAATCCCCAAAGACTTCCCAGGTTTCACCACAGACTTTTAAATCTATTTTCACCGAATATGCCAAGTCTAATCAAACATTAATCTATTTGGCATTTTCTTCAGAGCTTTCCGGTACATATCAAACAGCAAAAATGATGGAACAGGAAGTAAAAGAAGACTATCCTGATGCAGACATATCCATTATCGATACCAAATGCGCGTCGATTGGTTATGGTTTAGTTGTGCTAAATGCGGCTCGATTAGCAAAAGAGGGTAAAAGTAAAGAAGAAATAATGGATGATGCGCAAAAACGGGCACTCCATATGGAGCACATCTTCACGGTAGATGACCTAGAATATTTAAAACGTGGTGGAAGAGTAAGTAAAACAGCGGCCTTTGTTGGAACCTTATTAAATATTAAGCCCATCCTACATGTGGAAGACGGCAAATTAATCCCTCTCGAAAAGATGCGTGGGACGAAAAAACTTCTTGGCCGTATGGTTGAATTGATGGAAGAACGTGGTGATAATTTCGAAAACCAAGTTATTGGTATTAGTCATGGTGATGACCTTGAACGAGCAGAGGCACTTGCAAAAATGATTAAAGATAAGTTTGGTGTTAAAGAAGTTGTTATCGAATATGTTGGATCTGCCATTGGTGCTCACTCTGGTCCTGGTACACTCGCACTATTTTTCTTAAATAAATCATTCCAATAAAACTCTAGGAAGAGGCTGAGACAAAAAAATTATCTTAAAGTAAAAACCGAATGATGAGCTACGACCACGCTCCGGAAATATACTTCGCTTTCCGCGGGCGGCTGGTGAGCCTCCTCGTGCTTCGCACTGCGGGGTCTCACCGATGCCTTTCTTCCCGCAGGAGTCTACGTATATTTCCGGAGCTAGTATCGTGTATCATTCGGTTTTACATATAATTCTAGAGTTATGTCCCAACCTCTTCTTTTTTGTGGTTACCTTCCCCTTATCAGCATATCAAGCAAATCTTCGTTTAAGCTACGATTACGATATTTTATTGGGATCTTGAAACATTTTGGAAAATGTCTACGTCTTATTCGTAAAGGTTCATTTTTCCTATATGAATGAGGTGGAGAATGTGTATAAAAGGATAATACTAATCAGTATCGTTTCCATTATTGGTGTTTGGTTACTCGTGGTATTTGGATTCTCTAACAAAATTACAGCAGAGATACCATCTGCCTCTAGTTTTGTTCCAACATTTAAAGATTGGACCATACACTTTTCAGAATCGATGGATCCAAAGACCTTTACCGAAGAAACCGTCATGGTTACTAATAATCAAGGTGAACGAATTCCAACCAAGTTAGAGTGGAATGATTCATACACGATTCTAACCCTTTTCGCACCAGAGAATGGTTATACCGTTGATGAATCGTATGATATTACCATTACTAATGATGTTAAAACCGCAGACGGTAATAAACTCGCTAAGCCATTACAACATGCCTTCACTGCAGTAACACAATTACCTAACATTAAAGATCAAAAACAGCTTCTCACGTTATTGAAAGAACGAACGACACAACAAAATGAAAAACAAAGCTTCTCTACTATGCAGGAGGAATCTCTTGATGGTGCTGCTGATGCAAGTAGCGGTCATATGGGAGATGGTGAAAGCTCCATGACTAACATTCAAGTAGAAGGAGTAGATGAAGGAGACATCATAAAGACTGATGGCCAATCCCTTTTCTTCGTACGTGATGGAGATATACTCATCACCTCAGCAGATAAGGAAAACAGCCAATTATTAAGCCAAATAAAAGTGGAGAATTATTACCCACAAGAAATTTACCTATATCAAGACCTTTTAATTGTCATTGGAGAAAAAACAGAACCACTCCGAGATAAGGAATTAAAGGGTGCGGAGCCTATTTTCTTCAGTCAGACTTCTACCTTAATTTATGATGTCAAAGATCCTAAAAATCCACAACAAATTCGTGAAGTGAGTCAAGAAGGCTATTATAGTTCATCCAGAATTCTAGATGGTTATTTATATTTAATTGCTAACGAATACCCTCCATACCATATTTTAAGTTCCAATAAGGATGTAGATGTAAGGCCATTTATAAAGGATTCTACTGTTGGTGACGAAAGCAAACCTGTTGCTTTTCCTGATATGTATTTCTTTCCAGATAGTACAGACGAACAATTTCTAATTCTTACTTCCATAGACCTTAACGATATGGAAAAGGAAGCAAATATAGAGACCTACCTTGGTGCATCTCAGCAAATCTATATGTCTCATAACAATCTTTATATAGCGGTAAATAAATATAAGGAAATGGAAAAGGAAGAAACCGAAAATGATGGAACCGATGCTAGTGAAGTTGCTTCAAGTGACATGATGATATGGCTACCAAGGGAAGCAGATACTGAAATTTCACAGTTCCAAATTGCAGAAGGTACGTTAACATACCATGCATCAACTATAGTAAATGGTACACTAATTAACCAATTTGCAATGGACGAACGAAATGGAATATTCCGAGTGGCGACGACTAAAGGGAATACTCGGGATGAAGCATCGTTATCTACTAACAATTTATATACGTTTGATGAAAATTTAAAGCCTGTTGGAGCTTTAGAGGGATTAGCAGAAGGCGAACGGATTTACAGTGTCCGCTTTATGGATGAAGTAGCTTATATGGTTACGTTTAAAGAAGTAGATCCACTATTCGTCATCGATTTACAAGATCCATCTGACCCAACTGTTCTCGGAGAATTAAAGATTCCTGGATTTAGTAACTACTTGCATCCGCTTGATGAGAATCATGTCATAGGATTTGGACAAGATACGAAAGTCGAAAAAGAAGACGGCATGAACGAACCAATCGTTCTTACAAATGGATTAAAGATTTCCGTCTTTGATGTGACCGATCCAACCAACCCGAAGGAAAAATTCTCAGAAGTAATTGGTCAAAGCGGTTCCTATTCTGAACTACTCTATAATCACAAAGTACTGTATAAGAATCCAACCGAAAATATTTATGGCTTTCCTGCAACACTATCCGAAACTAAGACGGTCCATAAAGGTGATATAAGCTACGAGGAATACAGTGTTATTTTCGAAGGGGCATTACTATATGAAATTACCCCAGATGGGATTCGTCTACTGGATACGATTACACACCAGGAAACGTTTAACAACTACCCAGAATGGACTTCTGAAATTAAAAGAATGGTTTCGGTAGAAGATAGCCTTTACACCTTATCTTGGGATCAAATGAAGGTGTATGATTTAAAGCAAAAGCAAATGTTGAAAACGATAGAATTACCTGAGCTATCGTTTGGATATTGAGGATTGGTAGGAGGAAGCATCGCTCGTTCCTCCTCATTTTTTACCATTTCACATAAAGCGTTTAAGTAAGTCCCCCTCCAATAATTAGCAACTTTTTATCATGATATCCCACACTGAAACATATACATGTTATACAGTTGTACTAGCAACTTTTTGATAAGGAGGGCATTATATGCTAATCAATGAATTAGTTTCTGACTATGAGATGGAACGAAAAGAATCTCCTAAAACATTGAACGATATTTTAGATTACTATCAAAAGAAATATATTGCAGGAGAAATTGATATTCGATTTTATCGTGATGTATACAACTATTTACACCAGCAAGGTGCCACCTCCGCACATGAATACAGCTACTAAAATTAAATTCCTTACCAAGACTTTTCCTTTCCCCAAAAAAGCCAGATGTAAGTACTAGTCTATCATCTGGCTTTTTAAGCACTTTTCAATTAATTTTTCATCCTCAGGATAGGCATGCGCAATCCCCGCTAAATCCTCTAATGAAAACCATGCCATCTCCTCAATCAATTGATCAGGATCATTAATCCCACTACTGTTACTAATCCTATCCACTACAAAATAATGTGTCGTAACGGAAATACCCTGCTTAACAATTTTTTTACATAAATTTCTTCTTTAACCGTAACAGCGTAACCCGTTTCCTCTTTCACTTCCCGTATACAACAAAGCTCTGGTGTCTCGCCTTCCTCTATGCCACCAGAAGGGACTGCCCATTGGCTACTCCCTTTTGCTCTAACCATTAACACTTCCCTATTATGGATACAAATAGCCGCTGAACCTCTCCACTCCTCCATCCTTTAAACTCCCTTCTCCTTATCTTGAACTTGTATCTAGCAGAGCAACGTTCTGATTATTGGAATCCCTCCAATAAAATGCTATAACCAACAAGCTTTATTTCATCCAATGGTGTAATGGTTTTACTATTGAATACATTCTCTTTCAATGGAGCTTCCCCCCTTATTTTTAAAGAGATAATCAAGTAATCTAGCATCTACCTCATCAATAGTGCCAATTTCCTTCACCATATCCCATAGTAGAATGTCTGATGTTTCTTCATTTTCCACAAAATCCCCTATCCTATCTACATAAGCGAAATAAACTGGATTATATTTGAATGTACCTTCATCGATATTCTGTGACTTAAGGAGTCCTCTAAATGTCATATCACTAAGTTGCTGACCAGTTTCCTCATAAAGTTCACGGATTGCACATTGCTTAGCACTTTCCTGCCCCTCTCGACTTCCGGCTGGAATTTCCCACTGATTTCTCCATTTATTAAAACAAAGCAAAAACTTATCTTCGTATTGTAAAATAGCATAGGATCCTGCTAGCATCTCGAAGCTACCCATATCCTTTTCTTCCAATATTAAAAAATCAAGAAATCGAAAACCATTATTCTTCCTCTGCATCATTACAATCCCCACTTCTCAGCTTTCTACTTTATACCGATCAAAGTATTGAAGCCATTTTAGTAGCTGGTTCTCTATATCAGAATTAGTACTTAACGTAACAGACTGGAGTTGACCATTATGAAGGTATATATGCTCTGTCCATACCTTATCAAACTTCTTCTCCGCATAACCTAACTGATCGAAATATGCTTCTTGTATCCAATTCCTATCATCTAGATTGATAAAAAAGATGAAAAAGCCATCCTGAATAGACTCGATTAATTTTTCTTTTGTTATCTGTTTTATATAATGAGGCTCAATGATGACAAGCTTATACTCTTCTAATGAGTTATCAATCACCGAGGAATACTTTACATGGATTGGAAGCTTTTCGAATGCTTGTACCATCGATTCATTATCGCCAATATATTGAACACCAGAAGATAACATTACTTCCTCTTTTTCTATGTCAGGAGAACAACCGTATAATAGGAGAAATACTATAGTCATTAGGATTAATCGAATCAAATTGTTCCCCTCCCAATCATAGAACCATTCCTTAAGTCTCTCTGTTAGTTACTTGCGTCCGGATAGGTTTCTCTTAAAAATGTCATGGACTGTTTAATTAGATCTTTTAGCACCTCTACATCAATATCAGCAAGCTTGTTAATATATACACATGCTTTACCTGAAGTGTGCTTTCCAAATTTGGAGAGCAATTCTTCTCGTTTAGGATTTCCTGTTGCAAAGTACAGACTAAATTTCGCTTTACGTGGCGAAAAGCCAACTAGTGGTGCATCCCCTTCATGCCCCGAATCATATTTATAATGATACAATCCAAAACCGATAATACTAGGTCCCCACATTTTAGCTGGATATCCCGTTACCTCTGTAAAGATATCGAGTAATTGATAGGCATCCTCTTTTTTCCTCGGACTGTCAACCGTTTCGATAAACTCTATCACACTATCATCATTTTGTTTCGTCTTTAACTCGTACATTTCCAATCACCCTTCCTCGTTCTCCCCATTGTACCCGTAGAACTACCCCTACCATAGTTACTTTCCATTGTAGCCAATATTCGGAATTATAACAATAAAAAATAGTATTAGACTGCTGCCTAATACTATTCATTGAACCTATTCAGTTGCTTCGCGCTTTCTTTGCTTCCTAGTTAAATAAATTACTGCAGCGACAAATGATAATAGAATGATAATCATAGGAGCAACAAATCCCCAATTTATGCCTGTATTTTCTTCTACAATAAAGACATCAGCCGTCTCTCTTGCTAAGCCTAGCTTATATTCTCCATCATTTATTTCTCTTACAAGGTTATCACCTAGAAGACCCCTTAACTGTAAATCAGGAGCAAGATCTGTAATGGATACCGCTCTAGAGACACTATCATTGTTAATTGCAATATACATGGTTTCATCTTGATACGTGCGCTTCATAACACTCATTCCTTCATTCGAACCAACCAATTCAAAATCTCCATACTGTAGAGCAGGGAATGAATTTCGTAGTGCTAGCGCCTTCGTGTACACTTCTTCAAGATCTGGTTCTCCACTATTAAAGTTGACTAAACTATGGGTTTGTTCTATCCCTGCACCATACATCGGCACCTCAGAGCCTTGGAATAGTATAGGTACACCAGGAGTAGTCATTAATGAAACAAGTACAAGCTTCCATGTATTGATATCATTCCGTTTATTTTCAGCAGCAACCTGGGTGAAGCGGTTTAGTGTTTTATTATCCACATAAAGAAGACTGTTCTTACTTCCTATTTCTTCCCACTTCGTATAAATTTGTTCTACAGGATTATCCTCATGGGAAAACACATCCGCAATGGTTTGTGAAAGCGCTGGATTATCTACTGCGTCTATCGTTTGACTATTTGTGAGTTCTTCAGAAACGTCTTCCCCAAGTACATTGGCAATCATGTAGATATTAGGGTTTTCTGCTTTTATTTCCGTTGTCAATGTTTCAAGAAATTCCGGCGATGCTTGATCTGCAGCATGTAAAATGAACCCGTCTACATTCCCTTCATTCATCCAAAACTTCGCTACATCAATTAGCATAGCTTGTACTTCCGGATTATCTTGATTTAAAACAGCAACATTTTCTAACCAAGGTTCCTTACTCGTATCTATATCCGCTTGTTGTACAATCCAGTCTTGTTTGTTTGGATCTGTGACGATTGGGTGACTATTTGCCACATAATTTATCACTAATTCTAACATTACTTTAATGTCACGATTATGTGCCTCTTGTACGAATTCCTGGAATTCTTCCATTGTGCCAAATTGCGGTTCTACGGAATAAAAATCTTCAACCCAATACCCATGATAGCCATCTTTGGCATTTGCCATAATTGGTGATAGTGAGATGGCTGTGAACCCTAGTTTCTTTATATCATCTAGCTTCATCATGATCCCTTTAATATCTCCACCGTGATATGCTAATGGATCATCAATTCGTACTTGGTCACTAAATGCTTGATTCCCATTATTAAATCGGTCTACTAAAATATCATAAATGATTTCTTCTTGGATGCTATGTTCTTCCGCAAAGCTTACAGCTGGATATGTATGGAACAATACCAGTATTGCTATAAGCATACTTGCTATTTTTTTCATGTTATATTCCTCCAGCATTATTTCTTTCTAATCCATTATGACCTAGTTCAACTATATCGTTAACATCGTCTATTAAGTTGTAAAAAAGACATTAGAAAGACTAACACATTCGCTTACTCTTTAACGAATGTGTTAGTCTTTCGTATGCTGATGGGAAAGATTTTTATACTTTCCTACCTGCCAAAAAAAGATGTCTTAGAAGATCCATTGTCTCCTGAGACATCTCTTTCCGTTTTAATGAAATCCACCTGGTAAACGGAAAAATCCTAGGACTAATGTTATTAAAAATGATACTAGCAGTACAATCCAGCCAACTTTAGCAGAATCGCCATCTTTAATCTTACCTAATGTCATCTCCATCCCTGCTATTACCCCGATACCAGCAATTCCTTTTACAATTGCTTCAGCCATCAATGGACTACCATTCAGGTAATTCATGAGTAGGTCGCCACCAGAATAAAGAATGACTAGATAGTCTAAACGAAGAATCATGTGTACAATTTTAGCTGCTTTCTCGTTACCTTTTTTATGTAACACGATTGCTACAATTAACAGTATGAATGCCACTACCCAAGCCGTAACATGTAAATGTGTATTCATTCTTATCCTCCTAATTTTTAAACAAATCTATCGCAATTATATCTTATCACACCATATTAAGAAGTTCAGCTTATATGAAATATTTTTTATAAAGTTATTAAAAGAAATAGTAGATATAATCATTCATTTCATTGTATATTTATACTTGTAGATATAATTTTATAAACTTGTTAAATTATGGTACATTGCTATTATAGGAGGCGATTTTTTTATGACGAAAACGAGTGAATTAATTATTAATCAAACCGAAACATATGGCGCTAAGAACTATCATCCACTACCAGTGGTTGTTGCGAAAGCAGAAGGAGTATGGGTTGAGGACCCTGAAGGAAATCGTTATATGGATATGTTAAGTGCATATTCTGCTGTTAACCAGGGACACCGCCACCCTAAGATTATTGATGCTTTAGTAGAGCAAGCTGGAAGAGTAACCCTTACCTCTCGAGCGTTCCATAATGATCAGCTCGGTCCATGGTATGAAAAAATTTGCAAGCTAACCAATAAGAATATGGCACTTCCGATGAATACTGGAGCAGAAGCAGTTGAAACTGCTGTAAAAGCAGCACGTCGTTGGGCATATGAAATAAAAGGTGTAGAAAAAAACAAGGCAGAAATCATCGCATGTGAAGGTAACTTCCATGGACGTACCATGCTTGCTGTTTCCTTATCATCTGAAGCAGAATATAAGCGTGGTTTTGGGCCAATGCTACCTGGTATTAAATTAATTCCTTATGGAGACATTGACGCTCTTAAAGCTGCCATTAATGAAAATACAGCTGGTTTTCTCTTTGAGCCTATCCAAGGCGAAGCAGGAATTGTTATTCCACCAGAAGGATTCTTAAAGGAAGCATATGAGGTATGTAAAGAAAATAATGTTCTATATATTGCCGACGAAATCCAAGCTGGCTTAGCACGTACAGGTAAAATGTTCGCGTGTGATTGGGAAGAGGTAGAACCTGATATGCTTATCCTAGGGAAAGCATTAGGTGGAGGAGTTATGCCGATTTCATGTGTTGTTGCTAATAGTGACATCTTAGGCGTATTTAATCCAGGCTCACACGGTTCCACATTTGGTGGTAATCCATTAGCTTGTGCCGTATCTTTAGCTTCGCTTGAAGTGCTAGAGGACGAGAAGTTAGCAGAGCGTTCTTTAGAACTTGGAGAATATATGATGCAGGAATTACGTTCCATTGATAATCCAAAAATAAAAGAAGTACGCGGAAAAGGACTGTTCATTGGTGTTGAGCTAACTGAATCTGCACGACCATATTGTGAAGCATTAAAAGCTAAAGGTTTACTATGTAAAGAAACACATGAAAATGTAATCCGATTTGCACCACCACTTGTTATTGAAAAAGAAGATTTAGATTGGGCGCTGGAACATATTAAGGAAGTATTAAAAGGATAATCATTTCGTACACTGATATAACGAAATATTAGATATATAACCGAATGATGCACGATACTAGCCCCGTAAAAATTGGGGTGCTTCAAGCTTGTGCTACTCATTCGGTTATTCTTTTACCTTATCCATTTGTGCCTTATGCTCCATCTCGTTTTACGTGTAATAATAGTTATTATGCTACACTTTCAGATCTCCCATTGTTTCAGACCATTCTCCACTGCCACAACCTACAAATTAAGACAATCCCCAGACAATCCCCTCTTTCAACAATTCCGTTCCTTTACATAAACTATCTAAGAGGAGGATTCATATGCCAGCAAAAGTAGGTGCAGTAAAAGTAAACAATGTATCGTCATCTAGTATTTTTAACATTGGGGACGTGTATGCGATGAATCCGGTAAGTAGCGCGAAGACTTATGCTGGTGGAGGATCTTTTAATACTGGAGATGGTTTACGAATTAATTTAAGCCAATCCAACACCTATGTCTATGATAAAGATTTTATTGATCAGCCAACAGCTTAACATACTGGAGTGAATATCCATGAACATTACCGTTCATCAATCGATTCATATTAATCTATTAAAAGTCGGTTCGATTACAAACTCCTCCGTATTACAAATAGGTAGTACCGGGGCAATACAAGCGAAATCAGAGTTATATAATACAGGGGGATTTACTGAATTCGCTGAAGAAGCAGAAGCACAGGATCCGATTAGTCCACTAGTGCAACTTAGCCCACTGAATCCTATCACATAATTCCCCTTACCGCATAGGATATTCATAGGTATTAGCCTAAAACGAGAACAAACAACAGCCTTAGGTAGTTTGTCAGGTAAGGGGAATGACGATGAATATGTATGATTGGAATAAATACATCTATGAAATACAGCAAGCTACATCCAAGCAAAGCGAACAAATTAGATTACTTGAAGAAAGAATAGCTATTTTAGAAAAGCAAATTCAAGAAAATTCGAAGCCAACTGTTGATAAAATAGAGTACCATTTTGATCAGCTTAAAATAGAACGATTAGACGGAACACTGCACATTGGGCTTTCCCCGAATGAATTAGCTAACATAGATGACTTAGGGATTCCAACTATGCAAATGTCCAATGTTCAGCAACATCCACCATCAACACTAAACAAAAACCTTATTCCTACCTTGAATAATTTTGTGAATCAACAAGGGCCAGAAATGATTCGTAGCCTGTCGCAAAAATACAATAAACCGATTGATAAGAAATTAGAAGGTGACATGATTCATGATATTTTAGGTCAAATTCCGAACCGAATCGCCTTCTATGAAAAAGAAGCGAGAGAAAAACATCAATTCACCACCAAACCAGAATTGGAAAGTTTTATCGTGGATCACATAAAAAAAGAAATCTTCCATTCATTACAACGCTTTATGGAAACGACGGATAGTGAAGAAGGAGAGTCTACATGAATATAGAAGTGCATAATTGGGGGTTAACCGTAGGAAATGTTGCAATTGAAGCAGTTGCTTCTTCCTCTGTATTTTTAATCGGTGATAACGAAACAATTAAATTGTCTTCCTTTTATGATACGCCACCAGAGTCTTATATCGTTGGTACGATTGTTCCACTATCCCCTGTTTGAGGTGAGAATATGCAACATCGATATGTTCAGGTTTTAAATACAGCGGTTAATTCTATAGCGTTTAGTTCTATCTTCAATATTGGGGATACCATACACTTTAATCCAACTTTCAATGGTATTGCCGTACAACGTGAAGGTACCGCTTGGAATGATGATTATGACTTAGAGTTTGAAGACTTCTCCCTTTTCCAACGAGAAGCGAGTTGGATAGAAGAAAAATTACCTGTTGCGATGCATCGTTATCATCAGAATGGACAGATTAATGTAGGTGGCGTTTCGATTACCGGGGTGAGTGAATCTTCCTCTGTGCATATTGGAGGATTACAGCATATTAATGCAGAGGCTAGAATTAAACATATTCGCAAACTAAAAGATTAAAAAAGTACTAAACTTACACACAGGTTCCTAGAAAGCAACATACTGTAAAGTAAACTCTTATTTTAGTAGGTGTTTTGCATGCCATCAATCGTCGGACCAGTTAAAATTAATAGTGTTGGGGGTGGCGTTGTCAATTTTGGTGATTCTTTTTATCTTTCACCAAAGAGCTCGTCTAAAACGGTGACTGGTGCTGGCTCTCTCAACACTGGAGACTTTATTAACACAAATACTGGAGGAAATCTAACCAATCACTTTGATCCAGATATAAATGACCAAAACCTAACAGCCAATGCCTAAGTCACGTCAGCTTGCTCGGGTAACTTTTTCTACTTGTAAAAAAAGCTCGTGTCGCCAGGATGATGTTACTCCTTTAGCGACACGAATCTTTATTTAGGTACTTTTACTAAGAGTTGCTTAGAGAAGAAGTAGAGATAGGTTTCTTGTACTGGTGCTCTCCAAATCGTTTCTAACGCATGGCGATATAATGTGAGCTGAACTTTATATCGATTGATAAGCATAGAAATCAGCTCCTCATTCACCTCTTCCGTTATATGGTCTGTCTTATAATCTAAAATAATCCAACCACCTTCTGTAGGAACAACCGCATCAAATACACCTTGAACAAGGACCTGCTCATTCGTATTACTCTCCCAGCTTGCATACACTTCTTTGGCTGGTAGTGTAATCGTAAATGGAACCTCACGATAAATCTTATCTGCTTCCATCATAAGGTGAGCAATCTCCGTGTCAAAGAATCTCTCTACTGCATCAATATCAACAGAATCCGCTTCTTCTCTTCGTAAGATCTCTCGAATAACTAATCCTTCGACATATTCGTTTATTTCCGTTTTGCTCATTTTTTTATACAGAGGAAGGTGTTGCATGACTGTATGCATAACCGTTCCCTTCTCTGCTGCTGATAGTTTTTTTTCCTTTTGCATAAAGATTGGTTTTTTAGTGATTGGCGCTTTAAACGGCTTTACTAGCTGTGTGGCACTAAATTCATCTTTTATTTCACGTTGCCGCTTAATTTCTGTAACACTTTGCTTCGCTCGTGAATAGGCTGCTTCCTCATAAAGATATCGATAGGAAAGACGCTCCACAACGAAACGGCCTAAGTCTGGTTCAACGATATCAATTGGTTGCCATGTTTTTATTTTTTCTTTAAGCTGTAAATCGTCCTCCAGCGATTCCTCATCTAAATTAGTTAATTCACTACCATGGATAATAGTAATATCCCACGCAGAAGGATCCACTCGAATTTCTTCCAATATAACATCCTGGATTTCTTCTGTACGCAATGCCTCTGTTTGCTGGTGGCGGATTAATGCTGGACCTACCCAGTCTAAGTAGGAGAGAGAACCAATCCGAAAATGCGCTGGTAATATCCATTCCGAATGCTCGATAACCGACTGCCATTTCTCCTGTTTCTTTTCCAATGAAGCAACATTTCCAACCATGACAAGCTTTTCTCTTGCTCGTGTTAAGGCCACATAAAGCACACGCATTTCTTCCGCTAACAGCTCTCTTCTTTTCTCTTCCTTAATAGCATGATAAAACAGCGTTGGGTACGTGATCCGCTTCACCGGGTCAATATATTTCGTTGCAAACCCTAAATCTTTATGAAGTAAATAATTCTGACGTAAATCCATCATATTAAATTGCTTATCCATTGCTCCCACAATCACGACTGGGAACTCCAACCCTTTGCTTTTATGAATAGTCATAATCCGAACGACATCTTCTTGCTCACTTAATGCTCTAGCAGCACCTAGGTCATCCCCTTTTTCTTCCATTCTTTCGATAAAACGAAGAAATCGGAATAGCCCGCGGAATGACGTCGTTTCATAGCCCCTTGCCCTATCATACAAAGCTCTTAAGTTAGCTTGGCGTTGTCGACCACCTGGCATTCCACCGACAAAATCGAAAAAGCCTGTTTCCCGATAAATTTGCCATATTAATTCTGACAAGGCTCCTTGCCTTGCTGCAAGACGGAATCGCTCCAGCAGCTCCATGAAACGATTCAATTTAGCCGAAATCGCATCATCATGATTCTTACGATAGTTTTCTACCGCTTCAAAATACGTATTACGTGGGTCGGCTAAGCGAATTTTAGCAAGTTCATTCTCATTGAACCCTAGTATTGGTGATTTCAGCACCGACGCAAGTGGAATATCCTGTCTTGGGTTATCAATCACCTTTAACAGATTCAACATAATTTTCACTTCTATAGCCTCAAAATATCCCGTTGATAGCTCCGCATAAACAGGAATTCCTTGCTTTTTCAATTCATCCACAATAGTTGGTGCCCAAGTCATGGAGCGGAGTAAAATCACGATATCCCGATATTGAACATCCCGTAATGTTTCACTCGCCTTGTCTACCACTTGTAGTGGTGCTTTGTCTTCAGTTCCTATCCATTGTTTAATTTTCATCGCGTAGGCTCTTGCCTCTAGCTGAGCATACTCAAGATCTTGATAGTTTTCATCCCCTACTTCTCCCTCATCTTCTATCACCTTTTTGTCTTCAGGCTGTTGACGATCGATGATCATTAGTTCCGGATTAGGCTCACTTATCGGTAGAGAATCGTACATTTTATTAGCATAGATTAATTCCGCATCCTCGTCATAATTGATTTCACCAAGCTGTTCATCAAGAATTTGTCTAAAAATATAATTCGCTCCAATTAAAACAAGCTCTCGACTTCTAAAATTACTAGCTAAATCAATTCTTGTAGCAGGGTTATCTGCATTAGCGAATCGTTTATATTTTTCAATGAAAAGGGATGGCTCCGCATGTCTAAATCGGTAAATACTTTGTTTCACATCTCCTACCATAAACATATTACCCGGACCAACTTGGTCACTGATTAACGTTAGAATGGTCTCTTGTACTAGGTTGGTATCCTGATATTCATCCACTAAAAGCTCACTGAATTGCTTCTGTAAGTTTACAGCTACATTTGAAGGCTTGGGCTCTTCCATTGTAGACGACTCATCCATTAGTAGTCGTAAGCATAAATGTTCTAAATCAGAAAAATCTACAACCGCCTTCTCGCGCTTTGCTACAGCAAATCGATTCATAAAATCCTTCACGATATCTGTCAAAGCTCGGATCACAGGTGCTAAGTCCCGCATGTCTTTTACATGGGAGGTAAGATTTCTACTAAACCAATTGGCTTTCATCTTTTCCCATTGTTTTTTATAGCTATTCCGTAACTTTTGAACACTATTTTTTAGATCTTCATTAAAATCCTTATTTCGATTCGCTTTTAACCCGCCGAAGCGCTTTTCTTGCATATACGCATGTAATTCATCCCAGTTGTCTATCCGAGCTACAGCATGTTGAAGCATGTCAAGATCAGCAAGAATCGCTTCCTCGTAATGATAAGGCCCATCGCTTTTTCTCGTAAGCTTCAGGGCATGATTCATTTCCTGTTCCATTCCACTAAACTTATCACGAATTTCTCGCTTTATAATCTCAAGCCAAGGCAGCTCATCCTCAGCCCAGTCTTCTGGTACTTCATACACTGCTGCAAGATTATCTAACCATGCTTCAGGCCAAGGATTTTGTATAGCAAAGTTATATAGTGCTAGTACTAATTTTTCTACGTCGACATCATTACGATCCCCAGAAAATCGTTCGACTACCTGGAAAAACTTCTCTTGGTCTACGCCTTCTCTTCCATACCAATCCTCAAATAAATCCTCCAGAACATCTTGTTGCATTAAATCAGCTTCCATATCATTAGCAATTCGGAAACTAGGATCGATATCAATTAAATACGCATACTGCTTTACAATATCCAAGCAAAAAGAGTGTAGTGTTGAAATGGATGCACGTTGTAATAATGACAACTGCTTTTTCAAATGATTCGAAGATGGATCCTGTTCCAACGCCTTCTCTAGTGCAAGTCCAACCCTATTTCGCATCTCTTGGGCAGCAGCATTCGTAAAAGTAACAACAAGAAGGGAATCAATATCAACTGGATTTTCCTTTTTCAATAACTTTTGAATGATCCGTTCAACAAGTACAGCTGTTTTTCCAGATCCAGCAGCTGCAGCAACTAATACATCATTCCCCTCTGTATAGATCGCTGCCTCTTGTTCCTTTGTCCAACTAACCATTGATATCTCCCTCCTCACTTCTAAGTTTTTCTAATACTTCATCCTCTTTCAATTCAGATAATCTTCTAAAGTTATTCGTTTCTAATGAAGCATCAAATTGACAAACCGATAAGAAAGGACAATACGTACAAGCAACCTTTTGCTTACGTTGATATGGGTTTAAGTGGACAGCCCCTCCGGTAATATCAATTCCAGCTTTATACATTAATCGATGAATATGTTCCTGCAGAGTAGAAAACGTTTCCTGACCTGCTACTTTAGAATTTGCCGTAAAGCTTCCATCTTTCTTTAGTTTAGCTGGAATAATATCACTACCAGATTCCATAGAGGTATCCATCATTTGCACTACACGGTCATTATTAATGAGTAGTCCCTTCATTTTGTATCGTTTAAAAATCTCCTCTTCCAAATCCTCATCAGACATCCTAGTATTACCAGATATCATAGGATTGTGAACATGGAAATACAATACCCCAGCAGGTGTCGCTTTTTTCCCTAGCCATTGTTCCGACTGAGATAATACAACATCTAAGTAGGTCAGCATCTGCAGCGCAATTCCATAATATACATCGACCATATCAAGCCCACGACTGCTTGATTTATAATCTATAATTCTCAAATATAAATCTTCTTGATCTATCGCCTTATCTACTCGGTCAATACGTCCTCGCAATTTAATTTCATATCCATTTGGTAATCGTAACGATACTGGGTTAAGCTTGTCCCCTTTTGATCCAAAACCTAGTTCTAACCCTACAGGTGAAAACTTACTTAATCTTGCTTGCTCACTAAGCACATATGCTGCTCGAGCAATCGTCTGTTGAAGCTTACGTTGGATATATTGATATCGATTCGTACTGTGTAAAATTTGATGCTGTAATATTGGTGCTAGTCTGTTTACTGCTCGTTCTGCATAAGCATCAGCTTCCTTTTTCGTTAGATGAGCAAAGTCTCTGCCTTCTTCTGTAATCCATTCCGTAATAATCTTCAGCGCTTCATGGAATAGATTCCCGATATCAGGCGCATCCAATTTATAAGTTTTCCGTTCATTCAAGCCTAGACTATATTGAGCAAAATGCTTATAAGAGCAATTAAAATACGTTTCTAGCCTAGATACACTTGCTGTTAATTGCTTCGGATAGAGCTGTTTTACCGTCTCTTCTTCCATATCTGTTGGCGTATTTTCATAGTATAAGCTTTGTAAAACACGATAAGTCGTATCATATTTTTTATGATTCGTCATATACCAATTTAAGACATGCCACCATACTGGTTTGATTGGATAACCTTTTCTACTTCTTGCCAGCTGCGCCGTAAGTGCCGACCTTGTTTTAACAGGGGTTGTTATAAATCGATCTGCTTCCAACAATTCATCAGGATCTTGGAGTAGAATATGCTCCTTACACGCTGGGAACATACTCTCTATTCGCTTAATCAGCTGGGATGGCATCTTTGTTTTACCTTGTTCGTCACTTAATGGATAGCTTATCCACAAATAATCTGAAGCAGCTGTAAATGCTAGATACATATAAAACCAATCATCTAAAAGCTGTCTTTTACTCGTATCGGCTAATTTCATTCCATTAAAGGCTAATAATTCTCGCTCACTTTCACTTATCATGCCATCAGCTGGTGGTTTGAGTGGCCAAACGCCATCATTAACCCCTACTAGGAATGAACACTTTATACCACTAATACGAGAGCGGTCAATGGTCCCTACTATTACATGATCGATGCTTGGTGGTACATGGGAGAATTTCAACGTTTCAAACCCTGCATCCAACGTTGTCCGAAATACCGGTAACGTCATCTCCTCATCTCCGGCCATTTCTACCATTTCATCAAACAAATGAATGAAGGCGTCCCACACCTGTTCTTGTTCACGACCTTTGGATAGCTGACCATTTTCATCATAAATTTGACGCATTTCCTCTAACGTTTGAGTTGCACCGATTTTTTCTAATAATGTAAAGGTAATAAAACAAAGCTCCCGAATCGTAGTTGCACTACGAATTTGCTCATCAAAAGCTCCTATTGCCCGAACAACCTGATTTCGATAATGATTAATTCGTGTTTGCATTTCTATTTCTGCATCTGTTTGAGCGACACGATTAAACCCACGGAATCGTTGGAAAATCCAATCCTTTTCACTTAACCACTGCTTTCTCGAACGGATACCATATTCAATAACATAATTCTCTAATTCATCAATCGCATCATTGGTTAACGGATATTCCTCATCTGATGCTGGTATAAATCCCGTTTTCAGCATGCGAAATACAGCATCATAACGCCAATTCGCATCGACCACTTCTAGTGCAGAACGAATAAACTCAATTAAAGCATGATTTAGCATACTTCGCTTTTCATCAATAAATACTGGAATATTATAGTCTTCAAAAATCGTTCCAATGATATCCTGGTATGTTTCAGTTTGGCGGATCAGCACCGCTATATCACGATAACGATAATTTTCCTCACGCACTAATCGTAATATTTCCTGTGCTACCCCTTCTATTTCAGCACGTGGATGCACCGCTTCAGCAATTTGAATCGGAGCCTTCCCATCATACTTTGGTGCAGGTCGAACATCAAAGTTTGCCTCCAAATGTGCAAAATATGGCTTGTCATAAAAAATACCATCTAGCGGATTTAGCATGATACTATTTTCAACCTTAATTTGATTCGCTTCCGCCATCTGTTTTAAGACTTGATACGTTTCTTTCGTTTGATAAAACAAATCCATATCAGATATATTAGGATTCTCTGCATCATCAACAGTCAATGCAACGGTTATCCGTTCGCATTTCGTTAAAAGTGCTTCTACGACGACTAGTTCTTTCGGGGTAAAACGGTGAAACCCTTCAAAATAAATCTCCGCTCCTTCTAAACTCTTTGCTTCTTTAATTTTTTCCGCCAGTAATGTTAATTGATCCTCACTATCAATATAATTATTGGCTAAAGCCTGTCCTAACTCTTTATAAATATAATGCAAATCATCTAGCTTATTGACCAGTGCTCTTTCCCCTGGTTCTTTATGAGCATACTGATTAATTTGATATTTATGTGCTAATAATGTATCTGGGGTAATCTCATAACGTTTAAATTCGGTTATCATTTTTTCCAATTGGGTTAAAAATCCTTGTTTCTCAACCGCTTTTTGGAATACGTTCCATTCCCCTTCTTTTTCTTCTATAATTTTACGGAGCATCATCTGTATTCCAACAGAACTAATGAATTGTCTTGTTGCTCCCCCTGTTTCCTGCAGGATTAGCCACGCTAATCGAGAAAAGCTTGTAACCTGTGTACGTGCACTACCTTGAAACGATTCATCTCGGAATAATGCATACTCCTGCTCAAAGGTCATTTGGTCCGGAACAATATAAAATATTGGCGGACCTTGTGGATTAGCAATCGATTTTTCTTTTATTTCTTCAAATGCTATCTCACTTTTGTTCGTGCCTGATCTCCCTAATATAAAGCGTAGTCCCACAAATAATACCCCCTTTAACATCTAATGAAAAAAACCTCTGCTTTATATTATTCCATACAGAAGTTTTGTTTTTTTATTGCTATTTAACTTCTTCCGAATCGGCTACCTCTTCTTGCTTCGATTTTTGATGTAGCTTCTTCTCAATAAGCTTTCCAACAATCCAGAATAAAACAATGCAAGCACCTACAATGATGGTTTTCATTGGGTTTTGGGCAAATGACACGATACTTGAACCAATATAGGAAATAGAGAATATCATGACAGATTTACCAAGTAATACCGCTAATATAAACTGGTACACATTAATATTAGATAACCCTGCAACAACATTGATTACGGACGATGGTGAAAATGGGAAGCACATTAGTAGAAACAATGGGCCAAATCCGTGTCTCTCTAACCAGTTTGTTACCTTTTGGACTTGTTTATTTTTACGTACGGAGACAAAGATTTTCTTATCACCGAGTTTCCGTATGATTAAAAATAACATAATCGAACCTAAACTAGATCCTGCCCAAGATAAAAGAAATCCTTCCAGTAATCCATAGGCAGCAGCGTTTGCCATTACAAAAACTACTAGAGGCAAAAAAGGAAGAAATGCTTCAATAAATGGAAGCAATATTCCTGGTAATGGGCCCAAGCTTTCATAACTTTGAAGCAGTTCCATTATATATTGATCTAATTCGTCATTTTGTAAAGCGATTTTCCAGTCTGTTATGATACTGTATAAATTCATCTAGTAAGACTCCCTATCCAAAGCCTAAATGTACAACTTTATTGTAATGTAAATTTCATTTTATGAAAAGTTTAACGAAAGATAGATTCTTTCTAACTAACGCCATTATAAGTATAGCCTCACCCTTCCCGATATTTACCAATTAAAATTTTTAACCTTTATAGTGTATTTTTTTAATACATTGGCGTATAATAAGAACAAACGTTCTTATTCGGAGGGAGATTTATGCGCTATCTAACAGATGAAGAATTACAAATCGCTTCACGCTTTCTTTTTCTTTCGATGGCAATTGTCGTAATTCAGCAGGATATTCAGCACATCCAAAAGGGTGCCTTCAAAATAAAAGAACCATATATACAGCTCTTAGAAAAGATGAATGCAAATGCACTTGACGAACGTAGACAATTACGGAGAAAAATGGAAGCGAAAAAGCTCCAAGTAATGCTAATTAATAAAAATGACTCTTTTTCCTCCTATCTCTTTTTATGTAGAGGAAAAGAAGAAAAGCGAAATTACTTTAACCCGGCTATACGAAAAAAAGTTGAGGAAATTGTACAGGACATTATGTTGAAGGCTTTGGCCGAGGGCCAGTCTTATGCAGCTGCAAATGCTTGATTCGGTTGTCTAATTGATACCGAAATTGTGCCGTACGATGAATTTGATTCATGACGGAGCCATAAGAAGCATCAAGACTCAGTTTTTTCCCATTTTTAAACACGATATCAGTTTTATCCCTTGTACGTGTTACATAATCAATATGGGAATGGGCAATCCACGAGCATTTTGCATTGGTGGGTGATGTCGTAGGAAAGAAGTACATGCCGCTAGAAGGATCGATTGAAATTGGCGCTTTATGTGTTATACCACAAATATCTCTAGTTCCATCCTGTCTGCCTTTGAGACTTGAGCCAAAGAATCGGCAAGCATAATCGATAAGCTTACTTGGAGATTGTTTCACCGTATATTCCGTTTCTTCCTCAAGAACATAGGTACGAACATTTCCAGCTTCATCCTGCTTAGCAACAACCGCTAAGGTTAATGGAGTAATTTCATGTAATGGGGAATACAATTCTTCCATATTCATTATTTAATCATCCTTTCATATTTAGATGAAAGGGTGAGGCTACATTTAATTTAACAGATTTTTTAATAAATTGAAACATACTAGCGACAAGTTTCAACAAAATACAATATTAGTCACTTTTTATTCCTCATTTGGAAGACTTTCAGAAATATTTCCATCTGAGAATGATTTTTCTTGATTTGTTTCCACGTGGCTTTCCTCTGCAGGTAACAAGAAATTAGGATTTAATAATGTAAAAGTCTCTAACTCTGGACTTTTCTTTCTCTTTTTCACTGTCATGTCCTCCTTTTTCTACTAGTATGGATAATTTCTATACGCCTCACACGGTACAATTCCATTTTAAACCGTTTTAAAAGCTGCCTTCTAACAGGCATATAAGACGTTCCCTACCGTACAAAATTTTATAAATTCATCGACTCATCTTATATAAACTTGACCAATATAGTATAATTAATACATAAACCTTAAAATTTGATGCTTTAGAGAGAGAAAAGAAAGCGGGATACTTATGGAAAATTGGCTTGATTTCATTAATCAATATGGCTACATAGCCATATTCATTCTATTAACCTTAGGAATTATTGGGCTACCTGTACCAGATGAGGTGTTACTAACCTATCTTGGATACGTCATCTCATTAGGGAATATGGACTATGCATTAACATATATAGCAGCGCTCTCCGGAGCAGTGTGCGGTATTACCATCAGTTATTTTCTTGGTATTAAATTGGGAGAACCCTTCCTAAGAAAATTTGGCTCGAAATTCTTTATCAATGAAAAGATGATTAATCGAACGAATAGATTATTTAATCGGTTCGGATCATTTGTCCTAGTAATCTGCTATTTCGTTCCGGGAGTAAGACATGTAGCAGCATATATCGGTGGAATCTCCAACTTTCCATTTAGACGTTTCGCTTTGTTTGCTTATAGTGGAGCCGTTATTTGGGTAACTACATTTATCGTATTAGGTAACCAACTAGGGAGTAATTGGAATGTTGTATTTGTTTTCATTCATAAACACATGTGGAACCTACTTCCAATTACTGTTATTCTAATTCTTCTAGGCATTGGTATTTTTTATTATAATCGCAGAAAAAATTCATATATGGTTAATAAAAGGTAAAGGAATCTATTATGTTAAAAAAAACGCTCTTAAAATCGCTTGTAGAACTAACAGGTAATCCTATAAGTTCTACCGTACTAAAATCATTTACAAAATCGCCATTAAGCAGACCATTAATCGGTCCATTTTCTAAAATTTATGGAATAGACACGCAAGAAATGAAATACCCTATTTCACATTATAAAAACTTGCATTCATTTTTTACTCGTAGTTTAAAGGAGAATGTACGACCAATAGACCCATCCCCAAATACATTAATCTCACCTGTAGATGCGGTAATAAGTGATTTCGGTAGAGTAAGCTCGGATTACACTTTTTCTATCAAGAATCGACCATACAGTGCGAGTGAAATTTTTGGAGATGTAAAAAAGGCCGATAGATATAAAGATGGCTATTTTTACGTACTATATCTATCCCCTAGTCACTACCATCGTATTCATTACCCAGTGGATGGAACATTAGTTTCACGGTACGCCTTAGGGGAAAAATCATTCCCTGTCAATAACTTAGGAATGAAATATGGAAATAATCCACTCTCTACTAACTATCGAATAATATCCGAGCTTTCAACTAGATTTGGTAGAGTAGCTGTAGTAAAAGTTGGTGCATTAAATATTAATAGTATTCAACTCTATCATTCTTCTGAAACCTGTTTAAAAGGAGAAGAATTAGGTTATTTTTCCTTCGGTTCCACCGTTGTATTATTTATAGAGAAAAACGACTCCTTTCACTCTAAGATTCACACGGATTCTGAAGTGAAGGTAGGAGAATCGATTGGTGAATGGATTCTCTGACTTAGGAAGTTGACAGGAAATTAAATCATTATGGAGGTTACTATGTTTCTTATCAAAAGAATTGAAAATTTAAAATTACGATCACAAACGGCAAATTGCCTTACATTACTTAATATTAGTTATGGAATAATAGCTACGATACTGGTGTTTAGAGGATTTACTCATTTGAGTCAGTTTTTTATTATATTAGCAGCGTTCTTTGACCGTTTTGACGGTATTGTTGCGAGGAAACTTAATATTGAATCGGAATTCGGGAAACAATTAGATTCCCTCAGTGATCTTGTCTCCTTTGGCATTGCGCCTGCTGTCTTAATATACTACATGGTCTTCCAGGAGAGATTACCAGAATTAGGCATGCTAATTGTAACCCTTTATATCCTAACTGGTGCAATTCGCCTTGCACGCTTTAATGTAAAAGAATTTGACGGGGCATTTTATGGTGTTCCTACTACGGTTGCTGGAATTATAATGGTGTTAGGTTCCTTTTTCGCAGGCGTTTTACCAACCAATTTCTTTGTATTATTAACCTTGATTTTAAGCATATTAATGGTTAGTAATGTACGTATTCCAAAGATGTAAGAACAGATGTTTATTAAAATGGTTTTTACGATAGAAAATATAAACCCGGACTCATTCAAATTCTACCCCTAGAATTTGAATGAGTCCGGGTTTTTTACTTAATTTATATAGTTATTACTCAAGGTCTAGCTAATCTACTCCTCCTAATGAAACAATCCGGATTTCTTAGATTTTTCCTTTAGTTTATTCGAATGTTTATTAATCGTTTCTTTAAGAAAACCACCTAAAACAATAGCGATACAGCCAAATAATAACAGGAATAAGATATCATGGAAGGCACGTCTCCAAACAATTCCCCCCACCGCTTCACGCATTAAATCAATAGCATACGTAAATGGTAAAAACGGGTTAATTGCCTGGAAAAATTCAGGTAAAAGTACTACTGGGTATGTTCCACCTGATCCTGCAATTTGTAAAACAAGTAATACAATAGCCATAGCCTTTCCAACATCTCCAAATACAGAGACTAGCGTATAAACAATCGTGATAAATACTGCACTACACAACAGCCCAAACAGAATAAACCAAATCGGCTCACTTACGGTTACTTTGAGTAATAAATTATCTCCCAACGTCACAATAATCGTCTGTAAAAATCCAATACTCATAAATGTAAGCAATCTACCGAAATAAATTTGTCTTCCAGTAAACGCTTCTCTATGATGATGAATATCTGTCGACAACAGTGAAATTAGTAACAAGCCACCTACCCATATGGATAATACGGTATAAAATGGTGTCATACCCGTTCCGTAATTTGGAATCGGAAATAATTTATTTTCATTTAATACAACAGGCTCTGCAAAGAAACCTCGTTCTGCTTCTGGGTCATTTTGCAGTAGTTGTATTATGTCATCCATATCGGTATCAGCTTGAAGGTCACGAATTCGTTCAGCGATTTCCTTCACTTTATCATTGACATAAGGAAACTCATTACTTACATAATGTAACATATCCTGACCTTCCGACAAATTAGCATCTGTTCTAGACAACATTTGTTCCACTTCAGGAATGGTTGTTTGAATCTCTACCAGAATCTCTCTAGCCTCTGTAAGTGTCTGCTTAGCTCGGGATACTTCTTCCTGTACGGTAGGCTCGATTGTTTCTTTATAATAGCTCACGAATTCATCAATCTGCTCATTAACAGTTTCCGTACGATTCTTGAGCGTATCGACAATACGATCGATTTCTTCCTGCTTACTAGTTAAGAATGATTGTGATTCCTGCATTTGCTCCTGAAGTTGAACTAAATTTTGTTCCATATTTTCTAGTTCAATCAATGCTCGCTCTATTATTTCTTGATTGCTTCCACCGTCTGGTTGCTCATCTTCTTGTTGGTCACCATTATCATCACCCTGCTGTTGAAGCTCGCGTAGTGCTTCTTCTACGGCTTGAACCGATTGAATCATATCATCAATTTGTCCAATCGCCCTATCACTATCTAACGGATTTCCTTCGTTTAGATCAAGATTAGTCGAATCGAATGTACGAACAAACTCATTCGTATCCGTAATCATTTGCTGAATATGTTCTAATTCCTCATCTATTTTTGGTGCTACCTCATTTAATCGATCTTCTGCTTCTTGAAGAAATTCCGTTGTTTGATCAATTGTTTCCAAGCCACTAGTTGTTGACTCTTCTACTTTCGGTATAAGCCCCTGGGCTTTATCGATTAATTGTTTAGCGGCGTCCGAATCATCTATTGTTTCAGATAGTATTCTGTGAATGTCAGGTAAGTTCTCTTCTAGCGTAAAAATGTAATCCTCAAATCGTTCAATATCCGGTAAATTTTCTTCCAGTTCAATTCCGAGATCATTAAACTTTTCAAAAATAATCCCATTAACTGTAGAAATAAAATTACTGCTAATTTCTTGTACGATTACACTGGCACCTTTTTCGGTTATTTTTGGTGCAATGGCATTAATTTTTTCATTAACATAGTATTCGACATTAGCCTTTTTCGGTTCAGGCTCAATCACGGTACCAAGGCTTTCAGAAAAGTCCTCTGGGATTACAATGACTGCAAAATAATCCCCATACTCTAACTTCTCCATAGCCTTATCTTTATCAACAAAATGCCAATCTAGGGACTTGTTTTCTTTTAAAGATTCTACTAAGTCATCCCCAATATGGATTGTTTCATCTCGTACAGTAGCACCTTCATCCAAATTCACTACACCAACCGGAATTTGATCCGTATGACCATATGGGTCAAAGGAAGCACTAATATTAAACCATGCATATAGAGAAGGTAATAATATTAAACCACCAATCAAAATCGCTGCCACCCAATTTGTTCCTATATTTTTTATATCATTCCAAAAAATGTTCCAAGTAGACTTCATATGTTCATCGTCCTATTCTAAAGAAGTAATATAAGAATTATAGCAACTTCATAACAGAAATACTAAGAATTACGTAAAAAACCAGCCCACAAGGTGAGCCGGTCTCTGAATTAATACAGTAAATTAATGAGATCTTCCTTTGTTATTCTCCCAAGATAATGCTCAACATCAACATTTTCAAGCGCTTCTTCTATCGCCTGCTTTTCATGACGAACACCAATTAGCTTATCCTCAAGATCTTTAATTTCACCTAAACCGAAGAAATCTCCATAAATCTTACAATTTTTAATAACTCCTTTTTTCACATCAAAACGTACATCAAGTAGACCTGAAGGGAATTTATGAGATGCTTGTACATTGAATGCCGGCGATTTCCCATAGTTCCATTCCCATTTCTGATAACGCTCTTCAGAGATCTTATGGATATTCTCCCAATCCTCCTCGGTCAATTCATAACGAGGAACATCGTTTACATCTTCCACTTGGAATACGTGTTTTAAAATACGCTCCTTAAATTCTTCCATTGTAATTTTCTCATCAAGGAATTCAGAGATGTTTGCAACACGACTGCGAATGGACTTAATTCCTTTTGATTCGATTTTTTCTTTTTTAACTTTAAGTGCTTTTACTACATTTTCTATTTCAGAATCAAGCATCAATGTACCATGGCTAAACATACGACCTCTGGTAGAGAACATCGCATTTCCGGAAATTTTACGTCCCTCAACGACTACATCGTTTCTACCTTGTAGTTCAGCTGGAACACCAAGTTCATTCAACACTTCAATAACCGGTTTTAAAAACTTCGCAAAGTTATGGAAGCTTTCCCCATCATCCTTGGTGATGAAACTGAAGTTCAAGTTCTGTTCGTCATGGTAAACTGCTCCTCCACCAGAAAGGCGACGAACTACTTTAATATTATTTTCTTCCACATAATCGGTATTAATCTCTTCAATCGTGTTCTGATTTCTTCCGATAATGATAGAAGGCTTGTTAATGTAAAATAATAAATATGTATCCTTCTCCCCAAAATTTTGCAATATATATTCTTCAATAGCTAAGTTAATCATTGGATCGGTTATACCGTGATTATCGATAAATTTCATCGTAGACCCCTCCTAAATAGTTAGTTCATTTCCAAATATTAGTTTATCGAAAAAAGATTTTCAAGGCAATAAAAAGTGATTACTTCCCCCATGTAAGCCCTTCTTCCGCTAGTTGAATACTTCCAGGAAATACCTTACTAGCCTGCTCCACTAATTCTTGTCTGTTTCCATATTGAGGCAGATGACTCAATATTAATTCTTTTACATTAGCTTCCCTCGCGATAGTTGCACCCTCTTTACTTGTCATATGACCAGCCTGTGACCCGTCCTGATCCTCATAAAAATTACAATCCGTAATAAGCACATCTGCATCCCTACTAAATGAAATCCATTTCTCCTGGAAGCTAGTATCCGCAGTATAGACTAAAACCTTTTCTCCGTCCGTAATTCTCATGCCATAACATGGTACAGGATGCTTTGTCTTTAAGAAATCAATCTGGAATGGACCTACTGTTAATGTTTCAGTTGGATTATACGCAATGCCTTCCGTAAACTCATGGGTTAGTTTTTCAAAGCCTTCTTTATCTTCTATGTGTGCATATATTGGCAAAATATCCTTGTTTCCCACTACATAAGACTGTACTAACCAAGCATATTGTAACACCCCTATATCCGCTACATGATCATGGTGATAATGAGAAAGTATAACCGCATCAATATCTAGCACATGTTTAAATTGTTGTAATCTAGATAAGGCTCCACTTCCTACATCAATTAATAAAGAAAAGCCATCTTTTTCTAATAAATAAGAAGAAGTTGCACTACCAGGAGCAGGGAACCCACCCCAATAACCAATTACCGTTAACTTCATGTTTGATCACCTCATAATTATATTTTGTTGTAACACAGTATTGACCTTGTGAATACTGTTATAATACAATATAGTTAATAAAGGAAAAGGAGGAACCCTCATTGATCAGTGTGCTTGAGTTTTTCCGAAACCTACCAAAGAAAAAGTGTCAGAAATGTGGTCTAGAAATAACCGAACAGGCAGATTGTTACATCTCCATTTGTGAGGATTGCGATCACCCAGCACGATAAATTATCTACTTTCCTCTCCATTGTAATCTTAAAAAAGATAGGAAACAACTTTTGCACAGCTATTAATAGATAGCTGTATTTTTTTACTTATTTAGACAGATGGTAATGACTTTATACCAGTTGAATTTCTCTCAATCCTCGGGAGGAGAAGATGATTTCTCATTGATTACCTCTTCTATTCCTTTAATTAACTTAAATTCTTGTCCCACGTAATTAATTGAACACTTCTATTCATTAATTTAAGCTAGATGCTTCCTTCTCTCATTCTATTTAACTATCCGAAATTTTCACCTTTGGAGCATGCCTTATCGCCTTAAGTTTTCCCCTCAACTAAAATTAGGAGCATAATTTCCTAATAAATTTTTAAAAAATTACAACTAAATCATATCCTTCTAGTAATTTTTGTATTATAATATTTAGACTACCGAAATATTTTTCAAGGAAGGGGATTGTATTATGACAACAACTCAAGCTAAAAGACTACTACGCTCTGAAGTACCTGAGGAGCAAAAATGGAACTTAACCGACTTATTCCCAACATTTGAGGATTGGGAAAAAGAACTACTAGCTGTACAAGCTGATATCACGGAAGTTACCAAGTATAAGGGTAAGCTAGGAAATGATGCAAAAACATTATTAAACTGTCTTACAACACTAGAAAAATACCGTGAGCGTTTGGTTCGCGTATTTACATATGCTAGCCTGAAGTCCAGTGCTGATGGGAGTGATCCAGCTAACCAACGTGATTCTGCAAGAGTTTCTTCGGCCGGAGCTTCTATCGGTGCAAAATTATCCTTCGTACAATCTGAACTTCTAGCTTTACCAGAAGGACAAATCGAACAATTTTTGAATGAAGAACAAGCACTTCAGCTTTATAAGAAGATGCTGGATGATATTTTAGAAGACAAACCACATACATTAGCACCTGAAATTGAAGAAACATTAGCTGCACTAGGTGAAGTACATGATGCTCCTTATATGATCTACTCTCGTAGTAAAGCAAGTGACATGGTATTTGACTCTATCCAAGACGAAGATGGTAATGAATTACCAATGTCTGCAGCATTATATGAAGACCGCTATGAATTAGAAGCAAGCACTAAGCTGCGTCGTGATGCATATGACTCTTTCACTAAAACATTAAATCAATATAAAAATACCTTTGCAGCAACCTATGCTACAGAAATAACGAAACAAGTAACCATGTCTCGACTACGCCATTATGAATCTGTAACAGACATGCTACTAGCACCGCAACAAGTAACGAAAGAAATGTATGAAAATCAGCTAAATGTCATTCAAGAAGAGCTAGCGCCACATATGCGCCGCTTTGCTAAATTGAAAAAAGAAAAACTAGGCCTTGATGAAATGAGATACAGTGATTTAAAAGCACCTCTTGATCCGGAATTCAATCCAAAAACAACGTATGAAGAAGCAAAATCAGTTATTTTAGAGGCTTTAAAAGTGATGGGACCTGAATATACAGAAATAATGGAAAAAGGTCTTAACGACCGTTGGGTAGACTTAGCTGATAATGTTGGCAAGGCAACAGGGGCGTTCTGTTCAAGTCCATATGGTGTTCACCCTTATATCCTGATTACTTGGACTGACACGATGCGAGGAGCATTCGTATTAGCACACGAACTAGGACATGCAGGACATTTCTACCTTGCAGGTAAATACCAATCCTTATTTAATACTAGACCTTCTACTTACTTTGTAGAAGCACCATCGACGATTAATGAATTACTATTAGCTAATCATTTAATGCGCTCTACAGATGATAAACGCATGAAGCGATGGGTTATTACACAATTATTAGGTACGTACTACCATAACTTTGTAACACACTTATTAGAAGGAGAATACCAACGTCGTGTATATGCATTAGCAGAGGCAGGTACTCCACTCACTGCCAGTGTACTAACACAACAAAAACACGAAGCACTTGAAAACTTCTGGGGTGATGCTGTTACATTGGATGAAGGGGCTGGACTTACTTGGATGCGTCAACCTCATTATTACATGGGGCTATATCCATATACGTATTCTGCCGGATTAACCGTATCTACTGCAGTAGCAAAACGAATTCAAGAAGAAGGCAAACCTGCTGTAGATAGTTGGTTAGAAGTGCTGAAAGCCGGAGGAACATTAAAACCACTAGATTTAATCAAGAAAGCTGGTGTCGACATGTCTAAGCCAGATGCCATCCGTGAAGCAGTCGCCTTTGTTGGTTCCTTAGTAGATGAACTTGAAAAGAGTTATGAATAATAGTAAAAAAGAGGCTGGGACAAAACTAGCCAGAAAGTAATAAAAAACTGGTTCTAAGCGATTGAAAATTGCTTGGAACCAGTTTTTTGAAATCATTTCCATTTCCTAAACTAGATTTACCCATTTTGGCGGTATACTTCCTCAAGTTTACCGCCATAAGCGCAAATCCTAATTCATTTATCACTTTCTCTTTTCCTCTAACAGACATTCGAGTGAAACCCAAATTAGCCTTCAGAAATCCGAAGACTGGCTCCACATCGATTTTACGTTTACCGTAAATTTCACCAGTTTTCTCGTCTGAAAGCTTCTCCCTGACGTATTCTTTTTGAGATTCCCACTTTTCATTGAGATATACTTTTCGATTGTTTCCCTCTTTCGCCTTTGTACACATGGAGCGTAAAGGGCATCCGGAACAATCTTCGCATTCATAGACTTTAAATTCGCGTTTAAATCCGTATTTGTCGGTTCGATGGGACACATGGCTGAATAATAATTTCTTTCCATTCGGACAAATGAATGCATCATCCTCTTCATTGTATTCCCAATTGTCTACATGAAAAGCATTGTTTTTGTGTTTTCTTTTCTTCTCCTTTCGATACTGATTATATGTAATAAGAGGTGTTCTATTTCTATTATTCATAATATCTTCATAGTTTTGTTCACTACCATACCCTGCGTCTGCCACGATATATTTAGGTAGTTCAAAGAAGCGTTCTTCAATCGTATTCAAAAAGGGAATCAACGTACGGGTGTCGGTTGGATTTGGAAACACATCATAAGCGAGCGCATATTGGCCTTCCGTCGCAACTTGAATATTATATCCAGCCTTCAGTTGTCCGTTTCCCATATAGTCATCTTTCATCCGCATAAATGTGGCATCATGATCTGTTTTTGAGTAACTATGGCGGTCTTCAAAAATCTCCATATCCTTTTGATAATTTTGTTTCCGCTCAATAAAATCTTCAAATTGCTTACGATATTGTTTTGGTGCTTTTCGCTCGGAACGAAGCTGTTTCCGCTCAACACCAACGTCACTCGCTTCAATTTCCTTGTCGTATGCTTCAATTTTTTCACTCAGTTTTTCCACAATTTCTTTCATTTCTTCAACCGAAAGCTCTTCGAAATCGTCCCGTTCTATTTCAGGAATGATTCGCTTCTCAATTAACTCATCGTACATTTGATTGGACTTTTCAATTAGTTTTTCACTATAATTTTCAACCGATTTTCGCCATACAAATGTGAATTTATTCGCATTGGCTTCAATCTTTGTGCCATCAATAAAAATAGCCTCTTCTTCAATTACTTCTTCCTTTACCAACTGAGATCGAAACTGTACAAAGCACTCACGTAATAACCCTTTCGCTAATGGGTGCACACGAAAGCGATTAATCGTTCTGTAACTTGGTTGATGCTCCTGAGATAACCACATCATTCGTACACTATCTTCTAATAAGGCTTCAATCTTCCTGCCCGAAAAGGCAGACTGCGTATAACCACAAAGGATAATTTTCAACATCATCCGCGAAGCATATGGCGGACGACCTGTATCTTTTCTAAGTGGTTCAAGAGCACTTTCTGGAATACTTTCTACTAAATCATTAATGGCAAAGGCAATGTCATTTTCTTTTAATCTAACTTCCAAATCCATAGGTAATACAACTTGTTTCATGTTATAATACGACATAAGGACACCTCCGAAAAAAGTTATTGGTCGTACTTTAATTTTATCAGATGGTGTCCTTTTTGTTTACTTTAATATCAGAAAATTGCGTGCAAAAAATAATAAGCATGGTCCTTACCGTTAAAACGTTGGTAAGGACCATGCTTATATTAATTTACTGGGGTTTTGTCCCAGCCTCTTTTTTTGTACAAAAGGGACTTGCTAAAATAACAAGTGCCCCTTTCCATTTTATTTAGTTTGCAGAAAATCGATTACTTGATGAACTGCCTTTTCCGCTTGGTCAATACAATCCGGAATACCAACGCCTTCAAAGGAACTACCCGCAAAATATACTCCTGGAAGTTGTTCACTTGCCTCTTGACGGGCCTTTTCAATTCTCTCTATATGACCAACAGTATATTGTGGCATGATATTTTTCCATCTAGAAATCACACTAAATTCTGGTTCAGCTGTAATATTCATCGTTTTATTTAAATCGTTTAAAACGAGTTGAACTAATTCCTCGTCCGGTAAATCTACAACTTCTTGATCATGTGGTCGACCAACATAACAACGAATCAATGCTTTTCCTTCCGGTGTACTGGATGGCCACTTCTTATGTGTCCATGTACACGCGGTAATACGGAAATCACTATTTCTTGAAACGACAAATCCTGTACCATCGATATCCTGCTTAATTGCTGACTGATCAAAGGCCATTGCTACGTTAGCTACCGAGCTAGCTGGAACATCATCAAATGGCTTGAGGAAATTAAATTGGCTAAACATCTTCGGTAATGTTTGATGTGGCGTTGTCGTAATAACACTAACAGCCTTGATTACATCCCCACTGTCCAGCAATACGTGATAGCCTGTATCCTTTTTCTCAATGTGATCCACAATCGAATCAAGTAAAATGGTGTTTTCATCTAGTTTTTCTACTAATTTATCTACTATCGTTTGCAGCCCATCTTTAAAGGAGAAAAACGCACCCGGTGTTTTGCCAGTTGTTTTTGGTGGATTTGGTACCGTTTGTTTTAATCCTTTTATTAAACTACCATACTTTTGCTCCAATTGATAAAAGTTAGGAAAGGTAGCCATTAAGCTCATTTCATCAATATCACCTGAATAAATGCCTGATAGTAAAGGTTCAATTTCATTATCAACTAACTCATTTCCAAAACGGCGTCTGAGCAAAGAACCTAGTGATTGATCTGGCTGTTCTGGCCCTTTAGCCTTTACCAAATCAAGCAAAGCACGTATCTTTCCAGTAGGCGATACAAGACCTGAACGTAAAAATGGTCCGATTTGCTTCGGTACTCCCATAAAAGCGCCCTTTGGCATTTTATGTAGCTTCCCTTGCACGAGAATATAGGACTGCCCTGTTCCGTTTCGGATCATCTCGTCTTTTAATCCAAGCTCTTCTACTAACTTAACACCGGGCTTCTTTCTAGCAATCATAGAATCTGCACCACGTTCAATGATAAAGCCATCACGCTTTAACGTGTTTATTTTTCCACCCACACGACTACTTGCCTCTACCAATCGAACCTGATATGGTAAATCCTTCTCTCTTATCGCTTTTTGTAAATAATAGGCAGCGGATAACCCTGTTATCCCACCGCCTATTATCACGATTGTTTGCTTATTCATTACGCATCACGCTTTACTCGTTCTTGTACAACACCTGCTAACGTCTCAATAAATAAAGGATGTGTATTAGGCATAGCTGGGCGGAAATAGCTTGCTCCTAATTCATCACATACTACTTTACATTCATAGTCATTATCGTAAAGAACTTCTAAGTGATCAGCGATAAATCCAACTGGTGCATATACAAATGCACGATAGCCTTTCTCTTTATATAGTGCTCTTGTTAAATCCTGAACATCTGGTCCCAGCCAAGGATCTGGTGTATTCCCTTCACTTTGCCATCCAAGTTCGTAATTTTTGATTCCTGCTTTTTCGGAAATAAATCTCGCTGTTTCCGCTAATTGTTCTGGGTATGGATCACCGTTTTGTAAAATTTTCTCTGGAAGGCTATGTGCAGAAACAATAAGTACTGCTTTTTCACGTTCGTCATCAGACATTTTTGCATATTCTCCATTAATCTGTTCTGCCCAATATTGAATAAATCCAGGAGCATCATACCAGCTTTCAACTGCTTTAATGGAAATACCATGTTTTTCCGCTTCTTCACTAGCACGTGTATTATATGACTTAACACTAAAAGTAGAGTAATGTGGTGCTAATACAATGGATACTGCTTCTTTAATACCATCCTTAGCCATTTCAGCAACAGCATCTTCAATAAATGGTGTAATATGTTTTAAACCGATGTAAGCTTTGAATTCATACTCGTCTTGGCTTTCATTTAGTTTAGCTTCTAATGCTTTTGTCTGTTCCTCTGTAATTCTAGCTAATGGAGAAGTCCCTCCGATAGCTTTGTAACGATCTTTTAAGTCTTGTAACGCTTCTTCAGAAGGCTTTCTACCATGACGAATATGCGTGTAGTATGGTTCAATATCCTCCTCTTTATATGGAGTTCCATACGCCATTACTAAAAGTCCTATTTTCTTTCTTTCCATTTTCCTACACCTCTTCATGAAAGTTTTGGTTCAAATGTTATCGCTTTGAATACGAATGAATTAAATCAGATAATCTCCTTAATGTTTCTGGATTTATATCAGGTGTTACACCATGTCCTAGGTTAAACACGTGATGGCCATCTTCCATAGATTGGTCTAGAATCTCTTTTGTTCTAGCTTCAATAGTATCCCAATCCGCAAGTAGAATTGCCGGATCTAAGTTACCTTGCAATACCTTTGTTACCCCTAATTCTCTTGCTTCTTTAATCGAAGTTCTCCAGTCTAACCCAATGACATCAAGTGGTAAATCGTTCCACTCCAATAGTAAATGACTTGCACCAACACCGAACATAATAAGTGGTACTTCTTCGTTTTGCAATTCTGCAAAAATTCGCGTCATAACTGGTTTAATATAGATTCGGTAATCGCGAGCATTTAAAGCTCCCACCCAAGAATCAAAAATTTGAATAGCTTTAGCACCAGCACTAATTTGCGCTTTTACATACGTAATTGTCATGTCAGCTAATTTATCCATTAAAGCAAACCAAGCATCAGGATTTGCGTACATAAATGCTTTTGTTTTACCGTAATTTTTAGAAGGTCCCCCTTCAATTAAATAACTAGCCAAAGTGAATGGTGCACCACTAAATCCAATTAATGGTACGGTTAACTGTTCTTCAGTTAACAATCGTATCGTTTCCAATACATATGGAACATCTGCTTCAGGATTGATTATTCCCAGTTTTTCTACATCTTCAATCGTTTTAATCGGGTTCCCAATAACCGGACCAATACCAGATTTAATTTCGACATCAACACCTAATGCCGGTAATGGGGACATGATATCTTTATACAGTATTGCAGCATCGACATTATATTGTTCAACAGGAAGTCTTGTCACATAGGCACACACTTCTGGTCGATGTGTTATCTCGAATAGAGAATACTTTTCTTTAAGCTTTCTATATTCAGGTTGTGATCTACCTGCTTGTCTCATAAACCATGCAGGTGTGTAATCTGTTTCTTCGCCTTTATACGCGCGAATAATCGTATCATTTAGCTTCATTTTCTCACCCTTTTGGATCTATCCAGTCCTTATTAAGTAGTAATAAAATAATAATTAACTATCCATTAGTTTCCTTCTCTACTATACCTATTTCGACATAATAAGTATAGAAAGAAGGGGCTATTGTCATCAATTTGTCTAATTTTAACATGATTCAAATGCCCCATTTTCAAGGGAAACAACGTACAGCGAATTATTACCTGGGAAATATATGTCGAATATAGTCGTTAGTAATCTATATCGTCCGGAACAGACTAATATTTTGAGCAGATTCGGTTATAATTCCATTCATTATACGGTAAAATAGATCATAACGAACAATCCTCACGTTCCAACAATCACTATTATATAGATATTTCTTCTAAACTTAAAGTAATAAGAATTACTTTTTAATAATTATTATAGATAATTTGAAAAGGAGTTTTTCCTATGAAAGCCTACTTAACCAATGGAACGATTGATTTTCTAATTAAACTCGCTAAAAAATACCCAGCAGTTCATTTTCACTTTATGAATGGCCCATCGAATGATGTTGCCTATTATGAGGGAACAGACCAAAAAATCTTTCAAGCAGGAAGAGAGTATGACGTAATTGTTCAATCTGGCGATATAGCGGAAACTGGTTATGTTGTGATGAATAATATTCCTGTAATAGATGAGGGCAGACCATTATTTGAAGATAATTTTAAGAAAAGGCAAAAAGAGGTAGACAGCCAACCAGGATTTCAGGCCTTTCGTTTACTAAAGCCTATCTCAAGTAATACATATATAGTGTTTACACAATGGGATTCAGCAGAAAGCTATGAACGATGGAAAAACTCAGAAGGCTTTCAAAAAGCACACGCAGAAACAAAGCCTCCCGCATACTTTGCCGACCGACCGTTTGTAACTACTTATAGTATGATAGAAAGAGATTAGAAAAGCTCCCATTCATTTCTCTTTAGCAATTATGCTAGTTACACTTATGCTGGCAGGAAACACTTTTTTATCTACCAAAAACACCCGAACTAGTTCTATTAAGAATTAGTTCGGGTGTTTTTGATTACATAACGATAAGTCCGCTGCTTTACTTCAGCACATACTCCTCAAAAAATGCAGCATACACTTCCTTCTCTTGCTGCCCTTCCAGACGGGCTACTTCTTTTCCATCCTCATAATGAACAAGGGTCGGAGTTGACTGAATTCCATACTTGTTCCCTTCAGTAGAGAATTCTAATAGATTTAATTTGACCATATCCACACCCATTTCTTCCGCTAAAGGAACTAAATATGGTGTTGTTGCCTTACAGTAGACGCAGATTGGGCTGTAGTAATAAACGGTAACAGATTCACCATTTTCTACTTTTTCATTAAGTGCTTCTGGTACAATCTGATTTTGGTAGTTTGGATCATTTAATTGATCAATGGTTGCTTGTTCAAGATTTGTCTTGCCGTACGGATTATTTCCTTCAAGCGCTTTATTATTCTTATAATCTATTACGAAATACAGCGCAAAAAACAACACAACAATTGCTGCTATAATAATGATCATTTTCTTTTGCATGGATTATTTCCCCCTGGATTGTTTTAATAAAGATAAGTGTGTCACGAATATTAAGATAAATGCTGTACCTGCCATAAATGGAATGGTAATAAACCCTAAGTAGTTTACATATTCAAAATTACATGGAACTAATCCGCAAGCCCCACCAGCTTCTAATGTAGGTAATTTCTGTATGAGATAATGATATGTAGATACACACATACCTATTCCACTTAAGATAAGACCTGGTAAAGCAATGGACACGTCTTTTTTAAATAATGCTGTACCATAAATGATGACAAGTGGATACATGAGGATTCGTTGGTACCAACAAAGCTTACATGGTTCATAGCCAAGTATTTCTGAAAAAAACAAGCTACCTAATGTCGCAATAACAGATATTCCCCAAATACCAAGAAGGATATTTTCCTTTTTCTTCGTCAGTTTCATGTAAGGTTTCTCCTTAACCGTTTTAATTTCCTTAGTATTATACTAGGAATTCGTATAAAAAACAAAAAAGAGGGCTTATCCCTCTTTTGATAAAAGATTGTTTTTATGAACATACACCGCTGCCTGTGTCCGGTCATGTACATCCAACTTAGCTAGTATATTACTTACATGGGTCTTGACCGTCTTGATGCCGATATACAAATGATCACTTATTTCTTGGTTTGTCATGCCATTGCCTATACAAAGCAATACTTCCATTTCTCTCTCGGTTAACTCATCATGCGGTTTTCGAGAAGTACCTCTAAAGCTCGTCATCATCTTACTAGCTACCTTCGGTTCAATGACATTTTCCCCTTTTGCCGCTTTCTTAATAGCGGCGACTATTTCATCTGCTGAAGATGTTTTTAAAATATAGCTAAACGCCCCTGCCTCTAACGCTGGAAAAACTTGTTGGTCATCATAGTAGCTTGTCAGAATAATGATCTTACAACTTGGATAGTCCTTCATTACTAGCTTTGTTGCATCAATTCCAGTGCCATTATCCATCATTAAATCCATTAATACGACATCTGGTTTTTCTTTAAGAATAAGCTTTGCTCCTTCATTACCACTACTCGCTTGACCGATTACGTCAATTTCTGGGTCCGTTTGTAGGTAAGCAATTATTCCCTTTCGAACAATTTCATGGTCATCTACCACCATAACACGAATCATTTGTCATCCCCCTGACTCTTTCTAATTTCAATTCTACTATTATTAACATGGTATGCGGATATCGATATAGGTTCCTTCATCGATATTCGAACGAATAGTAAAATTTCCACCTAACTCTTCACATCTTTCCTTCATTGTCTTAAGTCCATAGGAAGTCTTTTTGGCATTATCATTCGATAAGTCGAATCCTATTCCATTGTCAGCAATATGTAAGAAGAGCTCCCTACCCCGTTTAATAACCTCTATTTTCACCTCTGTTGCATTTGCATGGCGAAGAATATTAGAAAGCGATTCTTGTATAATTCGGAATACATGCTCTTCCGTAGCCTCAGATAGGGTTAAAGAATCATCTATTGTTAAATGAAAATCAATTTGTGATTTCTGCTTTAATTCCTCTACTAACTTGCTCACTCCACGCGGTAACGGATCGCCAGATAGATGCACTGGTCGTAGATGAAGTAATAATGCTCGCATCTCCGACTGTGCCTGGTGAGCCGCATTGGCAACCTCTGTCATCTGTTCCTTCGCGACATTAGGATTTAAATCAAGCTGTTTAATAGCAGCCTCCGACATCATCGTTAAAGCAAAAAGCTGTTGGCTAACAGCATCATGAAGATCCCTTGCAATTCGCTGTCTTTCTTCAATAACAGCCGACTTATGAGCAGATTTTGCTAATTCCGCCTTCTCATCTGCTAAACGCTGAAGGGATATTACTTGGTTTTGCAGCTTTTCTCCAAGTTCATTTAACTCATTCCCAATTCGATTGAGCTCGTCTCCCTCATTAAAATAGATCTTCGACTGATAGTTTCCATTTGCCAGCTGTGTAATTAGCACTGATAAATAATCCATCCTTTGCTTCAGGTCTCCACTAGAACGAAATCCTACGTATACAGAAACAACAAAAGCAATTACGGAATATAGGCCAATAAAGAGAAAAATACTATTCGATGTAAGCCACTCTGGGCTAAACCAAACATAAATAGAAAGCAAAACAGCTAATATCGTAATTAGTGTCAAGAAGAACCCATTTAAATGTGAAATGATATAGCTAAAGCGAATACTTGAAAAGCGATTTTTCATCCTTCGCTCCCCCCCTTATACATAATCCACTCGTATAGAGCCAGCCTTTAATTTCAATGTTAAGTTAATCTTTCTCGTTGCAGAATCATAATTAGGTGTAACATAACTAAGGGAGCGATTAATACCATCCACTGATTGCCCAACGATGTCAATATCTCCCGCCTTAACAGAAGCATAGACTTGAAACTCAAGATTTTCAGGAACTAAAATATGAACATCACCAGCGAGAGAACTAATCGTAATCGGGATTTCCTTCTCTGGAATATAAGCTTTAGAAAAGTCATAATAGAAATCGCCAGCTAAAGTCTTCACCGTAGTTGGCTCAACCTTCCAGTTCGGTTGATTGAATTCATGATTTCCTACTGAAAAAAAAGAGTAATTATCATCTTTCTCAACTTTTGATCCCCCATTGTAAATCGTCACTTTAGGCTTAGATGACTTTCCTATAAATAGAAAGCCGAAGTAAACAATTAATAATGGCCATAATTTAAATACATCTTTAAAAGCAAATTCGATAACATCAAATTTGTCCAATAGGAGCAAGGAGCCAAAGATGAAGAAGAAGGACCCCCATACCCAACTTCCTCCTTTATGTCTCATCCGATCAATCATCCATTTTAGACCGATTAGTACAAATAAGGATGGAAAAATGTACCCCCACATATACTTAGTACTTAATTCTGTTATGCCAATATTTTCTAACACGAGTATAACGCCGCAAATGATTAATACTGCAGCAATTATATATCGAAAGAATCCTACTCTCATATCCTTCTCTCCCTTATACTAATTGATATTCTAGTATTTTTTTGTTTCTTATGTTATAGACTGCTATAAGGGTTATAATAATTCCACACACGACGATAATCCATTGAATACTTACACCTAAAGCAATTAATGAGGATGTGATGATATATGAAACCGGGGTCAGGCCTGTCGATACGGTCATAAACATACTCATCATTCTACCTAGCATTTTCTTATCTGTTGATTGCTGTAACATAGTAATGATAGGAATATTAATAATCTGTGTTAATACCGCCATCAGTGCAACTAAACCTGCCATCATCCAAACATTTGCAGAAAGTCCAACTGTACTAAATACAATTCCCAAACTAATCAAGCTACTTATTACAACTTTACCTGGTTTTTTAAGCTTCCAGCTTGCTAGAAGGATTGCGCCAGTTAATGCCCCAATCCCCATTGAAGTCTGTATCGTTGCTAGACTCACTGCACTACCTGCAAACACATCCTTCACAATAACCGGCATGCCAATTGCAATCGGTCCGGAGAAGAATAAGTTTAAAAATAACGCTATGACAACAACGGAAATGGCCAGCTCATTTTTCCGCGCATAGTGAAAGCCTTCCTTTAAATCTGTTAACGGTGTATGCTTCTCCTCTTCTTGCTTTTCCAGTTTCACCCGAATAAAGATTACAGCAATAGATGCGACTAACAACATTCCAAAGGCTACGGAAAATACTCCTGCAAATCCTAATAGGGCAATCAGCGTACCACCTAATGCTGGACCAAGAATAGGACTGATCTGCGAAGTCATTTGGATAAAGGAATTGCCACGTTGCAATTGATCATCCTTTAATAAAGTTGGGATTAACGAATTCATAGCTGGATAACTAAATGCATCCGAAATGCCAAACAATCCAGACAAAACTAGTAAATGCCAGATAGCTACCGAATCCGTTAAAATTAATATAACTAATATGCCAATCAGTACCGCTCGTGAAAAATCAGACCAAAAAAGAATAGTCCGTTTATTCACCCTATCAGCAATTAATCCACCAACAACTAACAAAACCAATCTGGGGATAGCTGCTACAAAAAACAATAGACCAAAATAAAAACGATTATCGGTTATGTTTAACATCAACCACTCTGCACCAATTAAATAAACAAAGTACCCTGGTGATGAAAATAATGCACTTATTAATAGAAGTACAAAATTACGATTCTTAAAAATTGAACTCTTTAATTCCTCTTGCTTAGCCACCGTATCCATAGCTATTGCTCCCTTCTCCACTTTCGATATCTTTATCTTAGTCATTTTTCGAAGAAGGGAAAACCATCTCTAGAACGCTTTTGTCTCAGTCTTGAGACCGAGTCCTGATCCGTTGTATGAATTCATACAGATATATCAGTCCTAACAAGCATAAATATCCAAAGACAAAGCCTGCTACAATATCTGTCAAATAGTGCACATTAATGATGTAACGGCTAATTCCAATTGAGAATACTAATAAAGCAAAGAAAATCTGCACAAATAATCCAACAGTAGATGACTTAATTTTTTTAGCAAGGAAATAAGCTAGTAATCCGTAACAAACCATTGGAATCATCGCATGTCCAGATGGAAAGCTCTCCCCAATTGCATTCGCCTCCTCCATAATCGTTGGCCGTTCTCTTGCTACAAGATATTTCATTAGCTTGTTTAGTAAATGAGTAGCGTAGATACCTAATCCAAATAATACACCAGGTAACCAATCACGATATAAAATAATTAGTAGCGCAGCAATAATAATGGTCAAAGGATACATAAACGATTCGGATCCTAAGTTAGTTATACCTCGAAAGAACGTATATATAAATGTATCTGGAAAGGTGTCAACGAGGGCTCTTGTCCATTGATCAACAAACGGTAACTCTCCACGAACAATCCTTACAATCCAAACTCCTATAATGGCTAACATGACACCTAAAAAAGTAGCCTGTACAATATGTCGCTTCTTCAATTAATAGAACCTCCTGATTAATAAATTCCTATTGTTTTAATCATAGCCTATCTCCTAACAATTTCAAATTAATTTTTGCACTGTTTCAAAAGATGCTATAATAATAAAAACTAACAAGGGGGGAACGATTATGCTACAAGAGATTCATAAAGCAATTGAAAACTTATATCCAGAAATGGTAGAAATACGCCGTTATTTACATCAATATCCAGAACTATCTTTCCAGGAATACAAAACAGCTGCATACATAGCAAATTTCTATAAAGACCTCGATATCCCCTATATAAAAAATGTAGGTGGTAATGGGGTTGTCGCAACCTTAAAAGGGGGAAAACCCGGGAAAACTATTGCGTTTCGAGCAGACTTTGATGCACTTCCAATTCAAGATGTAAAAGAGGTTCCTTATAAATCAAAAGTCGATGGAGTCATGCATGCTTGTGGACATGACGGCCATACAGCCACACTCCTAGTTTTAGCTAAAGTGATGAAAACCTTTCAAAAAGATTTACCAGGTACCATCGTATTTCTACATCAACATGCAGAAGAATACGCACCTGGTGGGGCAAAACCTATGATTGAGGCTGGTGTATTAGAAAATGTCGATGCCATATTCGGTACCCACCTATGGGCTACTACTCCTTTAGGGGTTATCCAAACAGCGAAAGATGTCCTCATGGCTGGTGCTGACCGATTCGAAATTAAGATTCAAGGCCAAGGTGGACACGGCGCTTATCCACATGAAACAAAAGACGCGATTGTTATCGGATCTCAAGTCGTATCTCAACTACAACAAATTATTAGTAGAAGAATTGACCCACTAGAAACTGCCGTCATCACCGTAGGTAAGTTTGAAGCTGGTGATGCATTTAATGTTATCGCGGATACTGCTACATTAATTGGAACGGTACGGTATTTAAATACCGATATTCAGGAGCAAGTGATACAAGAAATGGAGAAAGTTGTAAAAGGGATTTGTACTTCTTATGAATGCACCTATACCTTCCATTACGAAAAAGGGTATCCACCGGTAATCAACCATAAGCAAGAAGCAGAACGAATCCTTGATGTTAGTAATAAATTACCGGAAGTAGAACAGGCTGAAGAAATTATTCCGGTTATGGGTGGAGAGGACTTTGCTTATTATCTGCAAGAAAAGCCGGGTGCATTTTTCTTTACTGGAGCAGAAAAGGATGGAAATCACTATCCCCATCACCATCCACATTTCGACTTCAATGAAAAAGCTATGCCAATTGCAGCTAAAACTCTAATCAGTGCTTACTTTTCATACCAGGATAAGTAATTATCCGCTCTAACTAATTATCCCTATTACGGTTATCGTGATAGGGATATATTTGTTCCCTTAAGACAATACCAAAACAGTTCCCATCATCCGCGAAACCTTTTTTTGGAAATAGTCGTATATACGGTATACAGACAAATTAGGGGGATAATTTATGGTACCAAATTATGAAAAACGGCATTTTTTTATGGCAATCGGTATTGGAGTCTTCATGGTTTCACCGCTGCTACTTCTCTTTATTCCAGCCTTCATCGCAAACAGCATCTATTTTGACCCTGGAACGTGGATAGTTATTGTCCCAACATTAAGCTATTACCTATATGGAGCAGGTGCCTTCTTAATAGGCGTAGCAAGTTTAATCATTTACTTCGGCAATGTCAATAAACTATCTGTGATGATTGGTATTTTCTTATCTATTGTAGGCATTTTCTTGTTCCTATTTGCTGCCAAACCATTTACTTCTATAGCAGCTGATGGCATATCCATTCGCGAGGACTTATCGAATGAATTTTCCCATTACGATTGGTCTGATATTGAAACCGTTCTTTATTATGAAGTCCCGCGCAGCGAAGGCTTTAACACGTATGAATTTCACTTTTATGATGGAAGAACATTACAATTGTCGAAGAACGGTTACATAGAGCCTTATCATAGAGCACTGTTAGAGCAATTTCAGGAGCACCATATTTCGTTCAAACGGAAGTAATCAAGAAATTGAACTCTAATTAGAAAAAAAGCATTCTCAGGAGAGATCCTAAGAATGCTTTTCCTATACTAATTTTCGTTTTACAAATCCATTGGTAAAGGCAAAGGTAAACAGAAGTCCCCCTACCAATGTAATGAGAAATCCTAAATAAGCCTGGGCCAGCAAAAATACGATGGCATAAAGTACTGTTTGCACAATCGCAAGCTCTATAATCCACTTTAATAAAGCTTTTCTTCTCATTTCCACTTCCACAGGATACAGATCCAACCACATTATCGTTCGATGATGTTGGTATAAGGTCATCAGTTGGAAAATCGTCATATAAAGGAATAGAATCGCAAAGATAATCTTAATCCATATATTCGGTAGAAAGTAAATAAATACTCCACCAATAATAATTAACCGAATATACATCGACAAATAGTCTCCACCACGAATAAAGCTTATTCGATATAAGTAGTCATAGGTACTCTTCCGTTCAAAGGGAATGTTTCGTTCTATCATGGAAACTAACCATTGCCGCGATTTTATTTTATTTTTTAGATGTGGTACATCCGTGAACATATTAGCAAATCGATAGAAGGATTGCAGACGATGTATATCCTTTTCCAATAATAATTCCCAGTTAACACCCGCTTGTTTTCTAGACAGGCTAAAATTATATAAAAAGACAATCGTGAACAAAATCGTTGTAACACTCGCAAGAAGCATATTTCCATTAATAAGGAAATAAAACACCGAAATATTCAGTAACAGTCTAGCTACTTGATCGATCACACGAATATTTTTCTCACGGATTTTTAATATCCACCAATTAGCTATTAAATTCCACAGTTTAAAAATTAGCACCACAACAATGATTACGAGATAATTTCCTCGATTCTCAAAACTCGTTGCGTACAATGGGCCAAATGCTGCCATCACGATAGCAACAATATAAAGCTGAATAACAAAACTATAGATTAGTGCGTTTCTAAAATATGCCCCCATCTGATGCTCAGCTGGAATTAGGAATACTAAATCCGGCTCCTTGAGGAGTGTACGAACTGGACTATAGGTAACAACAATCCCCAATACACCTCCCATTATCCAAGCAGTGGGAAAATTGTCTGGTATAGTGGCTAACCACTGTTGATAATAATAAGCTATAGCTGCAATAAAGAATAACATCGCAAAGGCAATATGCCCATTAAAGATATAGCGTAAATACCGACTCATATCCTTTAAATGTGCACTAAAACGCTTCATAAAAAAGTCATGTGAATTAAACATGGCTATCTTCCTTTGTTAACTGAACATATAAATCATCTAGTGTTGCCTTTGGCATTTGAAATTGCACTCTTAACTCCTCTAATGTACCAAGTGCTCTTATTTGTCCCTCATGTAAAATAACAAATCGGTCACAATATCTTTCCGCCGTTGCTAGTATATGGGTTGACATTAATATGCCTGAACCGTTTTGTTTCATCTCCTCCATCAATTGTAAGTAAGACTGAATACCTAAAGGATCCAGACCGACAAATGGCTCGTCCACAATATATAGAGGCGGCTCAATTAAGAAGGCACACATAATCATCACCTTCTGGCGCATACCTTTTGAAAAATGGACTGGAAACCATTTTAATTTCTTTTCCATTCGAAATTCTTTAAGCAATACTTGTAATCTTTTCTCAAACACATCTTCCGGAATATTATATGCCATCGCAGTTAACCGTAAGTGTTCATACAATGTCAGCTCATCGTACAGGATTGGCATTTCCGGAATATATGCCATTTGATTTCGGTATTCGGAAGGGTTGTCCTTAAAGGTTTTCCCATTTATTGAAACTGAACCCTTCTTCGGCTGCATTAAGCCAATAATATGTTTAATAGTCGTACTTTTACCAGCACCATTTAAACCAATAAGCCCTACAATCTCTTTAGCGTTTACATCAAACGAAACACCGTGGAGAACATTTTTGTGGGTATATCCCCCAACTAAATTGTTAATATGTAATAAAGGTTCCACAATCATTCCCCCTACTTGATCACTTGTTAAAAATTTTATCATTTATGGGGGTAAATTCCAAAGGAAACTCTCATACCTTTTTCGACATTTACATAAAACGAAGTGTATAGAAATGCGAAAAAAGCTCAAAATACTACTGTAGAGTCGAGGAAACCAATTAGCAATAAACCAATTTGTTAACACAAATGAGGTGTTAGTGTTGGAGAATAGTGATGCTTCACTAAAGGACAACATGAAAAAAACAAATGGGGTGTTTGCGAAAGATAATCTAATGAAATAAAACCCTTTTGTTAGAACATATCTCAACGCCAAGGGATACTAACAAAAAGGTTTTGTAAACCGGATAAGTTGCTTTAAGCAGTTTAACGGTAATACAAGTCCCCACATTAGTTTTCTTGTCCTCGGCTCTACAAGAACAGGCTCATCCTTTTTGGGTGAAGCCTGTTTTCTTGTTTTGTGTTAGCTTAAGACTTTGCATTAATCAGACAGAATAGATAAAATAAAGGAAAAAGTTAGGAGTTGGTCATATTGGCACATGAAGATTGTATATTCTGTAAAATAATTGAAGGAGAAATCCCTTCAGCTAAAGTGTATGAGGATGAACACGTACTGGCCTTTTTAGATATTAGCCAAGTCACAAAAGGACACACATTAGTGATTCCTAAAAAACATGTGAAAAACATCTACGAAACACCGAGTGAAGTTGCATCAGAATTATTTGCACGCGTTCCTCGTATCGCAAATGCTATTAAAGCAGCTTTTCAGCCTGTTGGCATGAATTTACTAAATAATAATGAAGCTCCTGCAGATCAATCTGTCTTCCATTTACATATTCATTTAATTCCACGGTATGGTGAAGGGGACGGTTTTTCATCGAATTGGAACGTTCATACGGACGATTACACTCCTAGTGATTTACAACAGATCGCTGGTCAAATAAATAAGGAAATCAATTAGTCAAACAATTTGTAAATTAATTCTTTTTATTTTTGTTGATGTTTGATATACTTATGATAAGTTTCTGCAGCTGACAACGAGTGTACAGTTGAGGAACAAAAATATATGAGCTTAGATAGCTTAGCTGAGGAGAGGTACAAATGAATACAAGGGTTTTAGTCATTTTATCACTATTAGTAGGGATGGGCGCTGTATTGCATTTTATCATGCCCCCAATTTATGGTGTAACACCAGACATGATGTTAGCTATGATGTTTATCGGTATCATGTTATTTCCTAAATTGAAATATGTTGGTGTATTAGCAATTGCAACAGGGATTTTATCGGCACTTACGACAAATGCACCTGGTGGTCAAATAGCCAATTTTATTGAAAAACCAATTACAGCCATCATCTTTTTTGCACTCTTTCTGTTAATTAAAGATCGAGTCAACATAAGAATAGGCGTACCGGTTTTAACTGCTGTTGGTACAATGATTAGTGGAGCCATTTTTCTTACATTGGCATTATATGTCGTAGGACTAATGGATGGCGTATTTGTACTCGCTTTTGCTTCTGCTGTATTACCTGCAGCTGCTTTAAATACGGTGCTGATGATTATTATTTTTCCAGTAGTCCAGCAAATATTAAAGCGATCCAAGCCAATAGCTGTTTAATGAATGATAGGATAAATCCCCTGGCATCTGTGTTGTCAGGGGATTTTTTAAGGAAAGCATTCCTAATACATACAAATAGAGAAACATGGAAAAATTATAGTGAATGGGAAGGAGCGGGATTCATATGGCAAAAGGTAAATCTCTCATGCTAGGCATAATGGTAGGAGGTGTAGTTGGAGCAGTTACAACATTATTAACTACTCCATCATCAGGTAAAGAAATTAGAAATAAGGTAAAAGACCAATCCCAAGAATGGATGGAGCTTTTGGAAAATCTTAAAATGGATGGACTACGTCTTAAAAATCAAATCGCAGCAACATCTAGAGAAGGTGTTTCCCTCATTAAGGATTTAACACAAGAAATGAAAAGCTCTATTGTCGAATGGAAAGAATCAGTAGAACCACATCAAAAAAACATTCATCAATATTTGGAACAAATTGAATCAAGCTTAAAGGATTTAGAAGAAAAAGTAAATGCTAGTAAGAAATAAAAATGAAGATAGAAACCAACACCTTGAACCGTGTTGGTTTTTTTATTACAAAGGCTCTGTTAAACTTTAATGTTGATTATAGTTCGAGATTAAGAGGCTAGGACAAAAGAATTTAACTTAAAGCAAAGACCCCGCTCCGGAAATATACTTGCGGTTGCTTCCAGCACAGGGGCGACATCTGTTCGAAAAGACCATATTTCTTTTGTTATGTCCCAGTCCCATTCGTATTACTAATGAACTGTTCATAATACTATTAAAGTGGTGGATTTTCCACACCTAAGTGAATCCAATCTTCTTTTGGTGGTCCATAAACCCCAAAAGGTTTGATGCCAGCTTGACGCATAAGAATGGTAACTTGCCCACGATGATGAACTATGTGCTTAATTAGCCCCATAAAAATTTGCGCATTTGTTTCCTCTCTACCAAATGCGGTTTGCACTTCCTTCAAGGATTCGTCAGTCCATTGTTCTTCCATGATTTTGATTACAGAAGAACTTATATGTTTAAATGTTTCAGCAATTTCTTTAGCTGAGGTAGGGACATTTTCTGCATTTTCTACTTCGTCTACTTTCAGTCCGAAATGAGCTAAATACTCTGGTATATTTGTTGTAAAATGCCAAACAATTCTTCCCAATGTACGACCTGCTGGGTAAACTTTTTGTTTTAATGAATCATCCGTTAAACCTTCCAAAACCTTTTGAGTTAGAGTTGACTCCCATTTCCATTCTCTAACAAAGTCTGCAATCGTTACATACATATACAATACCTCCATAATCACATTTCAATGATTTTTTATTTCTGAAAACACATTACAAACCGGACAATGTGTTCTGATGAACAATGAGGACACCTAATTCCTTCCTTGAAGCGCGTTTCTCTCATTTCATTGATTAAACGACCACCAGCAGAGAGAAAAAATTCAACATAGCGTTTAACCCATTGATATACTTGCTCTTTTTCGGTATGCGGTAATTTGTCGATATAATTTAACAAGCTTCTAAACGCTTCGCTCACCCTGACACCGCAATCGAACACTTGTTCTTTCGATAAGAATATCAAGAATTCGGACAGGTGTCAATTATCAACATTTACCTTTAACTGAGTCACTACAAATTAAGCTTGAAAGATGGTTAATCACTATTCTTCCTTGAAACTTTTTACCTTCTCCTTCTAGCATTAAAAAACCTGCAGGCCATATAAGCCTACAGGTTTCATCATTATCATTTATTATTCAATTCCTTCTGTCCACTCCGCAACTTTATCTGGATTTTCTTCTACCCATTTAGCTGCTGCTTCTTCTTCGTTCATACCTTCAGAGATATCAAGCATAACGGATTCTAAATCTTCTGGAGTCCAGAAGAAGTTATCAAGCACTTGGTAAGCTTCTGGTAAATCGTCCTTTAAACCTTTGCGAACCATCGTTTCAATAGTTTCCGCTCCACCGAATGTACCCTTTGGATCTTCTAAATATTTCAGATCATATTTAGCGAATTTCCAGTGCGGAGACCAACCAGTTACAATAACTTCTTCTTCGTTGTCATACGCTTCTCCTAAAGCAGTGGCCATTGCACCACTTGAAGAGGTTACGACTTCCCAATCCTCGAGGTTTTCATAATCTTCTAATGCTTGTTCAGATGTTGCTACTACACCTGCTCCTGGTTCAATTCCAGTAATCTTTTTACCAGCTTCATCAGATAGATCTTCAATTGAATCAACATCCATATATGATGGTACGACTAGCCCAATTTTAGCTCCTTCTAGATTAGGACCAAGCTGCTCCATTTGGTCACCATATTGCTCATATTGACTGCCATGTGTCGCTGGTAGCCATGCAGCAACCATTGCATCAGCTTCACCATTTGCTACCGCTTCCCACATTATGGAATTATCTAATGCTGTTAATTTTACATCATATCCTAAGTCTTCTAACACTTTACCTACAACATTTGTAGAAGCAATTTCAGTATCCCATGTTACATAAGCCAGATTAATTTCTTTCCCTGCTTCTGATGAACCTTCATCATTAGATGAATTATTGTCTGATGAGCAACCAGCTGCAAATAATGATAATGATAATCCAGCAATCAATCCTAGACGTTTCCAGTTACGTTTAAACATAATAGTTAACTCCCCTTTTAAAATAATGTATTTATATGGAACTTTTCATCCAGAAAAGTTTACCAATAATACCCCTTATGAGGCACAAGCATTCCCGCACTTGCAGCGGAAGCATGCCTGATTTAAGCATTGTTTTGCTTATTCATGCTCTGTGTAAAACGATCAATTATAATCGCTACTATTACAATTCCTATACCGGCAACAAACCCTGTACCGACATCAGAGCGCTGTAATGCTGTTAATACTTCTTTCCCAAGACCTGGTGCTCCTATCATAGAAGCAATAACGACCATTGATAACGCAAGCATGACAGTCTGATTTATACCAGCCATAATGGTAGCCTTTGCCATTGGTAGCTCTACTTTAAAAAGTTTTTGAGCACCCGTACTACCAAATGCTTCTGAAGCTTCAATTAGCTCTTTTGAGACTTGACGGATTCCTAAATTCGTAAATCGAACAGTAGGTGGTGTTGCAAAGATTAGCGATGCGAATACACCTGGAACCATTCCAATTCCAAAGAACGCAACCGCTGGAATTAAATATACGAATGCAGGCATCGTCTGCATGAAATCTAGTACTGGTTTAAGAATTGCTTCTGCTGTTTTACTTTTAGACATTAGTATGCCGATAGGGACACCTATTATAATAGAGAGTAAACTTGCTATCAGTACTAGCGTGACCGTGCTCATTAACTCTTCCCAGTATCCTTGATTGTAAATTAACCATAGTCCAACAAATGAAAAGATTGTCAAACCAATTTTCTTCTTAGATAAAACAAATGCTATAATAGCGATAATAATCATAAATATATATGGCGGTATTAACATTAATACATCTTCAGAAAACCATTCCATAAAACTACCGAGATGTTGTTTTATCGGATCAAAGAAAATAGCAAATGTATCCTTTGTCCAACTCGTAAAATCCTTAGCCCAATCTGCTATCGGTATTCCTTCTGTAAACCATTCTTTAAACATGTTCTAGATTCACCTCACTATCCCCTGCAAGAGCAGCAATGACAGCACCTCGTACAATTATTCCTACCAGTTTCTTATCTTGAACAACTGCTACAGGAACAGGTGAACCATTGATTACATTAAAAATGTCTTGCATAGAAGTTTCTTTTTCTACCTCTTTAATATCAGTCCGCATAATTTCTTTTAAGTCACGAACATCTTGTTTCCTTGCTTCCGAAGCATCATCAGCTGTTACATAACCTTTTAGATTACGTTTACTATCTACTACTAGAATGCTAGATATACCAGATTCCTTCATCCGCTCTAATGCTACACGTGGACCATGCTTTTCAATATTTATCGTCTCCGGTCGCTTCATGATATGTTGTGCCGTTAATACTTTTGAACGGTCAACATCCTCCACAAATCGTTCAACATACTCATTAGCAGGATTAACTAATATTTCCTCCGGTGTTCCGATCTGAACGATCGAGCCATCCTTCATAAGTGCAATTCGGTCCCCGATCCGTAACGCCTCATCTAAATCATGTGTAATAAAAATAATCGTCTTTTTCATAGTAGATTGTAAGTCGATTAATTCATCTTGCATGTCCTTACGTATTAAGGGGTCAAGTGCTGAGAATGCTTCATCCATTAGAAGTACTTCCGGATCATTAGCTAACGCTCTAGCTAGACCTACACGTTGTTGCATACCACCAGATAGCTGGTCAGGCTTTTGATCGGCGTAACCACCTAATCCTACAAGCTCAAGTGCTTCTTTTGCTTTTTTCGTTCTTTCCTCTTTAGGAATCTTTTGTACCTCTAATCCAAATTCCGTATTTTGTAAAACCGTACGATTGGGAAATAGTGCAAAACGCTGGAACACCATGCCAAGTTTTTCACGACGTACTTGACGTAGCTCCTTCTTATCCATTTTTGCCAAATCCTGCCCATCAACTAACATGCTTCCTTCTGTCGGGTCGATTAATCGATTTATCAGTCTTACTAACGTTGATTTACCACTACCAGATAACCCCATAATAACGAAGATTTCTCCTGGCTCAACCGTAAATGATGCTCGATTAACACCAACAGTACTACCTGTCTTTTTTAAAATTTCTTCCTTTGATAATCCTTTATCCAAAAGCTCTAATGCCTGCTTTGGATTTTTCCCAAAAACCTTTGATAGGTTTTTTGCCTCGATAATCGGCAAAACCTTCACCTCTTTCTATACAATAATATCTATCCATTAAATCCTTGATTAATAGATTGATTTGTTAAACGCCGTGTTTTGCTTACTTTATTACTATATACTTTATTGTACGAACAGGACAAACTTGATATTCTTTAATTTTCGAACATATAAATTGTACAGTTTATTCTGTATTAATTATATAGCATCTTTCCTTATAAATACTCCATAATACTCCATAATCCACCTGAACTATCCATTTTTAATTAAAGGGATACTATTGTAACCTTAAGTTAGGTACATATAGGAGGGTTGCATGTTGAATAGCAGCAACGAAACGATTATGAATGGTATATTATTGGAATTCGCTAAAACAATTGAATTATTTGAGCTATCCCCTTTAGAAGCTAGAGTATTTACGATACTATATATGGAAGCACGACCTCTAACGTTAGATGAACTTAGTGAAGCATTAGGAAAAAGTAAAACATCCATGAGTAATAGTGTAAGAAGTTTAGTCGATCAAAATCTTGTAAAGCGAGTGTGGAAAAAGGGAGTACGAAAGGATTTATATCAAGCCAACAATCAACTTTTTAAGCACTTCATGAATTCCTACCTAAAGAAATGGCTTGATGCCACAGCTGATCGTAAAGATGCATTGCTAGAAATTCAAGGTCAAATTGAACAGATAACTACAGATGAAAGAAATCGAGATTTAGAGAATAAGCTGCTTCAAATCATGCAGTTTCATATACAATTAGAAGAATTCTTTCATGAAGCTTCCCAAATAAAAAAAGATGACTTATAGGAGATACTCTATAAGCCATCTTTTTTTAGGATTTGAATAAATTCATCTAATAAGTCCGGAAAATACCCTTCTCTTCTTAAAGCATAAATTGTATCTGTTGGATTTAGTTTTGGATTCAGTAACCCTGCAAACCTAGCTAAAAGAGAGGAATAATGCAGTAACCCCTCTTCTTTCTGTTCTATATACTCCGAATTAATCTTCTCTAATATATGAAATATTTCCTTATACTCTTCTTCTGTTATTTCATTTTCGATAACAAGCTTCGTGAAAGGGAATTTATTCACATCGATAATTCTCGTTAGCAACTGTAAATGAAATGTTGCCAGATTGTTATGCTCACTCATCTCGAACCCCCTCTTTCGCCCACTCTTTTCATAGTTATCAGAATATATTTTCAATTGCTAGTATTTTTATATAATTTTTTTCGTAAATCCTATTGCAATTTCCTTTATAAGATACTATCATCAATAAGGCTTTAGAATTAATAGTCATTCCTTTAGACAATCATTCATAGTCTAACATAACGAAGTGAAGGAGAAGGCATAATATGAATTGCTGGAAATCTGTTAATTTAAATAAGCAATATGGTATGAGATGGATTAATTTAATATCTTGTTTTACTAGTCTTATAACCTTTATCATACTTTATGTACCATTCTCCATGTTACATCAAGGTAATTCAGTTAGTGATTCAGGAATTTTCCTATTTGTACTGGCAATCATCTTATTGCCAACACTTCATTCTTTATTGCATATTTTACCATTAATTATGATAAATAGAAAAATGAAATTAATAATTAATCGAAAACGAGGACTACCGATACTTACCTTCTATACGGATGCGCGAATTAAGAAATATGCTTATATTTTATCAGCCCTAACCCCTACCATTGTCTTAACAATTCCAGGGATTATTGCATCATTACTTTTTCCAAGTATATACGTTTATTTTCTTTTATTCACATCTATCAATGTAGGCATGTCCTTTTTAGACTTTTTATCGATTAAACATATTATCAAAGCACCTAGACAATCTTTTGTGGAAAAAGACGATCAAGGCTTTGATATACTATTGAAAGCGAACTAGAAGAGGCATCTAATCTTGCCTCTTCTTTTTTACTATCCAATAATTGAATTTTTTGTTACAGTATTTTATATGTACTAACTTACTATCATGTCATTTTAATGGTTTTTTTATACATAACGCATTATTAAGCAGTATTGCACGAGGAGGTTGTAAGGTATGTTCCTTATTTTTCTTATTTATGGATTTATCATTTTAGTTATATTTAATTCTTTAACAGATAAATTTTGTAAAAAATTGGAGATGAACGATAACAAGCAAGCGACTGTATTTCGATTTACTAATATTATGATACTTATCTTACTTGTATCCTCATACATTAAAGTATTAAATGCTATGGTTTAAACATCACTTGTCCTAATGGTAACTAGCTCCATGTCATCATTTTTACTTTCCATTACAATTTCAAGATAAAGTGAATCAATTTCATAATTGCTCTTTTTAAAAATTCACAGACCTACAGAATTTCTAAAATATACTTTTAAAAAACAATAATCACGCGGCTTGTTGCTGCTGAATTAATTGTGCATTCATACGATCTGCCGCTAACTTTGAAGCGTTATAAACAAGCGTAACTATGTCAAAATGACCTTTTGCACGCTTTCCAGTACGATATCGAACATTGTTTAGTTGAAAGAATTCTTTAAGATAAGCATTAACTCTTTCGACCGCAGTGCGACGTTTAAAAATATTTTTCCATGCCATCGATCCACGAGCTGGTGCCGAATATTTTCTAAGATCTGTCGTTATTTTCATTTTAAAAACCTTTTGACAGATGCCTTCGTTAGCCAATGGACAGTCACTACATTCTTTTGGTCTTGTATATTTTAAGGTTTCATATTTGGCATCAAAACTGTCGTAACGATAAGAATGCTCTCTGAAACAAGTAGGGGCAAAATGTTTATCAAAACCGATTGGTTCTCTTTCATTTCGCTTGTTGTATGCGATGATTGAGCGTTGTCCCATGCGGTGTACCTGTTCGTAGATGGGTTCATAATCATAGCCAGCGTCCATGGTTTGATAACACAAGGAAGAAAGAGATAAATTTTCATGGATTCCTTTCAGTAAAGGAATCGCTGCTTTACTATCATGTAAGTTTCCGGAAGAAAAAGCAGTCTGAAGAATATACTGACTCGACGTACCAACGGCTAAATTACCTTTATAGCCAAACCAAAAAACATTCTTACCTTCTGAATTCTTTTTCACACCCCACTTCGGGTCTACAGGCATTTCAGAGCGTAATTCATCTAAAGGTGCGTCTAATTGAGCTTCAATTTTCTTTTCATAAAGAGGCAGACTAGCTTCCTTTTCAGCTTGTTCTTTTAGCCATTGGTCACGCTCTTCTTTGGATTTGCGACCACGTTTTTTCGGCTCTGGTTTTGACTTTTCTTCTTTTGATGGTGCTTGATCACGAGCTTCAAAATGAGTGGCATCAATAGCGACTGTATCATCTGTAATAAAACCTTCTTCAATTGCTTGGAGGACAACTTTTTCAAATACATCCTCCAAAATATTGGACTCCACTAATTTCGTTAGGAGTCGAGAATAAGAGGATTCAGAAGGTACCCTATCTGAAACTAGGAACCCGCAATTTAGTTTAAAGGTAATATCATCCTTGAGGCGTTGAATAAGATCCTTTACCATCGGAATACGCTCAATATATCTAACGAAAATAGAGATAATCATGGCGGCATAGTTTAGTTCTTCCGGTGCGCCAAGTCGTGATTTTTTCGTTACTACATGATAGATTTTATCCAAGTCTATCGCTGCAATAATGGCATCATATTTTTGGGTAGGCTCCATGTCATATAATTCCTGGATGCCAAATAAACTTGGTTGTCGTATAATGGTCATAAGAAGCACTCCTTCAGTCTTTTTATGGTTGTATAGTCAACTACCATTATACAAGATTTGGGGAGGTGCTTCTTTTTTCAACTCTCAAAACCGTTGGGAGACATGGACTAAGAATTATGAAATTCATTCAAAGTGTGTAAAAAATAAGTAATTCCTGGATTTAGCTATTATTTTATTGATAAACTATGGTATATTAATCATTAGTTATACGAAGTAATAAAGAAGAGATTAGGAGTGTAATGTAATGAAGAAACTAACAATCGCTGCAACTATTACAGCAGGTGTTTTATTATTATCTGGATGCAGTAATGATGCAAATTCAGAGGTAGTTGTAGAATCTACCGTAGGAGACATCACAAAGGAAGACTTCTATAATGAAATGAAAAATTATATTGGTGAAAGCGCGCTTTACAATATGGTTGTCATTAAAGTATTAGAAGATAAATATGAAGTATCAGATGAAGAATTAGATAATGCGGTACAAGAAGCCAAAGATGCGCAAGGTGATATGTTCACCATGTGGTTAACACAACAAGGTTATCCAGATGAAGAAGCATTCCGTGACCAAACATATCAAAGACTACTGCAAGAAAAACTAATGTTTGAGGATATTGAATTCTCCGATGAAGAACTTGAAGATAAATTCAATGAAATGAAAGAAAATCGAGAAATCGAAATTCGTGCTAGTCATATCCTAATTGAAAAAAATGAAGACAGAACTGAAGAAGAAACAGAAGCACTTGTTGCAGAAGTACAAAAGAAACTTGATGAGGGCGAAGATTTTGCAGAACTTGCAAAAGAATACTCTGATGATGGAAGTGCTGCTAATGGTGGCGACTTAGGTTACTTCACAACCGGTAGAATGGTAAAGGAATTCGAAGATGCTGCTTTTAGTTTAGAAGAGGGTGAAATTAGCGGGCCAGTTGAATCTAACTTTGGTACACACTTCATCCAAGTAACAGAAGTTCCTACCTTTGAGGATAAAAAAGAAGACATTCGTCGTCAATTAGCATTAGAGCAAATTGATTACACTGATGTTCAATCTAAATTGGACAAGCTTATCGAAGATGCTGGCGTTGATGTAAAAATCGAAGAATACAAAGATTTGTTCACTACTCCAGAAGCACAAGGTTAATAAACGAAGACTGCCACCAAATCTGAATTTGGTGGCAGTTTTTTACCTAATTAGTTACTTCCTTTTGTTCTTGTCTACGTTGCTCACGTTCTTCCTCTATTCTTTTCATGTACACTTGACCTTCACGTTCAATATATTGCTTCTCCAGTGCCCTTTCCGCCCGCATTGCTCGAAAAGCCATATAACCACTAAAGAAAATAAATAAAATAACCATGAAAACCCACCAAGGCATTCCAAATATCATTATTCTACCCCCTTGTCCATTGCTACTTACTCCAATTATATGTACAAGAGGGTAGAATATTACTTAAAAAAACTGCTCATTCAAACGTAGGCTTATAGAACGAACGATTGTCCATTGCATATAAACGCTCCGTAAATTCACCAGGCTTCACTTTATCTAATGCACGATTTAACATATTCATCTTTGCATCGATTAAATCAATTAAATGCAATAATTCCGCTTCTCTTACTAATGGCGGTGTCGGACTTCCCCACTCGGCTTTTCCGTGATGTGATAAAACCAAATGCTGTAGGATAAGGACTTCTTCTCCATCAACTTCTAACTCTCTTGCTATATGACCAATTTCCTCTACCATCATTGGTATATGACCAAGTAATTTCCCTTGAAGTGTATAGGTAGTAGATACAACACCAGATAACTCTTTTAACTTACCAATATCATGTAATATAATGCCAGCATATAAAAGGTCCTTATTTACTTGTGGATATAGGTCACATAATTCCCTAGCGATTTTTAACATACTGACAATATGATGGGCAAGACCAGACACATACTCATGATGGTTACGTGTAGCTGCTGGATAAAGGGATAGTGGTTCTTGATACTTTTTAATAATTGCTCGAACAATTCGCTGAATCGTTGGATTTTGCATTTCAAAAATAATCTCTGTCAGCCTAGTCATCAGCTCTTCCCGTTCTACGGGGGCTTTTTCTAGAAGATCAGCAACTTGAATACCATCTGTCGCCTGTGCTAGTCGAATCGAATTGATTCGCATTTGAGGTTTCCCACGAAATTGATTTATTTCACCAGTAATGCGAATAATTTGTTCCTGAACAAACAGTGCTTCATCTTCCCCAGTCACGTCCCAAAGCTTTGCTTCGATTTCCCCTGTTGCATCTCGTAATACAAGTGTTAAAAACGGTTTACCATTACTTGCCGTTCCTTTCGTTGCATCCTTTATTAGGACAAATCCTTCAAATGAATCTCCTATTTGATGATGGCCAATCCCTTTTCCCATTCCTTTTATCATGTTATCGTTCCTCCCCCATAATAGAAATGAGATTGACTTGCATTCAAAAAGCAAACGTCAATCTCAGCTGTTAACATCTTTTAATTGTTCTTCGGTATATATTCGAATATCTTACCAGACTCCACGACATGGATGAAATTCATTAGCCATTTATAATAATTCTTCGCATATTCTAAGCGGTCCATATCGCGTTCAATTCTCTCTTTTAGTTCTTCGTCTTCTGTAGCATCATATAGCTTTCTTAACTCCTCTAACGTCTCTTCAGCCTCTTCGATATTTGATTCTGTATTCTTTCTCCATCGATTGCCGAATAAGGAAGTAAAGGATTTATACCAATCCTCCTCGGAACGATACAAATCTTTACGGATTCCCTTTCTAAAGGCAGTTTCTACCATTTTCATATCGGATAATGCTCTTACGCCCGTAGACATACTTGTCTTACTCATTTCAAGAGCTTCTCGCATATCATCTAATGTCATCGGCTCATCAGAAAAATATAGAACCCCATATAATCTACCTATGGAAGATGTTAAGCCATATAAGTTCATATTCTTCGCTATTGTTTGGATGAACTTTTCAATTGTTTCTTCATGTTTTTCCCATTCTCTACTATCTTTGTCCTCTGTCACCGGATGTACCTCCATTTATGCTTGATATACGAAGCCCAACACATGATATAAATAAAGCTATTTCATCTCGTATGATCCAATCCATTAGCTTTCTAACTAGTAACTCGTATACATTATTTTATTACTAATTTTCTACTAAGGGTACAGTATTTGTCAACCGGATTAAGTTCTTATTGTCCATTCTCGATGGGATATCCTCTTTGCACGTAAATAATAGAATTTGATGCTGCTTTGATATCTCATTTAGAATCGAAATCATTCGATCATATCTTACCACATCAAAGTGAACAAACGCATCATCCATTATAAATGGCATTCGCAAGCTTTCACTCATTACGAGACTAATTGCTAATCGTAGTGCCACATATAATTGGTTTATGGTTCCTTGTGACAATTCCTGTACCTGAAAACGAATATGGTCTACTCGCTCCACTACAAACGGCTTATCCGCTACTGGTGGATAAACGTTGATATAGACCTGATTGGTTAATAGCTGGAAAAAATGTGTTGTCTTTTCCATCACTTTAGATAAATATTTATCTCGAAAGTTTCCTTTCGTTTCCGTGAGTAACTCTTTTGCTACTTTATGAATAGCCCATTCACGAGCAAGCTTCCTTAACTTTTCCTTTTCTTGCTCAAACTTATGGATCATTTCCGAATACGTTTCGGAAGCTTCTAATCGCTTGATGTCTAGCTTCAATTGGGCTAATTGATTACGTTTCTTTTCCCTTTCTTCCTCCAATTGTTGGATTTCCTGAAGAATCTCCGTCACTTCTAGCTCGATATTGCTAAGCTTTGGTGGACAAGCTACTATCTCTTCCCATCTTTCCTTCGTAAAAAAGCTAGAATACTGTGCTTTTATTTGCTCACAATGATTCACAAGTTCCTTTTGCTCTTTTAACTCTCTCGCTTTCAAATAATACGCTTCTTCATCCTTTACATTGGCAACCATAAAGAGCGAATTCATTTCTTGTTCTAACGTGTCACACTTCATTACTATTTCATTTAATTGTTTCTCTACTTCCCTTAACGATTGTTTCGTTTGGTGAAGCTGTTTTTCTCGGTGGCGAAATTGTTCAATCCCTAGCTCTAAAAACTCTAATTTTGCTAATAGTGTTCGAGGTGTGTTTTCAATATGATGTCTTTCGAAAAATCGATTAACCGTCTCCTGATAGCGTTCTAGCTCTTGATTATGCTCATGTTCTTGTATTTGTAATTCATTTACTTGTTTAACATCTTTCAATAATCCTCTTAATGAATGAAATAACTCCTGCCAGTATACCACCTCAACATGAGAGAGAAAAGTAAATATATGTCTTTGATTAGCTATTTCTTTTTCCAATTCCAATTCTCGTTGTTCCAATAAGATTTTCTGTTCTCTTAATTGATTCAGCGTAATATCAGAATCTCTTAATTTGTCCTCTAATAATTCAATATCTCGTAAGTTTTCTCGATTTATTTCAAGGATCTTCGCAGCCTTCGCTCTTTCATCCTCGGTAATCACGATATTGTCGGATTGTGGATGAATAGTCTGTCTGAGCATTGCTTCCATATGATGAATCGATTTTTTACCATAGATCCATTGTGTGACTCCAAAAAGTAGGCTCACAGCAGTTATACTAACATATACATAGTCTTTAAGCACGAATGCTAGTATACCGAAGAAAGTACCAATGAAAACACTTAAGCTTAAGAAAAGCCCTATCCGCTTATTCGTTTGTTGCCTTGTCTTGCTCCAATTTTTTTGTTTTTCTATATGCTCCTTTTGTAAGGCATGAAGTAATTTCGATTCTTTATATGCTTCCATTACTTCCTCAAGCTCTTTTCTTTCCTCTGGCTTAAGTAAGGATAACTCAATATCTTGTAATTCTTGTTCTAGTCTATTCTGTTTTGCTTGTTGAAGCTGTATACTATCCTTGTTTACCTCCAGCTGCTGCTTTAAACTCTCATACGTCTGTTTCAAATCAGCCCACTGCTTTTCCAAATGGAACGGGAGAGAAAGCCCGGCTAAGTCATCTTTGTTTAACCCAACATTTAATTCCGTTATTCCTGTATTAATTTCCGCATCTAGTGTTTTAATTTGCTCTTGAATCGTGGATAAATTTTCCTTCACTTTTTGATAATCTGCAAATTTGGAGCAAACAGCTACCGCTTCTTCATAAGGAAAATCATTATTTTTGTCTTGTATTTCTTTTCGTTCTCTAATAAGCTTTTCTCTATTTCTTTCTAAAACATTCCTTTCACTTTTTAGAGGATACCATTTATCTTTTAATGACTCTAGCCGTTCTATTCCTTCCTCAGGAAAAGGAATTTCTTCTGGTAATTCATTTAGTCTTAGCTGATATTGCTTGTATGCTTCAACTTGTGGCAAGACTTGCATCAGTTTATCCAACTGGTACCGAGCTTGTTTATACTCCTTCATTTGTTGGGTAATGTGTTCAATATCGGTTTCCAGCTCTATAATGGCATTCTTTTTTTCCCGATAGGTGGATTCTTCATTCTCTAGCTCATGTAACTGGACATGAAGTTGTTCAAGCTTCACTAATTGTTGATTAATTACAGGATTTTTTCCATAAGGCTTAAAGTAATCACTTATTCGTTGGTCAAGCCTTTTTTCAATAGAATGTATTTTTGACGATCCTGTGAGACCAATTCCTAGTAATACTTCACTAATATTCTCTTGCTTTACATCTTGTAATCTGCTCAAATCAGCAGCTGAGAAAGAGAAGATAGCTTGATAGGTTTTCTCATCTATCCCATGTAGTTTATCACGAAGCCAATTTTCATCATGTTCTTCCCCATCCGCTGTATGGCATATTGCTACTCCATTTCGCGTGTCAGCTAATCGTTCAATTGTGTAAATGCCCACTTCAGGATCAAAAACCGTCAAACTCCCACCCATCTTACTACTTGTTTTCGGTTGATAAAATTTGCGCTGTTTCGGTGGCATTCCAAATAACATAAATAAAATAAAACGCTGCAGAGTAGTTTTCCCAGACTCATTTTCTCCATATATTGTTAGGAATGAATCTTTACTAAAATCAATATGATAATCAACCCATTTTCCAAAACCATAAATAGTTGCTTGAAGTAGTTTCATGAAAGCATCACTCCTTCATAAGCTCATGTAAAACAAGCTCATAAGCTTCCTTTTTAATCTGCTCTTCCATTTCCTCCGATAAAACATCCAAATACTTTCTCGCTTCTTTATGTTGATATAAGTCTGTTAGGTGTGAAGCTGAGGAGAAATGGTCTACGTTCATCGTTAGTTCGCCGAGAAAATGCTCCCCTCTCAAGTTTGGTAATGCTATGTTGGTATATTTACTTGTATATCGAAATATATAGATCCAGTTTTTCTGCTGGCTAAAGCTCTCATTCCATATCTCTACTATTTCTTGTAATAGATTTTCATTCTTCCATTCAAGTATTGTATCCTTGTTGCTGTGTAACTCCAAGTCAACTAATAGGGGTAGTGCAACATCTAACTCTTTCAGTTGCTTTGTTATTCGTTGTTCAACCTGATGAATCGTCTCACATTCTGACACATCTATTGTTATGTGACCATACTCAATTGCGTTCAATGGAATAAATTCTAATGATTGCTTTCCTTTGACCATCTCAACGTAATAACACCCTTTCTCACCCGATTCCTTCCTATTTCGCCCTTGAATATTGCCCGGGTATACGACAGAAGGATTCTCCTTTAATACCGCTCGCTTATGAATATGACCTAGTGCCCAATAATCAAAATCCTTTTCTAGAAGCTCACCTAGTTTAAATGGTGCATATGTATCGTGTTCGGTGTTACTTTCTATACTTCCGTGGAGCATAGCAATATGGAAAGGAATTTGCTCGTCTATTTTTTTATACTGATTCACCTTGTTCTCCACTACCGCTCGTCGCTCATAACTAAATCCATAGATAGTAGCTAATGGAATATGATCTTTTTCATACGTAAAGGAGCGTACCTGCTCATCAGGGAAGACATGAACATTCTCTGGATAGGTAATGGGATACCGATTCCCTTCTACATAATCATGATTACCATACGATACATACACATCAATGTGATGGCGCTGTAATTCTTCGAAGGCGTTCCGTAAGCTAATCTGTGCTTTTAAACTTTGCTTTTCATTATCAAATAAATCTCCCACTAACAAAACAAAATCTACTTTTTTCTTAATGGCTACAGCTACTAAATTATTAAGTGCTGTAAACGTACTTTGCCGTATCTCTTGGAATACTGTTTCATTTACATCCGATAATCCTTTAAAAGGGCTATCCAAATGTAGGTCCGCTGCATGAATAAAGGAAATCTTCTTTTCCAATATCATCCCTCCTCTTTCATTTTATTCTATCAAATCCCAAAGACGAATGCACGTTCGTAGTTAGATCCACAAAATTTCTCCATAGAAAAAACCGCTTTAATTAGCGGTTTTATGCTACATATGCCCTCCTAGTCTATCATTAATAATCCTCTAAACACCATTATTCTTTTCTCGTCAATAAAATAGCTTTTTTAATATCTTTAAAAGAACTAGATTTTCCGTACATTAACACGCCACCTTTATAGACCTTCGCACCAACAATGGCAAATAGAATAATGGTTCCTATTAGAATTCCTACAGACAGAAACACTTCCCAGATTGGAACATCCAAAATACCAACTCGAATAAACATAAGCATTGGTGCAAAAAAAGGAATAAACGATGTTATCGTTACAATGGAAGATTCAGGAACATTCATTCCGAACATCGCTAAGAAAAAGGCAACTGCAATTAATAAAATAATTGGTGTAACCATCTGATTAGCTTCCTCTACTCGACTAACTAACGATCCAAGCATAGCCGCTAATGTGGCGTATAATAAATATCCGAGTAAGTAAAATAGTATGCCATACAATAAAATGGTTAAGGAGGCATCTTGTAAGCCAAACGAGCCAAGAAATTCACTTAGTTGTTCCCCTTTTGCTTGCAACATCATATAAGCTAATGATACAAAGATAAATATCTGTGTTAGACCTAATAAAGCGATTCCTATAATTTTCGCGAACATATGGGTAATTGGCGAAACACTAGAAACTAATAGTTCCATTACTCGAGAGGACTTTTCTGTCGCTACATCGGTTGCTATGAGAGAACCGTACATGATGACACCAATATAGAGTAAAATCAGCATCACATAGACAATACCCCGTGCTTGATTCATTTCCTCTGCTGATTTTCCACTCTCATTTAATGCAACTGTATCCATCGCTATCGGTGAGAACACTTCATTTATAGCTACTTGATCGATTCCTAATTGCGCTGTTGCTAGTGTTGTCTTTAGTTGTTGCAGCTGCTGCTGAACCTTTGTTTGAAGTTGACTATCAGACATATTTTTCGCATAAAAGGTAGCCTCTGGTAATCCTTCTTGGTTTAAATCAAGTGTAATAAGCGCATCATAGCTCCCATCACTGACTAATGCTTTGCCCTCTCCCAGTGACTGGATGAAAGGTTCCAAAATAAGTTCATCATTATTTTCCTGTATGATCATCAAATCGAATAGCTCACCTGATTCATCTAGTACAGCAATCTTATCTTCATCTTCTCCAGCAAAGGTTAGAATAATCGATTCAAAGTTTACTAGCAGAACTAAAAAGGCAAGAATTAAAGCAGTACTAATGAAGAATACTTTAGTTTTCAATTTGGATAGATACGTATGAGTTGTCATAATCCAAAACTTATTCATAGTGAGCACCCACTTTCTCGATAAAGATATCGTTTAGGGATGGTTCTTCTAAATCAAATTTCCGCACAAATCCCTTCCCTTGCAGTTCACGAAAAATAACCTGTGATACTTCCTCATCGGTAATCTGTATTAAACAGCCTTCCATAGTCTGCTTGTAGTGGACTACACCATGAATAGTCTTTAAAAAATCTAAACTCATATCAGCATGAATAATTAAGTTTTTCTTACCAAAGGAGCGTTTAATCTCACGTAATGCCCCTTGCACAACTGGAGTTCCTTTATGTAATATACATAGGTGCTGACATAATTCCTCTACATGTTCCATTCGATGGGATGAAAAGACAATCGAAGTTCCTTCATTTTTCAAATCGACAACAGCTTTCCTCAACAACTCTACATTGATCGGATCTAAACCTGAGAATGGTTCATCTAATATTAATAGCTTCGGTTTATGGATAACGGCTGAAATGAATTGAATCTTCTGCTGATTCCCCTTAGACAGCTCTTCAACCTTCTTGTCAATATATTCAGGTACTTTAAATCGCTCCAACCACGCTTCAAGATCCTTTAACGCATCTCGTTTTCCCATCCCACGCAAACGAGCTAGATAAATAATTTGCTCCCTTACTTTTAGCTTGGGATATAGTCCTCTCTCTTCAGGCAGGTAACCTATCAAACTACTTTTATCATAATCTATCTTTTCCCCGTTCCATGTTATCTCCCCAGAAGTCTGATCAAGTAATCCAAGGATCATACGAAATGTAGTCGTTTTTCCTGCACCATTTCCTCCTAGAAACCCGAACATTTCGTTCTCTGGTATTTCTAAGCTTAAGTTGTTAACAGCAGTATGTCTGCCAAATCGCTTGCTTACATTTTTTATTAGTAATGTCATCGAATCTATCCACTCCTTTCTATTCCTTAGCACTATAATAGGCGGCAGCAATTCCCATGATGATACAATGAAGAACATATAACGCATTTATCAAGAAAAAGGCAAATCCAATACCATCAAATATGATGACAACCGGTGTAGCTATTAGCATAATAACTAGCATAATATCCCACGTGCGTCCTTTCGCTTGATTATTCACCTGATAATAACGCTCATCATAGCGATGGTTTTTCTTTCCAATTCTTCGTTGAATCAAGAAAATGATTAGCATGAATAAGTAATTTAAAGCTAAAATGAATACAAGCCATGGTGCTTCTAAAAAAGTTTGACTAAACATGGTATACCCCCAGGTAAATTATTATGAGTTTTTGAAATGATAAAATAGTGCTGATCCCCCTACGGAAAGAATGTGTAAAAAAATAACCCCACGAGGAAAAAGTAACTAAAGGAGACCCCTTCCACAATTAATACAATTAGGATAGAAATAATCATGATAAGGAACATAATATCCCAACTCTTAGCCTTTGCCCGGTTCGTTTCATATTGATTACGTTCATCATAATAATGTGCTTTCTTCCTAATTCGCCGTTGGATTAAGTAAGCGATTAGTAGCCAAATAAATGTTCCTAATAACATAATAATTACCCATGGGTTCTCTAATTCACTTAACATTCTCATCCCCCTCAAAAATAAATAATTCTTCTATACTACATTCAAAAATTTGCGCTAATTTATGAGCAAGTACAAGAGAAGGCTTATACTTCCCCTTTTCTAATGAGATTATGGTTTGCCTCGATACTTTTAAAAGCTGTGATAAATCTTCCTGAGTCATATTTCTTTCTGTTCGTTTTTCACGAATTAATGTTTTCATACTATCTCCCGCTTCGTGTAAAGTTAACTTTACGTAAAGTGTACTATACATCAAGCATCAAAGTCAAGGGAACTTTACATTTTACATTCTATACATTTATATAGAAGGATTTTTTTAATAAAAGTCGAATAATAAACAATAAGAAAAACTTCAGGAGGGAAACGATGAAGACATATGTATTAACTGTTTTTGATAAATCCGGGGAGAAATTATTGGATGAGTCATTTCAAGCTGCCAATGATCAAGAAGCAAAAAAAACAGGAGAAGAACGACTTGCACAAAAAGGTTATCTAGAGCATACACATCGATGTGTTTCACCAGAGGCAAAGCTAGTATTGTTCCACCGTTAATAGAAATTACACTCAGAAGGTTAGCTAGTACTTAAAATAACGCGGCACAAAGTATAAATAGCGCGGAAACCTTCGGAAATCGCACCGGAATTACAAAAGTCGCGCAATATGGAAGAAAAACAGCGCGGCCTTCATTAAAAGTCGCGCGACACATCCATAATGGCGTGACTTTTAATGAAGGCCGCGCGAACTAATACGAGTCTCTCACGACTTTATCCGTTTTATTGAGAAATCGACAGATGGGGAATTACCTCCGCATACTACTCTGATTACGATTCTTCCAAATTATTCATATTCTCATTTACCGGCAAAGCTCGGTTTCCTTTTCTCTAAAAACGCGCGTACGCCCTCTTTATGATCCTCCGTACTTCTCAGCTGCCATTGGTTCTCTTTTTCTCTTTCTAAATAATAATTTAATGTTTCGACATGCAGGTTGTGATAGGTCATTTTCGTTCTAAGCATTGCCTCAAGTGGAGAAGCAAGTAACCGCTGCCCAAGATTAGGAGACTCCTCCAATACATCCTTTTCCGTTACAATATCTACTAGTCCCATTGTTTTTGCTTCAGTAGCTTTAACCTGTCTTGGATTTCCCCAAATAAATTGCTTCGCTTGCTGTGTCCCAAGACGCTGTTCCGCCCAGAAATGCCCCCCACCATCAGGAGCTAAACCTACTCCAATAAATAACATTCCAAATTTAGCCTCTTGGTGCGCGACAACATAATCAGCAGTTAGTGCCAAGCTTAATCCTAATCCAGCAGCTGAGCCTTGAACACTGGAGATGACGATCTTCGGCATCATGTAAAGTTTCCGCACAATCTGAGCAATCGTGTCCATAACACGATCAAAGAACGCTTTATCAGCAAAGTCCTTCATCATGGCAATATCGCCACCTGCACAGAAGGCGTTCCCATTCCCAGAAAGAATAACAATTCTGTCATTATTCTGTTCCACTTTTTCAATTGTAATTAGAAGTTCTTCAAGCATTTCCTTATGGAGTGCATTATATCGCTCTGGTCGATTTAAGGTAATATACGATACATGCTCCTTACTTTCCAATGTCACAAACGTCATTTTCATTCCCCCCTCATTTAACTAGAACGTGCTATAACATTATTCGCTAGACAAGATGATAATTCCTGCTATTATGCTAAAAACAGTTTAAATGACAAGTAGCACGTAATTTAAGAATTAAAAAAAGAGCCAGGATATTCTCCTCGCTCTTTCATATATTAACCTTGTTGAGAACCGTATAGTTCTTCTAATGGCTTCGTAATAATCTGGCTAATTTCATTAATTACCGTATTTAAACGTTGCTCATGTTCCATTAATTGTGAAATTGCCTCATGTTGTTGGACTAATTCCACTACTTTACGGGCATTGTCAATCTCTTCTTCGGTAATTTCTTGACCTTGCATTTGCTTTTGTTGTAGTTCCATTTGTGTATCACGGAAATCTTCAAATGTTTTCTTTGCAGTTGGATCTCCCATAACCGCTTCAAATGCGTCCTTTAGTCCTTTAAATTCCTCACTATCACGAATCGCCTTTTCTAAATCATAGGCGCTATCATACATATTAGACAAAACAAATTCCTCCTTGATTAGATTACCCCCACTATATCAAACGTAACGGGGTATGTATACTAATAGCTATTAACTTTTGATTATTAAGTTAAGATTCACACTAGGTGAACTATCTATACGGGGATTACGAAAGGCTAACTGGAGACAAGCAGACTTGGTTATATATTTTTACTGACATAAATGATACTTTTTTAAATAGCGATTATATTGGTATAATTACTATAACTCTAATGAAAATGAGGTTTTTTAATTGATTGATAATTTAAAAGCGTACTTTCCTTCTCTCGAACACTATACAACCATTCCAGCAAAATTAAATAATAGATTAAAATGGTTCCTAACTTCAGACTCTCAATTAGTCGGAATTCATCCAGATGATTTACAGGAGAAAGATTTGCTTCTATTAAGTACGTTTCTAACTCCATATCATAACTTGTTTCCATCTATGACAGACGAAGAAAAGCAGTGGAAAAATTGGATTCATACTGATGAGTGTCCGAATAACAATTCTACCTTTCGATTTGTCTACTTCCAATTGCCATCCAATCAAATCGAACTATCTGCATTTAAAGATGCTATTAATCAATTGTTCGAAAAGGAAGTTCCTATTTTATGGGAAAATGAGCAGGAAGGTATTATCATCGAATCGTTTTATCCTGAATTAGAAGATGCCATTTCATACAAGGAAATTATTGATATTTTAATTAGTGATTTATATATCAATATACGCTTTTTTGTAGGTCCTTATTTCCATTCGAATGAAGGAATAAAAAAATATTATCAACAAATAAAAGCTGGGGCAAAGCTATCGTTTAAAAGTACACAGCTTCATGTTATAAGCTTTTTAGAGGCAATTCCACATATAGTAGTTGATCACGTTGATTCTTCCATTATGAAAGATTTACCTAAATTAATCCTACAGGAATTCCAGCGAGACAACGAATTCATTACGATGATGGAGGTCTTCTTCAAGAGTAATCTAAATGTCTCTGTCGCTGCCAAAAAACTATATATGCACCGAAATAGCCTGCAATACCGTATTGATAAATTCTATGAAAAAACGGGGATTGATGTTCGTATATTTCATCAAGCACTTACCGTATATTTGGCCATCCTAGCGTTAAATAAATAACTTTATGTAAACATGCACAAAGAGCAGCCATATCTTTGTGCATGTTTACTATTTTGTCCATCCGCCCTATTTACTATAATTAATTTAGATTATAAAAACGCTTTCATTTTTTTAAGGGGGACTTGTACATGGCTGAATTACGCTTAGAACACATTCAAAAGAAGTATGATAAGGACGTAGTAGCTGTTAATGATTTTAACTTACACATTCAAGATAAGGAATTTATTGTCTTTGTCGGACCTTCTGGATGTGGTAAATCCACGACATTACGTATGATTGCTGGTCTAGAAGAAATCACGGACGGAGAGCTATACATCGATGATAAGAAAATGAATGATGTCGCTCCTAAAGACCGTGACATTGCGATGGTATTCCAAAACTATGCCCTATATCCGCATATGAATGTATATGATAATATGGCCTTTGGATTAAAGCTACGTAAGTTTAAAAAGGACGAAATTGACAAACGTGTACAAAACGCGGCAAAAATTTTAGGTCTAGAAGCATACTTAGATCGTAAACCAAAAGCTCTTTCCGGTGGACAACGTCAACGTGTTGCATTAGGTCGTGCGATTGTCCGTGATGCAAAAGTATTCTTAATGGATGAACCATTATCAAACTTAGATGCGAAATTACGTGTACAAATGCGTGCAGAAATCCAGAAGCTTCACAAACGCTTACAGACAACGACGATATATGTAACCCATGACCAAACAGAAGCAATGACGATGGCTACGCGCTTAGTGGTCATGAAAGATGGTGTTATCCAACAAGTCGGTGCACCTAAAGAGGTTTATGATAATCCTAATAACGTATTTGTTGGTGGATTTATTGGCTCACCTTCCATGAACTTCTTTACAGGAGTAGTAAAAGGCTCTGATTTTGTAATGGATGACGTAAAGATTAGAATCCCAGAAGGAAAACTAAAGGATCTCAAGGCAAAAGGCTATGCAGACAAGGAAGTCATTCTAGGTGTACGTCCAGAGGATATTCACGATGAGTTAATATTTATCGAATCCTCTCCTAATACTAAAATATCAGCTTATATTGACGTTGCGGAATTAATGGGAGCAGAGACATTCTTATACTCTAAAATAAATGAGCAAGATTTCATTGCTCGTGTGGATTCAAGAACTGATATTAATGGCGGAGAAACGATAGACCTAGCACTAGACATGAACAAAGTACACTTCTTCGACGCCGAAACAGAAGAGAGAATAAAATAACATATCAAAGATTGAGCTCGTTATTTTTAATAATAACGAGCTTTATTTTATTACCAAACATATATTTTGTTAATTTTAGGGAATTATTTCAATAAATTTGTAAATAATACAGGTAACAATTATACAAAAGGAAAAGCCCACTAGGACTTTTCCTTCTATTTTAAGGAGCTTTACTACTCCTAGCCATTATTATTGAGTTTTTCCAGACATTTGTTGTTGAGCAGTTTGTACTAGACGCTTAGTAATTTCTCCACCAACAGAACCGTTAGAGCGAGAAGTATTGTCAGCACTTAGAGTAACACCAAACTCAGAAGCAATCTCATATTTCATTTGCTCAAGTGCTTGTTCTACTCCTGGTACTAGTAATTGGTTTGAATTGTTGTTAGCCATATTTATCACCTCCTGTACTAGTTAGTGTGAACAGAACATGCTATCTTATCACAAGAAATGAATGGCAATAATAGGTTTTTATGAAAAAATAGAAAGCTAAAGGGAAAGCCAGAGACTTTCCCTATTAGAACGGTTTTTAAAAGGGGGGCTCCCCCCTTATAGCCAGTCATTATTGAATTCTACCAGATAATTGTTGTTGAGCAGTTTGTACTAAACGCTTAGTGATCTCCCCACCAACAGAACCGTTAGCACGAGAAGTAGTATCAGCACCAAGGTTTACACCAAACTCAGAAGCGATTTCAATTTTCATTTGTTCTAAAGCTTGTTCAGCACCAGGTACTACTAATTGGTTTGAGTTATTGCTGTTGTTGTTAGCCATGTTTATCACCTCCTGTAATTATATTGTGAGCAGAAGTAAAAAACTTATCACAAAAAAACATTGGTAAATTGTGGTTAACTATATATGTATATAATTCGCTGGTAAGTAACGTTTTAGATAGATATGGAGCATTGATATAGTGGCAAATAAACGGCTATTGTTGAGGAAAGGTAATCGAGTAGGAGGAGGCGATTAACCTCCGACCTCTCACACCACCGTACGTACGGTTCCGTATACGGCGGTTCCATCTAAGTCCAACGTAACGTTTGATATCTACTAAATAGACTCTTTAGCCCTTGGCCTGACCAATATTGGTCGTCAAGGGCTTTATGCAAGATTGGGCTTTTAGCTATTCGCCAGTATCCCTTTCTTGTGTTAGCCCATTCCCACGCTTTTCCTTTCTTAATTCCGTATCGAATTAAGTTATGGTACCTTGTTTGGACTTTCTTCCATTCCTTCCAACGAATCATTCGTAACCTTCTTCTTATCCAGGCATCTAGTTTCTTGAATAAAGAAGGCGTTTCTGCCAGTTGGTAGTAGCCTAACCAACCTATTAGGAATCGATTTAGTTTCTCCATCCTTCTATCCATCGCCACCGATTTCCTTCTAGAAGTCAGTTCACGAACTCGCTGTTTAAAGCGTTTTACACTTTCTTTTGAAACCCGGATTTTCGGGGTTTCCTTCTGGATGGTAAAAGAAAATCCAAGGAATTTGCGTCTCCATGGGCGGTCTACCGCACTTTTGTCTCCATTTACTTTGAGTTTCAGTTTCTCTTCTATGAATTTAGTGATAGTATTCATGATTCGTAAACCCGCACGTTTGGAGCGAACATAGATATTACAGTCGTCTGCATAACGGACGAAGTGAAGTCCTCTTTTCTCCAGTTCTTTATCCAGTTCATCGAGGACAATATTGGAAAGTAGTGGACTTAGGGGGCCTCCTTGGGGAGTACCTTCTGTATTAGGACAAGCTAACCCATCTTCCATAATTCCTGCCTGTAAATATCTTCTGATTAATTTCAAGACCATTGGGTCTTGAATTCTTTTACTTAATGTTCGCATCAGTCTGTCATGATTTACTTTATCGAAGAATTTCTCTAAATCCATATCGATTACCCAACGGTAACCCTGCTTGATATAATTTCTAGCTTGTCTCACCGCATCATGTCCGCGCTTGTTTGGACGGAATCCATAACTGTATCGCGAAAATGTAGGGTCGTAAACTTCCGTTAGGACTTGTGCGATTGCTTGTTGGAGGAATCGGTCTGTCACGGTAGGGATACCTAACTTTCTCTTCCCACCGTTTGGTTTCGGGATTTCGACACGACGAACAGGTTGAGGGTAGTAGGTTCCCTTTTCGAGTTGTTCCCGAATGGTAGTCCACTGTTTCATGATATGTGCTCGTAGGTTTTGTACAGGCATATCATCCACACCATGACTTCCTTTGTTTCTTTCTACACGTTTTAGTGCTTGTATTAAGTTTTCCCGTGATAGTATTCTTTCCAACATGATATCGAACTCCTACGCGAATTGTCCGTCCTTCTTATGTGGCAACTACTTTCAGCCCTTCTAATGTCCCCCACGAGATTCATCGTTTCCTCCATTAGGAAGGTTCTTATGTTTCTGCGTCATCAAGTGTTGCGTATGCAAAGTGGCAATTCTCCTTAGATGATTCAGCCCTTCCCGAATACCCTAGGAGCATTCGGTACTATGGCTTCGGCTGACTTCTGATAGTTCAGCGAACATTCTCATGTTCGGTTACGGCAGGTGTACCGCATTTCTATCAGACCTCCCAGGGTAAGCACACATTCTTCCTCTCCATGTCCTCGCTCCATTTACTCTATGCTCCCTTTGGCAGTAAGGACTTCAACTTGTATAGCAGTCTCATCCAAGAACATCTAGCCTTATATGAAGTTTGTGTTCCTCGAGGCGGAGATTTGCCGCTGACTTCCTTCAGATTCTAGGTCACCCTAGACACCCTTGTCTTAAGCTAATCACTACTACTGCCTTCGTGATTCAGGACTTCAACCCTAGAGAATGTGTGCATGCCTGGCACACTACTAAAAAAGGAATCCCACTTGACGGGATTCCTTTTACTTTATTTTGGATGAGTCATTTCTTTCGGATTCACATATTGATCAAATTCTTCAGCAGTTAATAAGCCTAATTCAATCGCAGTATCTTTCAGTGTCGCGTTATCTGCAAATGCTTTTTTCGCGATTTTAGCTGCATTTTCATACCCGATATGAGGGTTTAAAGCTGTCACAAGCATAAGTGAATCATTAAGATATTTATCGATTTGCTCTAAATTTGGCTCAATTCCTTGTGCACAACGCTCATCAAATGACAGCATACTATCAGCTAATAGCTCACATGATTGTAAGAAGTTATAGGCAATGACTGGTTTAAATACGTTTAGTTCAAAGTTTCCTTGGCTCGCTGCAAAACCAATTGCCGCATCATTTCCCATTACTTGAGCCACGACCATCGTAACCGCTTCGCTTTGGGTTGGGTTTACTTTACCTGGCATAATAGAGCTTCCTGGTTCATTTGCCGGAATAGTAATTTCACCAATTCCACAGCGCGGACCACTAGCTAACCAGCGAACATCATTTGCAATCTTCATTAAGTCCGCAGCAAGCCCTTTTAATGCACCATGGGCATAGACTGTTTCATCATGACTTGTTAAGGCATGAAATTTATTTTTTGCAGATACAAAATCTTTTCCAGTGTAATTACTTACTTCTTGGCAAACACGTTCAGAAAACTCTGGATGTGCATTTAATCCTGTACCAACAGCTGTTCCACCAATCGCTAATTCTTTTAAGTAAGGTAAGCTAGATTCAATCATACTTTCCGATTTCTCTAGCATACGATGCCATCCACTGATTTCTTGTCCAAGTGTTAATGGTGTTGCGTCCTGTAGATGTGTTCTACCAATCTTAACAATATCCGCAAAAGCTTCCATTTTTGTTTTAAATGTTTGTTTTAACTGACGTAATGCTGGTAATAAAACATCTTCAAGCTTTAATACTTCCGCAATATGCATGGCAGTTGGATATGTGTCGTTAGAGCTTTGTGATTTATTTACATCATCATTCGGATGTAGTGTAAGCTCGCTACCTTGTTCTTTTAACCATTTATTCCCAACATGAGCAATCACTTCATTCATATTCATGTTCGATTGTGTACCACTACCTGTTTGCCATACTACAAGTGGAAAATGCTCATCTAATTTACCTTCAATAATTTGTACAGCAGCATATTCAATTGCTTCTGCCTTTTTTTGCTCCATTAATCCAAGATCACTATTTGCTTTGGCAGCACTTTTCTTTAAGATTGCAAACGCTTTTATAATTTCAGTTGGCATTGTTTCATTTCCAATTGGAAAGTTCTCTTTACTGCGCTGAGTTTGAGCACCCCAGTACTTGTCAGCAGGAACTTTCACTTCCCCCAGTGTATCATGTTCTATACGATATTCCATATGTATTTCCTCCCCAGTAATGAATGTCTTTCCTACTCTATTGTACCAAATTTTTTAAAAATGAGAATTAAATTCATTACTCCATTAACAAAAAGTTATATTTTTATGTGTATCCAGATTAATTCACAATATTGTAATGCCTATTAAATTGGATTGCCCTTATAATGGAAATATCATTATTTTTATTAGGAGGACTTTATATGCCTAATATTTGGACCCATATGCTCTTTTGTGAGGAAGTAATTGACTCAATAGGTGTTACGAAGTCAATTCCCAAAAATAGCTATATTTTAAACTTAGGTGCACAAGGTCCTGACCCATTCTTTTATTTCAATTTTTGGCCATGGAAAAAAGATGGCTCCGTTAATCATATTGGAAACCTCCTGCATACTGAAAAATGTGGCGAATTCCTTATCGATTTAATCGGTTCTGTTAAAGGACAATCTGATGAACTAAAATATTATACGTTTGGATTTGTGACACACCATATATTAGATCGAAATGCACATCCATATATCCATTATAAAGCTGGGTATGAAGGAAATAATCATTCTAAATTGGAAATTATCATTGATACATTGATGATGGAACGGTATAAAAACCTAAAAACCTGGAAAACACCAGTTTATAAGGAAATCCATTTAAATAAGCAATTAAAAACGGACATAGCAGAATTGCTTTATCAAACAATCAAAAAGCACTTTCCAAACCAGGAACAGAACACAAGGAAGAATATTATTAAATCATTTAATGATATGAAATTAGCACTGAAAATCTTAGCAGATCCACATGGGTGGAAAAATAAACTACTCCATTCTATGGTCTCCTCTTTTTCTCATCAGCCAATTTTAGATCATAAAGATTATTTGAATTTAGAACATAACACGTGGTACCATCCTGCAACAAATGAACCTAGTCAGAAAAGCTTTATTGATTTATATGAGCAGGGTAGAATTGAAGCGGTTGAGATTATGAAGAAAGTAATAGGCTATTGGCAAAACGATGGCACAAAGTTGGAGGAATTAGCGGTATCAATTGGGGATATTTCTTATGATACCGGCTTACTATTAAATCGTAATTTGCAAAATCAATTTTGTGATCCAATTATTTAAGTACGAAACTAGGATGTAACAACGTTTTGTAAGTTAGAAAAGTAATGAATCGTCCGGCCCACTCTGGAAAGTACCATTTTCCAAAGTAGGCCGGCTATTGAGTACGGCTACTAGATGTAGTAAAGTTTCTTGCTACCTTTTGTCGAGGGGGGCTAGATAGGCCCGGGAGTGGAGTGCATACGACCAAAAGGAGAATAGATAATCCCGGGGACGGAGTACATCCGCCCAAAATGTGAATTGATACGCCCGCGAACAAAGATTCCTTGCGACCAAATAATAAACCCAAGTGTACCTAAGGATATTTACATTTGCCTTAATCCTCCATATCATACTTTTTTAACCTACCTCATTAACCTTTGTGCTTTATAACGCCCCTACATTATCGACTATTCTATATAATTATTCTACTTTGTTTATTTGAAAATTATGGTAGTATATAGGTGCAGGAAAAATTTAGTAATCCAATACCATTACGAGGATTATTATAAAAACGATACGTAGTTACACTTTAGTGGCGAGAACATAGCTCCCAGCTAAACTACTTTCCACTAGCCACTCTGAATAATAACCAAAATGAAAAGAGGGATTCACCTTGTTTAAAAAATTTTTAATGGTGCTATTAACACTGGGGTTAGCAATTGTTACTTTATTATTAGCGGCTTCCAATCCTACTGGCCCTAATACCGTTTCATTCGATGATCCAGTCGGTCTATGGACATCTCTTGGAATGCTAATCGTGTTATTTTTACCACCATTAATTTTATCGTTATTTAATCATCTTGCAGTAAAGATTATCTCCGCTATTTATCAAGGGTTTATTGTTTTGACTTTTTTCGGTCTAATCCTAGTAGGATTAATCCTTCCTAGTGTTCCAATTATCGTTTTAGGACTTCTTGGCGTTGCTACTAGTATTTGTAGTATCATTGTTACCGTTTCAGTAGGGTTGAAGAAGGAGAGATTACTTACAAATTCATAACCTTTCAAACAAAGGTGGAGTTATTCCCGGATAATACATGGCCTAGTAACGAAATACCAGGAGAAGGAAAAGAATCGATAAGTTCATAAAAAACACGGATATGCAATCTGAATTTCGTTATAAATCTTTTCCTTTTCCAAGCCATGGACAGCACTTGTCCTCCTTATGATAGGCATTATCAACAAACTAAATTTGCAATATGGCGTATTTCTTCCACTACCTTCATAACTTCCTCACTCCTCACTGTCTTTTATCACAAACAAATAATCCGCTTCTTCTTGTGTAGGATTTCTAACATTTTTCTTTTAGAGTCTGCTTGTTGTCTTGCTAATACCTCTTCAAAATTCGTCACTTTACGAAATATATTCGTATTACGATTTGAATACGGGCTAGGAGAATCTCATCTGGAATATCAAAAGAAACTAGAATCCGAGTGAAATCATCCTTTGGAAATTCATCTAAGTAGTTTCGGTCATAAATGGAACGGTTTGAGTTACAAATAATAAGATGATGGTTGGTATGCTCTACCGTGTAATCCACTATTAGTTTGGAAATAGCATGTTTTAACGTATTTGGTCCTTGTTTCGGTTGAAGTTTTTCATAATACTCATTGATAAAAAGCTGCATGATTATCCTGGTCCATTACGATTGAATTGGTTAATCTTTTCTCTAACATTCGAGCAAATGTTGTTTTACCACTATGTGTTTTCCCAACGGTGATAATGACTAATCGCTTCATATATGTCCCTCCTCAAAAAAACCGTACAACAGACTGTACGGTAACATAAAAGTCATTTCCTTAAGTAACTTTTCGTTACACTTCTTCCCTTTTTCCACACACTAAGAATCCATGCGCTAACTATGGAGCAAATTAGCTTCTTTACGCATTCTCTAATGAGGCAGCAGCTTTAGTTGTCGACTCAATGGCAGTAACAAAATTAGCCATTCGATTAACCTGTTCATCCACTATTGCTTCCAGTTCTTCAATTGTGGCTGTTGTTTCCTCAATGATAGAAGCTAGATGATCCACGGATTGATCAATATGCTCGGAAGAATCTTTAATTTCACCAGCACTTTCATTTAAATAGTTCAAATACTTAATGAAGTTATGTAATTGCTCGGTTATTTTTTCAAAATTTGTTTTAGCGACTAATGTACGCTCCGTACTTACCATTAATTTCTCTTTATTTTGAGCTACCTCAGATTGAGTATGTTTTGCAGCATGCTCAATCATCGTCATGTTCTCCCTAATATGCTTGGCAGTATGCTGTGATACTTCGGCAAGCTTACGAATTTCTGAAGCTACTACCGAAAATCCTTTTCCAAACTCCCCAGCACGGGCAGCCTCAATACTTGCATTGAGAGCTAAAAGATTAGTTTGCTCTGCAATACCTTGTATTTTTGCTGCATATGTATTATTCTCGTCAATTCGATAAACAAGGCTTTCCATGTTCTCTGTTAGTTTTTCAAACGACTGTTTAAAGTCATTTATCGTTACTGTCAAGGATTGGATGGATTCTTGTCCCATTGTTGATAATTGGATTAAATCTTCACCATCTTCTACACTTTTACTAAACGATACCATCATTTTCTCTAATAATTTATGATTTGAATTCGTCGCTTCAGATATTCCGGAAGCGGACTCCGCTTGTTCCTGACTTGCCTTCGCAATATTATGGAACGCTGCTAGCATCTCGCTCATTTGCTTTTGGTTCATGCTACTATCTTGTTCCATCATCGCCATTTGCTCTCTAACATGAAGAACGCCTTCTCGAACATTTGCTGCTCGCTCCTTTTCCTGTACCGATTTAGCTCTGAGTTCTGTTACTGTTTGTTGCATCGATTGGATAAAACCTCTGGTCACTCGAATTTGAATGAATAACACAAGAAATACTAATGCGAAAAACACGACTGTAATTGCTGCTGCTCTTGTATCAAACCCTACTAGTTCACCCTTTACAGAAATAAAGAACCCTAATAAAATAAGTCCCAAAACTCCCCCAGTTGTAAGCACCGCCTTCGATAAAGATACAGCTGCAACAGCCAGAAGAAAGAAGGTAAATAACATATTGGTAACATAATCTGAGCTGAGCATAACGACGAGTGACACACCTGTTAAGCAAACAATAGCGATATATGGTACCGCCTTCGTAAATATTGCTTTATAATTTAATAACGCGATTAACCCGATACCGATACCTCCGCCAATCGTAAGCGCTAACAAATTTCCTAAAGGTGCCATCACGACAAGTTCCGCTCCAAGTCCTAGTAAAAATGCAATAAGTAAAATATACAGTAATATTCGATTCTGCCTTTTTATGATTGTTTCATTTAAATTCATCGTATTATCCCCTTTAATTACCTTTTATATATTTTTTAAGATAGGCTGAGAAAGTTAGTTACTCATTACTACCTGATATAAAAACAGCCTCACCAAACGTCGGCAAGGCTGTTGATGCACAGTAGATTTATTCCCAAATATAATGTAAATATTCTTTACGAATGCTTGTAAATTCGTCCTTATTTCCTTTTTGAATCGATTGATTCATTCTTTCTTCAAGCATTCTCTTATTCCAGTTAAAGCATAACTCATCTAAGAATAACCGTGATGACAGCTTAATTTCAAAGGATATTTCTCTTTTAGCAATCAGGACCTTTCCTTTATACGGATGAAAGCGGTAAACTACCTTTTCCTTTTTCATTGGATATGCCCCTTTGTTCCTTTATTAATATTATCCTAAATTTTTCGAATAATTGCAATGAAAATTTACAAAACGTACAAGATGAAACTTGCTCATATTATTGGAGATAGGAAACATACTGATAACATGACCTTCTTATAAACTTGAAACTTTTACTAGACCAATATAGGTTCGCTAAAACATAGATACATTACGTCAGTTCTTGGGGGTAGTTTAATGAACCAACCTAATATAAAAGGAGGGGAAAAAGGTGCTTGGATCAGTATTTTCGCATACCTTTTTCTCTCGGCAACAAAGCTGTCAATCGGACATGTAGGCGATTCCGATGCATTATGGGCAGATGGTTTAAATAACTCAACGGATATTGTTGCCTCCATTGCTATCTTAATTGGATTACGAATCTCGCAGAAGCCACCTGATCATAATCATCGCTATGGGCATTATCGGGCAGAAACGATTGCATCGTTGCTAGCAGCATTTATTATGGTAGCAGTCGGATTACAGGTGATTTTTGCTACGGTAGGTAACATGTTTGGAGAGAACGCAACAAAGCCTGACCTACTAACTGCCTGGACAGCTATCGCTTCAGCAATCATCATGTATATCGTTTATCGCTACAATCTTTCTTTATCAAGAAAAGTAAATAGTAGTGCATTATATGCGGCATCACAGGATAATCGCTCTGATGCACTTGTAAGTATAGGGGCATTTATTGGAATTATAGGTGCCCAGTTCGGAATTTATTGGCTAGATCCACTTGCTGGGTTAATTGTGGGATTGATTATTTGTAAAACAGCTTGGGGTATTTTTAAAGAATCAACCTTATCATTAACCGATGCTTTTGATGAGGAACGCTTGCAAAAAATTAAACAAGAAATTAAAACATTCCCAGAGGTAAAAATTGTACCAGATATTAAAGGACGAGCACTTGGTAATCAGTCCGTACTGGATGTAACGATTAAAGTGGACCCCAATCTTACCGTAATCCAAAGCCATGACATTACCGTTCGGATTGAAAAAAAGCTTGCTAATGAATATGGAATACTGTACACACATATTCATATTGAACCATATCTAAATTGAATGTCTTTAGCTTACGTTGTTTGTGGTATGGCTTTACGAAGAAGTTCAACCACTATAAAGAAACAATAGACATGACCTATAAACGCTCCGGAAAAAGCTCCGGTACTTCAGAGATAAATGATCGAAGCACGAAAGCGTATAGAGTATATCGTAGTTAGTATTCTGCATTTTTCCGGAGCTATTATCAATTATGTGGTTACAAGCTAAATAATCGGTCATTTAACAGCTTCTTATATCCTACTAGATCATAAGTTGAATTATTAACTTTGAATTTTGTCATACTTAACCTATCATAGATCTCCGCTTCAATTTTCTGCCTCTCCTCAAGTACTGCTAAAGCTCCCTCTTTCCCATTATATTTCTGTTCCTTCCCGAATCCTTGATTCGTATAGTAATCTATAAATCCGTCAGACCATGCTTTCGGTCGCTCTTGAACCGCTTTTTCAAAGGAAAATTCCAAATCGTCTTGTTCCACATAAATTAAGACAGGATTTAGTTTTTCTATGATATTCGCTAACGTTAAAACATACGCTAACACTTTTTCCTTTGGTTCATTGTATTTTACCATTCCAATTGTTACTGGGTTTTGAATAAAACAACATTCAAAAATAATGATTTTATTGCCAATAGCGTATTCCTGGGCAAATTCTTCCCATTTTTTTGCAATTAGCTCTTTATTTCGTTCGAATGGAAGTTCATAGATATCATGCTCGTATACCTTGCTCATTAGCGGATCTGGAAATTGCCTATTCAGATGACGTTTCATTATCTCGTAAGGTAAAAAATAATGATGATCTTTTACTTGTATAAAATCTTTAATAGCTTCTTTAAATCCCCCACTGTGTAATAACAAATTCTCATACTGTTCTCTCGTAAAACAAGCAACTCCATCATAATCGGCTGGGTTATGTAGGTCTCCCTCCAAATACAACTCTGCATCTATGTTCCTTTCCATTAAGGAATCATAGATAAGTTTTGCTGTCGTTGATTTTCCAAATCCAGGTAAGCCTTCTACCAATATTAACTTCGTATCCATAATCAAATTCCCCCTATTATTTCATAATAAGCTAGAAAAGATAGCTAATTATTCAACATAAAAAACCCCTCCTAAATAGAGAGGGGATTAGAATGTACAGCATTCCGGGGGAATACGTAGCAGTCGTGCAATTTTCAGCTATAGCAATATAGCTTATCGATGTTTCCCGGCGAAATGGCATACTAATCCCTTGTCTCTAGAAGCATTTGATTTTGCGATCAAATTTTCTGCAAACAAAAGATTAGTTATCCATTCGCTACGAGATACATTTAGAGAAGATATGTCAATTAGCACATGCTCAAGACATTGCCGTCATCGTAGATAGTGCACATGGTGCTCATAAACACTGGTCTTGCTCCACTTAAAATAATCCCATCCATTACAGATTTATGACCATTTCTAGGAACTAGTAATGTATCGCCTGGTTTGCATGTCGCCATAATCATGGTTTGAATTCCAACAGTTGTTCCATTTACTAGAAAATAGGCATGCTCTGCTCCAAAGGCATCGGCAGCTAAATCCTGTGCTTCTTTAATAACGGACTGTGGATGGCTTAACAAATCTAATTCCTTCATGGAGTTAACATCCATTCGTAGCGCCATTTCCTCAAGTACTTCCTTCAACGGACTCATAGCAGAACCCATTTTATGACCTGGCACATCAAATGGGGTTACATCTTGTTTAGCATATTCTACTAGGGAATCAAATAAAGGCATCTTATCTTGATTCAATAACGGAATTGGACTCGCAACAAGCTCCTTTAAATGGTTCATTACCGTAGAACCCCAGCATATGCATAGTTTGCTAACGCCTCTTGTAATGCTTCTACTTTATCAGTTCTTTCCCATGTAACATCTAAGTCATGACGACCAAAATGTCCATATGCTGCCACTTGTTTATATTGTGGCTTCCGCAAGTTCAGCATGTTAATAATACCTGCAGGAGTAAGATCAAATACCTCTCGTATGGCCTTAAGCAATTGTTCATGTTCGACTGTCTCTGTGCCGAATGTATCGATAGAAATACTAATGGGTTCACTGACACCAATCGCATAAGATAATTGAATCTCACAACGTTTGGCAAAACCGGCAGCTACGATATTTTTCGCTACATAACGTGCAGCATATGCAGCTGAACGATCTACCTTAGTACTATCTTTACCAGAGAACGCTCCACCACCATGCTTAGCAGCTCCTCCGTAGGTGTCGACAATAATTTTTCTACCAGTTAGTCCTGTATCACCATGTGGGCCACCAATAACAAAACGACCAGTCGGATTAATCAAAATACGGAATTCTTCATTCATTCCGTAATCACGTGCAATTTGTTTAATAATACTTTCTTTTACATACGTTTCAAATTTATCTTTATCAAAGTCCTCATCATGCTGAATAGACATTAAAACCGTATCAATGATGGGCTGTTGAGGATTCGTATAATCAATGGTAACTTGTGATTTCATATCCGGGCGTGCCCAAGTGAATTCACCTTGTTTACGGAGTTGAGAAGCATGTTTCACTAATTTATGAGCCATTTCAATTGCTAATGGCATGTAAGAATCCGTTTCATCTGTTGCATAACCAAACATAATTCCTTGATCACCAGCTCCTATTGCTTTACTATCACTGGAGACATCTACTCCCATAGCAATATCAGGTGATTGAGTGTGAAGCAGTACTTCTACATTACAAGAACTTCCATCAATTCCATAACGATCATCCGTGTACCCAATCCCAATCAGCGTGTTTCGGACAATTTTTTCCACATTTAGATTCGCTTTGGTAGTTATTTCACCACCAACAATAACTGTATTAGTTGTTGTAAATACTTCACAGGCAACCCTTGAATATGGGTCCTGTTCTAATGCAGCATCTAATATTGCATCAGAAATTTGATCGGCAATTTTATCCGGATGTCCTTCTGATACAGACTCCGACGTAAATAATATTTTCTCTGACAAAATTTACCATCCATTCCATTTTTTTCATTTCAGGGCATAAAAAAAGCTCTCCTACAACCTAAGGAAAGCTTCGATTAATATCAGCTGCTATCCTCTTATTGTTCACAAAACAAAGCTGTTTTGCGCTCAGGTTGGGCCCCATATCTGACTATTAATCAAACTGGTTTGCCACCGCATCTTCGACCCCTCGTCTCAGCGGCTATTAATAAGATAGACTTTTATTATGCTGGATTAATAGTAAAACATATTAGTATTCATGTCAATTTCTTTTTTTGTCGATTGTTACGGGAAATTTTTCCATGCGATCAACTAGTGACCTTTCGTCATGATAAAGAAAAATCCGAACCTATTCCCACTCTTATAAAGAATGTCCAATAGATATTCGGATTTTCTATAGATTCGCCTATTAATTTGTCCTGATTTCTTGTTTTATGAACCAGTAATACGCAATGATAAAGCAGATTAACGTTGCTGCGATAAGGCCGGTTAATTGAGGCCATATTAGTAATAGACTCTGCCCAAGTGGTAATGGTCCTGCTATCGCCCCTACCGTCTGTTCCATTGTCAATGGCCCTAAAGTTCTTATCCCAGGTGAAAGTAAGGTTGTGGTAGATTCAGAGAATAAATAGCTCGGTGATAGTCGATATAAATTTAGAATCGTTTCTTGTCTACTAATAGCCTCGTCCACACTAGAAATGGCCTGTGAATCTAAATAGCTTTTACTAATAAAATCAATGATCATATTGTAAAAGATACTAAAGAATATCCAAACTGCGATTCCAGATAAGGCGGACGTAGCAGCTTGTTTAAACCTTACAGAAAATAGAATTCCTAGATTTAACCAGAATGCGATATAAACAATACACAATACTAAAAAGCATACGATTCGAATAAACTCTTCAAACGTAATTGGTAACCCAATAATGATAATCCCTAATGCCATCACCAGAAAACCAAGTGCAAAGAATAATACAACATTAACTAATAAGGCGGCAACAAATTTTGCATTAATGACATAGTCTCTAGGAATCGGTTGTGCCATTAAACGAGTCAATGTTCCCTTATTCCGTTCAGAATTTATCGCATCGAATCCTAGTGCAACACCGAGTAAGGGCCCTAAAAACGTTACAAACGTAATAAACGGTGGTAACGTACCATCTGAAGTGGTAAATAGTTTCAAGAATAAGTAAGAATCTTTTGCAATCTGCTTCGCTTCATCGGATTGATCTAACGCATCTTTTATCGTTGTAATCGCTGTGTGCAACGAACCAAGACAGGTTAAGCCAATTATAATGAGCAGGATAATGATCCTCCAACTTCTAATATAGTCCGTAAACTCTTTTCGTACGATTGAACCAAATACAGATGTTCTTTTTTCTTTCTTATCTCGTTCTTCCGTATTGACTTGTTTTTTGAAGGTAATCTTAGATAGAACTTGCTCAAGCTTCATTTGTTTCACGCCCTTCAAAATACAGATGATAAATCTCGTCTAATCCGTAATTTTTCTTACTAATATTCGTTAGATTGCTATCATAGGACATAACAGTTCTAGCAATGGTCGGTGTAATATCTTTATCACAATAAATCTCAAGTGTATTGTGATTAAGTCGCTCCACACGACTTACTTCCTTCATTCCCTTTATGTCGTTTACCATGTCATCTTCAATTGGGTCGGCTTCTACATGGACAATATAAGCTACATTTTCAAATAATTGTCCAGCTAAATCATCCATATTCCCTTTCGCAAGTAACTTTCCTTTAACGAATATTCCAACTCGATCACATATCTGCTGTACCTGATGCAAGTGATGGGAAGAGAGTAGTACCGTTATGTTCTTCTCTTTATTTAATTTGTTAATCAAGCTTAATAGCTCCCGTACCCCTTCTGGATCAATTCCTAGGGTCGGTTCGTCTAAAATAATAACTTCTGGGTTCTTAATTAATACATCAGCTAGACCAAGCCGTTGCTTCATACCACGGGAATACTTTCCCGTTTTCTTATGCATAGCCCCCTCTAGACCTACTTGCTCTAGCAATGAACGGGCACGTTTTTCTGCTTCTTCCCTCGGAATTTCATTTAAGGATGCCGTATATAAGAGATTCTCATAGCCTGTCATATTTTGATAGAATCCTAGATCATCTGGTAAATAACCTACTCGCTTTTTTACTTCAAGTGGATTTCTTGTTGGGTCAATCCCACAGACATGGACATTTCCACTTGTAGGCTCTGTCAAACCTAATAACATAAAAATGGTTGTTGATTTTCCAGCACCATTCGGGCCTAATAATCCAAAAATCTCTCCTTTTTGGATGGAGAGGGATAACTTATCAACTGCAGGTACATCGTCATAGATTTTGCTAAGCTCTTGTATTTCAATAATTGCCTCATTCACTCGTTATCTCCTCCCATATTTTCTTACAATAGAATACAATCCACCTACTACTACTAAAATAATTCCAAATCCAGCAAATCCCCAAGCAGTAGACGTTTTAACGGATACACGGAAATTAGCATCAGAGGAAGCTTCAGCACTAGATGCACTAAACGTGGTCGCATAATCCCCTGCTATAGCATCTTTTGGTGCTTTTAATGTAGCTTTAACGATAGCTTTTTCTCCCGCCTTTAGTGTAGAAATGGTATCCTTGTCAAACTCTACTTCCCATTTTGGCGGAGTAGTTGATTTTAGATTAATATCGGTCAAATCCACGCTTCCTGTATTTTCAACTACTAAATCAACAACCGTATCTCCTCCAGCTGTAATATCATCACTTAGTACGCCATCTGGAGTGGTTAATGTTAACCCATACGTACCAGTAATGACAGCTTCTAATTCGATTTCACTAGAGGTTCCACCAGATTGTGCACTTACAGGAATTTTATACGTATCTGATTTTGCATTGTTAGCAGGTGTCACAACAATTTCTATCTTTTTTTCCTCATTTGGTTCCAGTGTGATCGATGTAACAGCCTTTCCATCTACCTTAAATTCGGTATTCCATCCATTTGGGGCTTTTGAGGTTAAGGAATAATGCTGCTCTTCTGCCGTTTGGTTTTTCAATGTCGTATTGTATTCAAAAGTTGAATCTGTATGTCCTTGCATATTTGGTTGGTCAATCGTGAAATTCGTTTTAAATGTACCTTTCTCTGTAACATTTACCGCTAACCCTAATGTACTTGTACTACTTCCATCTGCTACTAAATCAAATTCATAGGTTCCTTTTTCTACCTGAAGTGGTACAGTTACAACTAATCGTATATCTTGCTCATCGTTCGGGCGAATTGATAATTGCTCAATACTCGTTCCATTTGCTGTGATTTGATATTCCCAATCCTTTGGTAATCCTTTCATCCCAAACCTAACATTTTCAATGGAACTACCCGAATTAATAATAGAGACATTGTACTCAATATCTTCCCCAGGTGATACAGATAATCCCGTGTATGGAGTATAGACAGAGACCTCTGCATAGACAGTTGAAGTAAGTAACATTCCCCCCAATACTACTGCTAAAAGTGAATAGAACATCTTTTTAAGCATCTGACATATCCTCCTCTTTTTTTCTAAAATTCATCTATGATACGAGCAAAAATAACAGATGGATTTAATTTTTTTATAATTTTTCCATATTTTTTTGCTAAGATAGGCTCAGTGAATGTGAAGGGGGTAAAATAATGGATACGAAACAAGATGAGAAGCTACTAAAATTAATTGCTAAAGGCTCTCAAGCTGCTTTCAATCAATTCTATGAAACCTATGTATCCTTTGTCCTTCAAATTGCGATAACTGTATTAGCAGACCGCCGAGAAGCAGAGGATATTTGTCATGATGTCTTTATCGAAGTATTTCAAAAACCGATGCAATACAAGCCAGATAAAGGTAGTGTGAAGGCTTGGTTAGCGGTCAAAACAAGAAGTAGATGTATCGATCGTCTCAGAAAGCATCAACCTGCCTTATTAAATAAACTAGAAAAACTCGATACAATACAATCAGTAAAATTGGAAATGTACGTTTTAAAGGAGATAGAGAAAGAGATTTTAGAAGATGCAATGAATAAACTTCCGCCAAAACAACGGGAGCTTATATACGGGGCTTATTTTGAAGGTAAAACACAACGGGAGCTTGCAACCATTTACGGGAAACCAATTGGGACAATTAAATCTTCGATACGTTATGGACTACAGAACCTACGCAAGCAAAAGTCCTTACTTCATTGGGCAAGAACCGATAAGGAGTGAAACGCACGAATGAAACATATCCCAGAAGAATTAATGATAGATTATGTATTAGGGAATTTATCAAACGAAAAACGTCAATCAATGGATGAACATATATATCAGTGTTCACATTGTCAGGAAGAATTAACGTCGTGGAAGCTACTACTAAGGGACAATCAGAAAGTAACCCCTTCTGAAAGCTTAAATAAACGAATTAAAAACACCATTCATATAAAAGGGCACTCTAAACCAAAGATAGGAAATCGTAAAGCCTTCTATGTCATCGTAGGTGCAGCAGCCATATTCACTATATGCGTAGGACTATTGCAATTTACCCAACAGCAGCCAATTGCAGATAGTAGTGACCAAGAATATTTAACTGCACAATATGATTTAATACCGGAACAACCTTTCATGAATAACCCAGCTACTAATCAACTCGATATCATCCCGGTTACAATGGATCAAAATATTACCGGTAACATATGGTTAAATGAAGTAACTAATGAATTGTATTTACAGGTTGAAGGGCTTAGACCTTTGGAAAGTCAGGATTATCAAGTATGGCTTGTCCGAAATGATAATGATTGGCAGGATGAGCTACTACATCTAAATAATGGAATGGTTCATGTATATTATAAGGGACCCGATGTACAAACAATCCGTTTCATTAAAGTAAGTGTTGAACCACCTGGAGGTAGTAGGATACCTACAGGACCAGAGACATTGTATATTGATTTACAGCAGTAAGGAAAAGATTGTGTCTAGAACATAGCTAAAAAAATGAAGGGAAAAACCGAATGTTATACGGTACTAGCTAATCATTCGGTTTTTCCTCTATCTTTTTCTCACGCTCAAACTGGTTACACATGTATATAATTTATAAGGTTGTTAATAAAAACACGGATAATATAGCTCCAATGACGACAAAAATAACATTCAATCCAATATAGGCTAGGGCTACAGCGACAAGTCCACCAATTAATCCAATATGTGGTTTATCTGGATTTACACTTAGTACACCAGGAAAAATTAAAGCACCTAATGCTGCATACGGAATTGCATTTAACCATCTGTTTACCCAGTCCTTAAATTGTAATTTGTCTACAATAAATGCTGGAATAATCCTTGGAAGCATGGTTACTAAAGACATTCCAATGATGATGAACCATATCATGAGCGTTCCCCCTTCAACAAAAAGACACCACTATATCCACCAAGCACTGTACCGACAACAATTGCCCAACCACTACTCATGAACTGAAGGCAAATAGCATTAATCAACATCGCAATAAGTGCAATTAAGCCTACTCTTAGCTCCTTTTTAACGGAAGGAACTAATAATCCGATGAACATGGCATATAGCGCAATTCCCATACTTTGACTCAATGCTTCTGGAATTATTTCCCCTAACACACCGCCAAGTAATGAACCAATGACCCAAGATACGTATGCAATTAAGGTGAGCGAACCATAAAAGAAAAATCCCTTCTCTTCTTTTGCTTCTTTCGTATGTAAGGAAGAAACAGCAAATGTCTCGTCCGTTAACCCTAATGCTAATGGCAGCTTCCACTTTAACGCAACCGGCCGCATGCGATTCATAAAGGATAAGCTCATCACAAAATGACGAAAGTTTAACACAAAGGTTGCGATAATGATTTCCACAGCCCCTGCACCAAGAGCAATCATATTGGCTCCCATAAATTGACTTGCTCCAGCAAATACCAATACACTCATTAACGTAAGCTCTGTTAATGTAAGTCCGGCCTGTTTCGCAAGAACGCCGTAGGTTATCGCAATGGGAATATAACCAAGCATGATAGGAAAACCTACTGTTAGACCGCGTTTGATCATGGTCATTGACGTCGATACGGGATTCTTTGTTACGTTAACGGTCTCCATCCTAGTCTCCTCCACTTAGAAATTTTAACTAATTATAACTGATTTTATTAGTAGTGAAAACTTCTTTTCATTAAAAAAAGAAAATCTGCACTTTTGTACAGATCTCCTAAAGGATTATTTATCTTGCTCGGTTAAAATAATTGGATCTCCCTCTGTAATCACAATCGTATGCTCATATTGTGCCGAGCGACCACCATCAACCGTTCTAGCAGTCCAATTATTAGAATCTACTTTACTTTGCCAATCGCCTTCGTTTAACATCGGCTCAATCGTAATTACCATTCCTGGTTTTAAACGAAGACCTTTGTTAGGCAATCCAAAATGTGGGATATGTGGATCCTCATGAATCGTTGGTCCAATGCCATGGCCGGTAAAGTCTCTTACAACAGAGAAGCCTTCTCCCTCAGCATAGGTTTGAATTGCATGACCAATATCACCAATTCGGTTACCAGCTTTTGCTTGCTCAATTCCGATATAAAGTGATTTCTTCGTTACTTCCATAAGACGAAGACCTTTTTCATCGACATCTCCTACAGCATAGGTCCATGCAGAATCTGCTAACCCACCGTCTAGATTGACCACCATATCAATCGTTACAATATCGCCATCCTTCAGTTTGTCTTCTCTAGGAAATCCATGGCAGATTTCATCATTAATAGAAGCACAAGTTGCATAAGGGAATCCGTTATACCCTTTTTGCTCTGGAATAGCTCCATGCTTTTCTAAAAATCGGTCTACAAACGTATCAATTTCCATCGTACTAATTCCCGGTCTAATCATGTTGGCAATCTCTTTGTGAACTTGAACTAGTAAGTCTGCAGCCTTCTGCATTTGTTCAATTTCACGTTTACTTTTTCTTGTAATCATCTAATCGTCCTTTCTATTTATCAGCCTAAGCTGCTCATTACATATTTTTCATTTTCCTAGTGTACCACAATTTCTAAACACTTTCATTACACCATATATATTCACCGAAGCATGTACTCTCGACGAAACAAAATTCCCGGTTTCAACTTGCTTACCAGTACATTCGCCCTGTCACCATGATAAATGATACATACATTGTACTAGAGGAGGTGGCAATGCATGAGTAAAGATAGTGGAAATGGAAAAGGCTTTGCTTTGATTGTTGTGTTGTTTATTTTGTTAATCATTGTTGGTGCTAGTGGCTACGGTGGTGGCTACGGATCCGGATATGGCGGCGGTTGGGGCTATTAATCGTCGGTAATTATAAATATTCTATAACGGGAGGTGACATAATGGGACGCGGATTTGAAGGCGGATTTGCATTAATCGTTGTTCTTTTCATCCTGCTAATCATCGTTGGTGCAGGTGGATATGCTGGCGGATACTATTAAACGATAACGAAGGATGTCATGGTGATAATTCCACTATGACATCCTTTTTCATCATTATACATATTCGTTAACTTGATATATTTTTCCATTTTCAATACTTGCTTCATCATTCAAAATATCAATTAGAATGCCACCAACCGTATCACTATCTCTTAGTTGATTATCTTCCTTATACGCTTTAAACTTTTCTACGTCGTTAAAAGCCTCTTTAGCGCTTGATCGAATAGTTTGTTGCATATCCGTATCCATAATCCCAGGATTGAAGGCAATTATTTTATGACCAGTCTTTAATGTTTCTTGTTCGAGTGCTGCTGTTCTCGTATACATATTGATACTCGCCTTCGAGCTACAATAAGCAGCCCAACCATATATTGGCCTTTCCGCAGCACCCGAAGTAATATTGACACAAATGAAAGAGGTATTTATTTTCGAAGAGAAATCTAACATCTCCTTCGTTAATATCATCGGGACTACGGTATTAAGATGAACATGGTAGGCGAGTGCTTGATTATCTAGTTGGCTTACTTGATTTATCGGATCAATGACAGCTGCATTATTGATCAAATAGAGTAGTGATGGGTCATACTGCTGAATATCTGTCTTAACGTTTTCCATTGTTTCCTCTAATTCTTCCGTATTTCCAAGGTCACAAGTATAATGATGGTATTTCACATGATTATCGGCTGCAATTTTTTCAAGCTGTTTATTTATACTTCTTGATATACCTAAAACATGAATCCCAGACTCGAGAAATAGCTTCGCAATGGATTCTCCCAATCCTTTAGAAACTCCTGTAATTAGAGCTAATTTCATTTAAACTACCTCTTCTCATTGGTTAATAATTACGATTGAAATACGCTGTTCAATACTGTGTATAAATTGATTCATCTTTACATTCTGATCTTCTGATACTTTCTAGGATCTGGGACAAAACTATTTCTAACATAGGATAAACCGAACATGAAAGTTAGCGCATCAAATCCGCCCCGGAAATATACTACGCATCCGTGGGCGGCTGGTGAGCCTCCTCAGAGCTAAAGCTCTTCCGGGGTCTCAGGCAGTGCCCTTTCCTCCCACAGGAGTCTCCGTATATTTCCGGGGCTAATGTGGTGGTTGTTCGTATTTTATTAACTTTGTTTTCGTTATGTCCCAGCCTCTTCTATAACTTGTTTACTTCATTCCAATAATACACTAATGTTTCCATTCCTTTATCAAAACTGTCTAGTGGGAAGCTTTCATTTGGTGAATGTAGTCGATCATCTGGTGTACCGAATCCTAATAGAACAATCGGCATTTGATAGATATCCTCAATCCACTCCACTACCGGAATGGAGCCGCCCATACGAACATAAACCGTTTCTTTGCCAAATGCTTTTGTATAGCTTTTTGCTGCTTTTTCAATCAATGGATGGTTAGGTTCCACTTTATAAGCTTTTGCAGAAAGCTTTTCTTTCTTCACTTCTACGGTTACTCCTTTAGGTGCAACCTTCTTCACATGTGCTTCAAGAGCTTGTTGAATATCCACTGGGTCTTGTCCCGGAACTAATCGACACGTAATTTTAGCCGTAGCTGAGGTAGGGATAATGGTTTTCGTTCCTTCTCCTTGATACCCGCCGTATATTCCATTAACCTCAAACGTTGGGCGAGCCATCGTATGTTCCTTAGGTGTATAGCCCTTTTCTGATACGGTTTCCGGAATTCCAGTAGCCTTCACAAAGTCTTCTCCAGGTACTTGCTCCATTAATTTTCTCTCTTCCTCGGTTAAATCTTCTACGCCGTCATAGAAACCCTCTACTGTTACTACCTCTTCTTCATTTTTCATAGAGGAAAGAATATGAGATAGAGCCATAATCGGATTACGCACTGCGCCACCATACATTCCTGAGTGTAAATCATGATCTGGTCCGGTAACGGTAATTTCAATACCGGTGAACCCTTTTAATCCATAAAGAATAGTTGGTTGATTTTTGGCTACCATCCCTGAATCAGAGATTACTGCAAAATCAGCCTCGAATAATTCTTTTTTCTCTTGTAGCATTGAATAGAGATTTTCACTACCTATCTCCTCTTCTCCTTCTAAACAAACCTTTACATTAAGAGGAAGCTTACCGGTTGTTTTCATCAGTGCTTCAAACACCGCTAGATGCATAAACACTTGTCCTTTATCATCGCTAGATCCTCGTGCATAAAGTCGTCCATCTCTTATTTCTGGTTTGAATGGATCACTTTTCCACAATTCAATCGGATCCACTGGCTGAACATCATAATGGCCATATAATAGAACCGTTGGAGCTTCAGGCCCAGCTTCCATATATTCTGCATAAACGATAGGATGCTTTTGAGTCTCGATTTGTTGAATATTTTCAAAGCCAATTTCAGTTAAGTAGTCTTCTAAAAAGCTTGCAGCTTTTCTTACATCTTCTTTATGTATACTATCCGTACTCACACTAGGAATGGATAAAAATTCATTTAGCTTCGTTAATAATTGGTCCCGATTATCAGTTAAATATTGCAATGCTTTTTCACTCATTATGGACATCCCCTTTTAAACTAATATTGTGTTCATTTTAGCATATTTCTTTTAAAAATAACTATAAGACTTTCATGCTACAGATAAACTTCTATGAATACGATCAATCAAATACTACTGTACATAACTAAAAAGGACAGCTCATCCGCTGCCCTTTTACTTAGTTACCTAATGCCTGTGATAAATCTTCTATTAAATCACGAACATCCTCGATTCCTACTGAAACTCGGATTAACCCATCGGTTATTCCTAGCTCTGCTCTTCGGTCTGCTGGGATTGATGCATGGGTCATTTTTGCTGGTAATGAAATTAAGCTTTCGACTGCACCTAAGCTTTCTGCAAGCGTAAAGTACTTCACTTTTTTCAATACTTCTTCCGCCAGCTCACCACTACCTACATCAAATGAAATCATTCCACCAAAACCACTCATTTGTTCTTGCGCCAAATCATGACCTCGATGTGATTCAATACCTGGATAATAAATTGTCGTTACTTTTTCATGTCCTTGTAAAAACTGAACAAGTTCATTCGTATTCGATTCAATTGCTTCCATGCGTAGTGCTAACGTTTTAATTCCTCTCATTAATAACCAAGAATCCTGTGGTCCTAATACTGCACCAACAGAATTTTGTAGAAAGTGAATTCTTTCTGCTAGTTCCTCAGATTTAACTACCACTAATCCTGCTACGACATCACTATGCCCACCAATATATTTGGTTGCACTATGAAGGACAATGTCTGCCCCCATATCTAAAGGCTGTTGCCAGTATGGTGTTGCAAAGGTATTATCAACTATTAGTAGTAGATTATGTTTTTTCGCTATGTCTGCTATTTTCTTTATATCTGTAATTTTTAGTAATGGATTTGTAGGTGTTTCAACATATAAAACCTTCGTATTCTCTTGTATTGCTGCCTCTACTTGTTCAGGATTACTCGTATCCACAAATGTATGATGTAAATCAAATCGATTTAATACTTTGCTCATTAATCGATAAGATCCACCATATACATCATCGGTTAGTACAACATGATCCCCTGCATCTAATAGCATCATGACCGTTGTAATGGCAGCCATTCCGGAGCCAAAAGCAAATCCATGAGTTCCATTTTCTAGCTCTGCTATCACCGTTTCGAGTGCATGACGAGTTGGGTTACCTGTACGAGAGTATTCATATCCGCGGAAGTTCCCTACACCATCCTGCTTATACGTACTTACCTGGTAAATTGGAACAGACACTGCTCCTGTTTGTTCATCACGAGTAATACCACCATGTACCATTTTTGTTTTTGAACGCATATTAAATCTCCTTCCCCATGACATCCGGGTAAATCTTTTTACTTAAATAACGATCACTACCATCTGGAAAAACGACCACAATATTCGTACCCTTCTCTGCTTGTTTCGCTTCTTCTAATGCTGCGCACATCGCGGCACCGGAAGAACTACCAACTAACAATCCTTCCTTACGGGCAAGGCTTTCCACCATTTGAAAAGCATCTACATCACTGATTGTATGAATCGAATCAAAATAGCTTGGATCCATAAAAGCAGGTAAAAATTCCATCCCAATTCCTTCCGTTCGATGCGGACCAGGCTCACCACCTGCAATAATTGATCCTTCTGGTTCTACAATCACAGTCTTGATAGTTGGATCTATTTCTTTAAAAAATCGAGAACACCCCATGAATGTACCACCAGAACCTGCTCCTGCAATAAAAACATCAACATTCCCATCTAAATCATGCCAAATTTCTGGAGCGAGGGTTTTATAATACGTATTTGGATTAGCAGGGTTGGCGAATTGTTGCGGCGAGAAGCTATTTGGGATTTCGCTTAACAGTTGCTCTGTTTTTTCAATTGCCCCCTTCATCCCAGCCTCTCTAGGCGTATGGACAATCTCTGCACCCAAAGCTTGCATAATCAGTTGCTTCTCCTGACTAAAATGTTCTGGCACAACAAAGATTACGTTTAAGCCTTTTTCTTTCGCTGAAAGTGCTAAGCCAATTCCAGTATTACCAGCTGTAGGTTCTATAATTGTGCCACCTTGCTTAATCTTCCCTTTTGTAAGAGCATCATCAATTAGTTCTGCTCCCAGACGGTCTTTTATACTTCCACCAGGATTATAAAATTCTAGCTTTGCATAGATGTTAACTCCATCTGGAATAGCATCAATATGGCGTATGTTAAGCAGAGGAGTATGGCCGATTAAATCATGAATCGATTGATATAATGCCACAGTATCACCCCATTAGTTAGAAAACTTCTCTCCAACCCTCTTTTTTCGCAAGCATCTCTTTTGCGATTTCCTTTGCACCTTCAAGGCTATGGTTGGCTGCCCAGCCGCATTGTACTTCATTACATGCCGGCACTTCAACTGCTGCTAAAACATCTTCCAATGTCTTTTCAAGTGTTACTAATACTTCGTCAAATGAATCATTGTTTAAAATAGCCAAATAAAATCCTGTTTGGCATCCCATTGGGCTAATATCTAATACATTGTCCATATGATTACGAATGTTTTCTGCCATTAAATGCTCAAGAGAATGTAATCCAGCCATCTCCATGTGTTCTTTATTTGGTTGCTTGAATCGGATATCGTATTTATATACCTTGTCTCCATTAGCTCCTTCTGTTACACCAACTAGTCGAACATATGGTGCTTTCACCTTTGTATGATCTAAATTAAAGCTTTCTACATTCATCTTTTTCATCATCTTTCACTTCTCCTTTAAACCTTATTTAAATGTTGCTAAGATAAGCCAAGCAAAATCATTCATTTGCTTGAAAGAAACATTAAACTGTTGCTCAGTAAAAATTTGTTCAATTGTGTCAATATTAGGATAATACTCTCTTCGTAAATCCTCGGCAAGATTAGAATATCCAACTTCCTCGGCCTCTCTTATCTTCCGTTGCTTAGCATTGTCCGATACAAAAAGTGTATCTGCAAATACAATTTTACCACCTTTAGGAAGTAATGTTGCAAAATTTTTAATTGCAAGTTCTTTTTCTTCATCATTTAGATGGTGAAATGCAAATGTGCTAACTATCGTATCAATTGGAGTAGTAGGCTTTGGAAAATCTAAAAAATCACCATCTAATACTGTTACATCGGGTAGCTTCAACTTTGCGATGTCTCGCATAGCTGGTGAAGGTTCGATTCCAATCACAGTATGTCCATTCTCCACTAGCTTCTTTGTTAAATTGCCAGTGCCTACTCCAAATTCTAATACAGTACCAATCGAATTTTCTACCACTTCGTCTAATATCTGATCGTATTGATGAAAAACTTCTTTATATTCACGGTCATGCCCATTAACTGTATTATCATAGTTCTCTGCCCAATCCTCAAAAATCTCTAAGAATTCTCGTCCCATCTTCTCATCTCCATATAATGAAATCATAGTAAACCACTATGTTTAATATGAATTATATGTAATACATTATCACATGTTAACGGTTTTTAAAAGAAAAGAGATTAGTGCAAAAACTTAGGCTATTATGTATTAAATAATAATGGAAAGAGGCCGGGACAAAACTATTTCTAACATAGGATAAACCGAACATGACAGTTAGCGCATCAAACCCGCCCCGGAAATATACTACGCGTCCGTGGGCGGCTGGTGAGCCTCCTCAGAGCTAAAGCTCTTCCGGGGTCTCACCGATGCCTTTTCTCCCACAGGAGTCTCCGTATATTTCCGGGGCTAATGTGATTGTTCGTTTTTATTACCTTTGTTTTAGTTTTGTCCCAGCCTCTTAGGCATTATCTATTTTGTGGGAAAACTCGTTCAATCATATTACCAATTTCTTCAAAGAATCCTTCAATTGGTCTTCCCTCATCGACATCACGTGCGTAATTATCGGCTAAATCCATAAAATCTGGGTTAGTGGACACATATACATTGTCAATATTATTATCCACTGATTTTACGATGGATGAAATTTTTTCTTTCACCTCATCGGTTAATTCTCCATCCTTGTGATTTAAATTATTACCATTCTGATGTGTGTCTAGTTCAGCCGCAACATAGGCATTATTGTCTGTAGTCAGAACATACGCATTATCAATAACATTGATTCGTTGAACGATTAAATCCGCTGCTTCTTCAGCTACATCATACCGATTTGCATTGGTTTGTTCATTGGTATTATTTATATTACGTGTATTATTGTTTCCTGGATTATTTATATTTCGGAATCGATTTGGTTCCTCCAAGTCACGTTGCATCGTGTAGTTTCGATTATCACGCGTACCAATGCCATCTGGATGATTTTGATATCTTACGGGATCGATATTATTATTATCTGTTCCACGCTGGCCTTCTTCATTATCTGCTGCACAACCAGAAACGATAAATAAAGCTGCTGCAGCGACAGTAATAAGTTGCTTTTTCATTTTATCCCTCCCCTTTTCGTTTTTTAGTATGTATCAGTGTAAACTGTTTATGCTAATTAACCCTGACCTTAAATTGGAAACCACACCAAATAGTCTCTCGGAAATATATATATAATATGGGGAAGCTATAATTACCCTTGGAGTTTTAAGGAGGGGAATTCATGGATATTCCAGACTACGACAAGGCGTTGTACTACACATTATGGGGACAGTGGGATGATCTTCTCGTTCTAATGGTCCGCACAAAAGACGATTTGCTATCTAAGAAAATACAGAATTTCTTGCACGCTTATCACTATTCCCTAGATGAACAAAAAATTATCGATTCACACGACAACCTTCTTTACTATATAGACCACGCAATGAAATACACACCCGAAACCGCCTTAAAAATGTAGATAAAAAAACGCATTTGCTGTTCTTTTAAGCAAATGCGTTTTTTCTTATGACGACAGGAAAACAAATTATGTATCTTGATGAAACCTTCATAAAAAATAGCGATAAATCCGTTATTCCCAACCTGTATCATCACATGTTGGAATTATCTTTGTGGTTATGACCATGTTTTTTCCCATTATTGTGGTTGCTGTTGTTATGATGGCTACCTGATTTAGGCTCTTTGTCATTACCACGCTGTTTCCCCTTGTCCTTGCCATTTCCTTTACCGTGGTTTTTCTCTTGGTGCTTATCGTTTGTTTTGTCCTTCCCCTTGGTGTCTTGCTTGTTTTGACTTTTCTTGTCTTTTCCATTCATGCCAGGGTGTTTTTCTTTATTATTTCCCTTGATTTCCTTTGATTCTTTGCTCTTTTTAGGATGATTTTCTTTATGCTTATTCTTTTTTTGCTCATTACTATTTCTGTTCTTTTCTAATGAATTACTTTTTGAGGTGTTTAATTCTAATTCCTCATTATCAGCATTGTTAGTATCATCTTGTATAACCTGATTTGAATCTTTCTCGTTTGTCACGTCAGCTTTAGCGTTTTTATTAAGGTAAAATGATTGCAATACTTGACTATCCTCTTCTGTGACAATTGATTGTAACTCTTCATCAGGTTCTTCGGTAACCTTTTTAGCTAATGCTTCATTCATCGATTGATTATTTTCTTCTGCTACAACTCTAACGTCTTCGGGAATCTTAATGGTAACCAATTCCCAATCAGTCGTTTCAAAGCGTTCATCAATCCTATTAATAATCGGTTCTGTTTCTGTTTCCTTTATGTAATGAACACCAATCAAAACATTTTTAGCTGAATTGACAAAGCCTTTATCTTCACTTTTCATCATAATAATAGCAATGGCATCATCAATCTCTTTTCCGGTTAAATCACCAAGCTCATGGATAATTAATTCTGCCTCTTCATTAAAGGGAGTTACATTGGTAATCTCCAAGCTACTATTCACTTCTAGTTCCATACTCGGGTTAATATCAATATCCACATATGCATATGCTTCATCCCCATTTACTACCATATACAGCGGAAATAACATAATTAAACATATACATGCAATAGCTATAACACGCACAGTGAAAAACTTTTCCCTTAATCTAGAAGAGTTTTCATTTTTCGTAAAAGGCTCATAGGCAACTTCAAAACCAATTTCGGCTCCTTTAACCGGATAAGCTTTTTCAAATAAACCATCGTGTGTCATTACAATGGTATATTTCTGATGCTGCTCCATGACTATTCCTTTTTTCACTGGCCCACCCCTTTCAAATAGTCATTAAGAAACACATAATCCTCTCCAAGAATAATAAAAATGGCTAAAATGAATTTCCGATTACGCTCTAACGTTTTTTTACTCACATCAACTTTCTTAGCCAATTCTTTTATCGGGAGTTTTTTCTTTTTTTCGACATATTCACTTAACATTTTATCATCTCGTATCATTCTTGCAATACGAACTGCACTATCTCGTGCATCACGATGCTTTGGTGAAACTTCGACAAGATCTTGAAGTGATAGCTTATACATGGCCAGTTTGTTCTGAAATTCAAGAATCTCTTGTCTACGATACCATGCTTCTTGTTCTAGTTGATACTTGCTCTTAACTGCTTCTACTTCGGTTGGATTCTCCATTTTCTCTTCATCATAACTTTCGTCAAACGATATGGTTACAGGATATTTATTTTGATAACGAATATAATCAATTACTTTACGTTTGACGATTAAGCTACTAAAGGTTAAAAAAGAGCTCCCACGATCTGGTGAATACAACCGTATTGCTTCATTAAATGCTGACAAGCCAATACTAAACTCATCATCTCGCTCTGGATCAATGTATCGTTTACAAACTTCGGATACTGTTTTAGCAATAAAGGGTTGGTATGTCTTTAATAAGAAATTATGTGCGGCTTCATCACCTTTTTGTGCTTGATCAATTAGTTCTTCTATTGGGATGTCTTTTAACATTTCTCGTGTCAAAGTAGACCACCCCTAGCATTCATATATTTCGATTCTGCTACAATTTTTTTGGGTGTGTCGAATAGCTTATTTATTATTATATATTGTTTTATATTTAAACAGGTCATTTTTAACCCACCATACTTTACTAATTTTCCATTTCAAGAATATGACTATCTTACAGTACAAGTATTACAGGGAGTGTCACAAGAGGATTACATTTTGTTTAAAAATAGGTAACTTTCCCTATAAAAAAAGAAGAGACGAAATATCTCTTTCTTTTTATCGGTAGCTTTATCGAATTGTGGAAGCGTTTTAGATAATATTATGAAACGCGAAAAAGAAACTACATTATTACTTCGTCTAGGTCTAATAGGGTAAGTGAAGGTTCACTCCTTCTGAATAATAATAGTCAATAGGTACGAAGAGCCCTACCTTTCCGTGTTCTGTATGATTTAAGGTTGCAAATACAACCCCAATTACTTGGCCTCTTTCATTTATAATAGGACTTCCACTGTTTCCACGATATACTGGTGCATCTATCATGAGAACTGGTAGATTCCAACTAGTTAATTGGGTATATCCGATTATGGTTCCTTGATTTGCTATTCCATTGAAAGCAAGTGGGTTTCCTATGAAATTTATTTTTTCGTTTTCTTCAAAAACGGTTTGCTCTGCTAGCTCTAGGTACGGTAACTTCTCTTCACTTTCTGTTTTAAGTAACGCTAAATCCACATCTGGATAGGTTTCTAATACATCTGCATTATATAAGCCTAAATTAGGAAAAGCGACTGATACGTGCTTCTCATCATCCACTACATGGGCATTAGTTAAAATATACCCATCTTGATTGATAGCAAATCCAGTCCCTTTACTATCCTGTGTTTCCACTACGACTACAGCTTCTTTGTACGCTTTTATCTCATCATCAGCCGATAATTTCGCCGAAGTAATTAAAAAATCAATTGCTGGAATCGAAAAAGTCTTTGGAAAAAATGCTACAACATTAATTAGCATTGCAATAGCAATAAGCCAAAACGTCCATTTAGGAAACGGACGCTTTGGCTTTTTATCTTCCATAGTAGATTTGATGAGTGCTTCTTTACGAGCTTCCTCAACAATTTCTAGTAGCTCTTCCTCATCAAATTCCTCATATAAATCTTCATCAATAATGTCAGGCTTTTGGTCATTATTACGTTCCATCACGCTCACCCCACATTTGTCCTTCCGTACTAAACAGCTCGTTGTGATATCCCTTGCTGCATTTTGTACATTTGGTAGTATGTTCCTTTTTCAGCGATTAACTGTTCATGGTTACCTTCTTCAATAATTTTACCATGTTCTAGGACAAAAATGTTATCCGCTTGTTGAATCGTTGATAATCGGTGGGCGATTACTAAAGTAGTTCTTCCTTTTTTCAAAACTTCTAGTGCATGTTGAATGACATTTTCCGTCTCCGTATCAATATTAGCTGTTGCCTCATCCAATATTAAAATAGCCGGATCAAATGCAAGTGCACGTGCAAAGGAAATAAGCTGTCTCTCACCTAAGGAATACGTGCTTCCTCCTTCTGTCACTCGCTCATCATATTTTTTCGGTAGCTTCTCGATAAAACGGTCTGCACCTACTGTTTTTAATGCTTCAATTGCCCGTTCTCTACTAATCTTCGGATCGTTCATCGTAACATTGGATATAATCGTTCCGGAAAATAGAAATGGATCTTGTAATACTATCCCCATATGACTTCTAACCTGTTGTCTGGACCAATTACTTGTATCATGGCCATCAATCGTAATTTTTCCTTTTTGCGGATCATAAAATCGGAATAATAGGTTCATAATCGAACTCTTTCCAGATCCTGTATGACCAACAAAGGCAACGGTTTCTCCATCCTTTATGGAAAGGGATAAGTCTTTTAATACATATTCTTCCTTCTCATAAGCAAAGGAGACGTTGTCGAATTTGATATTCCCCTTATAACGTGGAATTTCCTTCTGATTTACTTCTTCTCCATCTAAATCTAATAATTCAAATACACGACCACCTGCGACCCTTGCCTGCTCTAATAATGGTAGCTGGTTCACAATATCATTTACCGGTTCAAATAATCTCGTTAATAAATCCACGATAGCATAGAGCATACCTATCGAGATTATCGTCTCCAAATTTAATGAGCCGGTGCCAAAATACCAAATAAATGCTACAAAAGCAATATTTCGAAAGACTGTTACAAGGTTATAGGACGTAAGTGCACTTAGCTTCAATAGCTTTCGCTGATACTTAAAGTGTCTCGTATTTAATTCTTCAAATTCTTTCTTTGTCTGTTTCTCTCTTCGGAATGCTTGAATAATAGTCATCCCTTGAATGGCTTCATTAATCTTACCGTTTATCTCACTTATCGTGGACCGGATTACTTTATTATATTTCGTTCCAAAGAATTTATAGAATCGCATCCATACTAGTAGTAATGGAATCAAGAGCAAGAACCACACCGCAAGCTTCGCATTTAAAATAAATAATGCAACAAAGATTCCAGCCATATAGATAGCACTCGTAACAATAATACTTAAGACACGTTCATAAAGATCACGGATTGCCTCTGTGTCATTTGTCACACGTGCCACAATCTTCCCTGCTGGTTGATTGACGTAGTAATTAATTGGAATTCGTTGCGTATGCTCAAAAATATCATTACGCATCTTTTTAACAATCTGATTCGAAGCTTGTTGTAATAAAAATGTTTTATAAAACTGGAAAATACCAGCAATAAGTAGCAACCCAATGTATAAAGCTAATAACCATAAAATCGGTCGTTGTTCTGGTTGGAAAAAGCTATAAATGTCACTTACAGAGATTTTTTGCCCTGTAAAGGTTGTTACTTCTTCTTGTGACTTCACAGAAATTGTATTATCCTCTACTGTTCGCTCCCCAAGTATTGGAACTTCTCCTTCTACAAGGTAGTATTCCTTACCAATTTGCAGTAGGGAGTTGGTACTAATTATTTCATCCTCTTCATTCATACGATCTGCTCTCTTATAATACCGTTTATTGAATTCGACCGTATTTCGGTCATTGTCACCGCTTATTTCATACCATGTACCTTCTATACCGACAATGTGATCATCAATAATTGTCTTGGCAATTAAAGGTCCAGCTAACTCAAGAGCCGTTGCAATGATTAAAAATAAAATACCGATGATGATTTTCTTTTTAAATTGTAGTGCATATTGAAATAGTCTTTTCTCAGTAGATTTCTTTCGCATTAGGAGATCGCCTCCTTATCACCTTCAAGCTGCTGTTGTTCATACTGTTCCTTATACCATCCATCATTTTGGATTAATTCTTCATGTGTACCCTCTTCGGCAATAATTCCATCTTCTAACACAATAATATGGTCAGCATGTGTAACAGCGGATAACCGATGGGCAGCAATAAAGGTTGTTTTGTTTTTTCTTTCTTCTCGTAAATGCGCAATAATCTTTGATTCTGTTTTTCCATCTACAGCAGATAACGAATCATCTAGTATTAAAATTTCTGGATCCTTAATAAAGGCCCTCGCTAAGGCTACACGTTGTTTCTGACCACCGGAAAGGGTTACACCACTTTCTCCTACTTTCGTATCCAAGCCTTGTGGCAACTGCTTTATATCTTCAACAAAATGAGCTAGCTCCATAACGCGATAAATTTCCTCATCTGTCGCATCACTTTTACCAAATTGAATATTTTCTCTAACACTTTTCGAGAACATCACTTGGTCTTGTGGAACATAACCAATCCAAGAACGAATTTGATCCAAGCTCATCCGCTCTAAATCAACTCCGGATACTTTGATTTCACCAACTACTCCTGGATATTGACGGAGCATTAGCTTAAATAATGTCGTTTTACCGGAACCAGTTTTCCCTACTACTCCTATAGTCTGCCCCTTCGTAATGGAGAGGTTTATATTCTCTAGTTGATTTCGCTTTGTTCCCGGATAGGAGAAGGAAACATTGGCAAATTCTATTGTCTCTACTTCTGTTACCGACATTGGCTTCTCTGGGTCCTTTACATCGGCTTCATAGCCAATTGTTTCATTAACACGGTCCAAGGATGCATTACCACGCTGTAAAACATTGATTAATTCTCCTACAGCAAACATTGGCCAAATCAACATTCCTAAGTAAACATTAAAGGAAACTAAATCCCCTAAGGAAATCACATTTTGAAATACAAGTACTGTCCCATATCCGAGACCAATTGTATAAGATAAGCCAACTAGAATTTTCATCGTTGGTTCAAACATGGCATCAATTTTTGCAACTGCAATATTCTTTTGATACACATCCTCTGTCATGGCCTCAAAACGGTCCTTATCCTGCTTCTCCTGAACAAAAGCACGGATTACCCGAACACCACGAATAGATTCCAATACCTCATTATTCATATTTCCAAATGCAGCCTGTGCCTCAGTAAAACGAGCATGGATCGCTGCACCGTATTTATTCATAATAATAGCCATTATTGGAAGTGGAATTAAGGCAGCAAGTGTTAACTTCCAGCTTATCGAAAACCCCATCATCGCAATGAGCATAAACATAAAGGTCGTCGAGTCTACTAAGGTTAAGACTCCAAATCCAGCAGTTTGGGCAATGGCTTTTAAATCATTGGTACTTCTTGCCATCAAGTCACCTGTTTTGTATTTCCCGTAAAATGTTGGTGTCATGCGAAGAAAATGATTAATTAACTTTGAACGAGTCCATCTTTCCAAAATCACCGCCCCACTGAATAACGTATAATCCCAAATAAAGGAAACACTATAGTGGACTACGATTAATACCAGGTAACCGACAACTATTATCGTAAGTAGCTGGGAAGTTAATGTCTGAAATTGAATATGATCTATCGCATATCCAAGAAGTCTAGGCGGGATTAGTCCGATTGCACTAGCGATAATCAATGTAATAATGGCAAACGTATACCGCTTCCAATAATGCTTAAAAAACCAATCTAACTTTTTAAAAACCTGAAACATTACGTATCACCTTCTTTATCTCTTTCGTTGCTATTTTTGAATTGCTTTTAGCTGCTTTACATATTCAACCATTAAAAAATGCATGCGCCAATGACGCATGCATGTAAACGAACAGAATAGCTCTCACTAATCCCTTATATTACAAAAAGGCCACAGCACATGGGTGACCTTTTACAAAACGGAATATATTCTACCTTAAATCGAATCAAATTTCGTTCTTGTAAGAGGTCATATAATTATTCAATTGTAAAGCAACGTTGTTTACGATAATGATGTTTTTCATTTTGATGACCTCCTTTTCTTAATTTTGAATACTTTTTTAGTATAAATTGGTAATAATGAATAGTCAACATTTTTTTAAGATAAATTGTTTTCAAATATATTGACCTATACTCATACTAACAAACTTTTGTGCATTCTTTTCACCTTACCCTTTTCTTTTCCAGGTAACTCATAATTTTTTCAATAACCTACATACTAAACTCTAACCAGTGTTTTTAATGGAGGTTCCTATGTGGAAAAGAAATAAAGAAAATAAGGATACTATTTTCCCGGTTACAATTGATAAGCTAGAAAAATTGTTAGTAGATAAATTCAACAACAATCCCAATTTAAAGTTCTCAAAATACAATATAAACGATAAAAAAGTAGCTGTCTTTTTCATTGACTATCAAGTAGAGATTGATAAAATACAGCAATCCCTACTTCAGCCTCTACTTAATATGGATAAGAAAATAACCAATAGTACGCTACTTTATGAACTACCATTAAATTCTGGTTCTACCTCGCACACCTTACAGGATGTCTTAGAAAAATTAGTCACTGGCGAGGTATTTATCTATATAGAACTTGAATCTGAGATTGTCAGCTTTTCAATGATTTTAAAGGAAAGTCGTAATATCGAAAAAGCGGAAACAGAATCATTAGTACTTGGTCCAAAAATTTCCTTTACGGAATCACTTTCCAAAAACATGAATATTATACGGTCTCGAATTATTTCAAAAGATTTAGTATTTGAAGAAGTGAAGATTGGGCACTTATTTCCACGTGATGTTCGATTAGTTTATTTAAAATCCATTGCAAATGAAGTCGACGTCAATACAATGCGCCAACGACTTAATGAATTAGATGTAGATGAGATTGAAGATACAATTGTATTAAAACAATTTATGGAGGATTCACAGACGAACCTTTTCCCGCAATTTGTTGAGACGGAATTACCTGACCGTTTTACTTACAATATTACAAGAGGAAAAATCGGTGTCTTAGTTGAAAATAGCCCAACAGCATTTATTGCACCGGCTACTCTTTTTTCCTTTTTGGAATCGACAGAGGATCTGTATATGCGTTGGCAAGCAGGGTCCTTTCTACGGATTATGCGATTTATGGCGATGATTTTCTCTGTGTTGATTACACCAACCTATGTGGCCGCAGTGACATACCAATATGCTATTATACCAACGCAATTACTTATATCAATTGGGCAAACTAGGGCTGCCGTACCGTTTCCTCCAATATTTGAGGCCTTACTTCTGGAATTTTTACTAGAATTACTACGAGAAGCCGGTGCCAGACTACCAACAAAGGTTGGTCAGACAATGGGTATTGTAGGTGGTATCGTTATAGGTCAAGCAGCAGTAGAAGCCGGTTTAACCAGTAATATCCTCATCATCGTTGTGGCAATGAGTGCATTATCATCCTTTACAACACCTAGTTATTTATTTGGTACAACACTTCGAATCATTCGTTTTCCATTAATTGTACTTGCTGGAATATTAGGCTTATTAGGTATTGCATTCGGGCTATGTTGGCTCATTATCCATATGCTACGACTAACATCCCTTGGCCGTCCATATTTAGCACCGCTTTATCCATTACAAATTAAAGATTTTAACAAAGTGTTCTTTAGAGCACCCTTGAACTATTCCAGTCGGAGAGCTAAAACCTATCGTCCCAAATCTATTATTCGTTTTAACAAAAAAGATGCCAAGCAGAAACGTGATATCAATGAGTAGGTGACATATGGAAATCAATCTGAATGTTAAGACCAATTTACAAATACGGGCATTTTACCTATTTTTTATCATCGCCGGATTACAGCTCGGTGTTGGCATAATAGGTGCTCCGCGCTTTATCTACCTGGAGGCAGAACGTGATTCATGGTTAGCTATACTGATTGCATTTCTGTTTACTTGTCTAGTGGTTGCTGCTATGTTTACTATTCTCAATCAATATGAAAATGCCGATTATTTTGGAATACATGTAGATGTGTTTGGAAAATGGCTTGGAAGAATATTAGGAACACTATTCATTTTATATATATGCATAAGCTTTCTTTCGATCCTAATGACCTACATTCAAGTTATTCAAATCTTTTTATACCATGCTCTTCCCAATTGGGTACTAACCGTTCTTATTATGATTCTTGTTGTTTATGCTGTATTTGGGGGAGTTAGAGTTGTAGTTGGGGTAACCTTTATACTCTTTATCATAACCTTTTGGTTAATTGTTACACTCTATGACCCGTTTATACGAATGAATTGGTATAACTTCTTACCATTGTTCCAATCTTCTTTTCCTGAGCTATTAAAAGGTGCTAAGGCTACCGCTTATACGTTATCAGGATTTGAGATTCTAATGGTTATTTATCCTTTTGTCAAAAACAAAAACAAAGCCAAATTACCGACATTTCTCGGTCTTACGTACACTGCAATCGTTCTTATTCTCGTTACCATGATATCGATCGGTTACTTTAGTCCAACAAGGCTAAAGAATATTAATTGGGCTGTACTACTATTAGTGAAAAGTACATCGTATACGTTCCTCGAACGTCTAGACTATATTGTAGTAGTAGGATGGTTACTGGTCATTATTCCAAATCTCGTCTTATTAATGTGGGCAATTGCACACGGAATGAAAAGAATGTATTCTATTTCTCAGAAAAAAACCCATTGGGTCGTGACAATCTTGATTTTAATCATCGTGAATTACTTTCGATTTGATTACCAAATTACCGCCTTAACCGATTGGGTAGCCAAGTTAAGCTTTTGGGTCGTATATATATATCCGTTTATTTTGTTACCTTTAGTCTTGTTGAAGAAGAAATGGAAAAACAAAAAAGGCAGTGGTTCATCATGAAACGTTTACGTATCTTACTATTGCTCGGTATCGTTCCTATATTAAGTAGCTGTCTTGAAACAGCGCAATTAGAAGATCTTGGCGTGATTACCGCTCGTGGTGTTGATCGTATAGAAAATCAAGAAATTGAAATGAATATGGCTATATTACAATTTCAAACCAATTTTACTCATCCTACTACCGTCGTTAAAGGAGTATCGGACACCATTAAGGGAGCAAGGGCCGATGCTAACCAGAAGGTAAGTCAATATTTAGTACCTGGGAAAATGCAGCTCGAAATATATGGTAAGGAACTCGCACAATCCGGGGTCAATCCTTTCACCGATACGTTAATACGAGATGCAGCGATTCCTGATACATTGTTATTAGCTGTCGCAGAGGAGAAAGCTAGGGATATTTTTCATATCCAAGTTGAAAATATTTCCACTAACCTTGGAGAATTTTTGCATGGATTAATTGAGCCATCAGGTGAATCTCAAATATTTCCTAGTGTAACCCTTCATAAGTTTGCCGTTATTATAAATAATGAGGGTGTAGATCCAATATTACCCATGATGGGTGTTCGTGATGATATCCCGACAATTACTGGCATAGCGCTATTTAAAGACGATAAAATGAAAGGGCAACTCCCTATCGAACTGGAACACCTCTTTACCATTATGGATCGTCCTCAGACTGGAGAATTACTTGAATTAATCATTCCTCGCGAAGCCGTTTCTGAATATCTAATGAATTCTGAGGAAGCGGAGAAGATAGGTGAGATAAGACTCGTGTTCTTAATCGAGCATGGAACTACGAAAAAGGTTCTTACAGACAAAGAAAAGCTTACATTTGATACGAACATAAGGCTTGATGTAAGCTTACAAGAAATCTCCAGCAAATATAATTTAGATGATCCGAAAGCAATTAATAGCTTAGAAAAGGAAGTAGAAAAAGTACTAACAGCCCAATATGAGGATATTCTGGAATATTTAAAAGAAATCAATGCGGATAGTTTCGGATATGGAACCGTTTATCGAATAAATAATAAGGATGGAAAATTAACCGATAAAGAATGGGACGAAAAGTATCCTAAACTTGATGTAACCTTTAATATTAATGTTAATATTATTCGACATGGAACTATAAATAAGTAGGGGTACGAAGAAACCCCTACTCATTTGCATATGACGTTAGTTGCTTACACATAACGATTAGCTATAATACTGTGCACTTTCTGTCACTTCTTCTGAAACTAACCCGGATAACACATGAACCCGTAGAATGAATCCTACTAGTTTAGCTTCCTCATTCTCGACAGCTAATGGATATTTCGATTCCAAGGCTTTCGGGATAAGATCATGAATATATTCATCTTGTTGAACGGTGACATAATCAGCACGTAAAATATCTACTAACGTTTTCTTCTCTTTTTTTGCTTGTATTGCATCATCAATGGTAATGATTCCCTTAACACGACGACCTCTATCAACAACATAGACACTGGAGATACCGTTGTCTTCCATTTCTTTAATTGCTACATTTAGCCCATCCTTTAAGGATACTAATGCATTCGGTTTAATCATAATATGTTCTGCCTGAAAGACTTTAGAACGGTCAATATCTTTAATAAAATCTGAGATATAATTATTTGCCGGGGCTTCAATAATCTCCTCCGGCGTTCCAACCTGTACCACATGACCATCCTTCATAACCGCTACCCTATCACCTAATTTAAATGCTTCATTTACATCATGAGTGATAAAGATAATGGTCTTTTGCAGTCGCTCTTGGATATCTAATAATTCCAGTTGCATCTCCCTACGAATTAGCGGATCAAGCGCACTAAATGGTTCATCCATGAGTAAAATATCTGGGTCATTTGCCAATGCACGTGCAAGCCCAACACGTTGTTGCATCCCACCTGAAAGCTCATCTGGATACTTATCTTCATACCCCTTCAGGCCTACTATCTCAATATTTTTTAAGGCAATCTGTTTTCGTTCTTCTTTGGATACAGCACGTATTTCTAGACCATATTCAACATTAGCCAATATCGTCCGGTGGCTAAATAGACCAAAGTGCTGGAAAACCATTGCAATTTTTTCTTGCCTAATCTTTTTTAAATCTTGCTTATTTGATTTCGTGATATCGATACCATCTATATAAATAGAGCCTGCAGTTGGCTTGTTTAATAGGTTAAAACAACGGATTAGGGTAGATTTTCCGCTACCAGACAAGCCCATAATAACAAATACCTCACCCTTTTTTATGTCTAAAGATGCGTCATAAACGCCTACCGTGTGTCCTGTTTTTTCCAGAATTTCTTCTTTCGTCTTCCCTTCCTCAACTAAGGGTATAACAGACCTCGGCTTTGATCCAAAGATTTTCGATACATGATCTATTTTTATCTTCGTCTCCATTAACTAATCCCCCTTTGGAACTTAGCTGCCACACCATTTGTCACCCGGTCGATAATAATCGCTAGAAATACGATACTAATACCTGCTTCAAATCCTAGTGCTATATCAATACGATTTATCGCAACGAGCACTTGCTCACCTAACCCTTTTGCACCAACCATGGAAGCAATTACTACCATTGCGAGTGCCATCATCGTAGTTTGATTCACTCCAGCCATAATCGTAGGCATTGCTTGTGGGAGCTGTACTTTGCGTAGCATCTGCCCCCTTGAGGAACCAAAGGATTGCGCGGACTCAATGACTTCTTTGTCTACCCCTCGTATCGCAAGCTCTGTTAACCGTATAACTGGTGGTAGTGCATAGATTAGTGTCGCAAATATTGCTGATACATTACCAAGCCCAAAGAAGAAAATAGCTGGAATCAAATAAATAAAACTTGGCATTGTTTGCATGGCGTCTAGAATCGGGCGCATGATATTGGAAAACCCTTTATTAAAGGCCATCCATATTCCTATCGGTATACCAATTATTAAGCAAATGATGACCGCTACGACTATTATTGCTATCGTAGTCATCATATCCTCCCATAACCCGAAGCTTCCAATTAGGAATATAAAGATTGCAAATAGCACCCCTGAGAAAATCGATTTAAAGTACCACCCTAGTAAAAAGATAACGATAATAAAGCTCCACCAAGGCATGGCTACAAGCATATTGTCAATAAAATTAATCGTTCTAGAAGAAATAAAATAAATTAAGTCAAATAAACCTTCTAAGTTTGTAGCTAAGAAACTAACAAACTGATCCACATAATCTCCTATATTCGTACGTATATCTGGAAAGCTCCCCATTAGTAGACTGCATGACGCAGTCCCTTCACCTCACTTTTTATTCACTATAAATTAGAAAGCAGCCAACCAACAGGCTAGCTGCTATGGGCTTTACTGTATTGCATTCTTAACCTTATCTGATACCTCTTCTGATACCCAGCTAGTCCATATATCTTCATGCTGATTCATCCACCAAACGGCTGTGTCATAAGCATCTGCACCATTCTCATCCATATACACCAACGCTTCTTCTGTAAGTTCACTACTTGTCTCATAGTGACTTAAGAAGTCGTACACTTCTGGCACTTGCTCCTTAAAATCCTTATGAACAGCTACCACAACATCATTCGGAGGGAATTCCGTCGCTTTTGATTCATTCCAAATTGCTTCTTCATATGGTGCTTCCTCTAGTAATGTTAAGTCATATTTCGCCGTTATTAATGTAGGTTCCCAGTAGTACCCTACCCATGGCTTGCCCGATTCGTAAGCATTAACTAAATCCGCAACTGCAGCAGAGTCAGAACCTGGCATAAAGTTATTCATCGTTTCGTCTAATCCATAAGCCGTAAATTTATCATCAATAGCTTCTGCAACTACCCATCCACTCGGGGCATTAATAATACGACCACGTCCTGGATCTTCTGGGTCTTGAAACACATCAGGGTATTTCTTTAAATCCTCTACTGTGCGTAAATCCGGTGCTATAGGTTCAATACCACGTTCCGCATCTCCTTCGATAACATAGGTAGGAACATACAATCCTTGATTATTATCATTGAAGTTTACCGATACCGTTTCAAAGTCTCCAGCCTCTGTTGCTTCTTCATATAATTCTTTAATATTATCTGTCCATATTTCCATATAGGCATTAATATCACCTTGACGAAGGCCCTGTACTGTTGCTGTCGAAGATCCGGATGTTACTTCTGTATCATAGCCAAAGCCTTCTTCCATAATTATTTGTGCAATACTATTATGAATACGAATACTATCCCACCCTGCATCTGCTAGAACAATCTTATCAAGCTCACCATCTGAACTAGATCCACAAGCAGAAAGGATTATCAATATACTAGCTAAAAATAAAATGCCAATCTTTCTCATTAATATAAGCTCCTTTATCGTTTACTTTTTTTCGAATCCATGATAATCCCACACGAAATAGATAATATAAAATTCCTAATTATCCAAAAATTATAAGTATAATTATTCCGCTCTAATCTAAACCGCTATTTTAAATGAAAGGTGAAAACACTATCCACTTTAGAGGAGAATAATAGAAATGGTGTGGGGGTAATGAAAGAATATACCATGAATACAACAACATCTATTATGTTACTGAAATATTCCTATTCTATCAAACGGCATAAGTATGGAAATTATTGAATTATGTTACATTTTCCAAGCTTAAAGTTATATAAACATATAAAATTAGCTTTATTACCACCGATTCTCTCTATAACTAACGTATACTCCTGTTTTACTTCTCCATCATCTTGTGACAATAGTGGTCATTATACTATGCCAAGTCAGATTCGATCCATCCATCACGTTATCCCCTCAACTGCTTGCATTTTCAAGGTGATAATCATTGCATCTCCATGTATACCTTGCTATGATATAATAGTTCAATACGTGAACTATTCAAAACGTGAACCATATTACATCATTAGGGGGTGCTATTACGTGGAATTAAAGGATCTCGTGGAAAGGTATCAGAGCGCAATTACCCACGTTTATCGACGAGTAAACATTATTTTAAAAGAAAAAATCCAATCCGATATAACAACTGATCTATTTACGACATTACATTTTATTTATAAGCGAAAAAAATGTACCAGTACGGAAATAGCAACTGAATTTGGAATTGGCAAAAGTGCTGTTACAGCGCAAATTAATAGACTTTATGAAAAAGGTCTAATTGAACGTGATCGTGATGACGATGATAGAAGAGTGATTTATTTATATGTATCAGATAAAGGGATAGATTTTGTTGAAAATACGGAAAAGGAACTCTTTCAAGAGCTAGGCAATTATTTAGGAGATTTTGATGAGAAAGAAATTTATACCTTTATTTGTTCATTAGAAAAATTAGCTGAGAAAATGAAAGTAGAATAAGGAGAGGAAATGTCGTATGAAACAAATCATTCGTTTACGATGGTTCATAGCCGCTGCTTGGATAATAGCTGCTGTCGGCTTATTTATCTTTGCCCCTAACCTCCAAGAACTAGTGCGGGAAAAGGGACAAATTACTGCACCAGAAGATTCACCATCATCTCAAGCAAGTAAGCTTATTGAATCGATGTCTGATGATAGTACCTCGAATTCCGCAAGTGCTGTTCTAGTGTTTCACGAGGATAATGGATTTGATGATGAAAAGAGAAATGAAGTAATCGAGGCGATTGATCTACTAGAAGCAGATCAGGACAAACTGGGGATTTCTGATGTATTAGCATTTCATACAGATCCCGCTATTGAAGAACAAACCGTCTCTGAAGACGGGAAGACGATAATTGTTCCCTTTCAAGTATCGTTAGAAAATCAAGAAATAGAAGAAGCCCGTGAAGGAATCTATACGGCACTTGAATCTATTGATCTAGAACATTACTTAACTGGTGAATCATTTATTACCAAAGACATTATTATTAATTCTGAAGAAGGTTTAAAGAAAACGGAGCTTATTACCGTTGGATTAATTCTTATCATATTATTTGTTGTCTTTAGATCCTTTATCGCGCCATTTATTCCGTTATTAACAGTAGGTATTTCTTATTTAGCTGCTCAAGGAATCGTGTCCATTTTAGCAGATAAAGTAGATTTCCCACTGTCCACCTTTACCCAAATATTCATGGTAGCCGTCATGTTTGGGATAGGGACAGACTATTGTATTCTATTAATTAGTCGATTTAAAGAAGAAATGGCTAATCACGATACGATCAAAGATGCCGTATTACACACATACAAGTCTAGCGGTAAAACTGTGCTATTTGCAGGAATTGCCGTTTTAATTGGCTTTTCTACCATCGGCTTATCAACCTTTTCATTATATCAATCTGCTGTTGCTGTAGCGGTTGGTGTAGCCGTCGTATTAATTGCCTTAGTCACATTAGTACCATTTTTCCTAGTTGTTCTCGGAAAAAAACTGTTCTGGCCTTTTGATAAATCCGTTTCTCATAAGGATAGTAAATTATGGGGATCGATTGGTACACTCGCATGGGCTAGACCAATTATTGCATTAGCGATTATTGCGGTGATTATCGTGCCGGCTTTATTAAGCTATCATGGTGACAAATCGTATAACTCTCTAGAAGAGATTGGAGAGTCCTATGACTCTGTAAAGGGATTTAATTATATAGCAGATAGCTTTGGACCAGGTCAAACGATGCCAACTACTGTTGTATTAGAAGCCGATCAACCTGTAGATACGGCGGAGGCATTCCAACAAATAGAGACTCTCTCGGAAGCAATTGCCAAAATAGAAGGAGTAGAGCAGGTTCGTAGTGCAACTCGACCAACTGGCTCCATTATAGATGATTTTCTTGTAGACAATGTTACCGGCCAGCTTGCTGATGGAATTGGCCAAAGTACCGATGGTTTATCTGAAATCCAAGCCGGATTACAGGACGCTTCAGGCGAGTTGAAAGATGCAGAACCTCAATTGCAGGAAGCACAAGATGGAATCGATCAATTATTAGAAGGAACGGCGTCAGCTAATGACGGAATTGGTGAAATTCAAACCGCACTTCAGGACATTCAAACAGGTATCAATTCCGGAGCTCTTGGTGCTGGAGAAGCGAAGGCTGGTCTAGAGCAAATAAAAGATAACCTTGATCAGACAATCGAAGGAAATAAAGAATTACTAAAAGGTTACCAAGAAGTGGCGAAAGGATTAACCGAGCTTAATGACGGACAGTTTAGCACAATAAGTCAGCTTCCTGGAACAATCAAACAAGTTTATAACAGTCTAAGTACTGTATTAAGCAATCATCCTGAATTACAGCAGGATACGGATTTCATGACGGCTTATATGACATTAGAGGAGCTTTCAAAACATACAGAACCGTTAGCAGATATCCAAAATATGATGCAAACGAATGTTATTATTCCTTTAAAACAATTAAATGATCAACATGAACAGTTCAACCTAAACCAATCAATTCAAGCACAAGAACAATTATCTGCTGGTATCGGCGAATTAATAGGTGGTATTGAACAACTAGAATCTGGTCTAAGCCAAGCCGCTAATGGGCAAGGACAAGTAGTAGCCAATATACCTAGCTTACGCGATGGATTATCACAAATTTATGGTGGGCAGGAAGAACTGAAGACTGCTTTTGAAGATATGCAAAGTCAATTAGGCGAACTATCATCCGGCCTGTCAGAAGGTGCAGATGGTTTACAGCAAGTTGGCGATGGTCTATTACAAGTTAAAGGATATCTAGAAGACATTGAAACAGATACGAACAATCCAATTGTCATGATTCCGGAAGAAGCTTTAAATAATGATGCATTTATAGAAGCTGCTAATATGTATCTGTCTAATGACAAAACGATTGTAAAATTTGAAGTCGTCTTTGGTTATAACCCTTATTCGACTGATGCTTTAAACATGATTGAAAAAATTAGTGACAAAGTGGACGAAGCAAAAAGAGGTACCATTTTCGAAGCAAGTGATGCGTTATTAGGTGGAATCAGTAGTACGAATCATGACCTACAGAACGTGTCAGATGAAGATTACGCTAAAACAGTGTTATTTATGATTATTGGAATCTTCATCATCCTGATTATTTTACTACGTTCGATTATTATGCCAATCTATCTAATTGGATCGTTAATCTTAACTTACTTTACGTCCATGGCTATAGCCGAAATTATTTTTGTTAATATAATGGGGTATGATGGACTTACATGGGCAGTACCATTCTTTGCCTTTGTAATGTTAACCGCTCTTGGTATTGACTATAGTATTTTCTTAATGGATCGCTTTAATGAATATCGTGATGGAAATTTAAAGGATGCCATGTTAACAGCAATGAAGAAGATGGGAACAGTTATTATTTCAGCAGCTGTTATCCTAGGTGGTACATTTGCTGCCATGCTCCCTTCAGGAGTACTTTCTATCTTACAAATTGCTACCGTTGTCCTTCTTGGATTATTCTTATATGCCCTAGTGATGTTACCACTGTTCATTCCAGTAATGGTAAAACTATTTGGTAATGCAAACTGGTGGCCATTTAAAAAGAATTAATTACCCTAATAAAAAGCATGTGGAATCTTATTTTAGGTTTCACACGCTTTTTCTTTATAACTAATCTATCCGATCCTTTTCTCTAGCCAACTTATCTCGTGATTTAGTCTCTGGTGGTTGTTCTAGCCACTTATTTTTAATCATGATGTCTACTCCACTTTTGGAATAGGCAGCTACCTCCAAGGATAATCGCTCATAATTAAGCATGAGGTCGCTTCGTTGGCTTGCTGCAGCTGCAGTGGCATAGTTTCCAACCCCTGCTTGCATTAATAAAGAGACATGGAACATCATCATTTTATCAGAGAAGGTCCACGTTGTTGAATCACTAACAGCTACATCAGGTACCTCAGGAGCTTCGATATCCTCCTTCATTAACAAATCGTTAAATAGTTTAAGATGTTTCTTCGCAATTTCCTTTCCTCTTAGCATGAATTCCTGTACTTCTTTATTTGGAGAGGTTTGGGCAAAAGAAATACAAAGCTTCATTCCTAAAGCATTGGTCATAATATTCATATATAAATAGGAAATTTCTATAGCATTTAGTGGTCGCTTCTCATTAAAAGGATTTAAACCACTTAAATATTGTTTACTACGGACATAATCCGCTTCTTTAGGCACCATAATATATGGATGCCGTGCATTAACCCCTTTTTCTAGTTGAATATCTAATGTTCGATTATATAGTTCGGCTGTGGATTGTAATGCTTGTGTATAATAATCTCGTATATCCTTTCTCGTACACATCGTAAGAAATCCACTGTAGGCAACCATCCCTACCCTTGCCATATGATTCACATAGTTTAAGCAGAAAATATCCGTATATAGCCATGGCGCTTCCATATTCACATCGTTTTCCTCAAATGCCATCGGTACCGCGTAATCTTCTTTTTCAAATATCTCCTTCATTTTCTCTAAATGAGATATAGAAAGCTCACTAGCATGCTGAACAATAGGAATAATATCGCTATCTTCTAAATCCTTCAACATATAAAGCAGTACCCATTTTGACATACTGTCATTCATGTAATTAGTCCAGAGTGAGGCTATTTCTCCTGAAGTTAAATTTATATTATTATTCACGGCTTACCTCCTAAGCATGGTTCATAATTACGTATATTATCTCCTACCTTTTCTTTTTTATCAGATTTCACCTCATTAAAAATGTTCTTGCCTCACTTAAGAGACAAGAACATGCTCATACACTTATTTAACGGAATCTTTGATTATCTCAACTACTCGATCACGTGATTTTTCACTTTGAAATTCTTTCATTTTGTCTAGCATGATTGGTGCTTGCTGAACTAATTTCTCTAGTTCCTTTACGAGGGTATCATCTGTTAAATCCTCTTCCTCTAGAACCCGAGCATAGCTCTTATCTTGAAATGACTTCGCATTAATAATTTGATCCCCTCTACTTGCTTCTCTTGATAGCGGAATAAGTAGCATTGGAATTTGTAGTGCTAAAAATTCAAATATAGCATTCGATCCTGCACGGGATAGGACGAAATCTGTTGCTGCAAATATATCTTTTAGCTCTTCATTTACATATTCAAATTGTATATAGCCATCTTTTTTAATGGAATCATCTATTTTACCAGTTCCACAAATATGAACAACTTGGAATTGAGGTAGTATTTCATCGAGTGTGCCTCGAATGGTTGCATTTATTTTTTCAGAACCACCACTACCACCCATAATTAACAACACTGGCTTGGTCCGATTGAATCCACATAATGCAAGTCCCTTGTCTTTATCACCTTGAAATAGCTCCTCGCGAATAACTGCACCAACATATTCCGCTTTGTTCTCGGGTAAGTATTTCATTGTTTCTGGGAAGGTTGCTAGCACTTTCTTCGAGAATGGAATGGCTAGTTTATTAGCAAGACCCGGTGTGTAATCCGATTCATGAATGACTGCCGAAACACCTCGCATTTTAGAAGCAAGAACAACCGGAACAGATACAAAACCACCCTTAGAGAAAATAACAGCCGGCTTACGTTTCCCGATGATTCTCCAGGCTTGAAGTGTACCTTTCATTACTTTGAATGGGTCTTTCATATTTTCTATCGACATATACCGTCGTAATTTTCCAGTTGAGATTGGATAATATGTGACACCCTCTAACTGTTCAATTAATGTGCGTTCAATTCCATTTTTAGAACCAATATAATCAATTTCCCATCCCTCTCGCTGGAATACAGGAATTAATGCCAAGTTGACAATAACATGTCCTGCAGAGCCACCGCCTGTGAATAGAATTCGTTTGTTTTTCATAATATCTTGAAGTCCCCTCTTTCCAATTACTAAAAAAGCTTTAGAAATGCCTACTTAGCGACGCAAACGAGAATTCAAGAGGCCCTGATTTCTTACTTTCGCTAGACATCTTTCTATACACTTTCTTTTCTTTCCACATCATCGTATAATTACGTTTATGCATGATAAACCATTACCTCTCTATCCTATTAAAAAATATCGGAAAAAGGAAGCATTATATGTATCAGACTAACAGTTTAAAACAAAAGTTGAAATTATTTATCTATATTTTCTTTCCCATTTTAATTACACAAGTAAGCTTAAACCTAATGACCTTCTTTGATACAGTCATGTCTGGGCAGGCTGGAGCAGAAGATTTAGCAGGAGTAGCTATAGGCTCTAGCTTATGGGTACCTGTATTTACTGGGATTAATGGGATTTTACTAGCAATTACCCCGATTATTGCCCATTTATTAGGTGCGAAAGAGGTCCAATCTATCAGTCAAAAAGTACAACAGGCCATCTATCTTTCCATCGGGCTAGCAGTTGTCATCCTACTCATTGGATTCATTCTACTAGATCCAGTTCTCCAAATGATGAGTTTAGAAGCGAATGTGAACCATATCGCCAAGTATTATCTTATTACATTAGGTACTGGTATTATTCCTTTATTCATCTTTAATACGTTAAGAAGTTTTATTGACGCTTTAGGACAAACACGCATATCGATGGTGATTATTTTAATCGCTTTACCAATTAATATCCTATTTAATTATATGTTTATCTTTGGTAAGCTTGGTGTGCCTGCTTATGGCGGAATTGGAGCTGGTATTGCAACAGCACTAACCTATTGGGTGACCTGTGTTATTGCCTTTCTGATTTTAGCTAGGATGCATCCATTTCGTGGTTATAGCTTGTTTACAAAATGGGTCAAGCCTAAGGTTACGGATTGGTTAGAGCAATTAAAGATTGGTGTACCAATCGGATTTGCCATTTTCTTTGAAACCAGTATATTTGCTGCTGTAACATTGCTGATGAGCACATACAATACCAATACAATTGCAGCTCACCAGGCTGCTATGAATTTTGCCTCACTTCTCTATATGATTCCGTTAAGTGTTGGAATTGCATTGACAATCACTGTTGGATACGAAGTCGGTGCCAAAAGAATGCATGATGCAAAAATCTATGGTCTTCTAGGAATAAGTGGTGGAATCTTTATTGCATTATTCAATGGTGCCATCCTCTATATTTTCCGAGAAGGGGTAGCTGGATTGTATAATTCAGATCCAGATTTGATTCATTTAACGGTTCAATTTATTGGCTTTGCAATTGTGTTTCAGGTTGCCGATGCTTTTGCCGCTCCTATTCAAGGAGCACTACGAGGCTATAAAGATGTGAATATGACCTTAGTTATTGCCCTTGTTTCTTATTGGGTGATTGGTTTACCAACAGGATGGGGACTTGCTAACTTCACTTCCTTGGAACCATTTGGCTATTGGGTAGGCATCATCGTCGGCTTAAGTGCAGGCGCTATTGCCTTATTAGGAAGACTGATATTCATTCAGAAAAAATACCAGAAAGAAATGATGGACTCATCTGCTAGTTGATTGGTGGATGAGTTTTTTCATTTTTCGTTCCCTATCTAGAAAGCAGTGCTCATCAAAAAAACGCTTGAAATAGCAATTACCGAACATGTTAGATTTTCACTCTAACTTCTATATATCGGTACAGAATTCCAAGCGTTTTTATTTATTCTCTATTATAGGACCCTTCAATGTACTACTTATAACCAATTGAACCTTCCAAATCATAATTCTGTAGTTCTTCCTTTTTTATATCCTTATGTTTATCATCTATAATTTCATAATCAAATTGCAACACTTTATCATGGGAAAAGTATGTGTATGTTATAGATAGTTCATTTTCAAAAATCACGGTTGTATAAAATTGTGGAGCTTTAAATCCAAAAACCCCTTCAACAGATGCTAATTCGGATTTATCATATCCCTTTTCATTGATAAGATAATTAGTCACTCTTTTTTCATAGATATATTTGTTTATTTCCACATACAAAAACGGAGACAAGAAAATGGCTAGGATAATAAGGAACACAATTAAGGATACCTTATGAAACATCGGCATCTTATTTTTTTCAAATGCCAATACGAATACCTCCACTTCTACTAAACTATTCGTTATCACTAGAAGCACCAAATCTTACAAAGCCTTTCTCTTTACGAACTTCCGTTATGAACTTTGCCAACAATATTCTGAATCAATATGTTGTTCTATCTAGATTATCTTTGAATCGTTAGGGAATTCATTCGTCCCGAAGCACTGCTTATTCCAAAAATATTTCAACTGAAGTAGTACGTGTTTAAATTTGTATACTCTATAACGATTATACCATATTTGTAATTAAATTCTAAATTAACTAATAATTATAATGTAGTTAGTATGAAGTAGTTGCGTATAAACGTCTCAGAATAAAGATTAATTCAAAAAGGCTTGAGGTCCTATTCCTCAAGCCTTTTGATTGTGTCCTTATATGGTTAAATAAACAAACCTGCAATGGTTGCCGACAAGATAGAAGCTAAAGTTGCTCCTAATAAGAGTTTTAGCCCAAACTTGGATACTTCTCCACCCTTTTCTCGGTCAATTCCCTGAACTGTTCCGGCAATAATTCCAATGGATGAAAAGTTAGCAAAGGATGTTAAAAATACAGTTACAATCCCTACTGTTTTTTCTGATACTTGTCCTAACAATGTTTGGAATTCTAACATGGCTACAAATTCATTAGTTACAATCTTAGTTCCCATGATACCACCAGCTTCTATTACTTCGCTAGCTGGGATACCCATTAGAAAACCAATCGGTGCTAGTACATAGCCGAGTATTTGTTGAAGGGTAACACCAGCAAAAATAGCTTGAATAATCCAGTTAACAAGCTCCAATGCAGCGATAAATGCTACTAGCATCGTACCTACGATTAGCGCAATTTTACCACCTTCTAATGCACCATTTCCCATCGCTTCGAATATACTCTTATCATTAGAAACATCTGAAATATCAACCTTATCCTCCGCTTTTGGAACATGCACTGGCGCAATTACCGATGCAATGATTAAGGCGCTAAACATATTTAATGGTAATGCCACTAATACATATTCTGCCGGTAACATTTGCATATATGCTCCGACAATAGATGCTGAAACAGACCCCATCGCAGAGGCACTGACAATGTATAAACGATTCGCTGTTAAGTGATGGAACTGTGAACGAATAGCAATTAAAGCCTCGGACTGTCCAAAGAAAATACTATTCACTGCATTAAACGATTCTACTTTCGGCAGCCCCGTAATTTTAGAAATAAGTCCGCCTAAATATTTGATGATCATTGGAAGTATCTTCAAGTAAGTTAAAACAGATAATATAGTAGCAAAGAAGATAATTAACAGTAAGACATCAAAGAAAAAGACGCCATCTTCTGCTTGCATGACACCACCAAGTATGAAATCGACTCCTGCATTACCGAATTCAATCAATTTGTTAAATACAGATGATATGCCATTAATAATCGTTTGACCGATCGTTGTAGAAAACATGAACCATGTAATGAGGAGTTGGGCAATAATCATAACTCCAATTCCTCGATAATTAATTAAGCTACGTTGATTTGATAATAAATAAGCAATAACTAAAACGACAATGATTGCTACTATCCCAAGAATAATATTCATATGATGTATTTCCTCCTAAGTTGTCTACATTACTCTATTAGTAATACCCAATTTAAATTGTAATAACAGGAATAAAGATAATATCTTACTCCCAAAAATAAAAATCCCTGCTATAACTCCCGTTATAGCAGGGAAAGACTATTATTTATCCTTCTAATAATAAATCGTAAGGATCTTCCAGTAGTTGTTTCACTCGAACTAAGAACTGAACTGCCTCTTTACCATCAACAATTCTATGGTCATAAGAAAGTGCCAAATACATCATTGGACGAACTTCGATAGAATCGTCAGGCATCACAACTGGACGTTTAATGATATTATGCATTCCTAAAATCCCAACCTGTGGTGCATTTAAGATTGGTGTAGAAAGCATAGATCCGAATGTTCCACCATTTGTTATCGTGAAGGTGCCACCTTGTAGTTCTTGAATTCCAAGCTCTTTATTACGAGCTTTTTTACCTAGGTTAGCAATCTCACGCTCAACACCTGCGAAGTCTAAGCGATCTGCATCACGAACAACTGGTACTACTAATCCATCATCTGTTGAAACGGCAATACCGATATCATAGTATTTTTTAACGATAAGGTCTGTACCATTAATTTCGGCATTTAGCAGTGGGAAGTCTTTTAATGCTCCAACAACTGCTTTTGTAAAGAATGACATGAAACCAAGCTTCACACCGTGTTTTTCCACGAATTTATCTTTTCGCTCGCTACGAAGCTTCATTACATTGGTTAAGTCTACTTCGTTAAAAGTAGTAAGCATGGCAGCTGTTTGCTGTGCTTCTACTAATCGTTTGGCAATTGTTTGACGTCGGCGAGACATTTTAACAATTTCAACAGGCTTGTTGTACTCTGTTGCTTCCGCTTTAGGTGCTTCTTTCTTAGCTGGTGCAGGCGTTTCTGTCTGCTTTGGAGCGTTAGCAGCAGCTTCTACATCTTCCGGACGTACACGCCCTAGCGGATCACGAGTTGCTACCGTACTTAAATCAATATTTAATTCACGAGCGCGTTTTCTTGCTGCTGGTGAAGCAATAATATCACGGCTTGAAACAGACTCTTCTTCCGTTTTTGGCGCTTCAGCTTTAGGAGCTTCTGCTACTGGAGTTTCTTCCTTAGCTGGTGCCTCTGCCACTTCTTTAGCAGGCTCAGGGGTTGCGCCGCCTTCAGCACTAACTTTTGCAATAACATCACCAACTACCACGTCATCGCCTTCTTCACGTACGATTTCAGCAATAACGCCGGAAACTTCAGCATTCACTTCTACATTAACCTTGTCTGTTTCTAATTCTACAACAGGGTCACCTTTTTCTACTGTATCCCCCACTTTTACTAACCATCCGGCAATTGTTCCTTCTGTAATCGATTCGGCAAGTTCAGGTACTTTAATTTCTTTCACTGGAATCTCCTCCTAATGTCGGGTTAATTGCTTGCTGTATAATTCTCTTTTGTTCTGCTTTATGCACATTTGGATCACCAACAGCTGGCGCTGAACGATCTGGGCGTCCAATATATCGTAAGCTTTGACCTGGTTTTACTAGGTCTCTTAGATAATCATCTACAAAATCCCATGCTCCCATGTTTTTCGGTTCTTCTTGAACCCAAACAATTTCTTCAAGATTTGGAAGTTCTTTTATTACTTTTTCCAACTCTTTCATTGGGAATGGATAAATTTGCTCTAATCGCACTGCGCGTAGCCAATCATACTTTTCATTAGAATTATCAATAGCCTCTTCAATATCTACCATGACTTTACCAGTACCAATAAGTAAACGTTTCGCATTTTTCTTACTTACTTTTAAGCTTGGTTGATTACGTAGTGGCTCGAATTTCCCTTCTGTGAAATCCTTCGCAACTGACGCAATTCGTTGATTTCGAAGTAAGCTACTCTTAGGAGTCATTAGTACTAATGGACGTGCTTCTTCCTTATTACGCAAAGCTGCCTGTCTTCGAATGAGATGGAAGAATTGTGCAGATGACGTTACATACGCAACAATCCAGTTATTCTCAGCTGCCATTTGTAAGAAACGCTCTAATCTTGCACTAGAGTGTTCAGGCCCTTGTCCTTCATAGCCATGTGGTAACAACATAACCATATTAGACTTATCTCCCCATTTAGCCCGGGCAGCAGAGATAAATTGATCAAAGATCGTTTGTGCTACGTTAGCAAAGTCACCAAACTGTGCTTCCCATAGAACTAATGTATTAGGGGCTTGAACACTATAGCCATATTCAAATCCTAAAACCGCTACTTCGGAAAGTGGGCTGTTTCGGACTTCAAACGATGCATTAGCATCTACCCCATGAAAGATACTATACTTTTCGTTTGTAACCGCATCATTTAAAACGGCATGACGGTGTGCAAATGTACCACGTTCAGAGTCCTGACCTGTTAAACGAATAGGAATACCATCTTTAAGGATACTTGCATAAGCAAGCGCTTCCCCTGCACCCCAATCAACTGTATTTCCTTCGTTTAATGCTTCTTTACGACGCTTGAAGATTCTTGCAAGCTTTTTATTTTCTGTAAAGCCCTCAGGTCGCTTGAATAATTCTTCATTAAGCGATACTAAATCATCCATGGATACAGCAGTTTCATATTTTTCTAAATCGGTATTTAGAGCATCTGGCATTGGTTTACATTCTACTTTAGCAATTTCCGTTTCTTTCATACCATCGTAAATTGCTTTTAGATTTTGTTCAACCTTATCTACCATTTGGTCAAATTCTTCTTTAGTTACTACTCCTTTACCCATTAATTCATTAGCAAAAACATTGGCAGGAGTTGGATGATTATCGATCAGGCTATATAGCTTAGGTTGTGTCACCCTAGGCTCATCCATTTCATTGTGACCATAACGACGATATCCGACCAAGTCTATTAAAA